>NZ_QUEY01000009.1:0-12915 GCF_003478275.1 Roseburia sp. AM51-8 | reverse complement strand
TTGGACGCTCATTTGAATTTTCCCTGCCGAAAGAATGGAGCAGACAGGAACAGATTGATTATACAACCGAATATATTCAAAAAACTTTCGTGGACAAGGGAATGTGTGCTGACTGGAGCATACACGATAAGGGTGATGGAAACCCACATGTGCATTTACTTGTAACCATGCGACCATTCAATCTGGATCACTCATGGGGCAACAAAGAAGTCAAGGACTGGGATTTTGTCAGAGATACTGACGGAAATATCGTAGTTGATGAAACCCACCCGGACTGGTGGCAGGATAAGAAAAATCCTGACCGTCATGGAATCCGTATTCCAGTACTTGATGAAAACGGAGTACAGAAAGTTGGGGCAAGAAACAGAAAACAATGGAAACGGGTTCTGACCGACGCTACCGGCTGGAACAATCCAAAGAATTGTGAGTTATGGCGAAGCGAATGGGCAAAGACGTGTAACCGGCATTTATCCATAGACAATCAGATTGACCACCGCTCTTATGAAAGACAGGGCAAATTAAAAGTCCCTACTATCCATGAGGGTGCAGACGCAAGAATGATTGAGGAAAAATATCTCACCGGACAGATAAGGAAAGGTTCATGGAAGGTCGGAGAAAATCAGATGATTAAAAAACAAAATGCACTACTGCAAAAGGTAATTGCAACCTTTGGTAAGGTATCCGGTGCATTGTCGATGTGGAGGGAGTGGTTGAATGACATTAGAAGAAAGCAAAGAAGTAATTCCCATGATGGAAGCAATGATTACACGGATAGAGGAACAGCAGAATATCATGGCAGAGATGCTTCAGGAGATACAGGAAAAGGACGAGAAGCTGATGTGCTTTCAGGAGCAGGAAGAACGATTGCAGCAATTAGAGAGCGGATTGTCAGAGCTTCTTCAAATCTTGCCGGATACAGAAGAACTGCTGACACTGTTGGAGAAACAGGCAGACAGGATAGGGAAACTCACGACAGAAAATCAGCAATGGCAGGAATTAGCACAGAAGTTAAACAACGAGAATCGATTATTGCAGAAACAGAACAGCGAATTACTGAACTTGAACAGCAATTAGAGAAAGGAAGGTTGATTGATGAACGAATTAAGAAACTCAAAGAGCGACGATCAACTGGAAGAATTGCTACTGCTGACGGAGCAGATGCAGGAAGAACTCGACCAGAAAGACCGGACTATCCGGGAACTGAAAGTGCAGCTCGACGAATCGCTGACCTTGAACGAGAAGTTAAACAGCGAGAACAAAACAGAGAACATTCAAGCCTTAAAGAACGACTTGAGGAAAACAAAAGAATTATTGCAGAGCGAGAAAGAGAAAACGCACACCGTTCAAGCCATGATAGAGGAATGTCGAGATAAGCAGAGACAGGCAGAACAGGAACGGGATTATGCACTCTCCCATCAGAAAAAAGTAGAGATACCGGTTGAAAAGCCGGTGCTCTATCAAAAGTGCGGGAATTGTAAACAGACAGCTTATCTGAAAGCTAAGGAAAGGTATGATACACAGAGAAAAAAACTGGCAGGCAGATATAAAACAAAAACTGCCATGTATGAAGCATTGATGTTTCTGCTGATATGGTATTCCGTATCAACTACTCTTTTTCAGATGATACGGTCAAAAATATTTATTTCTGATTGCGTGGTATTCTTTGCTACAATCGCAACTTTTACACAGACCATTGCTGGCTGGGTTGTACTGACAGGAAAGAACATGGCACAGATTAGTGATGGAATATCCAATCCAGTCATTGCCGGAATTGTATACTGGCTGATAAGAATACTGGTTTGTGGTGGATGTCTGGTGGGTGCGGGAATACTTTTGGCATTCATCGGAATAAAGATTGCAGGGCTATATAAGAAATACTGTTGGGATATGATTACCATAATGGTGATACTTGTAAGTATGGCAATAGCTATCTACTTTGGGGATTGGATAAAGGCAGTATTGCCAATCAATCTGCTATTTCTCTTATTATTCGTGCAACTGGTATATGTTGGAATCAGGTGGTATGTAAAGGGATGGCGGGAAAACAGAGGTTATGTTTAAAAATAAAAAAATTGTCTGAGACGCAACGAAGTAAATAAAATGAGTAGTATTATAGGAAGTCAGCAGTGCGTGAATAAACTGCTGGCTTCTTTTTTGATAGATACAGTCACTCCCAGAGAGTGTGTTGGATAGTAAAGTAATAATATCAACATGACGATATACAAAATGCAGGGAAGCATTGTATTTCAAAGAGTTTGAGATACAGTGCTTCTGCGTTTCTATAGGAGATAGTCGTTCTATGCGAAAAATAGTCATTTGATGCGGAGAATGATCGAGCGGAAGATTTGTTTGATATAATAAAGAGTGCTAGGTGAGACTTGTATGGTTTACAGGCATGAGAGAAATCAAAGACAGGAATGAAAAATATGAACATTATTATTTGTGATGACAGGATAGATGACAGAAAAAATCTGTCAGATTTGCTGTCAGACTATGGTGAAAAAAAGAATTATGAGTTTGCTATTACAGAATATGAATCCGGAGAACAGTTATGCGAAGAACAATCAGCTTTGGAAGCGTGTCAGCTATTATTTCTGGATATCAATATGCAGGGGATGGATGGGCTGAAAACAGCTATGAGGATTAAAGAAAAATATCCAAAACTTCCAGTTGTGCTGGTGACGGCATACATGAATTACGCACTGGATGGATATAAGGTGAAAGCAAGCCGTTTTCTGCTGAAAGATAACCTTGCAGGTACTATAGAAGAATGTATGGATGATTTGATAGCAGAAATTAATAAAAACCGTAGAATTCTCGAATTTCGTTTTGTGGAAGGAACGATAAAACTTTATGCAGATGACATCATTTATATAGAAACAGAGCTTCACAAAAATGTATTTTATACAGAAAAAGGGACATTTCAGATTTATAAAAAACTGGATGAACTGGAAAATGAATTCAAGGATATGGGATTCGTGCGGGCACATCTAAGTTTTCTTGTAAATATGAGGTACATCACAAAAATCAGCGGTTATGTGATGACACTTACCACGGGAAAAAAGATTCCGGTTCCCAAGGCACGATATGCACAGGTAAAGAGGGAATATATGCTGTATAAGGGAGAAGAATAACATGACATTCTGGGTATTGGCATTTATTGCGGAAATGCTGGAAGTAAAAGGAACGCTATACTTTTTTGATACTTTTATGGAAAAAAGAGATGGCAGGTATAGGAACAGATACAGATTTTTTGTTTATTGTGGAGCGCTTTATCTGGCAACAGTCACAGGGGCATGGATCGGAATGTTAAAATGTATCCCGATTATACTGGTTATGTCTTTCCTGAATCTGGCTTATTATGAGGTCTCCTTCCGGCAGAGTTTTTTGTTTTCAATCATCAACTATACAATGCTTGTATTGATTGATTATGTGACTGTTTTGCTGGGAAGAGGAGGTTCAATCCAAGAAAAATGGTTTTTACAGGCACTGATATCAAAGACGGCTTTTATCATTCTGATGTTGTTTATCAGAAGATTTAGCAAGACAAGAAAAAGCTACGGTCTGATTACAGGAAAAGAGTGGTTTCAGTTTTTCTGTGTTCCTGTATTTACGGTGGTCGGTTTCATTCTTATGTTTTATTCAGAAAACGATGACATGCAGAATGTATTTTTATTTCTTTCGGTGGGACTGGTTGCGATTAACCTTATCCTTATGGAGTTCATGCAGAATACCATTGAAAAAGAAGAGAGAATAAAAATTGCGGTACTTACGGAACAAAATCAGAAAAATCGTATTGCAGATTATCAGGACCGGGAAGAAATCTATGAGCGTCAGCGAAGAAAAATGCACGATTATAAAAATCAGCTTTCTACGATCCAAACGTTGATAAAGAATGGACACATAGATGAGGCACTTTCATTTACGCAGAAACTGACAGAGAGCATAGCAGTCGAGATGTCGGCGATAAATACGAATCATCCAGTGGTGAATGCTATTTTAAACCAGAAATACCGCAGCATGCAGGAGAAGCACATAGCAGTGATCCTAAAAGTAGGGGATCTGCAGGAGATTTGTCTGGAAGAGGAAGAGATTGTGATTCTGCTTTCCAATTTATTGGATAATGCAATCCGGGAGAGTGAAAAGGTACTGAAAAATACCGGAAAAGCGGTCATTCATCTGAAATTAGAGTGCGAAGAACATAAACTGATATTTGCGGTAAGAAATCCGGTGACAGAAAAGGTGGAAATTGAAAATGATACGATAAAGAGCAAAAGAGGGGATCATCACGGTATTGGATTGTTAAATGTAAAAGCAGTTGTGGATAAATATGGCGGTGATATGGTGCTTTCCTGCGATGAAAATGAATTTAAGGCAGTGGTCATCTTGTAAAGAGATGGTCTTTGTATGCGTAATATGGTCGTTTGATGACATGGGACTAGGAGAACAGGTTATTTTATCCGATAAAAAAATAGAGGAAATAAGTATGTTATGAGAATTTTAAAGAATGAATATGATAAATGGATAAGTATATATAGAGGTTAAAATATATGCAGAGAAGGTAGAAAATATGAGGTGAATTCATGGGAATATCGATTTCAAATGCAACGAGTTCTGCCATTACAAAATATAGTGAATCGCTGAGAAGTGGAGAACCTGATTGGTCTATGATTCCAAGTGCAGGGAAAAGCAATAAGTCACAGGCAGAGTTTGTCTCTGAGATTAAGGAACTGGCTCAGAGAGCTGCCAACACTACGAGTAAAACGGAATTAGAATCTATTCACAGGCAGAGAACAAGGTTATGTGCAGAATACATATCCGATGTATCCCCTGACAGAAAGGCATTATATCAGCAGGCTAAAAATGCGGTAAAAAGTCAAAATGGTAATCCGAAATGCAAAGGAATCGGAGAATTATCATTGCTCGATTTTCTGGAGAGGGCAGAGGGGAAAAATAACAACCTTGCGCAAAAGAAGTTTGCTCTGGCGGGAGGAGGCACACTGGAATGTCCGATTCTGACAGGCGAAGGATATGGTGCCGACATTTCTTATCAAGGAACAAAAGTGTTGACCTATCTGGGAGATAGTTATGGATGGGGATGCGAAAGAACTCCGGCTGAGCGGGAAAAGGAAAGAGAATTTTACGGAATTTACTTCAATGAATACCATACGCAAAAGAATGCCCAAAGCTCAGAATTGAAAGAACTGCCGAACTATTTGGAAGAGAAAACGTCTTTTGATAGGAAAGCGTAAGGATATAGGTAAGATAACAGGTTTAATATGGGAGGATGTTTTATGTCAAAAATAACGGATTATGCTTTTTTGTTTCAAAAATCATTTGGGACATCAGGAGTAAATGCAATAGGCAGTTTTCAGTTGTCCCAGTTGAACAGCAGTTCTGTTCAGTCCAAGTTAAAAGCTGCCGGGATTAACACAAACAGCAAACAATATAAAGCCGCAGTAAAACAAATGATGTCTGCTGGAAATGGTGCAATGTATGGCAATATTCAGGGAATAAAAAATCTGATGAGTCATTATGACAAGGATGGAGATTATATCAACCCTGTAAATGGACTGGCAGGACTTTTAGTGACAGATGAAAATGAAAGTTCGAGAAAAAGGATCATATTAATTCCGGATAGTAGCAAAGAAGAAATGTATGAACTGGCAAAGAAAGAATTCTTAAATGAAAACGGTACTTTAAATGGTGATACTACCAAAAGGGAGAGTGTATATAACAATTTATACAGAAAAATGGATAAGGATGACCGCTTATCAGCAGGCTGGACAATGGAACAATATGAACATCAATACAGACAGGCATTTGCAGAAGCTGCAAAAGCCGCAGATCCTACATGGAGAGCTGGTAAACCAATACCGGCTGGCGCATTGGATGGCATTACGAGAGAGTATGTTGAGAGTGGAAAGAAGTCAGTAGATATAAAAATATAGTATGCTTTTGTCGGGTACTTTCTTGTGATTATCCTGTAAAGGCATGGTCTTTGGACCGTTATGGAGAGTGAGTAGATTCCGAATGACAGAGGAATGAAAATAATTGGAGGAAACGAAAATGAGTATAGCAGGAATTAACGGTTATAATTATTCAAATTATTATACAGGAACAAAAAGAAACACTGCGAAAGCGAACGGTATGAATTCCGGTTTGTTATCAAATGTAAGCAGTACATCTTCTAATATTACATTACATATGTCGGGAACAGAAGATAGTGGAAATGCATTAACAGCAGTAGGATTTCCGGATGGCAGTAGTGCATCTGTATATAAATCAGATGCATATGATTCGGCAA
Source organism: Roseburia sp. AM51-8 (assembly GCF_003478275.1). NCBI lineage: Bacteria > Bacillati > Bacillota > Clostridia > Lachnospirales > Lachnospiraceae > Roseburia > Roseburia sp. AM51-8. Next base: position 6,608 of record NZ_QUEY01000009.1, on the reverse strand, counting down.
ACCCAGAATACAGGGTAAGATATTGGGACAAAGAAGGAAATTACACAGATACAAATGTACAGATAAATGATGTTGATCCAAGAAATGCAAGTTATTTGGAAATGCTTGCATATACAACATATAGTGATGTAGAAGGCTTTACGAAAAATGCTTTTGGAGATTTCATGAATGCGGCTGGTGGTGTGAATGGCAACATCACTTATGATTCTGACAGCATAAATGAAAAGAAAGACTATATGAGCATGATTAAAGAATTTATGCAGTTACAATATGATTCGAACAACTTATCAGGTTATCTGTCATATAAGGAATTGTATGATTACATAAATGACAGAACAGAGAGGTGATTCAATTAAATGGAAATATCAAATAATTATAGCACAGCAAAAGTGTGGAACACATCGAATAAAAATGTTTCTAAATCTTCTAAAAAAAACAAATGGAAATTAACGGATTCTTTAAAAGAGAAGATTGTTGATCTGGCAAAAAAAGATGCACAGGACAATGTATATATGGGAAATGCATTTATGAATTTGAGAAAGACGGAAGTAAGCAAAGTAGCCCCGAATAGAGCTGCTTTAATTGGAAAGTTTAGTCAATCAATGAATTCAGGTAATATGTCAGCAATGAAAGAAGTTGAGGAAGCAGACAAAAAATGGCTCTGTATGCTGTTTGGAATACCTTATGAGGCAAAATATCAGGGAACAGGGACAGGCTCGGCAATTCATGTATACAATGAAGAGGGCGAAGAAGTTTTGACCTATACAGGGGGAGTAGGCTGGCAGGAAAAAGAAACAAAAGCAGAGTCACAGGTTCATTCAGCATTAAAAATGACATATTATGAGGCATTTAGTGAGGCGAGAAAAGCACTAAATAGTGAAGAAAAGACTGGTAGTGTAGGTGAAAACATAATATTGCAAGATAATTTTGATATGAAGGCATGAAGTATGCAATTAAAATAACAGTAACTTCTACAGTGTTCATTGCAGATGCACAGGGGCATATAAAGAGAATAATTTGTGGCAGGACTTTAAAGCCGTGACAGTTATTATTGATCCGTCAACAGGTAAGTTAATAGATATAGAAAGTTTTAATTATTATTATGATTATGCAGTAGGATCAAATTCTTTGACATTCACCAGACGTTATCCGTCAATGACATTGTATAAATATGGAAATTGAGGTGACAATATGAAAATATCTAATTACATGAATAATACGAATTCAATAATGGAAAAAAATACTGATAAAGTACAGAAAGGAAATAGTCAGACAAACGAAAAACATACAGTGGGGCAATCAGTGAAGCTTTCGATTTCTAATGAGGGATTGGAGTATTATCGTAATCGTATACAGCAGAGTGGACAGGAAAAATATGATGATGTGGTTCAAAGAAAGGAACTGTTAGCGAGTAAAAAAATCAGTGATATTGATTATAGTTATGAAATTCAAAAGAAGGCAGCACAGCAGAATCAAAATGTTGATACAGGAAAAAGTGCCTTAAATATTACTGACAAGGCAAATAATTATGTTAAAGCATACGCAGAATTATATGATGAAATTGTGAAGGGCTATGAAAATGGAACCAGAGAAATATATGTAGCTGATGAAAATGGAACTCGTAAGCTTACACGGGATGAAGAATTAAGCAATTTAGATGTAGCATATAAAAAAACAGTGGATGACTTTGTGACAATGGAGACAACAAATCAGCATGCCCGTGGAATTATCGGTGAAGAAATGAATAAAATTTCAAAAATTACATCAAGGTCTGCATTAGCGTCAGATTACATTGGGGAACAGAAAACAAAGGGAAAGGACGAAATCCCAGAAAATTTAACTGAGAAAATGTATGGTGCAATCACATCATTTAAGGAAAAATATACAATGATTCATCATAATCAAAATCAGTTTTGATGTTATTGGAGCGTCACCAGAAGAATGTTACGGTTATGCAGGTCCAGTAGGAAAGAGTGGATCAGAAACAGCGAATGACGGAGAATCTTGGTGGGAGAAGCGCCACGAAAGAATGGAAGAACTTATGAAAGAACAGGAAAAGGAAGCAGTAAAAAGAGCACAGGCAAGACGAAAAGCTGTACAAAACGAATATCTAAATAGCCAGTTGGCGGCGGCAGCATATGAGAAAAGCAGTATTATTTTACCAGATAATCCTGTTATACAGTAGGCTCATCTTTTGACAGGAAAGCATAAGAATGCAGGTAAGATATTTTTCGGGAGGAAGGATAAGAAATGGAAATAAACAGTAATCATTCTACATATGGTGCGGCATTTCGCCAAAAACCAATTTTTTTCATGTCAGGGAAGGAAACAGTGGCATTTTTTGAAGGAAAACTGAAGAAAAATATGACACTTCAAGAGGATACCTGTACACTTGGCAGCAATGACACTTATCGCAGACAGCATACTACTTATGAGGTTTCTGACAAGAAGGAAAGTACATTTCTGGATCTGGATTTTCTGATCAAGGACGAAACCAGCAGTCTGAAAGGAAGTCTCAGCGATAAAAAGGATGTGGATTTCTACAACTTTTCCATCCCTTTTAACCGGACGATACAGAATTACTTCGGTGTCCAAATCTATATGGACATGCCGGAAGGCTGCGATTATGACCTCACCTTATATGATGAATATGGCAATCAGGTCGGAAAGGCAGAATGGGATGGGGAAGGACGGAAAACACTGACCATCCCGAACTGGGATACAAATACCAATAAATATTGTATCAAAATAGAAAACAAAAATGGGGAAGAAGTTTCTCCAGATGATTATTATAAAATCAGTTTCAAGGTTACGGAAAATAAAGAACAGGAAAAGACCGATGCCATAAGGGAGGCATTCGGGAACCTTCACGGTGCATACAGCCGGAAAGATGAAAATTGGAGGGAATGCCTCGACAAATATAATGAAGTCCTGATGGATACAGAGAAAAATTATACAAAAGAAATGGAGAAACTCCACCAGAAGCAGTTTGAAAGTCTGCCGGAAGAAAAGAAATACAAAGGCGGGCGCACAGTGGATGAATTGTTGCAGGACATGGCAGAAGGAAAGACACTGGATGATGTGGAAATGGAGTATGTGAAAATTTTTGCCAACCTGAAAGATTTTGAGAAAGCACAGCAGAAGGCGGAACTGAAACATGATTTTTCCGAGGATTTTGTAAAGGATCTGGAAAGCAAAGGTATCTCACGTGATGAGCTGGATGGAATGCAGATAAAGATTGAAAGCAATGGGAATGTAACAGTGAGCGGTATCGAAGATAAAGAAGTCCGGGAACAGGTTCAGAAACTGGTAGAAGAAAAGTACAGTGACCGGATGTATCAGTATTACACAGGAATTGCTGACAGTGTGGGAAATCTGTCGTCTAATACCTATCAGTATGCCACGGATGTGCAGGAAGTCAGGCGTTACTTAAAAGGGGTTACGGGAGAAGATATTTCTCTGGAGAACCTTTATCTGACACCGGACGGAAAAATTGGCGGGTTGCCGGAAAAAGCCGCTAATCTGATCAACAAAACAAAAGACAATGCCAAGATAGAGCGGATAAAGGATGCATTGATAAATATTATAGGACATAACAGGACAAGCGGTGATCTGGGGATTCCCGATTTTACTTCGGAGTTTCAATTCAGCAATGGCGCTTTCTCTGTGGCAGACAGCGGTTTTACGGTGGATATGGCGGCATTGGACAGAAGGCTGACGCCCCAACCGCATGATAACATGTATTCGGATATGTATGAGTACAGTTTCAGAAAAGTATTATGATACAACATCAGGAGGTAAAGGTAAGATGAAGAAAGCAGAAAAGATTACAATCAAGGTATTGAAAGTAGTGGAGAGAATTGCCCGGAATGAAGTGGAAAAAACAGTTCTTGGCAGGACGGCAGAGTGTTCAGCGATTTATCACCAGCCGAAAAGACAGAAGAAAAGGGGAAACTAGGTCAGAATAATGAAATATTTTGTGGAGTGTTGCGGTTGTGATTATCGTAATGGCAAAACAAAAGGAGTAAGATAACTCCAAAAGGGTTATCTTACTCCAATAAATCAATTAAAGGTTACTGCTTGGGCTTCGGATGGAGAGAGCAGGTACGGTTCTGACTGACAGAAGAACCGTGGAAAGGAGTTAATATGGGATTAAGCGTTGAAAATTCAGTTAATGCTTATAATCAGAATTATAGGTATCAACAGAATAAGACGACAGGGCAAGCCAATCATTTAGATTTCAATAAGATTTTATCTGCTAAAGAGGGTGATAATACAGAGAAAGTACAGAAGCCAAATGAAAATAGTGTTTCAAAAGTAGATACCTACACTGAATATTTAAAGGCTAAATATGGGAATATAATGATCCAAAATGTTGGAAGTGATCAAAAGAGTATGGATTCATTGGGGACGGGGACATATGGGATGAATAATATTGTGATTGCACCCAATGTTTTGGAAACAATGGCAAATGATCCCAAAAAAGCAGCTTATTACGAAAAGATGATACAGGATTTTTTTGCTTCGCAGTCAACTGTGAAGGCGCAGATGGCAGTCGGGGGGTTTGAGATTCAATCTTATGGTATGGTTATTCACCCGGATGGAACTGCACACTATTATGTTTGTGGAGATGTTTCACCAGAAAAAAAAGCAAAGATAGAGGCGCAAATGAAAGCTGAAGATGAAGAGAAGGCTAAACGGCGTAGACAATATTTAGAGCGCAGTGAGGAGGCGGCAGAAAAGCGCAGACAGATAGAAGAGATTAATATGCAAAAGAGTAAAAAAGATGCGGCTTTTGATGATAATATATCGGCTGTTAATGTATTATCGGAAGTAGATAGGGCGGTTGCCATAGCTGCTTATGAAAATATTGCCAATACTTTTAATGAAAACATAATAAAAAGTACAATTGATAATTGAGGACTTTACTGACTATATCAACTTATAATAATCGATATATAATATTATACTAGGAGGTAATTAAATGCGTATTGGTTCGGGAGTGCAAAGTGCACCGGAAGTATTTGGAAAGCGACAAAACAATAGCAAAACATCTGCTGTCGGAAATGAGGAATTTTCTCAGACATCGGTAAAAGTGTATTTAAAGACGGATGATATGTTGTTTTCAGGTGGAAATGGAACAGGTCTTTCGTTTTATATTAAGTATGCAGAAGAGTCAACGGAGGATAATCCTGTAGTGATAGCCAAAGGGATTGACGAAAATGGAAAAGAATTTGAAGAAAAAATTAATATTAACGATATTGATTTGAGAAATGCTTCTTATGTCGAAATGAGTGCTTTGGAGGCATATTATAACGTCGATAGGGGAAATAGTCTCAGTTCTTTTCCACCAGAAACCGGGTGTATGGGATTAAATGACAGATGCGACCTTATATCCAGCTTTGAAAAGGTTATTCGGGATATGAATAAATTAGGAAGGTATGATTTGCAGATGTTTTATATGCGAAATATGAATACTTATCTAAATGCAAACAGTAAGCATAAATAGTGCTTAGTTATTTGAATATAGTAGAAAATATTGATATAAAGGAGGTTATAGCTATGCAGATTAGTGGATATTCCAGTGCCGCAATGTTGGCATATCGTTCTTCTGGTATGAAGCAAAAAGCAGGCATAGTGAAAATGCAGGATTTTTCTCAGATGGTACAGAACACAAGCGCACAGGCAACAAGCCAAACAGATAAGACAGCGGCAACAAAAGAAGTATCCGAAGTTGATGAGATGGCAGCGTTCAAGCAGGAAATCTATGAGGAACTGGCTGAAATTGATAAAATGAACTCCTCGGCTATTTTGTCCAATTCTGTACATATCACAGAAGATGGATTCAAAAGAATGAAGGAAGATCCCGCCTATCGCAAAGAAATTATGGATTGGCTTCGTGCAGATGCAAGAGCTTCTCATGGGCTTCCATTTGGTGTCCATGTTACAACAACAATTACAGGAGCTGGAGCAACTTGCTACGGGGCACATGTTTACCATGATGATAGTGCAGCAACCAAAGCCGCTAAAAAGGATTTGGCTGATAAGAAGGCAAAAGGTTCATTTTATCATTCTGATCGTACCTATGCTGACCGTAGAGCCGCACAGCGCAAGAGGGACAGCGAGTATGTGGCAAGTGAACGCCAAAAGCGGGAACTTATGCAGAAGATGATGCTGGAAAAGCATATCGACCAAAAGGCACAGCGACAAGCACTTGATCAGAGAATTCTAGCATAAAATGTAGTTGACCAGAAGTATGTTCAAGACTACCTGTTGGGAATGCAAGAAAGTAAAAGCTGGAACATTTGAGTATAAATAGATTCATTTATACTTTTATGTAATAATTATGGGAAGGAGATACCGCTACAGGGGGGATTATAAATATGGTAAATATGGTAAATACCGCTGTAAATAGCAATATTTATGCAGGAAGAAAACCTGGTTCAAAATATAACCAGTCACATACTTTTCAACAAAAGGAAGTATTAGAGGTACCGGATGGTGCAGCAGTTAACAAATATGCAAATGTTCAAGAAATCTATGAGGCATTAAAATATAACGCGTCATATAGAGTAGATAAACAGGAGCAGGATGAAATTGCTGAGAAA
>NZ_QUEY01000008.1:0-77530 GCF_003478275.1 Roseburia sp. AM51-8 | reverse complement strand
TAATGACTGAGTTTTCGGATTTGAATCTATGCCCAATTAACAACCGTCAGGGAATTGTAATTGATGGTGAAGATTCAAAGGTTATTTGCAAAGACTAATTTGAAAATTCCAGTTTGTAGAATTAAGAAAATCGGTATTTTTGAGGAGATAGATATAAAATGACCTTCCAATTAGTTTGTATAGAACCAAAAGAATTAACGCAATACAAGTCTGATATGCAGGAGGCATTTCAGAAAGGTTTTGAAGATGTTTTCGGGAAAACAGATGCTGTTATTCTGCCTGAAAAGGACATTGACCAGTCGGTGAATGCGGAGGGTTCTGCTGTCTATAAAGCTGTTGTCGATGGAGAAATGGTGGGCGGTGCAGTTGTTATTATCAATGAGAGTACACAGCATAACCATTTTGACCTGCTTTTTGTAAAGAACGGAGTTCAGAGCAATGGTATTGGTAAGAAGATATGGTTTGAATTGGAACGGATATATCCGAAGAGGACATTAGGGACGTTCCTTTTGCCATAAGGAGTGTCCCATTTGGACGTGCCTCGGTCTTTACTTGCAAAATCTGCCTCTTACCATCATAATAGTAGATAGTTAGTGTTATAGGAGAGCAGATAGGATGAAAAGGAACAAAAGAGATCAGGACAAGCATGAGCGACTACTTCGCCTGATCAGTGCGGTGATCGTACTGGCGGCAGCCTTTGTCTGGGATATATATTTATCAGCAGCATCAAAATGATTTTGCAGAGGCGGAATATGCCAAGATGCGGCAAAAGCAGGAAAAGACGGAAGAACCGGTAGCGGAGGCATCGCCTATCCATGATTTTGCATCTTTGCAGGAGCAAAATGCGGACGTGTACGGCTGGATCAACGTGGCGAATACCATTGTGGATTATCCGGTCTTGCAGACAGAAGAAGATAATTATTATCTGAGTCATGACATGAACCACGTCGAGACTACGGCGGGAGCCATTTACAGCAATGCCTGCAACAGCAAGGACATGTCGGATGCCATTACGATTCTATATGGGCATGATATGCGCGCGGATACGATGTTTGGATCCTTGCATTTGTTTGATGATGCTGATTTTTTTGAGAAGAATGAGACTATGACATTTGAGACCCCGGAGGCGCTTTATACCTATCAGATTTTTGGCGTCTACAATTACAATGATAATTATATTCCGGCAATGTTTGATTTGAAATCAACAGATGGTGTACAGCAGTTTCTCGATTCACTGAAATCATGTGCAGAAGAAGGGCGAAGTATTACCCATGTCAGAAAAGGTGTGGAAGTAACGGCAGATGACAAACTTCTGGTTCTTTCTACCTGCATTGGCAGTCAGAGTGACCGGCGTTTTCTGGTCGTTGGAAAATTGATTGATACGACATCCTATCGTTAGGAAAGCTAGACTTGAAAATCGATTGGTAATGTGGTAATCTTTCTAAGTAACTGTGAAACGCAGTTATACGTGCGGGCATGGCGAAATTGGCAGACGCGCTAGATTTAGGTTCTAGTGGGAGACCGTGCAGGTTCAAGTCCTGTTGCCCGTATTATCATAACGGAACGTGTCACAATTGAAAAAAGTTTTTGCAAATATGCTTTGCCGGATGTTATAATCTAGCAAAGCATATTTGTTTCTGGTGTGATCTTTATATGAGCGAGGTTCATATTTCTATAGATTCAATTTATCATTCGAAAATCTATGCTTTTATTCCAAGAAAACAAAAGCAGAATTTTTGATGAGCTGTATTATAAAAAAGGCACATTCTTTCTTACTAATTTATACATAAAAAAACGAATTTTTGTATTAAAGAAATCTGCAAAACCGGCTATGATCAAATATATAAAAATGTAATCATACAAGTAAGATTATAATGTATAGCATAGGAGGTTGGTATGAAAAAAACAAGTTTGAATCGTGGCTGGGTGTTTATGGCAGGGGAAAAGTCAAGTATCCCTATGATGCCGCAGCAGACAAAGGAAGTCAATCTGCCACATGATTTCATGGTGGAAACAGATGTAACGCCGGATGCTCCGGGGAAGGCTGAGAGCGGATTTTATAAGGGAAGTGCGGGAACTTACTTAAAGACCATTACGCTGACAGAAGAAGAAATGACGGATACCATGCTTTTACATTTTGAAGGATGTTTTGGAAAGACAAGAGTTCTCATCAATGGCAATCCGGTCGCAGTCATGCCTATGGTTATACGCCATTTACCATGATATCCGCAAGTTTTTGAAGGTAGGAGACAACGAGATTCAGGTAATCGTTCATACCGATGATGATCCAAACGGTCGTTGGTATTCCGGCGCCGGCTTGTATCGCGGTGTCAACCTTTTAAGCGCACCGGCATTTCATATAGCACATGACGGGATCTTTGTATATACCGATCATATTACAAATGGCCATGCTTTTTGTAAGGCAGAGATTACCGTAGTCAATGATCTGGCAAAGGCAAGCGGCGATGCAGAAGGATTCTTAAAACTCAGCGCTGCAAAAAAGGACACAGGCGAGGAAGTGGCTGTGCGCTATCAGAAGATCAGCCTTCCGGCAGGAACAAGTCAAGTAGTTCCACAGGCTTTTGTTATTGAAAATGCAGAACTTTGGGATACCGAGAATCCTTATCTTTACGAAGTGAAGGCACAGTTGAGTCTTACATCAACTGGTAATGTTCATATGTCTCTGGACAACCGCCAGGATTTGATGGCACAGACCGATTACGAGGATGAGATTACGACAAGCTTTGGTGTTCGTACCATCACAGCAGATGCTAAAAATGGACTCCTTTTAAATGGAAAATCCATCAAGTTGAAAGGTGGATGTATCCATCATGACAATGGAATCCTGGGTGCGGCAAGTTTTTACGATGCCGAGTACCGCAAGGTAAAACTGCATAAGGATAATGGATACAATGCTCTTCGTCTGGCGCACAATCCGCAATCAGAGCAGATCTTAGATATCTGTGATGAACTGGGAATGATTGTTTTTGATGAAGCCTTTGATGTTTGGAATCTGCCTAAGAATAGTTTCGATTTCAGTCATCAGTTTGCAGAGGATGGTATCAAAGACATCGAGGCTATGGTAAGACGCGACCGCAATCATCCGTCTATTTTCTTCTGGTCCATTGGTAATGAGTTGACCGAACAGGGCGGTATGGCTGCAGGATATGAGGTTTCTGCTATGCTGGCAAAAACAGTGCGAAATATGGACAGCACAAGACTGGTCAGCGGAGCACTTTGTTCTTTCTTTAAAGGCTTGGATAATGAGGACAATGCAGCTTTTTGGCAGACTTTCCACAAAGAGATGCCGCAAGGTGGTTCTGTCATAAATATGGATAATTCTTACGGCAAGAAGATCTGGATGGAATATACTGCCCCATTTGTTAAAGATTGGGATGTGGTCGGTTACAATTACCTGAACTATCATTATGAGACTAGCCATGAACTTTTCCCGGATCGTGTGATTCTTTGTACAGAGAGCAAGCCGGGGCAATTTGAAGATTATTGGTCAGATGTAGAGCGCCTTCCGTATGTGATCGGAGATTTCCTCTGGACAAGCATGGATTACATTGGAGAAGCAGGTATTGGAAAGAGCATTTATTGTAGCGAAGAAGAAGTGCCACAGATGTCTCGAATGTTAAACTACGCAGCTTATCCTTGGCGTCTGGCACAGGCAGGAGACTTTGACCTTTGCGGAAATGTCAGAGCCCAGGGAAGATATCATCAGATCATCTGGGGTGCAAACGATACTTATATTTTTGCAAAAGATCCGAAAAACAATGGAAAGATCGCCCTGATCGGCCGTTATGGATGGGCAGAAGGCGGAAACCACTGGTCTTGGAATTGTGAAAATGGGACAGCAGTAAGCGTAGACGTATACAGCCGTGCTGAGGAAGTGGAACTTCTGTTAAACGGCAAGTCTCTTGGCAAAAAACCAGCGGGGGCAGAATGCCATTTCAAGGCAGAATTTGAAGTGACATATGAGGCAGGCACTCTGACAGCGATCAGTTATCAGGATGGACAGGAAGTATCCCGTGATGAAGTAAAAACGGTGGGAGAGCCGGTTGGACTTAAGATCACTATGGAAAAGAATCAGATTGCTGCAGATGGAGAAAGTCTTGCTTATGGCATCGTCGAAATCGTAGATGCAGAAGGTAACTGGGTACCGACAGCTGAGGATACGCTAGCAAAGGTTTCAGTAGAAGGTGCTGCAAGTCTGGCGGGCTTTGGAACAGGCAGAGGCCAGACCGAGGAAAATTACACCAAGGGAGAATTTACATCCTTTGAGGGCAGATGGCAGGTCATCCTTCGTGCCGGTACAGAAGCCGGAGAGGCAGGTGTACATGTGGAGGCAGAAGGATTAGGTCATGCAGAGAGCCGCGTGATCGTAGGATAAGTGTCTAATATTTTTGATGGCTGGTGCGGAACGCCGCCGGTGTTGTATGCATTTCTTCCTTAAAGGCACGGCAAAAGAAATTACGATTGCCAAAGTGGAGCATATCAGAAATCTCCTGAATACTCATTTTGGAAGAAACAAGTAAATAGGCGGCTTTTTGCACCCGGGCTTTTTTGATGTAGGCGTTGATATTGACGCCTACTTCTTTTTTGAATTTCTTTGACAGATAGTAATCGCTATAACCGATTTTTTCAGCCAACAGAGGAATATTTAGGTCATCGTCTGTATGAAGTTCGATGTAGTCGATGCAGGCTTTGATATTTTCAGAATATTGATTTAAGTGCAGATGGTTGTGAACCAGAAAGAGAAAATCATCAAAGGCCAACTGGGCAGACGCTGTGATATCACCATAGGATTTGGCATGAGATAGGTTGTTTAAATAAATATTGCCGCGGGAAAATGCCGTATCCGGAGATACGCCACCATCAATCGCAGCGCGGATACACAGACCGATAAATATGATGGTGTATTGACGGGTACGTTCCAACTCCTGGATATTGTGTGGCTGCATATTGCTAAGGTGTGCAGACGCCGGACCAAGTGATGATTTGCGATAGATATCGCCCGTTCGTATGATATCGAGCATGACATTTTCTCTAGCCCAATAGGAAGCATAATCTACCGATTTCGTCGATCTATCTGCAAAAGAATCATAGTTAAAGTCGGCATAGGTGATGTCGGATGGCTTCAAATGTTCGTTGTTTATGCTAAAGTGAAGCATAAGTGTGTATTTGATAAAATTTGTTGTTGTAACAACAGGAACCTGACGCAGATAATCGTATAATTTGACCTTCCAGTGTTCTCGTATATCGGGGCGCTTTTGCAATAGGGCAATCGTATCGTCGGAGAGCATGGCTGTAAAGACCGGACCAATGATATGAATGCGGCTTAGTTGATGAGCGATATCCTTTTGATAAACGACAGACCACATCATTCCGGTGAGTGACGTGATCATTAGAGGGGTATCATGCTCCTGACCAAAAGCGATGATTTCATCGAAGTCTTTGGCATGGCGGAGCATGGTATCATAAATAGGAAGAGAAGAATTGGTCCAAAGACAATTGCCTTCGGTATCATACTGCCAAAGATACAAGACCTCATTACATTGGAGAAACTCCAACAGCAGTGAGAGGCGGTTTTGAATATCCACATCGGTCAAAGTAGGTTTTGTCAATGAATTCAATTCTTCCATGGATGATATCTTCCTTTCTTTTAGTCTAGATAATTCCATTCACTAGGATCTGTCCAACCACGTTTCCCTAAGAATTTTTCCAGAGGAATTTTGGCAATCTCTTCTTTGGATAGGTTGGATTGTGTTAGTCTTGCCCAGCCGCTATTGCCATTTCCGCTTTGGAAGGTATCGGTTGGTTTTAAGAGATTTAACATTGGTTCTCCTGCTACAAAGCGACGTGCGTTTTCTCGGATGATCTCAATGCTTCGGCCAGCGCGGTTGGGAACCTGAGGCGTCATATGTGGTGTGATATAGACATTTGGCATTCTCCAAAGAGGGTGGTCGGATGGGAATGGTTCTTCTTCTATTACATCGAGCCCGGCACCGCCAATCGCTCCGTCTTCTAGAGCCTGTGTCAGGGCAGCAGTATCCACGATGCCACCACGTGCCATATTGATGAGGACGGCATTGGACTTCATTTTACGGAATGCTTCTGTATCAAACATATGATAAGTTTCATCGGTTAGAGCCAGTGTCAGAACGATGAAGTCACATTCGGCTAAAATAGGATCTAAGGTGTCGCCATTCAGACCGCAGTATTTGTGAGAAATGTAATCATATCCTTTGACTGGATATTTGTCATAGGCATAGATTTCCATGCCAAGAGCCTGCAGGCGGTCGGCAAGCATACGACCGTTATTACCCATACCCAGTATAGCGACTTTTCTTCCGTACAGACCACGCCATTTGTCCGATCCGTCAACACCCCATTGACCTTTTCCTGGGCAGTCAAAAGTTCTTTGGTGTGATAGCAGGATTGCAGCATAAAATAGATGCAGTGTTCTGCCAGAACAGGGGCACTTCTTCCGGCGGCACCCGTCACAAAAATATTTTTTGCAAATACCTCTGGGCGAGCAGAGCCATTCAGTCCGGCATGGTCGCAGGCAATCCATTTTAGAGAGTTCTCGCCTAGCAGGCAATCCGGGACATCGCCCAGTACAAGAGCCACGTCTGCGTCTTTTGCTTCCTGCTCCAATTTTTCTTTGTCATAAAAGTCTACATATACAAATTCTGCGTTTGGAAATACATTACGCAAGGTGTGGTAGTTATCTTTGTCGTACCACAATGTAGATACTACTTTTCTGATCTCATTCATTAGTTTAATCTCCTTTCAGTTACAAACGTTTTGGAATGGATGTGACTTTATTATACAAGCCACCGGAGATTTGTTTATACTTAAAATAGTTAAAATATATCCAGAAACGATACAAAATATAGAAAGGGAGAAAACAGATATAAAAAACAGAAAACAGATATATACAAGATCATAACACGTTTTTATAATGAGGGCAACTTCAAAGGAGGAGGTGAAGGAACATGAGCGACACCAGATGGTGGAAAACTTTTCCGTGGCGTATGGTGCAGACCAATTTACGTGAGATTGATATGGCAGATATGGATGCAAAATCTTATGTAGAGGAGTTGAAACAATATCATGCAACGGTTGTGACACTAAATGCTGCTGGTATTATTGCAAGTTATCCGACGGAAGTTACGCAACAGAAGCAGAGTGATTATCTGACAGGAGATACTTTGGCTGATATACTTCGTGAATGTCATAAGGCCGGCATTCGGGTGATTGCCCGCTGTGATTTTTCAAAAGTACATGAAACATTGTATGAACAGCATCCGGAGTGGGCATATCGCCAGAGTTCGGGACAGCCGCTGATTTATAATGGCTATGTGCAGACTTGTATCAATGGAGATTACCAACAGAGGTATGTATATGATATTCTGCGAGAACTTTTTTCAAAATATGACTTTGATGGTTTGTTTTGCAATATGAGTTCTACCTTTGTTGTGGACTATGAATTACAGGTTCATGAGCCATGTCATTGCAAGAATTGCAGACGATTGTTTCAAGAGCAGACCGGAATGGAGATACCGGATAGCCTGAATCCCAAAGATCCGGCTTTTGGACGCTATATGGCCTTTATTGGTGCATGTAGCAAAAAACAAAAACAGAGGATGTACGAAGTCGTGAAGGAAATCAATGAGAATAATGCTATCAATGGGTTTGATTATTTTCGGACAGAGTGCAATCAGGATGTCAACCATCACGCATGGGTTTATGATGCATCGGTCAATGCGAGAAGAATAGCAGGACCTTTACATGACAAGGTTGTGGATGATGCATCCGCTGTTTATATGGCTTTTCGATATCGCCACAGCAGCATATCCAGAGGGATTCTGGAAATACGACAATGGCAGAATCTGGCATATGCAGGAAGTACCAGCCTTTATTTGCTTGGAACCTTGGGAAAAAGTGCAGATCAGTCAGGAATAATAGCCTCAAAAAAAGCGTTCGATTTTTTTGCACAACATGAAGATCTTTTTCGGGGGCAGCAATCAGCAGCGCGTGTGCTTCTGATAGAAAAGCCTCTGATGGGAAGAAATGATCCGGAGGCAGATGGCTGGGTACAGGTATTGACGCAGTTGCACATTCCGTTTGATGAACAAAAGATTGGGGAAGTATCTGCGCCTTTGCTAAAGCGATATGATGCAGTTATTCTGGCTGATGTCGTGTCGATGTCGGATACACAGTGCGAGATGCTGGATTCTTTTGTGGAAAAGGGTGGAACATTGATTGCAGATGGATGTTCATCTGTGAGTGATGAGAGACATCAGGCAAGAAAGCATATGGGATTACAATGTCTGGGCATGGATAAAATCATAGAAAAGAAGAAAGTGCGCTCAGCAATTTTTCAATTTTCGGATGGAGAGAAAGAAGCGTGGGTGTCCTGTAAGGAATCGGGCGTGGATTGCATTGTGCCAGGAGATTTGGTTGTGACAGGCACACGTAGAAAAGGCGCAAAAACATACCTGCGTATGATTCCCGATCAGCCGTTTGGACCACCAGAGATCTGTTATTCCAAGGAGAAAACCGAGATAGCAGGAGTGTATGAGAGGGACTATGGAAGCGGGAAAAGCCTATATATTCCATTTCGCATAGCTGCTTTTTATTACGAATTTGGCTATGACAATTCTTATGATTTCTTAAAAGATATTGTTTGCAGTCTTGCAGGTATCAAGAGCATCGCTCCGACACTAACTCCTATGTGTGAGTTGGCAGTGACCGAAGGCGAAGCCGGAAAGGTGATACATCTTATCAATTTATCAGGCGCTTTTGCTCATCATACTTATTGTGAGCCTTTACCAATCCGCGATATTTTCATTGAGATAGCATGCGGTGCGGATAAAAACATGGATGCCTTAAATGGCGGTCATGTAATACGGACAGATAAGGGGATAAAACTGGATTGCCTGCATGGATATGAGGCAATTCGTATTTATTAAAGGAGGTTTTTATGAATTTAAAGAAAATATTTGCTGGAATGTTTGGTAGTAACGATCCCAAATATCGTACGGCAAAACCATGGGAAATGATATTTGCAGGAGGAACCAGTGCAGCGAAAATGGCATTTTATGTCCTTATGATGTATGCTTCTTATGCAATGAATGCCGGATTTGGTATTGCGGTCACAGTAACCGGTATTATCATTCAGGCTAAGACAATTTTTGACGGAGTGACAGATCCGGTTGTTGCCATTATTTATGATCGACTGCCCGTGTTTAAACATATAGGAAAGATTCGACTCTTCCTTTTGATTGGTTGGGGAACCTGTTCTATTGCGGCACTTTTGATGTTCCGTATTCTGGCAGGAAAATTTAGTGGCGTTGCGGGAATTGTTGTGTTTTGTCTGGTGTATGCTTTGTTTGTTATCGGCTACACGATCATGTCTATTGGTGGAGCATCTACCATCAGTTCTGCACTGACCAATGATCCAAAGCAGCGTCCGTTTGTTACCTTTGTTACCACGGTTTATCAGTACATTGGACCAATTCTTGTCAATACCATTCTGGCATTTGCAGTTTTGCCAAAGTATGACAACCAATATAATGTGGAGAGTCTGAGTGAGGCATGTGTTATCTTTATCATTACGGCTTTTATCTTCGTAATGTTTTCCTTCATTGGTCTGCACAGAATCGACACACCGGAAATCCTGGGAGAAATGGTTGCCATGGGTGGCAAGCAGACTAAGGTAGGTATTAAGGAAATCGTAAACATCTTTAAAGAAAATGTTCCTATGCGTTGTTATCTGGTGACAGGTATTACAGATAAAATCGCATCTAACAGCGCAACCCAGACGATTGTGCTTACCATGTTAAATGGTATTTTGATTGCCAACTATAAGGCGGCGACAATGATTACGAATGCGGGTACGATTATTAGTTTTGTCTTTGTATTTCTGGGTGGTGTTTATATTGCCAAGAAAGGAGTAAAGGTTGCAACTAAGGTATGGTCTGCTGTTAATATCTTTATCAATATAGCAATCTTTGCCTTTTTGTTATACCTTGGACCAACAGGTATGGCGCAGATCGGAAAAGGTGGCGTAGTCATGATGGTCTATGTGGTATTTACCATGGGTGTTAATGCATCCAAGATGATCCTAAATGTTGCTGAAGGAATGATGCGAGCAGACGTTATTGACTATGAATTGGAGCGTTCCGGAAACTATATGCCGGGAACCGTTGGTGCGGTTTATTCTCTGACAGAAAAAATAATTGCCTCCTTTGGCTCTACGATTGCAGCAGTTGCGGTTGCAGCAATCGGATATAAGACGGTAATGCCGCAGATGGGAGATGCGGCAACCTGGCCAATCTTCTGGGTAACGGTTATTCTAACGTATGGGTTTCCAATTCTCGGATGGCTGTGTAATATCATTGCCATGAAGTTCTATGAATTGGATTATGACCGCATGGCTGAGATTCAGGAGAACATTGCTGAAATGAAGAAGCAAAAGAGAAAATAAATAGAAGTGCTTGAGGTGAATGAAATGAAAATAGGATTTATTGGTCTTGGAATTATGGGAAAACCCATGGTGAAAAATATCATTAAGGGTGGATATACGGATGTCTTAGTGAACGGCAGACATCAGGATGTCTTGGATGAAATGGAAGCCTGTGGTGCAAAATCTGCTACTTATGAGGAAATCGGCAGACAGTGTGATGTTGTCATGACCATGCTGCCAAACTCTCCGCAAGTGAAAGAAGTTATGCTGGGAGAGAATGGTGTTGCTGCTTATATGCAGGAAGGTAGTATGTTTATTGACATGAGTTCTATCAATCCGGTTGCAAGCAAAGAAATTGCAGCAGTGTTGGCGAAAAAGAATATTGATATGTTAGACGCACCGGTTTCCGGTGGTGAACCAAAGGCAATCGACGGAAGTCTGAGTTTTATGGTTGGCGGAAAAGAAGAACTGGTGGAGACTTATCGTCCGCTGCTTGAAACCATGGGATCATCCGTGGTAAGATGTGGAGAGGTTGGTGCCGGAAATACTACCAAATTGGCAAACCAGATTATTGTTGCTTGCAATATACAGGCACTGTCAGAGGCTCTTACACTGGCACAAAAGGCAGGGGTTGATCCGGAACTTGTTTTTCAGGCAATTCGTGGTGGCTTGGCTGGTTCAACCGTCATGGATGCAAAAGCGCCTATGATGATTGCCGGAAACGATAAGCCGGGATTTAAGATTGATCTGCATATCAAAGATCTTAATAATGCTCTGGATTGTGCACATACTGTGGGCGCTCCGCTACCGATGACCGCTGAAGTGCAGGAAATTATGCAGTGGATGCATAATCATGAGGGCGGACAGAAGGATCATAGTGCAATTGTGCAGTATTATGAATACCTGACAGATATTCGGATTGGTAGATAGGAGATATAAAGAATGAATCAGGAGTTAAGAAAGGATGCGAAACAGATCATAGACGAGGCGATAGCATCCGTTCAACCTGATGCGGCAGTAAGACGTGCTCTGAGTAACATTGTGTTCTCAGAGCATGTTTATATTGTGGCGATCGGGAAAGCAGGATGGCAGATGGCGAATGCTGCGGTTTCCTATTTGCAGGAAAATGGAATCAAGTATGAAAAGGGTATTGTTATAACAAAATATCATCATGTTATGGGGCAGTTACCACGTATCCACTGTGTGGAGGCAGGACATCCGGTACCGGATGAAAATAGTTTTAAAGGAACGCAAGAGGTTCTTTCCATGGTAAAAGATCTGACAGAGGAAGACATGGTATTATTTCTGGTTTCAGGCGGTGGCAGCGCCCTGTTTGAAAAACCCAGAATCTCAAAGAAAGAATTATCGGATATCACAGAGCAGTTGCTTGCCAGTGGGGCTGACATCGTAGAGATGAATACCATTCGAAAACGTCTTTCGGAGGTAAAAGGTGGCAGGTTTGCGCTGGCTTGTATGCCGGCCATGGTAGAAACTGTTGTTCTATCGGATATTGTGGGAGACCCAATGGATATGATTGCATCTGGACCTGCATATCCGGATGCGTCTACCTGTGAGGATGCAGGAAAAATTGCAAAAAAATACAAATTACGACTGAGCGCGGCGGCAGAAAAGTGTCTGGCGGATGAAACCCCCAAAGAACTGCATAATGTCCATACGCAGATTATTGGCAGTGTACGACAGTTATGCAAGGCGGCACAGAAAGCCTGTAAAGAACTGGGGTATGAGCCGAGAATCTTAGCGGAAGATGTGACGGCAGAGGCAAGAGAGGTTGGCTGGAATCTGGCGCAGTTGTGTCTGAGGGAACATGACGATGCGGGGGAGAAAAAGATGGCACTGATTGCCGGAGGAGAGACTGTCGTACATTTGCGTGGCAAAGGAAAAGGTGGGCGGAATCAGGAACTTGCTTTTTCAGCGATGAAAGTTATCGCCGGACAGCAGAATATGGCAATCTTTTCTGTAGGCTCCGACGGAACGGATGGTCCGACAGATGCAGCAGGCGGCTATGTGGATGGAGATTCTTATGAAGCCTTAAAGAACGCAGGATTGTCTTACGAAAAGATTTTACAGGATAATGATTGCTATCATGGACTACAGGCCATTGACGGTTTGGTAATGACAGGACCTACCGGAACGAATGTCAATGACTTCTGGGTTGCTTTGATCGGATAGGGGGGGACAAGATGAAAGTAAAGACCTTATTGGAAGGTAAGCCCTTTATGACCGAATATGGAATTGTCGGTTACAGTACGGTTGTTCTGATAGCGTGTGATGACGAGAAAAACATACTGTATGACTGCGGATCAAAAGGATGCGCTTTGCAATTAAAAGAAGCATTGGAAAAGGCAGGGATGAAGCCGGAAGATATCACGCATGTGGTCATCAGTCATCTGCATTTTGATCATGTTGGGAACCTACCGCTGTTTTCCGATGCAGAAATTCTGCTTAATAAGATCGAGTGGGAGAGTGCAAATCAAACGCCGGATGAGTGGCATAGCATCCAGACGCTGGCGTATTTGGAGAAAAGAGGAAATCTGCGTTTTGTAAAAGAAGGAGATATCATCTCAGAGGAGGTGTCTGTCATGGAATTGCCGGGACACACACCGGGGCTTATCGGTCTGCGCTGTGGAGCGGAGACGATTTTATGCTCGGATGCCATGAAAAACCGCTATGAATTATGGAAGAATATTCCCTTGATGAGCCAGAATTTGGAGCAAAGCAGGAGATCCATACAACGGATCAAGGAGAATGCCAGATATATTTATCCGGGGCATGATGGCATGTTGGATTTATTACATGAAAACAGTGATGAATATCCAGCGGTTACGCTGCGTTATGCAGATGGAAGGCAGATAGATATAAAAGCATAGAAGAAATGCAAACAAAATTTACCGGGTTTTTCAGAAAATGATGCATATGACACCGAAGGAATATCAGAAAAAAAGTCCTCACCTTCAGACCCAGTATGTTCTCCATCAGCCGGACATTATGCAGTTGAATCAGTTTCAGACATTCTGGGAAACCGGATATGATGTGGAAATGTTGAAAAATGTGTATTAAAAAGGACAGCGCAAAAACGCTGTCCTTTATGGTGCCAAGGCACATTCTTTTTTATGCGATTGGTGTGATACCATCATCGGTGTAAAGTTCGTAATCGGCATCTGTATATCCGATATATTGCAGTGTTGTCATATCGATGGCATCTACATATTCTGCCACATCGACCACCGGGATCTTGTGATCTTTGCGGATAAAAAGCGGAACTTCATTCAAGGCAACTTCTGCAAAATGCCAGCCCTTTTCCCACTTTTCTTGTAAAATAGTGCCATCTGCAAGGAATTTGACAAAAATCATTTCTTCCGGCAGATAGACCGGGCGACCGGCAGCATTCTGGGTGTAAACCGGAGCGATCATAATCTCGTTTCCAAGCATAAGCTGATCTTCGATCTGTCTTGCCACGGCATCATCCGAATAAGTGAATGCCAGCGGCTTGAAATAAAGGTCATCGCCAAGTGCAGCTTTCATATACTCGCTGTAGAGATAAGGAAGCAGACGGTAGCGGACACCGATGACTGCTGCAAAGTCCTGAGGATCTTCAAACTGATAAAATTCCTGTTCGCGCGTTCTGGTTGCAGAATGGTTGCGCATGAGCGGTGTGAAGACGCCAAGCGCTAAGAAACGCAGGAGCAGATCTCTTGTGGTATTTTCTCCGAAACCACCTAAGTCACAGCCGACATAAAGGAAACCGCACATATTCAGCCCCGGCAGCATCTTCAGGCAGAGCAGAATGTGACTCCACCAGGACTTGTTGTCGCCGGTCCAAATGCCGCCATAACGGTGCATACCGATATAAGAAGACCGCGAAAATAATAGGATGCGTCGATCAGGAACAAGTTTAGCAAAGGCTTCGGATGCGGCTCTTGTCATGTTGTAACCAAACAGATTGTGTACTTTGTTGTGGCAGACTAATTTGCCGTCAATCTTGTGATACATACGGGCATAGTCCGAAGAAATATCATTTCCGGACATGAGATAGAAAATTGCCACTGGCGGATACTTGGAGTCGCCGGAGAGCAATTCTTTGGTTATCTTTTGCTTTTCTGCCATTCCTTCCGGTGTATAAAAGATTGCCGGTTCGTTCATGTCATTCCAGAAAGCGTCAATTCCCTGCGATAAGAGGCTATCATATTTTTGACCGAACCACGCTCTTGCAGCAGGATTTAAGACATCCGGGAAATGCGTCAGTCCCGGCCAGACCGCCGCCTCAAAATTAGAACCATCTTCTTTTTTACAGAAATAATCACCGGCAAGGCCTTCTTCATATGCATCATAGCCTTCTTCGATCTTAACTCCGGCATCAATGATAGGTACTAAATGGATGTGGTCTTCCTTCATTTCGTCAACAAATCCCTTAAAGTCAGGAAAAGCCTCTGTATTTACCGTAAAATCCTTGTAGCCGTCCATGTAATCAATGTCCATATAGACCATGTCAAGTGGCACATGAGCCTTGCGGTGTTCGGAAACGACCTTGCGGAAATCCTCCGGCTTTTCGTAACCCCAGCGGCTTTGACCGAAACCAAAGGCAAAGCGAGGCGGGATATAGGAGCGGCCGATGATGTGACGGAACTGGCGGGTGATGTCATAGGCATCGCTGCCGTCGATGACGTAGAGTTTTAAGTCTGCATCGGCACAGGTGATGGACAGGGTATCCTGTCTGGTGTAGCCAATGTCAAAAGTTAGATTGGTCGGGTAGTCAACAAAAAGACCGAAACTGTGATTGATTCCGTCAACAATGATAAAGTTATGGGCGCCGTAAAGGGACTGCTTGTCCTCCGTATGGTTGGGCTCGTCTGTGCAGTTGCTGACATAAAGGAAGCCTCGCTTGTTGATGCCGCGGTTGGACTCGCCCAGCCCATAGACGATATCCTCCGGCTGCATGATGTAGGTAAAGGAAAAGCCATCCTGGGTTGAGATCGTGCCATAAGAAGGATGCCCCTCGCTTGTCGGGATCTCTTTTATGACGGCATCCGTTTCGATCGGATCGCCATAGATATATTTTTGGATCATAGTAAAAACCTCCTTGTATTCTTTTGCCTATATTCTAACAAATGCATGGGAGGCTGTCTTACAAAATCCTGCGCTTTTATACAATTTTTCGTGGAAATGGGAAAGAATTTAAGTCTTGTAGAAACCGCCTCATCTGTGGTAAATTAGTAGTCGGTGAGGATAAATAACATGGATAAAAACCTATTAAAGGCTACCGAAGACTATTGGACCCGACGCGCTGACGGATATTCTAAGGTCAATCAGGAAGAACTGACAGGCGTGCAGCATACGAATTGGAAGCAGTTTTTGGTAAAAGAAATAGAAAAGACTTATCCGGGACACCAGCCATCCGATATCCATATTCTGGATATTGGGTGCGGACCCGGATTTTTTTCTGCCATTCTGGCGGAGTGTGGCTATGTGGTGACAGCCATTGACTACACACAGGTGATGTTAAAAGAGGCAAAGGACAATGCGGCGACTTGCGGTGTGCAGGATAAGATACGTTTCCTACAGATGGATGCCCAGGCGCTGACCTTTGCGGATACATCCTTTGATGTGGTGGTCTCCCGGAATCTGACATGGAATCTGCAGGAACCGGCAGTTGCTTATAAGGAGTGGTGTCGTGTCTTAAAAAAGGGAGGCCTGCTTTTGAATTTTGATGCCAACTGGTATGGCTATCTTTTTGATGAAAAGAAGCGGCAAGCCTATGAGGAAGACCGTAAGAATACACAGGAACTGGGCGTGGAGGATCACTATGTGGGGACGGACATTGATGCCATGGAACGGATCGCTTATCAGATGCCACTTTCCCCGGTGCAGCGTCCGACATGGGATGAGGCTGTTTTAAAAGAAGCGGGTGTGCAGAGCGTGAGCAGCAGGCGGGATATCGGTAGCCTGCTCCTATCCGAAGTGGAACAGATCAACTATGCGGCGACACCGATTTTTATGGTGCGGGCTGAAAAATAGGCATCAGAACTATGAGAAATATGCGGGATGCACCCGCTATAATAGAAGGGTTAGAAAGCGACAAGAATTCATATGGGCGAGTTAAAAAGAATTGCATTTGAAGAACAACCGGAAGAAGTGAAAGACCGGGTAAAGGGCTATTGGAGTAAACGTGCGGATTCCTTTGCCAAACTTCGCAAGCACGAGATGAAGAGCAACAAGGCAGATCGCTGGTTGACAGAGATACTGACTAAGATCACAGATGCCGCCATGGAAGATGCTGATGAGATGGCAGAGGCAGAGGCTGTGGCTGGTAAAGATACTTCACTGATAAAAGTATTGGATGTCGGCTGTGGAAGTGGCTTTTTTGAGGTGCTTTTAGGACAACAGGGATTTGAGGTCACAGGGATTGATCTGACAGAGGAGATGGTTGCAAAAGCCAATGGCATGATTGCAGAATATGGATTGGATGCAAAACGGGTAAAGGCACTTACCATGGACGCAGAAAATCCCGACTTTGCGACGGAAAGTTTTGATGTGATCATCACCAGAAATCTGACCTGGACACTGCCACATCCGATCGAGGCTTATGGCAAGTGGTATGCCCTTTTGAAAAAGGGAGGCATACTTTTGAATTACGATGCGGAATATGCCAAGGGGGCACATAATCTGTCTCTGCCGGAGAATAAGGCACATAATATGATGAGTGATTTACTAAAGGAAGAATGTCACGATATCTATCACATGCTTTCCATCAGTGCGCTGCCACGTCCATCCTGGGATGAAGAAGTGCTGCGCAAGATAGGTTTTTCTTATGTGTCTATAGATCAGACCGTTGGAAAACGCATCTATGCAGAAATGGACGAGTTTCATATCCCGGATGCCATGTTTGGCATCGTGGCGAGAAAATAAGACCTAAATTTCATCAAATACAGCATGTTCTATGGTATCGGTTGCTTCTTTGTGGGTTTGTGCCACAATGCCGAAGGAATCCTTATATTCCTTTGGTCCGATACCGAATTCCTTTTTAAAGGCTCGAAAAAAGTTCGTATAATCTTTGAAGCCATAAGTCATGGCAACTTCACGCAGAGGCTCTCCGGCAAGAATATTGTTCTTGCAGGCGTAGAGCCTCTTTTTTAATAGGTACTGATGGACAGACATACCCATATTTTCCTTAAAAACATGTGAAATGTGATATTTGCTCACATAAAATTCGCGCGAGAGGGCATTCAGACTCAGATCTTCATCCAGATGCGTATTGATATATTCGCAGAGTCTGGTAAAAAGGCTTCCCTGTTCGCTTTTTGCAGCCGTTGGGCGCTCACCCATATAGACAATGCGGTTGATGCTAAGCAGCAGGGACGCGATGTAGCAGGAAATCATAGCTTCGTGAAAAGGAACATCGCGCTGACGTTCTTCTATGATGTCGATTAGTTTGTCAAAGAGAATCTGTGCATTGGCAAAGTCACAGGAAAAATGATGGCAGGAGATCTGATTCCCATAATTGAAACTGTAGGTAATATCCGGATGCAGTGCCTGCAATCGTGCAAAAAAGTCAGGCGACAGCCAAAGCACCATACGGCGGTAAGGCTTGTCATTGCTGTGAAACTGCGGACGATGAAAAACGCCCGGTGGAATCAGACAGATATCACCATATTGGAGGGGGTAAATATTTTTTCCTATTTGATAGGAAAGATCTCCCTCCAAAAAGAAATATATCTCATAATAATCGTGGCGATGCATGGATACATCAGATGCTTCCTTGTCTTCATAATAGAAGATCTCGAAATCCGAGGTCTGCATTTCCTGTCGTTCGTCGAATTGTGAATGATAATGTTTTGCCATGGTTCTTTCCTTTTATCTGTGATTTGCGCGGTACAAATATCTTTTCTCCTATGATTTTACACCGCAACAACAACTTTTGCAATGTTTACAACAAGTTTTATGATTTCAAAGTCAGGGGAAAGATTGTACATTATAGGTACAGTAAATGAGACATAAGGGCTAACAAAAAAGCCCATAATATTTTTTAAAAATGAGGAGGGTCTATATGAAATTATCATTCCGTTGGTATGGAGAAGACGACAAGGTAACATTGGAGCAGATTAGACAGATTCCTGGTATGGATTCTATCGTAACAGCTGTTTACGATGTACCTGTTGGAGAAGTTTGGAGCAGAGAGTCAATCGCAAAGTTAAAGAAGCAGACAGAAGATGCTGGTCTTCACTTTGAAGTGATCGAGAGTATCCCGGTTCACGAAGACATCAAGTTAGGAAAGCCTTCAAGAGACAAATACATCGAGAACTACTGCGAGAACATCCGCCGTGTTGCTGAGGCTGGTATCAAGTGCGTATGCTACAACTTCATGCCGGTATTTGACTGGACAAGAACACAGCTCGATCATCCGCTTCCAGACGGATCTACATCCCTTGTTTATTATCAGGAGCAGGTAGATCAGGTAAATCCACTCGAGTCTGACAGCGATCTGACACTTCCTGGATGGGATGCAAGTTACTCCAGAGAAGAGTTAAAGGACATCGTAGCACAGTATCAGGAATTGTCAGAAGATGATCTCTGGAACAACTTACAGTACTTCCTTGAGAAGATCATTCCTGTAGCAGCAGAATGTGACGTAAACATGGCTATCCATGAAGATGATCCATGCTGGAGCATCTTTGGACTTCCAAGAATCATCACTTGCGAGGAGAACTTAGATCGTTTCCTTAGCCTTGTAGACGACCCTCATAACGGCATCACACTTTGTACCGGATCTTTGGGATGCTCTGCAAAAAATGATGTTGTAAAGATGGCTGCTAAGTATGCAAAGATGGGAAGAATCCACTTTGCACACCTTAGAAACGTACAGGTTCTTGACAACGGATTTGAGGAGAGAGCACATCTTTCATCTTGCGGAAGCCTTGATATGTATGCGATCGTTAAGGCACTGCATGACAACGGATTTACAGGATATGTTCGTCCGGACCACGGTAGAATGATCTGGGGCGAGACAGGTCGTGCCGGTTACGGTCTTTATGACAGAGCACTTGGTGCAACTTATATCAATGGTCTTTTTGAAGCCGTTGAAAAAGCGGATAAGAACAACTAATAGTTTTAATAAATAACAGGAGGAATTTACAATGATGAAATTACCACTTAACACAGATCTTTCAGGAAAGGTTGCAGTTGTAACAGGAGCAGGCGGTGTGCTCTGCGGAATGTTCGCGCAGGCACTTGCACAGGCTGGTGCTAAGGTTGCAGTCCTTGATTTAAATGAAGAAGCTGCACAGAAGGTTGCTGGCGAAATCGTAGCAGAAGGCGGTGTAGCAAAGGCATACAAGACAAACGTTTTGGAAAAAGACAGCCTGATCGCAACACATGAAGCAGTTGTTGCTGATCTTGGTACATGCGATATCCTTATCAACGGCGCAGGCGGAAACAACCCACGTGCTACTACAGACAAGGAATACTTCGAGCATGGTGATATCGACGCTGATACAATTTCTTTCTTCGACTTGGATACAAGCGGAGTAGAGTTTGTATTTAACCTAAATTTCATTGGAACATTGCTTCCAACACAGATCTTTGCCCAGGATATGGTAGACAAAGAAGGATGTAATATTTTAAATATTTCCTCAATGAATGCATTCACTCCACTCACCAAAATTCCTGCCTATTCTGGAGCAAAGGCTGCAATCAGCAACTTTACACAGTGGCTTGCCGTTCACTTCTCAAAGGCTGGCATCCGTGTAAACGCTATTGCACCGGGATTCTTCTCAACAAAGCAGAATGCTAAGTTGTTATTTAACGAAGATGGAACCCCAACTCCTCGTACCGGCAAGATCCTTGCTGCTACTCCAATGGGACGTTTCGGTGAATCAGAAGAGTTAATCGGAAGCCTTTTATTCCTTCTGAACAACGATGCAGCCGGATTTATCACAGGTGTTGTTCTTCCTGTTGATGGTGGTTTCTCTGCATACTCAGGGGTATAGGCCGAAAGCAACTTAGCGAATCCGAGCCGAAGGCGAAGGATGAGCTTAGTGCGAGGTCCGCAGGGAGACTTAGTTGTTGCGAGCCAGAGGCGAAGCAAGAACGCTAGTCGAGTCGTGTGCCGAAAGCGGCCGAAAGCAACTTAGTGAATCCGAGCCGAAGGTGAAGGACGAGCTTAGTGCGAGGCCGTTCTGTGAGATTGGTGAGACCGAGCAATTGCGAAGGTAGAACCTAGCGAATAGAACTTCCTTAATGAGAACGAGATATGACATTGAGTTATAGAATAGAAAAGAGGTAATATATCATGGAAATGCAAGAATTATTAAAAAAAGTTGAAGAACTGAAGATCGTTCCGGTTGTTGTTCTTGAGGACGCAAAGGATGCGCTTCCCTTGGGACAGGCTTTGATCGATGGTGGACTTCCGGTTGCTGAGGTTACTTTCCGTACAGCCGCTGCCGCTGATTCTATCAAGGCTATGAGCGAGGCTTTCCCGGAAATGCTCGTAGGTGCAGGCACTGTTGTAAATGTTGAGCAGTGCAAGCAGGCAATCGAGTGTGGTGCAAAGTTCATCGTAACACCGGGATATTCTGAAGAAGTTACAACATACTGCTGCGAGAACAATATTCCGATTCTCCCAGGTGTATGCACACCAACCGAACTTATGATGGTTGTAAACCATGGACTTCCGGTAGCAAAGTTCTTCCCAGCAGCACAGTTTGGCGGACTCAAGACCATCAAGGCTTTGGCAGCTCCTTTCCCACAGATGCGTTTCATGCCAACAGGTGGTGTAAGCGAAGCAAATATCTTAGAGTATCTTGCTGAGCCAAAGATCATCGCAGCTGGCGGAAGCTGGATGGTAAAGGGTGATCTTGTTAAGGCTGGTAAGTTTGACGAGATCAAGGCTATGACAAAGAGCGCTGTAGACCTTGTAAAGAACGCTTAATTCATTATATAGACTCATACAGAATCGCTCACAGATGCTAGAATCCGTGGGCGATTTTCTGCTAAAACGACGAGAAGAGAAAGGGCAAAACACATGAAAAAATTTATGGATAAGGATTTCCTTTTGACAACAGATACAGCAAAACATTTATTCCATGATTTTGCAGAAAATATGCCAATCATCGATTATCACTGCCATTTGAGCCCACAGGAAATTGCTGAGGATGCTCATTTTGAAAACATTACACAGGTATGGCTTGGTGGTGATCACTATAAGTGGCGTCAGATGCGTTCCAATGGTGTGGAAGAGCGCTACATCACAGGAGATGCGACAGACCGTGAAAAATTCCAGAAATGGGCAGAAACACTTGAAATGGCAATCGGAAACCCACTTTACCATTGGTCACATCTGGAATTACAGAGATACTTTGGCTATACAGGGGCTTTGAATGGTGATACAGCAGAAGAAGTATGGAATCTGTGCAACGAAAAGTTACAGAATATGTCTGCAAGACAGCTGATTCTTGATTCCAATGTAGAAATGATTGGTACAACGGATGATCCGATTGATGATTTGCATTGGCATAAAGTGATTGCAGCGGATGAAAGTTTTAACGTAAAGGTGCTTCCATCCTGGAGACCGGACAAGGCTGTCAATATTGAGAAAGATGATTTTGTTTCTTATATGGAAAAATTAGGTGATGCAGCAGGCATGAAAATCACATCGTTTGCAGATGTGAAGACAGCACTTACGAAGAGAATGGAATACTTCAAAGAAGCAGGCTGTTGTGTCAGCGATCATGGCTTGGAATATGTAGCATATGCAAAGACAACCGAGGAAGAAGTAGAAGCCGTATTTGCTAAGAAAATGGCTGGAGAGGCTTTGAACCATGAAGAAATCGGTAAATACAAGATGGGCATTTTATTACATCTTGGAAAAGAATATCATCGCTTGAACTGGGTAATGCAGCTGCATTATGGTGTAAAGCGTGACAACAACCGCAAGATTTTTGAAGCCTTGGGACCGGATGCAGGCATCGACAGCATTTCTACCAGTGCACCGATCAACGAACTGGCTGATTTCTTAAATGCCCTGGCATATACGGATGAACTGCCAAAGACCATCATCTACTCTTTGAACCCGATCGACAATGCAGCGATCGGAACCATCATTGGATGCTTCCAGTCTTCTGAGGCAGTCGGCAAGATCCAGCATGGTTCTGCATGGTGGTTCAATGACAATAAGACCGGCATGATGGAGCAGATGACTTCGCTGGCGAACTTAGGACTCCTTGGCAACTTTATCGGTATGCTGACAGATTCCAGAAGTTTCCTGTCTTACACAAGACATGAGTATTTCCGCCGCATTATGTGCGAACTGATCGGAAATTGGGTAGAAAACGGAGAGTACCCGGCAGACGACAAGTCTTTACAGAAGATTGTAGAAGGTATTTCTTACCGCAACGCAAAACGTTATTTCGAAATTTAGTACATCAGGTAGTACATCAGGGACGTTCCTTTTGCCACAAGGAGCGTCCCTTTTTCCATCTTTATCTTGTGATGTTTCTAACCCATACATATTTTTTGTAGTGTTTGTAAACGGCAGGAAGTTTTACAATTTCGTCTAAGCTGATAATGATATAGACAAGCCAGACAGGCGCATGGAAAACGAACGCAGTAATAAAACCAAGAGGTACGGAAAAACACCACATGGCACCCAGATTACCGATCATATCAAATTTTGCATCGCCGCCAGCACAGAAAATACCATCGAGTACGGTGGTGTTTACAGATTGCCCCATGAGGTTGAATCCAAGTACAACCATCATAAATTGCAGATATTCTCTAGCGGTGTCTGACATCGGAGCAACGTGAGATACAAATGGTGATAGGATAATTAAAATGGTTCCGGTTACTACACCGATGAGAATGGAGATACGCGTAATCCTGCCTCCGTAATTTTTCGCTTTTTCCAGTTCATTTGCGCCAAGCAAATTGCCGACAAGAATACCTGCACCGGCACTGACACCACGAATTACGCATTGTACCATACTTTTTACAATGCTGGCAATGGAATTTGCAGCGACAGCATCACTGCCCATATGCCCTAGAATGACAGAGTAAAGGACAAAGGCAATGCCCCATACAAGAGCTGCACCAAGTGCCGGTGTTGTGTAGTACCAAAAATCTTTTGTTAAAACTTTACTGGTGTGCAAAATGCCGGACCAGCGAATGGCAACATTATGAGCGTGGCGTACAGCAAAATATGCCCATACAAGTTCGACCAATCGAGCGGTAACTGTTGCGTAAGCGGCACCGACAATGCCAAGACGTGGTGCCCCAAACAGACCGAAAATCAAAATGGCATTTAGGATAATATTAATAATGACAGCGGAAGAGCTGATTTTAGAACTCAGCGCGGCATGCCCTGTGTTTTTTAGAAGAATCAGGTAAATCTGTGAAATCCCACAAAAAACATAGGAAAGTGCAACAGCGCGTAAGTAGGACGCACCATTGGCAATCAGCAGGGGATCATTTGTAAAAATGTGCATAAGTCCACCCGGTATCATAAGGGCAAGCACTGTAAAAATCCCACCGGATAAAAGGTTGGTATATAACGCAACGGGCATGACTTTTTCAATGGATGCAGTGTCTCTTTTGCCCCAATATTGTGCAATCATAATGCCGCAGCCAGCAGCAATGCCGGCAACAAAGAGATTGAGAACAAATTGAACCTGCCCTGCGAGAGAAACGGCAGAAAGAGATGTCTGGTCGACAAATCCTAGCATCAGAGCATCGGTTGCACTGACGAGCGCCAGCATAAATTGCTGTATGGCAATTGGCACAACCAGATGCAACATTTGTTGCGCTAATTCATTATCTTTTGTTTTTGATAGCATCATGGTAAAACTCCTTTATGTTTCGTCAAATCCTTGCTATTTTATCGGTTATGACAGGCTGATGTCAAGGGATTTCAGAGAAAGGACAAATTACGCGAAAGAAAGTGAAACGTGAGAAAAAATAGAGCAAGATATGTAAAACGTATGGGATAGAAAATGAGTTGGATAAAAGTAGCAGAAACGGTTTAATGAAGGTGATTGAAAATCGGAAATGAAAGAAGATAGGAGGGGACTCTTTGAAAGGATTGCTGGAAATTTGCTGTGGCAGTTTTGAAGATGTGAAAATCGCCTGGGAAAATGGTGCAAATCGCGTGGAACTTAATAGTGCATTGTATTTGGGCGGGCTGACACCATCACTCGCTCATTTGATTTGTGCAAAAGAGCAATGTGATATTCCCATTGTGACTATGGTTCGACCAAGGGGAGGCGGGTTTTGTTATTCCGAGGAAGAATATCAGACGATGCTTCTGGATGCGCGCATACTGTTAGAACATGGAGCAGATGGAATTGCGTTTGGCTTTTTACATGCGGATCATACACTGGATGTTGCACGGACGGAAGAAATGATTGCACTTGTTCATGAAAAAGGAAAGGAAGCAGTATTTCATCGGGCATTTGATTGTGTCACGCAGCAGGAGCATGTGACGGAAACTTTGATTTCTCTTGGAGCAGACCGGATTCTTACCAGTGGTGGTGCGCCAGATGCATGGACGGGAAGACAACAATTGCAATGGCTGCAAAGTCAATATGGGAAAGAAATCACATTTTTGGCAGGAAGTGGCATAAATGCTGAAAATGTAAAAGATTTGATGGAATATACGAAAGTGGAGCAGGTGCATACATCTTGTCGAAAATGGAACGTGGATGGGACAACCTCGCATCAGAATGTAGATTTTTCTTATGATGCAGACAAAAAGGATGCATATGAGATGGTAGATCCTCAAAAAGTAGAAAAAATGGTAAAAGTATTGACCTTGTAGTTTGTATATGGTTTAGAGTTCAGGGTGTAAAAATCAAAAACACGGAGGAATGGAAAATGATGAACATCAAACAAGTAGAAAAACTTACAGGGATTTCAAGCCAAAATATTAGATTTTATGAAAAGAGTGGATTGATTTATCCAAAACGTAACGAAGAAAATGGATATCGAGAATATAATGAGGAAGATGTCCGTTTGCTAAAACTGGTAAAAATGTTTCGCATGCTGGATATGCCTATCGAACAGATTAAGTTGATGTTATGTGAAACGGATGAGTTGGACAATCTTCTCGTAAAACAGGAAAAAGCGTTAGAGAAAAAATTTGCAAATACAAAGTGTGCGATTGATCTCTGTGAAAATTTAAGAAAAACGCATAAAACAATTGCAGATATTGATGTTGATTCGTATCTCAACCAGATGGAAAAGGTGCCGGGCAATTATTTTGATAAGTGGATTTCGGATTATAAGGATGTGGTTCAATATGAGCACCGGAGAACCTTTACGTTTACACCAGATGATGAGATAAAAGACGTATATGATTTCGCTAATGCACTGTATACTTATGCGAGAGAGATGGATAAGGAGATTACCATAACGAAAGAGGGAATGTATCCGGAATTCATGATGGATGGCGTGGAATATACGGCAGAACGAAATTATACGGCTGTTCGTGGTATTCCGGTGTCTGCGATTCGATGTACAAGAAAGGATGCACCGGAAACAGATGCTGCGTACCAATCGGGTAGAAAGAAATGGATGCGGCTTCTTCATGTGTGCTGGCCGGCTGTTTTGGGAATGCTGTTTTTGATTTTTATGAGAGGAACGGCATCATTAAAAGCGCTGTTTTCTACAGCAGAAGGCGTTATTGTTCTCGTGGCAATGTTGGTGGTATGCATAGCGATGT
The DNA here is from genome assembly GCF_003478275.1 of Roseburia sp. AM51-8. Lineage (NCBI taxonomy): Bacteria > Bacillati > Bacillota > Clostridia > Lachnospirales > Lachnospiraceae > Roseburia > Roseburia sp. AM51-8. The sequence goes on along the minus strand of NZ_QUEY01000008.1, from coordinate 51,326 downwards.
CCATTCGCAATTATTTCTTTTATTGGAATCGCGATGATGCACAAGAAAAATTATGATGGTGCCATCGGCAATTGAAAAGCTTGGTGAACTGGCAGTTTATTCATCGGAGCCAACCATCAGGAGTATCGTATCGCTGAAAACAGAGGGTTACTCAGAAAGTAAGAAAATGGGAATTGAGTGGCTTTCATGGAGTATACACGGTAACCTACTGCAATGAAAGCATCTAAATTATAAAAATTGATGTTGTATTTTTCATCAGATTCAGCCAGAATAATTCGTTATAATAGATTATTGATACATTCACATCGCCATCATCAAGAAGATTAGAGATAGTAAAAACTCTGATGGATATCTCTATCGAGGCTGACATCTTTAATCAATGTAATTCTGGTGCTAAAGTGAAATGCTGCTTCTTAAGTTTGAGAGCATATTGAATGGGCTTTCCTAACATGGTATAAATCTTTTTATACTCGTATTCTCTCTTTTCATTTTGAGTTGTTATACACTTCATTGTAAAACCGATTTCTTCATCAGATCCAAGTAAATCATCAATGCTACAATTACAACAAATCCAAATCGACGAATTAGCAGGAATATTAGAATCTTCATAAATTAGTTCGTCCTGAAGAAATACTTGAATACTTCTCATATCAAATGGAAGTTGCATTTTAACTTTCGTATGTCCTGCATTACCTGATTCTCTTAGATATTCAGGAGGTGTACATTCATCGATATCAAATGAGTCAAACTCATAAAAGTGAAACATCTCATATTTCTTTCGCTTCATGTAATCAAAGATTGTCTGCATCACTATTATAATAATGGATGCTACTACACCTGTTACAATGCCCGTTAAAACATTATCTAATGTCATGAAAATCACCCGCTTCTAATTTCCTAATAACCCTATTATACTCTGAAAGTGCTATTCTTCAAAGTGTCTATGTATTATGTCACACCAAAGGCATTATGCAGAGTGGCAGGTTACAAGATTCAACAAAATAAATATACGCATTAAATGCGTATAAAATTGTTGACATATACGTATTCAATGCGTATAATATGTATATAAAGAGCGAAAGGAGGTATATATTTGAAGCGAGCGGACTTAATTAGGACGCTAGAACAAAACGGATGGTATTTGTTGCGAAATGGTTCTAATCACGACATATACACCAATGGTGTAAAGAAAGAGCCAATTCCTAGGCACAAAGAGATCAGCGAACGACTAGCGAAAACCATTCTAAAAAGGGCAGGGGTATAAAACCCCTGTTCTTACAGAATCCTAATTAAGTAAATTGTTAAAGGAGAGCAATCATAGGAGGTAGGAGAAAATGGCTGTAGTATATCCGGTTATATTATCAAAAGAAGCCAATGGATATTTTGTTACTATACCAGATTTCGACGCAAATACAGAAGGAGAAACACTGGAAGAGGCTATTTTTATGGCAAGAGATGCTATTGGAATTCTTGGTATAGAAATGGAAGATGAAGGGGAGCAGTTACCAAAACCTTTTTCACGGACATGTGAAAAGGAATTGGGAGATCAGGAGGCGCTTATCGATATTGATTTTGAAGATTACAGAAAGAAACATGATAATCGTACAGTAAAGAAAAACTGTACGATACCATATTACTTGAATGCACAGGCAGAAAAAGCAGGAATAAACTTTTCACGGTTGTTGCAGGATGCACTAAAACGAGAACTATCTTGTTGATTTTATCGCTAAGTGTGATATAATCTGATGTATTCAAATATATACCGAAAGAGGAGCACCTTGTCGTGGGGTGCTCCTTTTTGATAAAATGTAAAAGATACTTTTTTGTTAGCGGGATGTTTTTTCAAGATGTGCAAGAACTGATCCGGTATACGTTAACAAATACGACGAGGGGATATTATAGAAATAACTCGGATAATATAAAGCATTCTTAACTAAAAGCAGCCTAATAATTGTGGGGCAAAAATGAGTGTCTTTTTCGATATAAATTGAAATAGTAAAAAACCCGAAACCCAATAATAAGGGCTTCGGGGTTTTTATATACGTTCTATAACAACCAATGCGGAAGATGGGAAGTTTACCTTTTATGAGAAGTGCCGTAAAATCAACGCTTTGCGGCACTTCTTACTTCGCAAATTATATAAAATGGGGCAAAAATGGGGCAAGTGGTTCTTACTGTGCCGCCTTGAGGTATGAGTGCTTTACATTCTCCAGAGTGTTTCGATAATAACTCCGCGTGGTATTGATGGAGGTATGCCCGGCTAATTCTTGCACATCCTGTAATGGCATGCCGCGATCAACAAGATGCGTGATCCGGCTGACGCGGAACCGATGCGGATGCAATCTAGTGATCCCGGATCGGACACCTACATCGTGGATCATGCTACGGATACCGGCGGCACTAAGGGCGCTGCCTTTATTCTTGGACTCAAACAGAGCATTGACCGACAAATCGCGGTTGGTGAGATATTCTTCCAGATACATCGCTGACTTGTCTGTGAACATGGAAATACGGTCCTTGCCACCCTTGCCGTGTAAAAGTACAGTGTGTTCGTTGAAATCAATATCTGATAACTGTACCCCGGCGACCTCGGAGACCCGCGCTCCGGTTTCATACATAAAAGAGATAATTGCTTTGTCGCGTGTGGATTTGCAGTTTATCATGGCTTTTTCAATCTGGCCGGAAGTGAGAGCAGGCTCCTTGGTTTTTTCCGACTTGCCCTCGACCTTTAAGGTGGCATAGTATTGTTCACATAAAAAGCGATCATAATCATCGTATTCGACAATTTCATTCTTGCCCTCAGAGATCTCACAGTCGTATAAGGTGATCATGAGAACATTGTGGAGCATATCTAATTGATCCTGGGATAATATTCTTTCCATTTCCATAATAACTTTATTGATAATTACAGTCTTTGCTTCCATATTCAACCCTCCTATAGTAAAGATATTTTAGAGACAATTTCGTTATCGCGCTCAATCATGCGATTGGTGACATGAAGATAGACACGTTTGGTTATGTCACTGTCTTCGTGACCGACACGCCTTGTGATTGTTTCCAGTGGTACACCAGCCTCTGCAAGCAGGGAAACATGCGTGTGCCGGAGTACATGCGTTGTGATCGGTCTGCCAAGGACAGATGATGATGTTTCCTTCAGATATTTGTTAAATGCATAGTATCGCAGATACTGACCATTCTTATTGCATAAGAGAAGATTTCCACGAAAGCCACAGAGGTTTTTCTTTTTGCTGGTGTCGTTGCAAATTTCATGCAATAGATCCTCTAACTCCGGTTGCATGAATACATCCCGGTTGGAAGTCGGGGTCTTAGGTGTTGTGACGGTTTGATTTACGGCATCATATGTTTTGGTAATATGTATTACCTTGTTGGCAAAATCTATATCATTCATGGTAAGAGCCAGAGCCTCACCTACGCGCAAGCCGGAAAGAACCATGAGTGCAGTTAGGTAGTGCCAGTGCTTGACACGCATGGCATCAAGCAGGGTGGAGAGTTCGGATTTCTCTAAAAACTTATGATCTAGTTTTTCGCGTGCCTCTTTATCGGGCAGAGGCTTAATCTTCTTTAGATAGTTGATATCGGATATGTAATCGTTATCATAGCCCCAGCGGATCAGAGCCTTAAAGCGTGTGATACGTTCGTTGATAGTGCCTGGTGCATCATGGTTTTTGATAAATTGTGTTTTGACATAGCCGGCAGAGAGTTGGTTTACTAATGTCGATGGTCCGAGCAATTTTAGGATGGATTGGGTGGCAAAGAAATTTCGCTGGTAGGTAGAAGCAGAGACTGAACTTTTCTGGGAGTCACGGTATAGACCAACCAACTCTTGCAATGTGAGGTTATCCTGCTTGGTATATGCAGCAGTGGTGGCTATTGCGTCCTCAATGCGGGTCTGTAAGATCTCTGTTGCCTGTTTTCTTACGGCGGCGGTATTTTTATCCATGACAACCGATACCTTGCGGTATTGACCGGTCAGAGGCTCCATGTAACGTTCGACAAATCGAACTTTTCCGTTTTTGGTATTTTCAGCCCACATAGTATCATCCTCCTTAAAAATGCGTATAAAAATAACAGCCAGCAAGGAACGTCTGTTCCGCTTGCGACTGGCTGCCCCGAATGATACAATATGCTTGTTGAGGGCGTTGTATCTTCGGAACAATGCTTGTCCTCGGTGCAATTAGCACCGGGGGCTTTTTTATTGTTACTGATTTTGATATCGCTTTGCCACGGCGACTAATTTACTTTTACAAGAGTATATATCGTTTAAGGATTGGATATAAATTCTTTCAAAATTCTTATCGGCATCTGGAATTAGGATTTGTTTGTTTTTGGTGTCGAGGTTGATTCGACAAATAGGTTTTCGGTTATTGTCTTTATATAAAATGCCAAAATAACTTTCTGTATCTCGATATACAATATTTTCAACTGGAATAGTTCCTGCCAAAATGCCTCGGATAATATAAAATGCCTCTAGTTCTTCCTCGGTAGTAATGATTTTGCTTTTAGGCTCAGATAGGGTTGGCTCTGCTGGGGGAACATCATCTTCTGGAGTAAGGGCAGAGGAGATTTTTTGGTTTACAATATCATTGATAAAACCAGTAAAGGATTTCTTGATGATAGGCTTGAATTTATCTATCACTTTCTGATTCTTTTGCCCTTCATATACATTAGATAATATGTATCTTACAAAGTCGTCACTTGGTTCTTCTATATCGCTTGCTAAAAGATTTTTAATTAGAGAAGAATACTTTAAGTCAGATGCTGTACTAAATATGCTTTCTTTGTCAAAGATTTCTTTAGAGAATTTTTTTAACTCATTTATTTGAGCATCCTTGAGATTGTCGAGATGGATTTCTAAGAATGGAGTTAGATCCATCTTGTTGACTTCGTCTAAATCAGTGAAAAACTGATATGTCAATCCATTAGTTAAAATACCAAACTTAGCTTGTGATGTCCCAAAGTAGCGGAATAACTGAGAACCATGTTTTGAAAGCGACTCACCACACCATTTGCATTCAATAAGAATTTGTGGAGTATTGTCAATGAGAATTGCATAATCAACTTTTTCGCCCTTTTTCACCCCGATATCAGCAGTGTATTCAGGACAAAATTCTGACGGATTGAATACATCATATCCCAATAGTTGGAAGAAAGGGAGAATCATTGACATTTTAGTTGCCTCTTCGGTCGAAATGCTTTCCCTAAGTGATACTACTCTTTCAGCAAGTTGTTTTAAATCTTCATTAAAGCCCATAATTTTTCCTCCTAAAGTATAATTTGCTTGATAATTAGAATTTTCCACGTAACTCTACAACTTTTCCAATGATCCGGACAGGTTTGGCCTGGATTTCAGTGTTATCAAAGAACAGGGGATCATAAGATGGGTTGTTAGCAATGAGTTCGATACCATCATGATATTTTTTTAAGCGTTTGCAGGTGGCTTCGTCTCCATTGACCGTTACGATGACAATATCTCCAGATTCAGCATCGTCTTGTTGGCGTACGATAACGACATCTCCATCGCAGATGCGAGGCTCCATCGAATGACCACGGATGAGAAGACCAAAAAATTCTCCGGTTTGCGCCATTTCTTCTGTAATTTCTTCGGTATCAATGATTTCCTCAACGGCATTGATTGGAATACCAGCAGCAACACGTCCGAGAACGTTGATAGTGTGAACCGGAATATTATGATGAGCCTGTCCTTTAGAATCATATGATATCTTCTGTTTGATAGGACTTCGACCATATAAGTAATCCATATCCACATTAAAGTAGTCTGCGATTTCTTCGTATTTATCAGGACCTGGTTTTCGTTCACCGATTTCCCACATACCGATTGTAGCCTTGGAAACGTGAAGTTCTTGAGCCATTTGTTCTTGATTGAATCCCATGGAACTTCGGAGATCAAAAAAAATATCTTTGAATTCGGCCATTATTTTTCTCCATTCATAATATTTATATTATGAAAATATCACAAATAGTGATAATTTACAATATCTTAATCACAAAAAGTGAAAAAAGTTATTGACAAGGTCACAAATAGTGATTATCATACAGACGTAATCACAAATAGTGAACTAAGAGAAAGGAGAAGAAAGATGGATACCAAAAGAATGGGATCAAAATTAAGAAGGTTGCGAGGAAATAGAAGCCAGAAAGTTGTCGCTGAGGAACTAAAAATTTGCCAAAGTACTTATGCAATGTATGAACTTGGGGAAAGAATTCCAAGCGATGAAAAAAAGAAAAAAATCGCTGATTATTACAAGGTAACCGTGCAGTTTCTTTTTTTTGAATAGAAGATCACAAAAAGTGAGAATAGATAACAATCTCAAGACCAGAGGAGAAAGGAGAAGAGAGTGGATAAGTTTCAAGAAATTCTTGCTGGAATACCGCAAGAGATAAAAACACTTGAGGTAGATACAGAAAAGAAAATTTTCAAATTAAATGGTGTGGATTTTGGGAAGGGGTGCGATTTTTTGAAATATCGTGCACAGGAGGCGTAAATGCAGAAGGATATAACTATATATCAAAATAAGTCAGCCATTTGTCGCACCTTTGGCATAGGGCGGCAGACGATGTATCGGTACGAAGCCGGCATAAGAGAGCAGATGGAGCATGGTCGTTATAACGAGTATGCCATCATCGACAATGAGATCAATGTCGGTGTGTTTGCGGATTATATCAAGTATCGGAAATTGTTGAAAAATAAGAATGCGCGGAAGTATGTACCGCCGTTTAATCTGCAAAAGGCACTGGCGATGGTAGTACCAGAGGAAGAAGAATGACAGAACAGGAGAGATACTTCATATTGGTACGGATGCTCCGGCAAAAGAAGAAAATCAGGGTCTATAGTCATATGTCAATGTATGACGATGGCTGGATCAAGATTTATGAGGTAGTTGGAATCGGACAGGCGACGCGTCTGGGTAAATGCCTGGTCGCAGTGTCAGATGATGACGAGGACGCGCTTTACCGGCGCGCCGCCAATGATATACGGATGATCTTGATATGGGAGAAAGAAAAAGATGAAAAAGAAAAATAAAGAGGTGTTGGCAGATTGCGCCCTGGCATTAGTGGCGGCTGCTATGTTTGGCACGGCACTTGGGTGCGTGATCGTTACCAAGGATGAGTGCAGCTTGCTCCGGCGTCAGGTCGGACAAGCCATACTGGAGGTATCCAATATTCAAACAGCACAGGAAGATGAAATGTATCGTTTGGAACAGGTGGAATCCGAGCAGGAGAGAATGAAAGAGAATGTCGAGGCGAACAATCAGAAGTACGCTGCCGAGATAGAAATACTTGCCAGATGCGTAGAAGCCGAGGCAGGAGACCAGAGGATTGATGTCAAACGTGCAGTGATCTCCGTGATTTTAAATCGCACGGAGGACGCAGACTGGCCAGACACGATTAGCGAGGTGATTGCGGATCCGTATGAATTCGCGACCTATTGGAATGGTCGCATGAATGAGGTAGAGCCGTCAATAAGTACATACGAGGCGATCAGCCTTGAAATGGAGACAAGATCCTATCCGGGGCTGTACTACTTTGATATGGATAAGTACCTACAATATGGTACCCCATACGCCAGGATGGGCGACTTATACTTCTCAACAAAATAAAAAAATAGCACCGACCAAAACGGTCGATGCCAGGTATCACATGGATACAAAAATCATCTAAAAAGAGTATACCATGTGATGCCCGAAAAAGCAAGAAAAACAGCGGATTTAGCGGCTGTTTTCCGAACACTATCAATATATTAAACTTAGGAGCATTTAAGCGTGGCATACAAGAGAAAGACATATGACTGTGGTGTATGTAAAGACATCGAATATACATGGGCTGGTAATTATGGAGCAAAAGGAGAGAGTAGAGCACCAAGGAAGAAGCCAACACCGGAGCAGATAGAAAAACAGAACCAAAGGAACAAAGAGACCAGAGTCCGGCGGAAGATGCTTTTGAACTTTAAAGAGGGAGATTACTGGTGCACACTCAAGTATAAAAAGGGTTACCGCCCTACTACAAGTCAGGTGCTAAAAGATTTTAAAAATTTCCGGTCGAGGCTGGGTAATCGATACCGGTCACGTGGCCAGCCTCTGAAATACATATACCGGATCGAGATAGGAAAGCAGGGAGGCGTGCATATCCACTTCCTGATCAATGACATCGGCAGCACAGATAAACTGGTTGCCACGGAATGGAACAAGGTGCAGCAGGCGGCGGGAATCTATTTCGCACATGCTTACGAGAAGGGCGGCTTTAAAGAACTGGCAGAATATGTCGTAAAAAAGCCAAAGGGAAAGGCATTGGAACAGATCAGCCTTTTCCCCGAGGAGGAACAAAAGACATATATGGCATATAACTGCTCACGCAACCTGATAGAGCCTGATCCGGAGGAAAAAGAGTATAGCCACTGGACGATGGCGAAGATCCTTGCAGATGGTCCACAGCCGTCTGAGGGATTCTATATAGAAAAGTCCACGATCAGACAAGGGATAAATCCGTTTACCGGATATTCCTACCTGTATTACACAGAGAAAAAATTGGACAGAAAGAGAGGTGATCCGCCATGGATGTCAATCTTTACCTGATATCGACCATAAAAACACCAAAACCGAGCGACGGTATCATCGGTTTTGTGATCGAAATACCGACAAGTGGAGAACCGGCAACAAAAAGTCAGTTCTATAGAGTAAATACAACGAAAAACCAGTCTCAGATCATGATATTGAACATTGCACTGTCACACCTTAAGAAAACCCGCTTCCGCTTTAGTATTTATGCGGATTTCGAGTACTTAGAGAGTACCTTTTTACAGGGCTGGATAGAGGAATGGGAGAAGAATGGATGGAAAAATGCCAAAAATGAGCCGGTTGCCAATGCCGCCATGTGGCAGGAAACCTTGATTTTACTAAATGGGAACGAGATTTTGTTCGACCATGAAACGAAAGATAAATACCGGAACTGGATGTTGAGTGAAATGAAAAGAATGGAGGAAAAGAAATGAAAAAAACAGAAAGAGACATCGTGATGATCGAGACCAAGCGGTTGAGACACCACCCGGACAATCCCAGGAAGGATCTGGGGGATGTGACAGAACTTGCGGATTCCATCAAAAAGAATGGAATCATGCAGAACCTTACCGTTATCCCAATCGAATGCACTGAAGAGGATCCAGAGAAACAGTGGGATGCAAATAAGGTCAGTCCGTTTCATGATTTTTACGTGCTGATCGGAAACCGTCGTATGGAAGCGTGCTTGCAGGCAGGACTTGAGGAAGTGCCGTGTAAGATCGTATCGAACATCAGCAAGAAGGAACAGGTCGCCATCATGTTAGAAGAAAACATGCAGAGAAGTGATCTGACGATCATTGAGCAGGCGGAGGGCTTTCAGATGATGCTTGACCTGGGAGAGACAGTGGATAGCATCAGTGAAAAGACCGGCTTTAGCAAGGCGACAGTCTATCATCGCGTGAACATTGCAAAATTAGACAAGGAGATTTTAGCAGAAAAGAAAGACGATGAGGGATTTTTCCAGTTATCCATGGGTGATCTCATCGAACTGGAAAAGGTCAAGGATATGGATGAAAGAAACCGGATCCTGAAAGAAACGTCAGGTGGAAGAGATATGCAGTGGCGCGTGCAGCAGGCGGTCAGAAAAGCAAACAGAAAAAGGAACGTGAGTGAGATCAAGTTGATGTTTGCAAAAGCAGGATTAGAGGCAGCACCAAAAAAGGCAGAGCAGGAAAGATGGTATGGGGACAGATGGAGCATTTGCAGGACTGGGACTTAGAGGACGATACCTTAGAACCGGTAAAAGAGATCAAGAAAAAGAATGCCATGTGGGTATCTACGATGATCGTAATGCAGCAGTTGTGGTGGAGGTCAAGCAGAAAGAACGGAAGTTATCAGAAGCGGAGATCAAATCACAGGAGAGGGACACTAAAAAGAAAGAACTGAAAGAAAAGCAGAAAAAGTTATATGGCACGATCACTAATTTTATTAAGGCTATCTTCGTTTTCAAGGAGATCAAACCTTTGAAGCCGGATCTGGAATTGTATAAAGCGATCGTGGAAGTAATGGTCAAAGTGAATGCCCAGTCAACCGAAAGTGATCTGACACAACTCTACGCGGGTAAAGGTCTATGGGAGATAGAACAATCAGAGGACTATGAAAAATATGTCAAGTGGCGTGACAGTCTGACGGCACTGGATCGCGCAATAATATCCCTACAGGAAGTAAAGCGTAACGATTTATACACATGGGATGGCAAGTACCGCCGAGAGTACGCAGAAAGAGCGATCGCGGTTGTAGATTTCTTTAAGAAGTATGGATTTTCCATAACAGACGATATGCAGCAGTTGCTGGATGGAACAGATGAGTCTTATGTAAAGGAGTAGGAGATGAGCAGTTTAAAGAAAGACGAACAACTAAGGCGCGAGGGTATGTCATATGCTTTGCGTGTCGCAAAGGAAAATGGTGTAGAGGGATTGGAAAATGAGTTGCATAGAAGAAATGCATCGGAAGTTCCTCTGCGTATTACAAAGGCGCAGATGCAGCAGTATTCCGAAAGTGTGAAAGAAAATGTGGTCAATCATATTTTACTGCTTTCATTGGTGACGCTTAGGGATGAGTTTGAATTTGGAGCAAAACGTTTAAAACAATTCCAAGAGAGATTTACAGACAAAGCATCCTGCATAGCAGGGGACTGGACTACATGGGAAGAACAGGTAAAGGTACTTGCCGAGGAAGTCGGTATTGAGTACGTGGAATACATGAAGGATGTGACGGTGAGAGTATGACATATCAAGAATTTTTAGAGACCAAGATAGAACTGGCGCAGGATAGTGGATTTGTTGTTGCGCCGGGGAAGATCAATCAGGTGCTAAAGCCGCATCAGAGGGATGCCGTGGCTTGGGCACTTAAAGGTGGCAGGAGAGCATTGTTTGAGTCTTTTGGACTGGGAAAGACGGTGCAGGAATTAGAGTTTTGCCATCTGGCAGCCGAGCATGAAAAGGGACGAGCCTTGATCGTGTTACCGCTGGGAGTAAAGCAGGAATTTACCAGGGATGCAGTAGAGATCCTTGGGTATGAGCGACCGACATATTGCAGGACAATGGATGAGGTCAAGGCATGTGATAGCCGGATCGTGCTGACAAATTATGAGCGTGTGCGAGACGGTGATATAGATCCGTCATACTTTGTGGCAACGTCACTGGATGAAGCCAGCGTATTGCGGTCCTTTGGAAGTAAGACCTACCAGACATTTCTGGATAAGTTCAAGAATGTGCCGTATAAGTTGGTGGCAACGGCTACACCAAGCCCGAACAAGTACAAGGAACTGATCCATTATGCCGGATATCTGGAAGTTATGGACACCGGACAGGCATTGACCCGGTTCTTCCAAAGAGACAGTACAAAGGCAAACCATCTGACATTATATCCAAACATGGAAGATGAGTTTTGGCTATGGATCTCATCATGGGCATTATTTATTACAAAGCCGTCAGATCTGAACCCAGAATATTCAGATGAGGGATATGATTTGCCACCCTTGGAAGTACGCTGGCATGAGATTCCAATCCACTACGGCGATGCTATGGAAAAAGATGGTCAGATGCAACTTTTTCAAGAAGCAGCGGAGGGGCTGAAAGAGGCGGCACAGGTAAAGCGCGAGAGTATTGATAAGCGTGTGGAGAAGATGAAAGAGATCGTGGATGCATCGCCGGAGGACAATTTCCTGTTGTGGCATGATCTGGAAGCAGAGCGGCATGCGATCAAGAAAGCCCTGACGGAAGTGGTAGATATCTACGGATCAATGGACTATGACCTGAGAGAAAAGCGGGTGATCGATTTCTCCGAGGGCAAGATGCGACTGTTTGCAACCAAGAAGTCTCTGTCCGGATCTGGATGTAATTTTCAGAGGCATTGCCACCGGGAGATTTTTCTGGGGATCGATTATGAATTTAATGATTTTATCCAGGCAGTGCATCGGTGCTATCGTTTCCTGCAACAGGATACTGTAGTGATCGACGTTATTTACATGGAGAACGAGAAAGCCATCAAGGATGCGCTGATGGAGAAATGGAAAAATCATAATCACATGGTGGATAAGATGATTGCCATTGTGAAGAAATATGGACTAAATGCAGCAAATAAGGCAGAGAGGCTGGAAAGGAAGATGGGAGTGGAAGGTACAAGAAAAGAAAGGACAGTGCAAGGAGCACATTATACGGCGGTGTATGGAGATTGTGTGGAAGAGACACGCGCCATGGAAGATAACAGCGTGGATCTGATCCATACGTCGATACCATTTGGCAATCATTATGAGTATTCGGCCAATTACAACGACTTCGGGCACAACCAGAATACAGACCGGTTCTTTGAGCAGATGGACTATCTGACACCGGAACTGCTCCGGGTCTTAAAGCCGGGAAGAGTTGCTGCCATTCATGTCAAGGACAGAGTGCTGTTCGGCAATGCGACCGGGACAGGGATGCCGACGATCGAGCCGTTTCATGCGGTATGCATTGAACACTATATGAAGCATGGATTTCAGTATTTCGGGATGATTACAGTAGTGACGGATGTGGTAAGGGAGAACAATCAGACCTACCGCTTAGGCTGGTCGGAGCAGTGCAAGGATGGATCTAAGATGGGCGTGGGATGCCCGGAGTATATTTTATTATTCCGCAAATTGCCGACAGACAGATCCACGGCATATGCAGATACACCGGTCAAGAAAAGCAAAGAGGACTATACAAGAGCACAGTGGCAGATTGACGCTCACGCATACTGGAGAAGTTCCGGTGACTGCCTTATCAGCAAGGAAGACTTGCAGAATGCATCGGTTGATACCTTGCAGGCGGTCTACCGGGAATATAGCAGGGACACGGTATATAACTACGATGAACACGTTGCACTTGCCAAGAAGTTAGATACCGAGGACAGACTGCCGGCAACTTTTATGGTGGTGGCACCGGGATCATGGAACCAGTTGGAAGTATGGGATGACATCAACAGGATGCGGACGTTGAACACTACACAGAGCCGCAGACGTGCCCAGATGCATGTATGTCCTTTGCAGTTGGATATCGTTGAGCGTATCATCAACCGCTATAGCAATGAGGGGGATGTGGTCTATGATCCGTTTGGTGGACTGATGACTGTACCGATGATGGCTGTCAAGATGCGTCGCTATGGAAAAGGGTGTGAACTTAACCCGGATTACTTTAGAGATGGTGTTGGATATCTGGAAGCAGCAGAGAGTGAGGTCGATATGCCGACTCTGTTTGATCTGTTTCCAAACGTGGTATAGGAGGATGAGGTGAATGAGCACAAAGCCAATATTGTTTAATACCGAAATGGTACGAGCCATTTTGGGCGGAAGAAAGACCTGCACTCGGCGATTGATAAAGCATAATGTTGATGCAATGCTGAATAGCCCATATCATAAGAAACACCCAGAGGTAGAGGATAAACAGATTATAAGCAAGTTGTGCCTGCCACCGTATCAGCCGGGAGATGTGCTGTATGTCCGAGAGACATGGAGTGAATGGACCGGCGGATATGTTTACAAAGCATGGAACAGTCCGTTTCCACAGACAGGAGCATATTTAGAAGAAAAGTGGCACCCCTCAATACACATGCCGAAGGATGCTGCTAGGATCTGGTTGAAGGTAACAGAGGTAAGGGTGGAACGGTTGCAGGAGATTACAGAAGATGGGGCAATACTTGAAGGCGCGATAGATAATAGAGGATTCATCCACGCTCCAGATGATGAGTACAATCATATACATAGCGCCAAGGAGCATTTTATGAATATATGGAACTCCACCATCAAGAAATCAGACCTTGACCGCTATGGATGGGATGCCAATCCTTGGGTATGGGTCATTGCATTTGAGCCATGTGAAAAGCCAAAAGATGATGAAAACTAAAAGAGGGTGAATAAGTGGATTTAGAAAAACAGGCAATAGACATCTTGCGGGCATTTGCAAGCGATGATCCCTATCAATTAGCATACAGCGGCGGCAAAGACTCAGACGTGATCCTGCATCTTGCTAAGAAATCGCAAGTTCCATTTAAGGCAGTGCATAATCTTACAACAGTAGATGCCCCGGAAACTGTTAGGTATGTGAAAAGCAAACCAGGTGTAACTATCGAATACCCGGCAATGTCGATGTGGCAGTTGATCGTGAAGCATAAAACACCGCCTACACGGATTTTTCGTTATTGTTGTTCGGAATTGAAAGAACATAGCGGAAAAGGCAAGAAAACCATAACTGGAGTGCGAAAGGCAGAAAGTCGTAGCAGATCGAATAATCAAGGAATTGTGACTTTTCCTAAGCCGAACAAGACCATTAAAGGGAGTGTTGACAATGGCGATGTCTTAGCAAGCAGGAAGGGCGGTGTCATTGTATTAAACTACGAAAACGCTGACACACATAGGATGGTAGAGCAGTGCTACCGGACAAGTAAGACGTTGGTAAATCCTATTTTGGAGTGGGATGACGACTATTTGCGATGGTACATCCGGCATGAGGGAATAGAAATAAACCCTTTGTATAAAGGTGGATGCTCAAGAATTGGTTGTATCGGATGCCCCATGGCAGGAAAGAACAGATACAGAGAATTTGAACAATATCCAAAATATAAACAAGCCTATATCAGAGCCTTCGACAGGATGCTGGAACACCGAAAACAGTGTGGCAACAAAGACATCATGGGTTGGAAAACAGGACAAGGCGTATTCGACTGGTGGATGGAAGATGCAAACATCACCGGTCAGTATTCAATGAACTTTGATGGAGCGAACATGGTTGGATATAGCGAAAAAATAACCTGAAAATATGGAGAGGAGAACTGACATGGCTAGAGAGGACGAGATGAGAGAGGTTATACAAGATTTGATGGCAGAAGTAGTTGATGTTGAGTCGTTGGCGAAAACATATGCCACTATTATAAGCGAAGCCAATCTTCAACTTGCATTTATAGCAGAACAAATTTCAAAGGAAAACAAAATAAACTGATGTTTAGGGAGGTAGAGAAATGAGGACATACATAAGCGGTCCGATCACAGGGACGACGGACTATAAAGAGAGGTTTGCAGTAGCGGAGCAAGCCATCAATGCAGCAGCTACGTTGCAATCAACCCGGAAAAGGTCAATGCACAACTGCCAGAGTTAAGCCATGAAGACTACATGAAGACATCACTGGCGATGCTGGATATGTGCGAGGCTATATTCATGTTGCCGGGCTGGCAGGAATCCAAAGGATGTGCCATAGAATTTGAATATGCCTATGAACACGGAATTCATATATTTTTTGCAGGAGGACGAAATGGCGAAGCGTAAAAAACAGACCAGAGCGCATGATTTCACACCAGCCACGAGAAAGCGCATAGAAGATCGGGACATGGAATGTATCTTCTGTCGTATGGGCTATCATATGCCGGAATATGATTATTTCGCGACACATACTTTTTCAATCATGCATTATATCCCAAGATCACAGGGCGGTCTGGGAATTGAGCAAAATGCAGCAGTTGGCTGTATCTACCATCATAACTTGATGGATAACGGGAATAAGGGACTGCGACCAGAAATGTTGGGGATAATGAAAACCTATCTCCAGCGCATCTATCCGGGCTGGAATGAAGATGAATTGACCTACAACAAATGGAAGGAGATGGAGGAATGTTTACAAGAACAAACAAATTAAAGGTGATTTTCAAGGAAGCACATGAGGACCATGCGCTGGATATCGGTCTGACGAATGATAACGTCTACATCATACGCGGACACATCTTTACGCTGATCTGTCCGGCTGAAATCATCGACAACGATGTACTGGCGGAACTGGTCAAACTGACCGGTGGACTTCCGAGTAAGGGCGAAGCCATTAGTTACGTCAAAAATGATGAGCCACAGATGACAAGAGTGGAATTTATCGAGGAAGATCTTAATAGCGAGTGGGAAAAGGCAGAGAATGTGGTAACGGCAACAAGGATGATTATTTCCAGTGGGTCTGACATACAGGTTGTATATCAGACCAATAAGTTAGAAAAGATCATGGTACCGGCGAGATTACATAATTGTATCGGTCTGCCAAGAGGAGATAACGAAGAAATGCAGCCTATCCACATAACGGCAGATGGCTATCTGATTGCCGTAAGTAACGAGATGCAGTTTCGGTTCGATCAGCACAAGATCAAATGGATCCAGGAGTGGGAGATCCTTGATAAGTGCAGAGACATTGACTTGAACTGGTCGCTTGTGGATGTCAATCTGTATCAGTGATGGTTGAAACACCTTAAGAACCAGCGATTTTACTATACCACGAAAAAGCCATGATGCGCCGCTTCCTTTATGGAGGCGGCAGAAAGGAGAAAGATGACGATCAGAAAGTGTCCGGTATGTGGAAAGACGTTTGAAGCGCATATGCGTCAGAAGTATTGCACACCGCAGTGCGCCGAAAAAGCATCGATAGATCTGCGCCAGAAACGATGCGAGAAAGAGAAAAAGAAAAGAGCGCAGGCGCGAGAAGAAAAGGAAAGGATGAAAAAGACCACAAGTCTTGCGCAGGATGCTATGGATGCCAGAGAAAATGATATGACCTATGGCAAGTATATGGCAAAAAAGTACAAGGTAACGATCACGAGACGATAGGCGAGCATCATGCAGCAGGATAAAATGATGTGGAAAAACACAAAAAAAGAGGATATAATAATCAAAAAGAGAGCCTAAGAGCCTGATATGTGGAGCAGAGACTTCATGTATTAGGCTCTTATTTGTTTGACAGGGGGTGCAGAGCATAGGGCAAAGTATGAGAAGTGGCTGGAACCAGAAAATTTGCTGAAATTGGAAGGCTGGGCGCGGGATGGTCTGACAGAGAAACAAATTGCTTCAAACATGGGGATTGCACGTAGCACATTGATCGAATGGAAAAATAAATTTTCGGACATTTCGGACACCCTAAAAAAAGAAAAGGAAATTGTTGACCGAAAAGTTGAGAATGCATTGCTTGAAAGAGCCATAGGTGGTGTGCATGAAGTCCGAAAGACATTTAAGGTAAAACATATCTATTATGACGACCATGGACGTAGGTGTGAAAAAGAGGAATTGGTTGTAGGCAAGGATGAGGTCTATATCCCGGGAGATACGACTGCACAGATTTTCTGGCTCAAGAATAGAAAACCGGAAGATTGGCGAGATAAACGTATTGTGGAAGAGGATGCTGGGAACAAGACCAATGAAATCGTCAAGAATATGCAGACGATAGCAGATATATGGCGGAATCCTGTAAATAACCGTAATATTGACGATCTTGAAAAAGAGGTGAATCATGAATAATCCGGCACCGTTATCAAAAAGACAATATGCATATTTTATGCGTTGCTTTTCCAGTTGGTTCAATGTTGCGGAAGGTGGTAAGCGTGGAGGGAAGAACGTCTTACAGACGATGATCTTTTGTGCCATGTTGGAGAATCACCCAAATAAGATACATTTGGCGGCAGGTGTTTCCAATGCCACAGCAAAACTCAATATTCTGGACTGTGATGGCTACGGTCTGCTCAATTACTTTGAGGGAAGATGCCGGGAAGGTAAGTATAAAGACCGTGATTGTGTATATGTGCAGACAAAAACCGGGGAAAAGATTGTTTTGGTATCCGGTGGTGGCAAAGACGGTGATGAGAAACTGATAAAAGGTAATACATACGGCATGGCATACGTTACAGAGGCGAATGAGTGCCACAAGAAGTTTCTAAAAGAAGTGTTTGACCGAACACTATCCAGTAAAGATCGAAAGATATTCCATGATCTGAATCCAAAAGAGGAAGAACACTGGTATTATACGGAGATCCTTAAGTTTCATGAGATGCAGCAAGAGCGTAATAGTGGCTATGGATATAACTATGGGCATTTCACTCTGGTGGATAATATGAGTATGACGGATGAGGAGATCCGCAAGGTACTAGCAACCTACCAGAAAGGAACGGTCTGGTATAAAAGAGATATCCGTGGTGAACGTGCCGTCGCCGAGGGCATTATATTCAGAAAATTTGCGGAAGATAATGAGCCGTATCTATTTGATGAAGAGACAGATCCGTTACTGGCAAGGGATGAGCAGGGAAGATTATTGCACCGACCATACAAAATTGTGATCGGGATTGACTTTGGAGGAAACGGATCCATGACAACTTTTGTCTGTACGCTATACTTTCATGGATTTCATGATTTGAGAATAACGGAAGAGGAAGGCATAGAGTTGTCACCGGATATAGATGCAGAAAGAATATGTGATAAGTTTGTTGCCTTTTACCGAAAGTGCAAAGATGCGTATGGACCGATCACATGGATCTTCCCGGATTCTGCGAGTACAACTATGATCAACAGTTTGATCAGTGCTGCAAGAAAAGCAGGACTGTCATTTCGCAATATTACCGGATGCACAAAGAATGAGATTGCCGATCGACCGAGAATGATGGATAAACTGTTGAATACCGGGCGGCTTAAAATCAACCGGAAATGCGCAAGAGTAAGAAGTGCAATGGGTAGATTGAAATGGGATGAAAAGGAACCCAATATCCCAGAGGATAAGAATATCGGGAACTGTAACGACTGGTGGGATGCCATATGCTACACCATGATAGATTTTGCAGATAATATTGATTTAGACAGGAGGTAGGACCAGGAAAGAGTGTGTAAAGGGATATTTAGAGAAAAAAGGATATGGAGTGAATGAAACGGCACTGACATATATCAAAATCTGTGAGGATTGGTATGCCAATCGGGAAATCGACGATTTTCATAGGCGGAAGAATTTAAACGACAGTGAGGTTGTGCTGCATAAGATGAACTTTGCAAAGCGGTGTTGTGCAGATGATGCTAATCTATGCGAGGTAGTATCTGTTGCTCCAGATAAGGAATCAGGATCACAGGAGTTTATTGAGAAGTTTATGGCAAGCAATCGCTTTGACATTATGTACCGGGAGCAGTTGGAAAAGACGGCGGCGACAGGGACGGTCGGAGCATACATTTACCTGCGGGGGGCAGAATACATCCAGAAAGGTAAGCAGATGATAGTCCGGGGTGGAGAAGTGCGCATCAATTATTGTGATGCAGACTGCATTGTACCACTGACAGTAGAGAATAAACTTATTACAGAGTGTGCCTTTAGTGGTACGAATGTGGTGAAAGGCAAAAAGAGAACCGTGCTTGTCATGTTCACTTTGCAAGATGGCTTGTATCGGGCAGAGACAGTTGTCTTTGACGAGACAGGAAAAGAAGTAAGCCGGAATGTATTACAGTTGGGTGCGGTAAAGCCATTTGCCATTATGGAGAATGCAGAGGTCAATCATCTGGACGACATGGAAGGATATGGCTTGCCAAAGATCTATAATGCCATTCCGTTGTTTAAAGCCGTAGATCTTTGCTACAACATCCTGCATGGTGATCTGTCAAAAGGAGATAAGTTGGTTTTTATCAATGAATTGCTGGCATGTATCAAAACAGATGAGGACGGCAATCCGTATCTTACCCAGCAGCAGAAGGAGTTATTTGTACTTCTGGGAGAAAAATTACCAAATGCTGATACACTGATAAAAGAATATAATCCAGAGATCCGTGTCGAAGAGATTACAAAGGCCTTTGAACTGGTGCTGTCTCTTTTGTCGATGCAGTTTGGCTTCGGTAGTAAGAAATATACCTTTGAGAATGGGCAGATCAAAACGGCGACCGAGTATATCGGTACCAGACAGGATGCCATGCAGGAACTAAATAAGCAGAGGAAACAGGCGAGCAACTATATCACGGATATATTGCATGCGGCGATGTGGTTTTCAAATCATTTTAACGGAACGTCCTTTAACGAGGATGAGATCCTGTCGATCGAGTTTGATGATTCCTACGTGGAGGATCGGCAGAGCAAGTTAGAGTCCATGAGAGCAGATGCGATGACCTTTAGTAATGTGCCTATCCTTTTACAGTGGTATTTGAAAGAAAAGTATAATTTGTCGGATGAAGAGCTCAAAAGTATATTCCGGCAGATGTGGAAGAGGATGAGCCAGAAGATGATGACTAATGCAGCAGGATGGAGGTGTGTCACAGGGCATTATCAGAAGAACAGATCGAAATATTAGCAGATAAGTATATTATCGGACTGTACCAGCAAATGGAAGATGAGGTGATCGCAGATATTGCCAGACGCGTGAAAGCGACCGGGAGATATACCGAAACGGCTGAACTTATGGCAAAGGATATGATCGAGCAGGGATATTCTGCTGATAAGATCCGGACGGCTGTGATGCAGTCCATTCGGGCAGACAAGGATTATCAGATGGCAGTGGCAGAAAATACACTCAATGCCAAGCAGGAGATCCAGGACATCATTGATAAGACAGTAGCCAAGGCAAAGGTGCAGGGAAAAGAGTTGATCGCTCAGGCAGGAAGTATGGCGTGGAATAACGATCTGTCGATGTGGGAAGAACAAGGTGAGGATCTGAAACAACCGAACAGTATGAGCCAACTGATCAAGGCAGCACAAAAGCAGACAGTCGGAGAATTAAAGAATCTGACACGGTCTATGGGATTCAAGAATGTTCTGTTGGGGACTACCGGTGTCAAAGGCATGTATCAGCGTGAAATGGACCTGGCACTGCTTAAGGTGTGTACCGGGACATTTTCATATGATGCAGCAGTAGACGAGTGTATCCACCGTATGGCACAAAGCGGGCTTCGGACAATCGATTATGCAAGTGGCAAGTCTTATCAGTTGGATACAGCCGCAAGAATGTGTGTCAGGACGGGTATGAGCCAACTATCGGGCAAGATCACGGAAGCCAATTTGCAGCAGTCGGATCATGATCTGGTTATTACCAGTCAGCATATGGGAAGCAGACCGGAGCATGCAGTCTGGCAAAATAAGGTTTTTTCCTATTCAGGAAAGAGTAAGAAATATCCTGATTTCGTCAAAGAAACCGGATATGGGACAGTGACCGGATTAAAAGGAGCAAACTGCACGCATGACTTTTACCCATACTGGGAAGGTGCTTCCGTAGTCCCGGATAATGTGACTGTACCGGAGCCTAAGGTAATAGATGGAAAGAAATATACCTATTACCAGATGACACAGCAACAGCGCAAAATGGAGCGCCAGATCAGAGCCACCAAGCGCGAGATCGAAGCCCAGAATATAGTCGGCGGAGACGTGACAGTGTTGAAAAATAAATTAAGCCGACAGATGGACCAGTATGTCAGTTTTAGTGATAAGGCTGAATTGCGACCGAAAGAAAATCGCCTGAGGATTATTGCTGGGACAAGTGCCATGCCTCAAAAAACAAAATTTCAAAAGGCAGTGGATTTAATTTTTAGAGACAAGCCATTTTCAAATATGAGTGAAAAAGAAAGATTTGAAGATACAATGGCAGTGACACAAGCCTACAAACAGTTACCACTAAGCGTAAAGACAAAGATGTCAGATGTGACGTTTGAAATGGGCTATGATGCAAGTGCATGTGATATAGAAAATAGAATTATACATGTGGGAAAAGGAACAGAAGTACCACATATATATCACGAATATGGACATCTTATTGAAAATTATATGATGAAAAAGGATGATGTAGATGCATATAAAAATTACTTGACAGAGGGACTAACAAGTGAAAATATAGTTAAAAAAATATACTATGATAATTTAGGAAATGAGGTTCCTGTCTTTTTGGTAACCGGAGAACGGTTTGAGTCAGAATATCAAGGCAGACTATATGTAAGAAGTATGCATGAAGCGGTCAATCAGGATGGAACAATCAATATAAATGTTTTAGGTGAAGTTGTTTCGGAAGTGTTTAGAAAGTATATGAGCCATGAAACAATATCAGAGAATGCCTTGGCATTGATGAAGGAGGCTATCAAGTGAGTTTAAAAGATGAATTTCTGAGAATAGAAACATATGAAGAGTATGAAAGCAGAAGGGATGACTTTCATGTATTAGACTGGTCGGACAAGGAGAATATTGAACATTTGTGCCAACTATTTTCTATTAAGCCCAAAGGAGACAATGAAGACAGTGTTCATGTTGATTACTTCTATACCGCTCCAAGGAAAGGATAAATGAGATGGCATAGTGGCTATAGAAAAAATATTTGAAAAACACATTATATGATGGTAATATAAGGACAGGGGTGAAGATGTGTCCTATAAATGGTACAGGTGTCCGATATGCGGTAACCCGAAAATGTTCATGATCCGAACGGATACGATCTTGATAAACTTTCCGGGATACTGCAAAAAGTGTAAACAACAAAGTATAATAACAATAGAGCCTAAGCGCCGAATAGTGAATTCTTAAAGTAAGGATTTATTATTTGGCGCTTTTTTATTGCCGCGGATTGATGCAAAGGTAGCATATCGGTTTCCTAGGCCGACTATGGTGGTTCAAGTCCGCCGTCCGCAATTTCCCATATCGCAGAAAGTGCGATTAAAAAAATATTTTAGGAGGATATTATGAAGAACATTTTTGAAATCATGAAAGAGTATGGCCTTGAGGTACCAGAAGAAAAGAAAAAGGACTTTGAAAAAACTGTACTTGATAACTACAAAACGGTATCTGACTATGAAATACAGTCGGAGAAGTTAAAAACCACCGAAGGAAAGGTGACGACCTTAACCGAAAGCCTTGATAAGTTTAAGGATGTAAACGTGGATGAGTTGAATAGTACGATTGCAACGTTAAAAACAGACTTGGCGAACAAAGACCAAGAACTGAAGGATAAAATTGCAGACCGTGATTTCAATGATCTTCTGAAAGACAGTATTACATCTGTCAAAGGTAGAAATGCCAAAGCAATTACGGCACTTCTTGATTTAGAGACATTGAAAGCATCTAAAAATCAGAAAGAGGATATCACCGCAGCGCTTAAGACACTGGCAGAAGCAGAGGATAGCAAGATGCTGTTCGGTGAACCGGAGCCATATGTTTTAGGCAAAGGAGATCCGATCGGATCAGTAATCAAGACAGGTAATCAGGACAGTGATGCTACTATGCGCGCTGTAATGGGATTGCCGCCTGTAACAACAGAACAGAAATAGGAGGAAAACGAAATGCCAAACACAATCACTTTAGCAAAAAACTATACCAGTTTACTTGATGAGGTATATAGAAGTGCATCCGTAACAGCGGATCTGACTTCTGACGCAACTATGTCAAGGGCTGGTGCCAATGCAAATGAAATCGTATACCCGCAGATCAGCGTCACTGGTCTTGGGGAGTATGATCGTAACAGTGGCTATACAACAGGGGCAGTAGACCTTAAGTGGAAAACCGCCGCATTCAACTATGACAGAGGTACAAAGATCGCTGTAGATGTTATGGACAATGAAGAATCTAGAAAACTTGCCTTTGGAATGGCAGGTGCAACACTTATGCGTGAGAAGGTGGCACCAGAGGCGGATGCATTTACGTTCGCAACATTGGCATCTTTGGAGAGCATTTCCAAGGCCACAGGTACAATTGATGATGCTTCCCAGTTCTTGGATGCATTGCTCACAGCATGGTCTAAGATGGATGAAGATGAGGTTCCACAGGAGAATCGTATTCTTTATGCAACCGCGACATTGCTTAACAGTGTTATGTCTCTCGATACGACAAAATCAAGAGAAGTTCTTGGAAAATTTGCTGTAAAGAAGGTCGTTCCGCAGGCACGATTCTACACAGCCATTGATTTGCTCGATGGTAAGACCTTAGGAGAGGAAGCAGGTCATTATAAGAAGGCTAGTAATGGTGCAGACATCAACTTTATGATCGTGCATAAGCCCGCAATTATCAAGTTTGACAAGCACACGGTCAGCAATATCATTCTTGCTTCAAGCAACCCAGATGCAGATGCAGATATTGTAAAGTATCGTAAGTATGGAATCGTAGACGGTTATGCAAATAAGCGTGCCGGTATCTACATGAACAGCAAAGCGTAGGAGGTGGCACATGAGAAGAGTAGGTGTAGGGGCTGAAAAGCCGGAGAAAAAGAGTACAGATGCAAAACTGAAAAAGGAAATTAAGGATCTTAAGGCTTTGAATGAGAAGTTGCAGGCAGAAAATGCCGCACTCAAAGAGGAAAATGAGAAGTTGCAGCCTAAGGAGTAAAGAAAGGATGGAGCGATATGGCAAAAGTAACATGGGAGCAGTATCGCTCCTTTCATCATATTGTGAGTGAGGAAGAGTTTGACCAGGCAGAGGCGCTGGCAGAAAGAGAAGTGCAGCAGGTTATAGGCTGGATCCGATGGGCGAATATAAATCAGGATACGTTTGGGTATCAACAATTACAGGAATGTATTTGTAATGTGATGGATAAAGTGGCAGAGGATGCCAAGAGTGCAAAAGGACAGGGAGTATCATCTGTTAGCAATGATGGATATTCCGAGTCTTATGTGATCCAGACGGCAGAGCAACTGCGAGGGGAATTACAGAGTTCCATCCGAGCATGGTTATCCGGGACAGGATTGGTAGGTGCTTATTGATGTTTGAGGATGTTATTACACTATTTCATAAGGTGGAAGACGGTATGTGGAATCGTAGCGTGATCCACGGTGTGCAATGGTCAGAGCATACGGATAAGACAGTCACAGATGGTGGCATAGTAAAACTTGCCACGTCAGTGACCATAACATTCCCAAAGGGAACATACGAGGATGTGGTACTGGACGCTGATAATGACGAGGATTGTATCGTCTATGGCGATATCGTTTTTGATGTGCAGGATGTAAAGGGGAGCCGCATTTCAGATCTGCGCCGTGCATTTCCAAGAAGCGGGGCTATTAAGAGCGTCAATGATAATTCCAATCGTAGGTTTTTACAAAATGTAAAGGTGGTGCTTTTTTAGGGCGGCAGATTTATTTAGATTGAAGGCAGTCCAGTGTAATCCGACAGAGATCATCCATAAGCATGGATTGGGAGAATATGAACGAGTGCAGCAGTATGTAGACAACGAGTGTCTGCGTCTCTGTGAGCCGATGGTGCCAAAAGATTCCAATATCCTGATCCAGTCAGCCAAGATCAATACCATCATTGGGAGCGGAGAGTTGCGATACCGGACACCCTATGCAAGACGCTGGTATTATATGCCGGCTAATTTTCAAGAGGCACCGGAAAGAGGAAATTATTGGTTTGAACGTATGAAGCAAAAGTACAAAAACCGGATTCTGGCTGGCGCACAAAAGATTGCGGAGGGTAGAGTGTGACAATAGCAAAGTATATCGTAGATCTGCTCAAAGAATATGGCAAAATGCAGATCGACATCAACCATGTGGCAGATGGAGCAGATAAGTATGGTCTGTTCCGAAGTCCAAACAGAAGCATACAGGAGCACAATGACGGGTCTTATGAGGTCACAGAGGGGTATCAGTTCTTTGTCCGGCAATCGACCGTATCACCATCCGAGAGAATGGAAGTTGATGAGTTTCTGGAAGAATTGACCTATTGGGCAGATGATCTGGGAACCATATATGAATTTCCACAAATTGATGGGAACAGGCGGATCCTTGGCATGGAAATCACTGGTAATCCGTATCCAATGGAGACGGATTCCAAGGATACGTTGTATCAAATATCATTAACGATCACATATGAGAGAGAAAGAGAGGTATAAAACAAGGGAGAGATTAAAAAAATTTAAGACAATTCCATTTTTGAATATTGCAACATCGGGATCACCAGAACATGCAAGAATCGGCAAATCAACCATTTTTGATCTGGTTCTCAATGCGCAGACCGAGGAAAATGACTTCATTGAAAGTGAGATGCCGACAACGGATGTGCAGTATTACAAGCCGGAGTTGTCACAGGAATTACAGTCTAACAAGGGAGATCCAGCATTTGATTATCTTTATGAAATGTTTTTGGATCTGCCGACAGGCGAAGAGGTCAAGAAGAATCTGATGATCGTCTTTGCCGGTAACATTGGAACTGAGGATGCGGAAAAGTTTAATGCCTGGAATACTAAGGCAACGCTGATTCTGGATCACTTCGATTCGGTTGCAGAAAAGATCTATTTTAAGTTCAGCATCTATGAAATTGAGAGAGGAACATGCACGGTAGCTGATGGAAAGCCGGTGTATGAAAAGAAGGAGTAAGCCATGGAATACACAGTGATTATCAAGGATCGATCTTATGATCTGCCAGACAAGACCTTAAAGGTTGTTGAGGAAATGGATACAGTGGTCAGGATTGACGAAAAAAGGGGAATGAGCATCAGAGACAAGTACAAGAGATTGTATGATTTTATCGTGGGATTGGTAGGAACGGAAAATGCAAAAGAGATTCTGGGATCCGATAATATTGAGGAAGTAGATCTGTGTGAAGTGACATTGACGGTCAAAAAGATTTTAGATGCTTATGAGCAGCCTCTGCTTGACTATCAGACCAAGCAGATGGAAGAACAGTTACGCCGTGTTCCAATAGAGAAGATGGCTGGCATCACACAGACCATTGATAGTATTGCACATAGTTCTATTGCCAAAGGCAATGTATCACAGTTTAGCCGATGATAGATCTGACAAGAAAAAAACTGCCAAACACCGTGACCGTGGATGGCAGGGCTTATTCCATACATACAGACTTCCGAGAGTGGTTGCGGTTTATGGAAGATGTAAAGGAGATGAGGAGCGGTCAGTTGGTGGATGTGTCCTATTTGTTTAAGAACGACATGCCGAGCCGATGCGACGTCGCATCTCTTATGGAATTTGCATCACCACAAAATGAAGTGCCACGAGGAAGCGGATCAGATGAGGTCATATTGGATTATAAGATCGATTCGGATTTTATTGTGGCAGGATTTTGGGAGCATTATGGCGTTGATCTGACATCCATAGAGTATATGCACTGGCATGTGTTTATTGCCCTAATGCGAGGGCTGACGATTCAATTAAGAGACATTATGCAATACAGATCATACCGCAGGGATGACCGTAAAGATGTAGATGTCTATGAGGAGTTAAGACGTGCCTGGGAGATCATTCCACCACTCACGGAAGCGGATCAGAAAGAACTAGATGAATTTAGCAAGACCTCGGAGGGTAAAAAGAAGGGCTGACGGATCTTTATTATTTGATACAAAACTTGATACAGACGGAGTTACTACCGGCTTAAAGAAGATTGGCAGTGTTGCTACGATCGGTATGGCGGCAGTTGGAGCGGCAGTAGGTGCAGCAGCAACCGGATTGGGAATATTGACCAAGCAGGCTGTGAGTGCTTATTCAGCATATGAACAGTTGACAGGTGGTGTAGATACACTATTCAAGACGGCATATGATCAGGTCATGCAATATGCAAATAATGCATATAAGACAGCCGGATTATCGGCGAATGCCTACATGGATACGGTGACGTCCTTTAGTGCATCGCTGATTGCATCATTAGATGGTGATACTGCTGAGGCAGCAGAAAAGGCAAACGGTGCCATTACCGATATGGCGGATAATGCAAATAAGATGGGTACCGCTATGGAATCCATCCAGAATGCTTATCAGGGATTTGCCAAGCAGAATTATACTATGCTGGATAACCTAAAATTAGGTTATGGCGGCACGAAGGAAGAAATGGAGAGGTTGCTTGCTGATGCGGAGAAGATCACAGGCATTCATTATGATATATCTTCCTTTGCAGATATAACGGATGCCATTCATGTGATCCAGACCGAATTGGATATAACAGGCACTACTGCAAAAGAAGCGGCAACGACTGTCGAAGGTTCCATCAACATGACGAAAGCATCCTGGGAGAATCTGGTTACCGGCTTAGGTGATTCCAATTCGGATATTGAGAGATTGGTTAGTGAATTTACGACCTCTACAGAAACAATGCTATCCAATCTGTTGCCTGTGATTGAAAATATTCTACCCAAGTTATCAGTAGGAATCACGGAACTGGCGGCAAACCTGTTACCTAAACTACCACCGATCATATCTAGTCTGCTTCCAGCATTAGTGGACGGTGCAGTTAGTCTGATCAATAGCCTTGTTGCTATACTGCCAGCATTATTGCAGGCGGTGATCAATGTGATACCGAGTGTTTTGAGTGGAATCGCGACCATTATAGTACAGGGTGTGCCGACACTGATACAGGGCATTACACAAACGATACCTATGCTTGTTGAGGCACTGGCTAGTATTATGCTTCAGATTGCAGAGAGCCTGCCAGAACAGTTGCCGGTTTTTATAGAGCAGATGCTTACATTGATACAAGATCTGGCAACGACCATAGCAGAGAATGCACCGATACTGATCGATGTGGGTATCAAGTTGATGCTGGCATTGGCGGAGGGGATAGTAAAGAGTCTGCCAACTATTATAGAGATGCTGCCGACCATAATCACGACGATTGCTAATGTTATCAATGATAATATGCCGACGATCCTTATGGCAGGTGTGCAGATCCTCATGATGCTGATAGAGGGGATTATCCAGTCTATACCGGTGCTGATAGAAAATATACCCAAGATCATAGAAGCTATTGTGGCAGTGTGGTCGGCGTTCAACTGGTTGGAACTGGGGAGCAAGGCAATCACACTTCTAAAAAATGGTATTGTCGGTATGATATCAGCATTGAAAGGTGCCGGAACAATGATTTTTGAGGCTGTAGAAGGGGCGATAAAGTCATTACCACAGACCTTAAAGAACATTGCAGCCAACGGCATCAAGAGTATGATCAGTGGCTTTATGGGAATGCTGTCAACCTTGCTGAATACAGTTGGAACGTTATTGATATATATGGTCCAGGCATTTGGCAGTGTCTCGTTAAAAGATATAGGCAAGAACGTGATCCAAGGATTTATTGATGGAATCCTAGGAATGGGAGGTATCTTGCTAAAAAGCGTGGGTGATCTCATGGGAAATGTGATCAGCAAGGTCAAAGGAGTCTTTGGTATCCATTCGCCATCAAGAGAGTTCAAATACATTGGTAAGATGTGCGTGGCTGGTATGGATGATGGTATGGAAGGTTTTGGAGATTCCATCGTAAATACAGCACAGGCAAGCCTTGGAACATTAAAAGCCAATGTGACAGGCAGATCCATGATGGGATATGGAAATAGCCAAACGTTTAACTTTTATGATACACAGACAAGCCCGGATGCTATCCGGCGCACGTTTGAAAATACAATGACATTTGGATTGGCAGGGGGAATATGATGAAACCTACATTAGTCAAATGTGTCCGAAGCGATGCGAAGGAATTCACTATAGGCTTATCAGATTGGAAGATTACAAAGTTAGAGGGTATAGATGCCCCTAACTTCTCCCTGTTTACCGATAAAAATGCTGTTGGAGATGGAGCCATGCTATCCGGTAAGCGTGTAGATGACAGGGACGTGTATGTCGAGGCAAAATCGAGATTTCCACAGCAAAACGAAGCAATAAGAACGAGAGCGTTGGGATTCTTTAATCCGAAATATACCTATCGAGTGCATGTGACATATCTGGGAACCACACGTTGGATCGAAGGTGAATTGGAGGGCTTTTCTATACCGGCAGAGAATGTCTATAGAAATATGACAATGAAAGTACGGTTTTATTGCCCGGATCCATACTTTAGATCAGAGGATAATTTTGGTAAAGACATTGCATCAAGCCAAAAGATGTTTGGATTTCCATACATTCAGACAGCGAAGATCAAGACAGTAGCATCGGCTTTTAATTTTGCCAAGTTGGTTAAGATTACGAATGATGGCGATGTGGAGACATATTGCATGGCGCGGATCTTATTTAGTGGGGAGACAACGAATCCTAAGATTGTAAAGGATGATTATTTTGTCAGAGTATGTGAGTCATTTACATCCGGGGATGTGCTGGAAATTGATTTTGCAAATGCTACGATCCGAAAGAATGGCACAAATATCATTCAGAAAATAGATCGGGGATCCACATTTACATCAATGCAGTTAGATGTAGGACCGTCAAACATTGGCTTCGCTGCCGATACAGGGGACGCAAATATGTCGGTTACGATTTATTACAATAAGTTGTACTTGGGGGTATAGGATGCAGTTATTGGCACTGGATGAAGAATTTAATCCAATAGGATATTTTGGATATATCAACTTGCAGTGGATCAGGCGATACTATGAGCCGGGGGAGTTTTCTGTGCAAATTCCGATCGAGATGTATATGTCGGATATGAAATATATTTATACAAATGAAAGACCAGAGGTGGGGATGGTACAAAAATCAGAGTATCAGACCAATTATCAAGGAGCATATATGCAGGTGTCTGGGTATTTTTATGAGTATAAGGTCAATGACAAAATTATTTATCCGAGGTACATAAAAAGCGGTGTAATCGAAGATGTGGCTCTTGATCTGGCACAAAAATTTTGTGAAGATATTCCACTATTGCAGATAGACGCCAGCAAAAAGCGTGGGGAGGTAATAGCCATACAGTCAACCGGAAAAAATCTAGCGGCACAGATCTATGAGATGCTCCAAACGCAGGAGATGTCCTTTAGAACCAGATACGGTTATGCAGAAAATAAGATGTATTTTGAGGTCTGGCAGGGTGTAGACCGGACCATGCAGCAGTCGGATAATCCGTTTGCTATCTTTTCCGCACAACTGCGAAATATTGCGAACGAGAAAATTGTCATAGACAACTCTGCATTTAAAAATTATGCGGTGGTTATCGGCAATGGGCAGTATGAAGATGGTGAACAGGTCGAGGTTATCATAGATCAATCTGATGGTGGATATAGACAAAAGGTGTATATAGATAAGACCTCCATGAAGTATGACGAGGATAAGCAGTCATTGGAGGAGTTTAAAGAGTCACTGGTGCAAGCCGGACTTGAGGAAATGCAAAAATCATATTCACAGATAGTCAATATAGAGGTTGACACTGTGATAGAGGTCTTAAATATCTGCAAGATTATGATTTGGGCGACAAGATAGAGATTGTAGTGGATGCATTGCAGGAAAATCTTGTTACCAGGATTATTGAAATCGACGAGGTGTTTAAACAGGGAAAACATACCGTATCGCTCACCTTTGGGACAAAGGTACCAAGAGTGTATAGAAGAATATAAGGAGGTACACGACAAGGCAGTCATTTCCATTCACATCACAGGTAACATATGATGAAGCAGGATATCCAGAATATGATAGGGCAGTAGATTCGGACATTCTGCGAAATCTTTTCAAAAATTATTATTCAAATGGGGTATTTCCAAACCCATCCACCAATTTTCAAGTGGTGGCAGACGAAGGTATGCAGGTCGTTGTTCGGCCAGGAGCGTGCCTTATTGAGGGTGCAACAGGCTATGAGACGGAAGATAGAACGATGGTCGTGCAGGCGGCTGGGGCTACGGACAGAATAGACAGTGTTGTGCTTCGACTAAATGACAATATCGATTATAGGGACATTGATCTGTATGTTATCAAGGGTAACTCTTCATCGGAGCCACCAGAATTGACGAGGACAGGCGGTGTGTATGAGATCGGTCTTGCCAATCTGTATGTATCAGCAAATTCATCCACAATCACAACGGAACGTATTACCGATACACGACTGGTCACAGAACGCTGTGGCTATGCTATGCCAGTACAGAAGTTTGATACTACGGCATTGTTTGACCAATTACAGGCACAGGTAAATGAAAACATCGAGCTGATTCAAAGAGCGATTAATCAAACAGAGGCGGCACACTTGCAAGAACAGATTGATTCAATTAGTTCAGACATAGGAACGACAAGTATAGCTAGTATATCTGACGGAACACTCAAAGGTGCTGTGGCAAAGCATGAGCAGGATGTTAATTCACTAAACATAAAGATGGACTCTGCTCGCGAGAAACTTCTATGGTCAAATAGCGATACCACTAAAAGTTTCGCTACGCAGACCATCACACTTGATCTTAGCGACTATGACTATGTGGATATTCTGTTTAAAGCGACGACAACTTACACTGGGAGCCGACTAATTCGGTGTGTCAAAGCATACACTGCGGTGTGTTGTATTCCTGGATATGTTGCCAAGAATACCATTACCGGATCATCATATAATGCAATCAACTTACGTCGTATAGTAAGCGTTGGTTCAAGCGGTGCGATCAATTTTGGAAATGGTATCGTCGACACTAGCGCAGACAACGCAAATGGCAATGCAAATGTGATGATCCCAGCGAAGATTTATGGCGGAACATTTTAATTATGCAGTTCTCTCCCAGATATAAACTACTTTATATGGAGGCATATTGTTATGAGCTGCATTTCCACCTGCAAGACTTGTACTTGTTGCACTTATATCGTAAGCATATGATGATTGATACGCCAGTGAACCGTCGTAAAGTCCATAATATTTACCGGTTGAACTGGCTTTGTTATCCCAACAGGGTATTGCTCCTCTTCTTGTTGATGATGCGTGATTATGTGATGGCATTTCAGCCGTTGTTAAAGTGTGCGCAGTTTCACCTCCGATAGAATTGACAGCATAGGAAGATGAAGTGCCAAGCAGAAATCTCCCCTCGACCTTAGACCAGGATGTACCGCCATAAATGGCGATTACCTTGGCTTCGGTATCAAGGGTGGTAGATTGTACGATCATGCCAACATGGGATCTGACTAATTCCATCTTTAAGTTTAGTGAATAAAAAAGGAGGAAAAGCAAATAAAAAAACATAATGCCTTGAAAAATAGGTTTGATCGAATAGATAAAAAATAGAAAAGGAGAGAAGTACTTATGAAAGGAATTATATGTACAGCCGCGGGAATCGTGGGCGCAGCAATCAGCACAGCCTTTGGAGGTTTGGATGCTGGAATCAAGACACTTATCATTTTTATGGCAATCGACTATATCACCGGGTTAATCGTTGCTGGAGTTTTCAAACAGTCAACCAAGACAAAGACCGGAGCCTTGGAGAGCAAGGCAGGTTGGAAGGGCTTGTGTCGAAAATGTGCAACACTTGCACTGGTGTTGGTGGCCTATAGGTTGGATATAGTAATTGGGACAAACTACATACGAGATGCGGTGATTATAGCATTTATCGCGAACGAGACGATTTCAATAGTTGAGAACGCAGGACTTATGGGGGTACCAATGCCAGCGGTCATCACCAAGGCAATTGATATTTTACAAACAAAAGCAAATGAAGGAGGAAAAGAATAATGAAATTTAATGTACACGCAGGACATAATCCAGAAGGCAAGATTGCTTGTGGAGCAAAGGGGATTTTAGACGAATCCCGCGAAAACAGAATTGTAAAGGATAAAGTGATTCAGTTGCTTCGTGCAGCAGGGCATGAGGTATATGACTGTACTGTAAATGATGGGACCAGTCAGGGCGATGTGCTGCGACGCATCGTGGAAAAGTGCAATTCGAGATCCGTAGACCTCGACATCAGCATCCACTTTAACAGCGGTCGCAATGACTATGTGGGCGATGGATCTATTGGTGGAACTGAGGTGTTCCTGTACAACATTGCAGAGTCCAACAAGGTAGCCATTCAGTACGGAAAAGCAATCGTGGAAAGCATAGCAAGCCTTGGATTCCGCATCCGTGATGATGCTATCCCGGATCATGTTAAGACGGATTCACAGCTATATGTGCTGAAGAATACCAAAGCACCAGCAGTCTTGATCGAATGCTGTTTCGTAGATGATAAGGATGATGCAGATCTTTACAATGCAGATCAGATGGCAAATGCCATTGTATACGGTATTCTTTCGTTGGCTGGTTCCACAGCACCAACACCAGCGCCATCTCCGACACCGACACTAGTGCAGGCAGGACATAGCGTAGGAGAGGCTGTATCTTTTAACAAGATCTACAGCACTGCGGCATCAACCACACCGCTTAATCCAAGAGTAACGTCTGGAACGATTACAAAGGTGCTTCCTGGCAAGGCTAATCCTTACCTTATCAATGGTGGTACAGGTTGGGTTAATGACGGATGCATCACAGGTGGTGGAGTAGTGGCACAGCATATTGTTAATTACTACCCGGCATATGGTGGAAGTAATTCAATCACACAGTCGTTGAGAGCGATTGGTGTTGATTCGAGCATGGCACACCGTAAGCAGATTGCAGCTGCTAATGGTATTGGTGGATATGAAGGTACGTACACGCAAAACGTGACAATGCTTACCTTATTAAAACAGGGCAGATTAATTTCAGCATAAAAATGGGAGAGGGCTTCGGTCCTCTCTTTTTTATTACTAAACTTAAAGATGGGGGATTTGAATACAAGTATTTTAAATAAAATTGATAGCAAAATATGTTTCGAATCCGTAGTCAACAAAATACCAAGCGATTATTACGGTACAAAAAATATTATTACGGTAGCAACTAGCAGTAGTTGGAGGGAAGCACCATCGAATTATGGTACTTTGATTTCTTTTTATTCTGGCGGTAATTATATGCCACAAATCTTTTTTGATGCGGTAACGGGAGTAATGTTTACACGTATGTTCGTTGATGGACAATTAAAGGAATGGCATCGGATTGGTTAAATCAAATTATATCGGACACATCGTGACGAATTAGACTCTGCCAGTTACAACATATGATTTGATGATGTTTCCATCTGCATACCAATCAATTATCAGCCTTTCCGTGCCGGGTTGAATATATAAACCAACAACAGGATAGCCTTTACTATTTTGTTGATACGTTGGTATTAATCCACAAATAGTACCACTAATGTTTACGGACGGTCTGTTTATAAAGTCTCCATTATTCTGAGTACCTTTTAAATAAGTGGATGCAATATCAGCACCATTCCCATCTTGATATGCCTTTGTCGCGGCATTGGCACTTCCTGCACTATTTGCATAATTAGCGTTATTTGCATAATTCACAGACTGGGAACCAATGTTGGAGGTATTGATTGCAGTTGAAGAATCCTGTTTTTTGGAGATATTAGTATTCGCAGAGTCCATCTTTATGTTTAGTAACGGGAGTTTAGTAGTGAAATGATAAAAAATCTGTGGGGCAAAAATGGGGCAGAATGGGGCAAAAAAGAGGGCTTTTTTTGAGACAGAATGGGACACGAAAAAGCCCCGAAATCATTGGCTTAACAGTGATAAGGAACTAATTTACTTATCAACTGTTAGCTGACGGTTTCCGGGGTGCATACGGACAAATCCCGTCTGATTTCTAACAGGAAGTCAGACGGGATTTTCGCTTTATATTACGAATTATGGAGGACATACCATGAAAACCTTAATATCTTGTGCCTACAATATGGATAATTGCTGTGTGGAAGTGAAATTCAGCGACGGCAGTATGATTGCGATTGACACTATCGTCGTTGAGAACGAGATTGCTGACAATATGTATCAGCGGTCAGAGCTGGATTATTTGATCTACAACGCTCCTTTGGAGTATGCAGACCTTATCTTGAACGGCGATCCCGAAACCTATTTGAAAACTGTAACAGAATACAAGCCTTGGGATAGCTGACAACACGCTGCCCGCAGGAGAAAATCCTGCGGGCGTTTTTCTGTTTATATTATTTCCCTCCGTTGGATCTCAATTTAGGAAAGAAGATGACAATCTTGAAGCTCTTTCCCCACTGGGAAGCTGCTTCCAGATGAAGATTTAGATCGTCGGCCATCTTCTTAACCAGGTAAAGTCCCATACCGGTAGCCTTCTTTCTGCTGTCAGTAGAATCCCCGGTAAAGCCCTTTTGAAAAATGTACGGCAGATTATATTTTTTTACGCCAATGCCGTTATCTTCAACAGAAAGGATATCTGCAGTCTCCGAATGTATCACGGAAATTGTAAGCATGGGACTATCGCTGCTATATTTGATGGCATTGCTAACGATTTGTCCCAACATAAACTGAAGTCCTCTACGGTCTGTATAGACTGTTTCAGATTGCAGTTTGTTGAGAATGACAAAATGCTTCTCTTCAAGAAGTGGGGCATAGTCCTCCAGAACTTCACCCAAGCAGTCATTCAAATTGACATCCTCAAATCGGTAATCCTTTGTACTGCTCTTCAACCGGGCATAGTACAGCATCTGCGTGACATCCTCCTGAAGCTGACTGCGGACATAATCCAGCTTTGCTTGCAGGGAAGGAGAGATTTCATCGTTCCGGTTATCCAAGAGCATGGTCAGCAACGATAGGGGCGTTTTCGCTTCATGTGCCCAGCCCTCCACGTATTCTTCATAGTCCCGTAAGGCATCCGCCATATTGTTACTCTCGTTTTTGTATTCCCGTAAAACCGAAGCCAAAAATCGGACAGATTCTCCTTCTTTCTGACTAATGGCACTGAGCAGCCGTTCTTCATTGCAGATGGTAGGATCACTGAGGAAATCTCGGAACAGTTCCATGTGGGTGTTCTCCCTCTTGTTTAGTACAAACAGAATCGCTGAAAACAAAAGGATGCTCGTCAGAACTACTAACCCGATCAAGGTTTGAAATACCTGAATGTCAGAAATCCAAAGAATGACAGCGCAAAAGCAATCCACGCCCAGCAGCAACAGAAGCCAGGGGTAGTACCGTTCTATCATGTGCCAAAGCTGCTTCATAGAGACACCTCCGCTTCCAAACGGTAGCCCATTCCTCGAACTGCAACGATTCGCTGCTTCATTTCAAGGGCGGACATCGTTTTTTTCAGCCGGGTTAGGTTAACCTGCAAGGCATTTTCATCTATGTATTCCGTGGTTCCCCATAGTGCCATGCAAAGCTGCTCCGTCGTGACCAGAGCATCGCCGCCGGACAAAAGAGCGACCAACAGTTTTCCCTGATTTTTTGGAAGCACCACAGAGGTATTATGAATATAAAGCGTGTAGGTCTGCTGGTCTAACAGGAAATCTGGTCCCTCTATGAGATTGGTACGGCCTTCATACCTTTTGAGAATATTGGATACCCTGGCAAGAAGTCGATCTTTTCTGCACGGCTTCGTCAAATATTCATCGGCACCCAACTGGAACGCTTGCAGTTCATCCTTTACCTGATCTCTGGAAGTCAGCACCAGGACGGGGATAGCAGTTTTATTCTTTAGCTCCTGGCAGATTTGAAAGCCACTGATCTCCGGCAAGTTCAGGTCTAAGATCACAAGGTCAGGGCGGAGGGCTGCCAAGAGCCGAGCGGCATCTTCAAACTCGGTAATTGCCTCCACAAGATAGCCGTCCTTTTGGAGCATATCGCAGAGTTCTTCCCGCATATAGACTTCATCTTCCACAACAGCAATTCTTTTCATGACAGCACCTCCTTCCAAATTATTCTTCTCTCTGCGGCTGCATCAGTGTCAGCAAATACCGATCACTGGAGCGCTTGACCACTCTCATATAAATATATTCTATCACGCAAAGTAGTAAAATCATAGCAGCAGATACAAGCAGCATTTCAGACACTGTCCCACGGGTTCGGGACGAGAGTATCCCTGTAAATAACGCCCTGACTCCAAACAGACTGCTGACAGCCGCAACCAATACAGGAAGTCCCATAAACCAGGTAATTTGCTTTCCAGCAGACTGGCAAAGGGTTTCGTAAGTAGCTCCCAGGCGGATCAGGGTCTGGTATCTGCGCCCGGTTTTTTGCTGACTCATCAGGAACTGAACACCCACGATGGTGTTGGCAACTACCAGGAAAACAATCGCAAGATAGAGGGTAATATAACTGGATGCTATGGTGTAGAAAAGCTGACGACCTATATTCTGAAGATAGCTTTCATATTCAATGCCAGTTTCGTCCAGCTTCTCGTTCAAATCCAAATATGCAGTCATAAGGCTATTTCCATCCAGAGCCTGCTCACTGAGCACCGCATTGACATAGGTATCATACATTCCCTGGCTATAATATAGGAATGCTTCATCCGGAAGAATCAATGCAAAGGACAAGGTTATAGAACGGTCCGTGACCAAATTCACAGACTGAACCTCTCCTGTAAGATGAATCGGACTACCATCCAGTTCCACCTTGGGCTGTCCGGCCAATACTTGGTTCAGCATTGCGGTACGGCTTACCATAGTAAACTCTGTATCAATATAGACAGCGGCCTCCTTTTCGCCTAATTGGAGAGCCGGTTTGCCGGACAATTCCAACAAACGATTATAGTCCGATAAACAAATCAAATATGGGTATGTGGCATAACCAAGATTGTTCAGAAGGACATCCCGGTCTTCCGACTGGGGCAGGCTCCGAAGAGAGTCCATAACAGCGTCCATGCTGTAGGCATTATCATAATCTTCTGTGGTGCGAATACGCCCAACCCTCATTTCAAAAAGCTCTGAAAATTGATTTTCCAAACCGTTTTCTTTCAGGGCTGCCTTTATATTCGGAAGAACCTGCGATGAATCTTCTGCAGTATGATCTTCAAAAGTATAGTCGATTACATGGCCAGAAGACAGGCTATTCGTTCCTGCAATTCCTACGCCCGCACCAAAACAACACAGCGCCGCCAGAATCAGCAGGGAGCTGATGGCCATGGAGGTTGACTGATGAATAACATTCTCCTGAATCTGCCGGAAGGTAAATACATGAAGCTGCTTATTTCCTTTTCCTTTCTTAACAATCAAAGCAATCAGCGCACGCATCCCATAGAAAAGCAGCATCGTACCAACTATGCCCAACAGCAAAGTCAGTCCCATCATACTTACCTTTGTCCATGCAATTCCCTGAATCGCCATGTAGTAAGCCACTGCCAACATCACACTTCCGCATATAGCAGCCAGTCCATAGATAACAGATGGCATTTGCTTTTTGGGGCGGTTCGTTGGCTGGGATAGCAAAGTACCGATCTCCTGGCGGCTGATTCGTCCACTCAAAATCAGAAGTGCCGTCAGCTTAATTGCCAGAAATCCTGCCAGCGTCCATTCAATTGCAGACCAGGATAAAGAAAACTGATGACCGATGATCCCCATGCCTACCAGCTTGGCGGTGACAAGACTGACAATTTCTGAAAGCACCACAGCCACAGGTAAGCCTATGAGCATGGCAAGAATACTGGTCAGGAAATCTTCCGCCAGAAGCATACCAAACAGTTTACTTCTACGCATCCCCAACATTAGATAAACACCAAACTCATGCCGTCTGCGCTCGAACTGATACTTGCAGGCAAAATAGATCAAAAAGAACAGAATACCGAGGGTCATCCCATAAAACGCAGGAATCAGAAGCAGGAGTTTGTCAACTGCGTCACTCTCCATTTTCTGCAAAAAGAGCATCACATCTTGAGTGGAGATGGAAAGAATCATGTAAAAGGCAACAATAGAAATCACCAGGGAGCTGAAAAACAGACCGTTTTCCTTTCGGCTGCGGTGGCTGTTCCGAAGAATGAGATTAGAGAACATTTGCGCTGCCCCCTCCCAGTTGCGCCATCACCTTCAGGATGCGCCCGTAGAACTCCTGCTGGCTTTCGTCTCCACGCCGAAGCTCATGAAAGATCACGCCGTCCTGGATGAACAGAATGCGCTTGCAAAAGCTGGCGGCATTGGAATCATGGGTTACCATCAGGATCGTAGCTTGTTCGTCACGATTCAGGCCGGACAGCTTCTCCATAAGACTTCTTGCGTTCTTAGAATCCAGCGCACCCGTCGGTTCATCGGCAAGGATCATTTGGGGATGTAAGATCAGAGCCCTTGCTGCCGCAACACGCTGACGCTGGCCGCCGGACATCTTGGACGGAAACTTATCCAGAACATCAGTGATTTCCAGATAGTCAGCCAACTGCTTCAGCCGCTGGCTGCTTTCTGCTTCGGATACCCCATGCAAGGAAGTCGGGAGCAGGATGTTTCCCTGCCAGTCAGGTTGTCCAGCAATTCAAAGTTCTGGAATAGATAACCAACTTTTTTGCCACGGTACTCTGCAAGAGCCTTTCCCTTGAGGGATTGCAGAGTATCGCCTTCCACCTGAATGCTTCCACCTGTGGGTTGAATCACAGTCGCAATACAATTGAGCAGTGTGGATTTACCGGAACCGCTGCTTCCCATAATGCCGAGAAACTCTCCCGGCATCACCTGGAAGGTGATCCCATTCAGTGCCTTTGTTTGACTTGGCACATTGCCATAGATTTTTGTTAAATTTTCAATATTCAAAATGGGTTTCATGTGAATACCTCCTATCATTTGTAATAAAATGATAGCATGGGAACACAGCAAATACCACTTACAGTGGTTGTAAGGATTCAAGATATAAGTGGCGGCTCAAGGGGGACGAGCATATATTTTGTAAGAGCATCAGGCGACAATGATAAAATATACCGGATCGCCTCCTTGGCAAACCAGTTCGTTTTAATTGTATCCCAATCAGCAAGTCGGATAATCTCTGCTGTGCCGTTCTCAAAATCAACTGAAATTTCGCCCCATTCGCCGTCGCAGTCTGCTTGATATTCGTAGATTGCGGCGGCGATTTTCTTTTTGCGCTTGGTTTTGGTTTTCTGTTTCAGCCGGACAGCATGGAGCGCACCTTCGGCAACCAGCAGTTCTGTCAGTTTGTCCACCGCTTTCCGGTAGGCTCGCTCTGCACCGCTGGCTGTGCTGCCCTCAAACATAATCGCCAATTCTTCAAAAGTGGGGCGGTTCTTCCATGAGCCAACTCGCCCGCAGGTCATACAGATTGCTAACCGTTTTTCGAGCAAGGTCTGTTCCCGGTAATTCAGCTTCTCAAATGCCCGCTGTACCTTTTCTGCTTGTATGCCGTTCCAGAGGATGTCGGTATAGTTCCAGCTATCGTCAAGGGCTATATCCTCGCCTGTTTCCTCGCCGTCCTCGTCCGTTATATAGAACGGCTGCTGGTTGCGGATTCCACGGACAACTTTCAGATATTCTTCCGCAAGAGCAAGGTCGCAGTTATACTTCTTGGAAAACTGGTTGACCGCATCTTTGGTGTTATGGTACAGCCACGCCATTGATCGCACCATTTTGTAATTGGTCAGAGAGGATACCGACCATTTTTCTTCGCCCATGCGGAAACGGAGCATAGAATCCCAGATGAACGGATAGATGTATGTAGCATACTCCGCACCCTTGGCAGGATCATAGTCCATCAGCTTTTGGAGCATTTGCTCCCGGCAGGAGATCTTTATATCGATAAATCGGTCTGTGTCGTACAGATTGCCGCCGTCCACACTGAGAAAGCCTTTGATGCGCTTGTTGAGCTGCGTTTCGTAGTGGTGCAGAAAGAACGAAAAATATAGCAAATTCTTTTCCCGCAAAGCAGACAGGATATATTCATTCAGACTGTCCACCGCTGGCGGTTCCGGTTCCAGTTGGAAGATGCGCTCTGCCACATAGGGGATGATGCCGTCACCGTGTGGATTAACTTGGTGCTTCGGTATGTATCCGGTCATGTTCCACGAAAAATCATTTAGCATAGCGCACCTCCCTTCTAAGTAATCAGCGGGAATAATTAACCATAATTCCAAGTTTGTCTTGCAGCATTTATATTATCCAGAAGAACAGATGCAGGATTTGCCTCGTAATAGTACGTGCTCATATCCAAAATGCCTTCTTCCATTTCACCCCACTCTGCTGTGCGAGAAACAAAGATTCTATTATATACACACCAATCGCATGTGGTGGTGAAAGCAGCAATATCTGCAAAGTCTTTTGGAAATACAATTCTTCTTCCATTTGATGTTGGCTTAAGATAGTTCTCCATTATTTCTTTGAAATTCTTCAGATCATAATCCGTAGCGTTTTCCAAAGCTTTACAGACAATCAAT
The DNA here is from genome assembly GCF_003478275.1 of Roseburia sp. AM51-8. Lineage (NCBI taxonomy): Bacteria > Bacillati > Bacillota > Clostridia > Lachnospirales > Lachnospiraceae > Roseburia > Roseburia sp. AM51-8. Next base: position 9,651 of record NZ_QUEY01000008.1, on the reverse strand, counting down.
TCTTCGTGCGTGAATTCTGTAAGTGTTTCTAAATGGTTTGCAAGAATTAGACCATAAATAACGCAAACCTTTGGGCATTCTGCATTTACGGTTTGTTTGAACAGATTGGCTACGATAATAGCCTTTTCCGGGCTGGAGTTTACATAGTTGTAAAGCTCGTTCAATCTTCTTTCGAGATTAAAGCCAGATGCAAGACCGTTCAGTAGATGGCCGAGTTTGAAGGTATTGTATTCAGATAGAAGATCATTTCCTATTCCGCCTACAATTCCCGCAACTGGGTTTACTACGCCCAACACACCAATAGAGCCAGAACGGATTATTTTGGTCATAGGATTGTCCATAACCCGGCTAAGCGCATTCCCAATATCAGTTAAATCATATTTCTGTGCCATTACATATTCCTCATTTCGTCCGTAATTTTGCTTCTTTCTTCAAAGCAGCCTGTCCCATCTCTTTTTCGTAATCACCTTTGGCATAGGCGACATTGCTCAGCGCTCGAAGCATTTTATCCTTTGCCAGCTTTTTCATAACCTCTGCAAGATCAGCGTCCAGAGTACCACGCTTCACATAGCGGTTTATGGTGTTCAGCCGTTTCTCATAAATCTGTTTCACCGGATGATCGTCCGCAAGCTCCCGTTGTTCTCTGCCTTTCAGGTTGCCGATCTGTCGGCAAGTGCGGTGCAGCTTGTCCCCCGGTGCATAGCCGCCGCAGTATTTGGTGTGCCTTGCGTTGGTGGTGAGGAACCACTTGCCGCAGATTTTGCATTTTTTCGGGGCATGACCAACACATAAGCCCTCAAAAAGATCAGACCGGAACATCCCTACAAAGGATACATAGTGCATCCGCTTGACCAGCTTCGCAACTTTTTCGCCGGGACGGATGACCGATATATACTGAACGGAATTATTCAAAGTAGACATCCAGGCATTGCCCTCCGTGATAGAGAACTCCGGCGGAAAATAGTCGCCGAACATTTTTGCAAAACCCTCTGCGGTGCGTTCTGCTTCATTGCCGTCTGATTTTTCTGCAAAATCAAGCATGGCCGTTTGGTATTCCCCAAGGGAGTATGCCAGATGCCCGAAAACTGCGGTATAGCGTTGGAGCATCATCGCATCGGCAAAGTTCTGGATTTCTTCAAATTGCAAAGAATTGGTTGCGGCTTTTATGGCAAACTCCACATATTTCAGCGCATTGTCCACAGTAAAGACTTTTTCAATCCGTTCTCTGTGCTTTGAGATATTCATATAGGAGAACGGCGGTGTTTGACTGAGAATATCAAGCATCGTCAGAGCAGCTTCCGTTGCAATAGGACAGAGTGCAGAAGCATCCTGTCCGGCGTTTAATATTCCAAGCAGCAGATTGATTTTCTCGCATTGCTCGTTCATCTTTGCGATGGTATCCGCAGGGACATTCAGCGCATCACAGGCAAGAGCGCCGACAGGAAGTGTTTTTCCCTCATATATGACCGTATCCTGCCAAAAATCCAATGTCATCAGTTCTTGGTTCATGCTTGCCCCTCCTGTCCTGTTTTTTCATTTTCTTAATTCTATCATGCTAATGTAAAGAAATCTACATCTATCCATAAGTTGTCCTGTTTTTTGAAACGGGGTTGTCCTCCGATTAGCCTGTTTTTTGAAAAATCCGGCATAACCATAGTAGAAGGAGCCAAACCCCTGCCAATCACGGCGGGTGTTTCGTGCTTTCTAAATACTATGAACGGAGGTTTTTCTATGACAATCTATGAAATCATCAAGGCGGCAATCAGCGTAAAGCAAGCCGCAAAACACTACGGGCTGAATGTCAACCGCAATGGTATGGCTTGCTGCCCGTTCCACAACGACAGGCATCCGAGCTTGAAGCTGAACGAGGATTATTTCTTCTGCTTCGGCTGCGGAGCCAAGGGGGATGTAATCGACCTTGTGGCAAGACTGTTCGATCTGAGCAGTTATGAAGCAGCGCAAAAGCTGGCTGCGGACTTCGGGCTTGACCCGAAACCGCCCACTGCCGCAGCTATGGTCAAGCCAAAGCGTCCCTATATCCGTCAGTTCCGGGAGAATGAAATGCTGTGTTTCCGGGTGCTGACGGATTATCTGCATCTGCTGGAAGATTGGAAAATACGATACGCACCCAAGACACCGGAAGATGCTCTGGATGACCGTTTTGTGGAAGCCTGCCAGATGCACTGCTATATCGAATATATGGCAGATGTGCTGACGGTGGGTGATCTGGAAGAACGGGTGGCATTGGTGGACAAGCTGATGCAGGACGACAAAATTGCTTTTCTGCAAGAGTATACCGCACGAAAGAAAAAGGAGGTGGCGCACCGTGGCGAAGAACCGGAAAACGCCTAATATGAATTTTCCTGTCTGGTTTGACGGGCAGAACATCAACGAAGCTCTGTTTTGTGAAGAATTTCTGCATGAGCGCAGAATCATCTTCGCAAACGGAGCTTTTTTCACGCCCGATGGTCGAGTGACGGATGACCTTCCTCTGCGTGGGGAGATTTACGACAAGCTGAAATTTTGTGCCGTGAACAACATCCCACGGAAGATCACCAACATTCTGGAAGTGCTGAAACTGGAAGCGCAGGTGTCTGACTTCCCTCCGGAGCAGGATCGCATCCATGTTGCCAACGGTACGCTGCTCTTGAACGGCACTTTCACCGAAGGCAGACCGGCTATCGTGCGAAGCCGTCTGCCTGTCGGCTATAATCCCGATGCTCCTGCACCGGTGATCTGGCTGAACTTTCTGGATGGGTTGCTTTACGCCGAGGACATTCCAACTTTGCAGGAGTTTATCGGCTATTGCCTGATTCCCTCCAACAAGGGGCAGCGCATGATGGTGATTAAAGGCAACGGTGGCGAGGGTAAATCTCAAATCGGTGCGGTGCTGTCCACCATCTTCGGCACGAATATGAAAGACGGCAGCATCGGGAAGATTTCTGAAAACCGTTTTGCCCGTGCCGATCTGGAACACATCCTGCTGTGCGTGGATGATGATATGCGGATGGAAGCTCTGCGTCAGACCAACTATGTAAAATCCATCGTGACTGCACAGGGCAAAATGGACTTGGAACGCAAGGGCAAGCAGAGTTATCAGGGCTGGATGTTTGCCCGGTTGCTGGCATTCAGCAATGGTGATCTGCAAGCCTATATGATCGCAGCGATGGTTTTTACCGCAGACAGCTTGTGCTGACCACCAAAGAAAAGCCCATGGACAGAGCCGATGATCCTGACCTTGCAGAGAAGATGAAAGCTGAAGCCGAGGGTATCTTCCTGTGGGCATTTGAAGGCTTACAGCGGCTTGTTGCCAACAACTTTAAGTTTACGGAGAGTGACCGTATCCGGAAAAACCGGGAAGCGGTCAAGCGTGACAACAACAATATCTTTGATTTCATGGAGTCGGAGGGATACATCCGATTGAAAGCGGATGCTTCCATCAGCTCTAAGGATTTCTATGAAATCTACCGGATGTGGTGTGAGGAAAACTCCCTTGCACCGCTGAAAGCCCGTAGCTTCAGCGATGCCATGATTGCCAATGCCGGGAGATTCAATCTGGAGCATTGCAACAACATCACCAACTCTGCCGGACGGCGGGTGTGGGGCTTTATGGGCGTGGAAGCTGTGGCAAGACCTCATATAAATGGATTTTACGATGTTTCGCCGTGTACGTACGTACCGGAGGACTGGCGGGATTGATTTTGCCAGTCATGCTCTGTACGTATGTACGCAGCATTTACCCCTGTTTTCTTCCGTTATAGGAAACAGCAGCTTTCAAAGCTGACCTGTTTTCGGGCATTAAAAATCAATGGTAATGGAAACAGCAAAGTTTTTGACCGCAGGACGAAACTATTTCACGAAATCGTGCTTCTCTGAACCGTGTACCCTGTTCACGGAACAATGGGTGTTTTCACTGTTCCAGACCAAACCACACAAAACGGCAAAGTGGGATATGGTCATATATGGACAGGACATCACAAGCGAAATTCTGAACGGATTTCGGAGATTGCAGATTTTTCACTGTTCGGTGCATCCACTCCACCTTGGAGCGCAGAGGTTGCACCGACACATGAACTGAATTATGGAGGATTTTATCAATATGAATATACGCAACGAAATAAAGGCACAGATCATCCGTGCCGGGATGACCATGCAGGAAGTTGTTGACCTGCTCTCGGACGAGTACGGATGGAGCGACAGCGTTTCCAACCTGTCCGCAAAATTACAGCGGGAAAGTATACGATACAAGGAAGTATTGGAGCTTGCCGCTGTGCTTGGTTACGACATCGTATGGCAGAAAAGACGGGAGAAGTGATACCCCGGCAACAGCCCTCCGCATCTCCCGTCCCCATAGGCGCACCGCAGTGCTGCCCATGGACAGGCAGTGAAAGATACGGTTTTCGCTGCCATCGTCTGCAAGAAATGTTCCGCAGAACAGCTTCATGCAGACGGGCTGACCAAGGTAAAAGGCGCAGACATTTTGCCTTGGTCAGCAGAGGTCACCGCAGTGACCGCATTCCCCCTCGGGAGAGCCCTCGGAGAGCCCACGGCACTTTGTAGCCAGCATGGATGAAAGTGTAATAGTGGGTTATTACACTTTGAAAAAGTGCCGTTCCTCAGCCCTCCGCTGTCTGCAAATCTTAAAGAAAGGACAAAAATCTATGGCAAGAAATGATGGAATTGATCGTACCTTAGCCAGAAATCAGGACTTGGAAACTCCGGATGATGTGACAAAAGTACAGGAACACAATGAGCGTGAAAAAGACCGTTATTCCAATGTGGACATCGTGCCGGAACGTACTGCGCTGAATGTTCACTTCAAGTCTCCCACTGACGATTATGTAAAAATGTTTGAGCAGATGGAGCAGGACAAGATCATCTCCACCAGAGGGCTGAAACCGGATGCCGTCAAATATGGCGAGTTGGTTTTCGATGTGAACTCCGCTTATTTCTACAACCACGGCGGCTATGAGTTTGCAAAACAGTTTTATGCCGATGCCTATAAAGCCGCCGTGGAGATCGTGGGCGGTGAGCAGTATATCCTCTCCGCTGTAATGCATGCCGACGAGCGCAACCGGGCAATGTCGGAAGCTCTGGGTGAGGATGTGTACCACTATCACCTTCATGTGGTTTATATCCCGGTGGTGGAGAAACAAATCCTGTGGTCGAAGCGATGCAAGGATGAATCCCTCTGGGGAACGGTAAAGGAAACGATCACACAGGTCAGCCGCAGTAAGAAGTGGGAATCCAAACCCGTTCTTGATGAAAACGGAAATCCTATGTTGAACGCAAAAGGGAAAAAGATTTTGAAGTCGTCCTACAGTGTGCTGCAGGATGACTTTTTCAATTTCATGCGAAACGCTGGTTATACCGATGTAGAGCGTGGAGAATGTGGCAGCACCGAAGAACATCTGACGGTGACACAGTTCAAGGTACAGGCCGAACAGCAGCGTTTGGAAGCTGTGACCGGACAGGTGGCACAGGCCGAGCAGAGCTTAGCGGATGCCAAAGCTGCCACGGAGAAGCAGAAAAAGAAACTGGAAGCTCTGAAAAAGGAAACTCAGGCTGCTAAGTCTGTTGCTATGACTGCACATGAGATTGAGTCGATGGGCAAGAAAAATCCCATTACGGGAAATGTTACCATGACGGCGGATGAGTGCCGCACGCTAAAGGATTATGCGGTCAGCAGCTTTGCGGAAAAGTCTGAGAAGCTGAAATACAAGCAGAAATTCGAGCAGGCAGATAAAAACGCAAAGATATGGAAAGACCGTTTTGAAAAACTGAACAAAGACTATGAGGAGCTGAAACAAAAAGCCCAGCCTTTCCTGGATGCGATTGAGATTGCATCTGAAAAGGTCTGGGCTTTTATCAATGCCATCCTCGCCAGGGGAAAGGAACTGTATGAACACAAACACCCTGCCCGCAATCGTGGACAGGACATGGAAATTTAAGAAAGGAACTATTTGCCTATGAAGAAAACCGTAGATGAAATTAACAAGATGATTATGGAAGATGCCCCGATGGAAGAAATCAACGATGCCATCGGCTATATTGATATTTGCTCCTGCTTCGATCCGATTTTTGAGCCGCCTATTGATTTTCTGGAAGAATGCCGCAAGCGTTGGGAAGCGGCACAGTCCTCTTTCTGCAAAACCATTGAGTGCAAGATCGGAAACACATGGTATGTGATTGAAACGGAGTGTGATGGAAATGAGCCACTTACCGACAAGGTAAAACGGCTCATTTTTTCTGACAAGGGGGTGATTTGTTAATGACTGCGACACAAAAGCATGATATAATTCCAATATGCACAACGGTACTGTCGGCTGACCAACCACCGAAGGAGGATATTATGTTGGATCAGCAGAAAATTACCATTCTCTATTGCCGTCTGAGCAACGAGGATGCCCAGGAAGGCGAGAGTAACAGTATCGCAAATCAGAGAGAGTATTTAACCCGATATGCCCGTGACCACGGGTATACAAACCTGAAAATTCTGGTGGATGACGGCTATACGGGGACGAACTTCAATCGTCCCGGTGTGCAGGAAGGCTTTGAGCTTGTCAAGCAGGGGCTTGTGGGCTGCTGGCTGGTCAAAGACCTCAGCCGCTTTGGTCGTGACTATCTGACTGTTGGACAATATACGGATATTATCTTTCCGAGTTATGATGTCCGCTTTATCGCTATAAATGATGGCGTAGACAGCAACCGGGGAGACAGCGAGGCTTCGCCGCAATCCGTAATCTGTTCAACGAGTGGTATCCCCGTGATACCAGCAAGAAAGTCCGTGTCAGTTTGCGGCAGAGAGGAACCAGTGGGAAGCACATGGGCAAACCGCCCTACGGATACCGCTGTGACCCGGAGGACAAGGATCACTGGATTCTGGATGAAGAAGCGGCTCCGGTAGTCAAGCTCATCTTCGACCTTTGCATTGACGGCAAAGGCCCGGAGCAGATTGCAAGGATTCTGGAAGAAAAGCAGATTATGACCGCAAAGGCACTCTATGCCAAGCGAAAGAAAAAGCCGATGCCGGAAAGACCGTACCACTGGGGCAACCAGTCCATTGCAGGGATTTTGGAACGGCAGGAGTACACAGGCTGTACCTGCAACTTCAAGACTTATTCCAAGTCCTACAAGCTGAAAAAGCGGATTCCCAATGAGCCGGAGAATATGTTTTATCTGCCGGACACACAGGAAGCGATTGTATCTCAGGCACAGTTTGACAGGGTGCAGGAACTGAGGAAAAACAAACGCCGCCCCGCAAAAGCGGAACGGCAGGGATTGTTCTCCGGGCTTCTGTTTTGTGCCGATTGCGGCGGCAAGCTCCACTTTGCCACAAGCAAAAGCTTTGAGGGCAAGCAGGATCACTACGTCTGCAACAACTACAAGAGCAACCGTGGTACTTGTACTGCCCACTATATCCGGGAAGATGTGCTTCGTGAAATCGTTCTGGAACGCATCCGGGCAGTCAATGAGTATATCCGAAGCGATGTGGACGGTTTTCAGGAGGAATGGCTGCAATGCCGCAGGACTGACCAGGAGCGCAGCATCCGGGATGACAAAAAGAAGCTGGAACAGGCAAAGAAACGCCTTGCCGATCTGGATGTCATCATCGCCCGGCTGTACGAGGACTATGTTCTTGGAAATCTCAATCAGGACAGATACAGAAAGATGTCTGCGGACTATGAAGCGGAGCAGGAACGGTTAAAGCTCGAAATTGAAGTTATCGAAGAATGGGTGGAACAGCGGGAAGAAATGAACGACGGTCTGGATGCCTTTATCGCCCTGACACAGAAATATGTGGATGTGGAGGAGCTGACACAGACCATCGTGAACGAGTATATCAAGAAAATCATCGTCTATGCCCCGGACAAATCCAGCGGCAAGCGCAAGCAGAAAGTGAAGATTTTCTTCAACTTCGTGGACGATGTAGATATTCCCGTTATTTCCGAGCCTATCATCACGCAAACAACCTATGAACACAGAAAAACGGCGTGACCTTCGGGTCACACCGTTCTCTGCGACAAAATAGTTACTTGTCACTATTAAGCCTTGATTTTACTGGATTTCGAGGCTTTTTGATATACACGTTTAATACCTAACAAATGCGGAAGATGGGACTTGAACCCACACGTTCGCAATGAACACAAGATCCTTAGTCTTGCTCGTCTGCCAGTTCCGACACTTCCGCATATCATCTCGCGACGACCTGATTATAATATCAAAACACAGAAACAATGTCAACCCTTTTTTGACTTTTATTTTGCATGCCAAAAAACTACATACGAAGAAGATATTTCATGGTAATATAAATGTATCAACAGGATAGGAGTAGATACATGGCACAGGAAAATGTTGGCGCATTCATGCAGAAAATGCGCAGAGAAAAGGGCATGACACAAAAAGAACTCGCAGATATCTTACATATCAGTGACAAGACGATCTCAAAATGGGAGACAGGAGTTTCCCATAGTTAAAGATACCACACCAAATATGATGAACCCACGCTTATACACTACCAGCTATAATAAACCGCAAGGACAGCAATTTGATGATACTGCTGTCCTTTCTTTTATAAAATTGCAGTACACATAAAAAAGCTGTAAAATGATAAATATATTTGTCCTTGTAACAATTCTCGGACATTTGCCTGTTATACTATCTGCAAAAAGCAAAGGAAGTGAGAATATGGAGCAGATTTTAATTGTCGAGGACGACAGTTTTTTGAATAAGATGTTAGACTATAACCTGACCGCAGACGGCTACGGCGTGACTTCTGCCCTAAATGCCAGAACCGCAGCCGAAGCCATCCGCCAGCGGGAATTTGATTTAGTGCTGCTGGACATCAACCTGCCGGACGGGAACGGTTTTGAACTGTGCAAGCTGATAAAGCCCCAGCACCCGGACACCATCGTAATATTCCTGACCGCCAACGATCAGGAGAGCGACCAGATACGGGGCTATGAGGTGGGCGCGGTGGACTACATCACAAAGCCCTTTGTGATCGGGGCCTTGCAGCGAAAAATCAAAGCCATGTTCGCCATGCTGGAACACCACAAACCGGCCAAGGACATTTACGACGACGGGCGGTTGTTTCTGGACTTCTCGGAGCAGACGGCTTCCTTAAACGGCAAGCCCCTGACTCTATCCCCGATGGAGTACAAAATGCTGAACCTGTTTCGTAAAAATCCCCGGCAAGTGCTGACCCGTGGGCAGCTTTTGGAAAAGCTGTGGGATATAGACGAGCGGTTTGTGGACGAACACACCCTGACAACCTCCATCAGCCGTATTCGCAGCAAGATTGAAGCCGACGGCGGCGCACCCTACATCAAGACCGTTTACGGCATGGGGTATCAATGGACGGGAGGCGAGGTAAAATGAAGTTTCAAAACCTCTCGGTAAAGCGGCTGTTTGGCCGGGTGGCAATGGAGCTTGTCCTCTCCATGTCCGGGATCACCATAGCCCTGTTTCTTGTGACAAAACAGATTGCGGTGCTGCTGACAGGCGGGACGCTGCTGCTGTGCGCCCTTGTGGGGATTTTTGTACTGACGCAGGCGTTTGGAAAGCGGCTGTCGCAGTTTACCGCTGACCTGTGCCAGACCTTAGACCACATGATCGCCGGGAATGAAGCGCCCCAGCGGCCAGAGGACA
>NZ_QUEY01000007.1:0-77807 GCF_003478275.1 Roseburia sp. AM51-8 | reverse complement strand
AGAACCGCCGCCGGGTGGACGAGGAACGGCAGGAGTTACAGACCCTTGTATCGGATATTTCCCATCAGGTGAAAACGCCGGTAAGCAATCTGAAAATGGCGACGGACACCCTGCTGGAAAAGCCCATGACCGAGGCGGAGCGCACCGACTTTATCCGGGGAATCCGCAGCCAGACGGATAAGCTGGACTTTCTCTTTCAGGCCCTTGTGAAAACCTCACGGCTGGAAACGGGCGTGATCCAGTTGGATAAGAAACCGGGTCGCCTCTTTGATACCGTGGCGCAGGCCATGAGTGGGATTGTGTATGCAGCGGAGAAAAAGGAAATCGCTGTGTCCGTGGACTGCCCGGAGGATTTGACCGTTTTCCATGACAGCAAGTGGACATCCGAAGCCCTCTTTAACCTGCTGGACAATGCAGTGAAGTACACCCCGGCAGGCGGGAAAATCGCCGTGTCAGTGGTGCTGTGGGAAATGTATGTGGAGGTCAAAGTGACCGACACCGGCAAGGGCATTTCCGAAAGCAATCAGGCTGCCATCTTCCGGCGCTTCTATCGTGAGGAAGAAGTACACGAACAGCAGGGCGTGGGCATTGGCCTGTATCTGGCCCGCGAGATCGTAACGCGGCAAGGCGGCTATATCAAAGTGGTTTCGGAGCCGGGCAAGGGTTCAGAATTTTCCATTATGCTGCCGACAAAATAGAATGCGGCGGACGGTCATTCTCGGCTGCCCGCCGTAAGTCTTTTCGCAACAGTGTGCCGATAAAGCTGCCAGTGGCAGTTTTTCGGCGGAAATGTCCGAGCGTTGTAACATTTCACCCCCGATTTTCAATGAAATTTTTTGGCCGCTGTAACATTTCGCGGACATTTGGGTTTTACAATAGCCTTATCAACAGGCAGAAAGCCTTGAAAGGAGTTTTGAGTATGAGAATTTTACAGACTATCGACCTGAAAAAGTATTACGGTACAGAGCCGAATATCACCCGCGCCCTTGACGGCGTGAACTTCTCTGTAAATGACGGCGAATTTGTGGCCGTTGTGGGAACCTCCGGCAGCGGCAAGTCCACCCTGCTTCACATGATGGGCGGGCTGGACACCCCTACTTCCGGCAATGTGATTGTCCGGGACAAAGAGCTGTCGAAAATGAACGACGAACAGCTTACCATCTTCCGCCGCCGCAACATCGGCTTTATCTTCCAGAACTATAACCTTGTTCCTATCCTGAATGTGTATGAGAACATCGTCCTGCCGGTGGAGCTGGACGGGGACACGGTGGATCAGAAGTTTTTGGACGAGATCGTTCACCTGCTGGGGCTGGAAGATAAACTGAAAAATATGCCGAACAATCTTTCCGGCGGCCAGCAGCAGCGTGTGGCTATCGCCCGCGCCTTGATTACCAAACCGGCTATTGTTCTGGCCGACGAGCCAACCGGCAACCTTGATAGCAAGACCAGCGCCGAGGTGCTGGGGCTTATCAAGCGCACCAGTGCAGAGTTCCGGCAAACTGTTGTGATGATTACCCACAACAACGACATTGCCCGCCTTGCAGATCGGATTGTCCGCATTGAGGACGGCAAGATTGTGGAGTAAGGAGGTGGCAGGCTATGACATGGCCTTTTGAGAATGATACCAGCGCCATTACAAAGAAGCTGGCAAAGAAAAGTTTGCAAAGCGAGAAGCGCCGGAATCTGATGGTGGTGATTGCCGTTGCACTGGCGGCGTTTCTAATCTGCTTTACGGGAATTGTGTCTACCTCCCTGACACAAATGCAGCGCAATCAGGTTGTCGATACTTATGAGGCGGTCTGGCTGGGCGTGGAGGAAAACGACATTGAAACCCTGAAAGGACTGCCGGAGTTTGAGCGTGTAGGCGGCTACTATATGCTCGGTGAGGAACTTTCAGAACAGGGCTATCATGCGTCCTATGTGTATTGTGACACACAAATGATGGAGATTACCAAGGCGCAGATGGAGTTATTAGAGGGCCGGGTTCCTGAAAAAGCAAATGAAATTGTCGTAAGCAAATACTTTCTTTCCACCTATGGAAACAATGCCAAGATCGGGGACACTGTGACCTTAGACACCGAGAGTTTTCATGGTGATTATGTCGTTACCGGCATTATGAACAGTGTAAATGAAAAGGAAGCGAATACCTGCGCGATCATTCTTTCCAAAGCTGCCCTAACAGAATGGAATGGGTTTGACCCGGCTGGCTATCGCGCCTATGCCCATTTCAAAAACAGCGATCAGTTGGGTGAGGAGCTGATGACCTCTTATTGCAGGGAGATTGCAGAGGAATATCAGCTTCCTATGCCCAAAATGAACAGTAAGTATTTTGCCTATGCTTCTAAATCCTTTGATTTTGCACTGATGGCAGGTGTGATTGCCCTTGTTCTGATTGGTGGCTATATTGTGATCCAGAGTATCTTCCGTATCTCCATCAATGACAAAATCCAAAGCTACGGGCAGCTTCGGACGATTGGTGCGACACCAAAGCAAATCAAGCGGATTGTAAAGAACGAGGGACGCAAACTCGGCAGTATCGGGATTCTGATTGGCACAGTGCTGGGCGTATGCGGCGGTTTCCTCCTGTTTTCCAAGGGTTTTAACGCTGTTTCCTATGTGGCAACGGTTATTTTAACGCTTATAAGCAGTTGGATCATGGTATCTGTTTCCATCCGTAAGCCGGTGAAAATTGCGGCAGGGATTTCCCCCATTGAAGCCGTCCATTTTACCCCGGCGCAAAAGGACATCCGCAGCCGGAAAAAGAATATCAAGCTCAATCCTGTTTCAATGGGAATTGCAAATTTTAGGCGTGACCGAAAAAAGACCGTTGCTATTGTAGCCTCATTGAGTTTGGGCGGAATTATCCTGCTTGTGGTATCCTCCATTGTTTTGCTGCGCTCACCAGAGGCGCTTGCAAGACAGTTTTTCCCAGACGGCGACTATAAAATTTATTTGGATTCTGAAATGACAGAAGAAAAGGTTATGGCAGCGGGAAATCCATTGAATGAGGAATTAAAGCAGGAAATCTTATCTATTGATGGCGTTACAGATATAATTCCAAGCAGGCAATCTCTCCATGCAACTTATAAAACAGAGATTCATCAAGCTGGTGGTATGTGCGATATGCTGACCGACCAGAATTATGCGGTAGTTGAAGCGGCTCTGACAGAGGGAACCATGCCAACAGATTCCCGTAGTATTGTAATTGACTATAATGTGCTAAAGCAGAATGAGGATATGGGTGTTGGTTCAACGGTTGAGATCTCTTTGGGAGAAGAACAGCCATCCGTTTCTGTTACCATATCGGGGTTATACGCTCCTGCAAAGGTATATTCAGGACATGGCAGGATGCACTTAGATGGGGCAACTCTTTTTGCACCAGAAGCGTTGTTCCACGAACTGCACCCGGAAATCACCTCTTTTGACTATTCATGGAGCATTGTAAATGACCCTAAAAAAACGGACTATGTGGGAGCTGAATTGAAAAATATTGTTGCCAGCCATAGTAATATTGCCTTAGATGAAATCAATACAGTGATTGAATATGAAGAAATGACAAATTCTTTTGCGTTTGGCAGTATGGAGGTACTGTCATGGCTGGTATTTCTCTTTGGCGTTATCAACCTGATTAACACGACACTCTCTAACCAGATCGCCCGAAAGCAGGAAAACAGTATTCTGCGTTCTATCGGCCTAACACAAAAACAGCTATGTAAAATGAACATCTGTGAGGGGCTGTGCTATGCGCTCTTTGCAACATTGGCAACGCTGATCGTTGGGCTTCCGGCTTCCATCTTTGCTTGCAGAAAAATGAGTGTAGGTGCTTTTGCCGGAAATGTAGTGCCTTATCAATTCCCGGTTTTGGAAATGGGGCTGTTCATTCTGGTATTGTTCGGAATGGAGCTGATCTTGTCTGTATGGACAATCCGCAGACAGAAAAAACAATCTCTGATTGAACAAATGCGGGCAATGGAATAACCGTATGGGATCGGCGGGGCGGCGTGTGCTGCCCCGCTTTTTTCGTCATTTCTCAAAGAAATTTTTGAAATGTCCGAGCTTTGTAACAATTCAGCCTGTTTTTCTGTCGAAATCAAAGACGCCTCGGACATTTATAGTTCTTCCAAAAGTTTGATGATAATATTACCATTCATGGAAGAAGCAATCTGTTATTGCAATAATGCGAAATTGACGATAGAAAGTTTTTCATATCTCGGTCAGCTCAACAATTACATTACTCTGCTGATACAGCCAGTCCGTAAATTCTTTCGGGCTGGCCGTTCCTGTTTTTACAGCCTTTTTTCTCTGTAAGGCTTCTTTCTTAAAGTCGGAAAAGGAAGCCTGTATTTTTCCAGACGGTCAGCCGGAAAGCCTGCGGTATTTTTTACCCGGTTTATTTTGTTGCGCCAGTTCTGGCATTCATTTTTATAAAGCAGGTCATAGTTATTTTCTCTTGACCTCTCGTCAAATTCCCGCTTGTTTTGAAGCGCCTGTGCTTTTCGGCACTTGTCGCTGCACAGCTCATACCGCTGGCTCTTTGCCAGAAAATATTTTCCACAGACCTTGCACCGCCGGAAGCAAAGCCCCCAGTCATTCAGCCTGTTCAGATAATAGGTAATCAACGGGTAGAGGGACGCATAGGCAGACACACATTCTTCTGTGCGCCGGTTGTCCGGGAACCAGAGGTCAAGCCGGGTATCTTCTGACGGTGCGCCTTTGAAATAAAGGCTGCCAGCTTGAAATTGTTTCGGTTTTCCTGTCTCCCTGTCAAAGCTCATGGTTTCGTTTTGGAATACCCCGGTCAGTCTGCTCATTTTATCCATGAAGCGGTCACAGGCAGCGTTACGGTCACGGGGTTCTCTGGCAAGCAGATAGCTGTTCCAGATACGGAACGCCACATACATTTTCAGAGGGTCGTTGCTAAGATATTTCTCCCAAAGAAATTCGCTTGCCGCCTGCTCCAGCTCCGGCTGTTTCCATCGGTTGGAGTGGAGAGCTTGCCGCAGCGGAGAAAGCCCGTATAAGTTCCAGTCTCTGTCCGTGTCACGCTCAAAGTTTATCAAAAAAGTTCCCAGTGGGCGTGTCATATCACAAAGCACCTCTGCGTTTTGGCTCCCGTTCAGACGGAAGCGGATCTGCTGTTCTTCCCCAATCAAAATCCGCTCTTTCATTTTCTTCCTGTCCAGCGTCAGGACAAACAAAATCCTCTCAAAACATGGCTCATGCCGTATAAACTGATTCTCCATCCCTATCCCCTGCCTTTGTTTATGGTAATTATATAATTCAGTTATATCCGTTACACTCATGGTATCGCAGAATCATTGTTTTGTCAAGGATAGTACGCTATGATGATTGCGGTTGGTAATTTCGTACCGCACAGTACCTTGACAAGTGAATGACCGTCCAAAAGGGATATGACCGGCAGGAGAAGTGACGCATTCGGCGCACCAATGCAGGGAAACACCGCAGGAATGGGGCAGGAAAACGGCTTTTGGGGAGAACGGCAACAGGAAGCATTTTAACCTATTTGATTTATGGGAGGAACAGAATGAACGATAAAAAGAGATTGAACAGCTACGAGGATTTACCGCTGGTTCTGGATGTGGCGGACATTCAGCGGATTATGGGAATTTCAAGAGCGAGCGCCTATGAGCTGGTACACACACCCGGCTTTCCAGCGTTCCGCAGGGGCAGACTTATCAAGGTCAGCAAAATTGCTTTCTTTGAATGGATGGCAAAAGGCTCCGAAACCGTACCGGGAAGCGACAAATAAGCGTGAGGTATCATTCCCTGACTTGCAATACTGCCGCACTTTCCAAAGGGGCATACAGAGGGAAAAAAACTTAAAAATGATACCGAGACGCTACATCAAAACAGCCTATCTGCGTACATCAGATAGAAACGGAGAAAGGAGCCGGTTATGGCAAGAATGAGTAACAAGCGGCGGTTGGAATGGTCTTTCTTCTTAAATGACCGCAGCCGTATCACTTACAACGAACTGTGCCGGAAATGCCAGCACGAATGTAAACAGAGCTTCCGGGCGGTTGTGGTTGACTGCCCGAAGTATCTTTCCAAGCGTTCCAAGAAAAAGGACAAGACTGCCGGAAACGGCAAAATCCCTTAGGAACTAAGGGCGCACTTCTATACATAGTCTAAAGACCATGTATCGTGCGTCCTGCGGAGCTACCTCTGCCGCTGATAAAATCAGCAATCCGAGGTCTGCGTTCGCTTCGCTCCGACAAGGTGGCTACACCCCCTTGCGCCGCTAAAGCGGCTATCCCCTGTGTACCCGCCGCAAAGAGAAATCCGCTCTGCGGTTTTCCCTTTTCATCGGGTTTTATAGAAGCACTGACACACGGACTGTCTGCGGATGGTCTTTCTTTATCTTATCAGCAAAGGATGTGAGAACATGGAAAAATCTTTGGAACAGTTGAAGCAGGAATATGAAAAAACCACTGTCCTGCTGGAACAGGAAAAACGGAAAATGCAGCGTTTGAAAAACCGGCAGGCGTATCTGGAAAGCGGTTCCCGGAAACAGAGGACGCACCGGCTGATTACCCGTGGGGCAGCTATTGAGAGCATTGCACCACAGACAAAGGAGCTATCCGAAGCGGAATTTTATTCCCTCATGGAAAGCATTTTGAATCTGCCGCAGGCGGAGCATTTCATCCGGTCTGCCACAGAGAACCACGCCCGTATTTCCGGGCAGGAGAAAGGCGGTGACTAAGGATAGCACTTTATCATTTTTCAATCGCACAGATCAAGCGCAGCGCCGGTCAGAGCGCCATTGCCAGCGCAGCCTATCGAGCCGGGGAGCGTCTTTACAGCAGCTACTATGGAGAAGTCAGCGACTACACCAAAAAGGGCGGCGTGATCGCTTCGGAAATCATGCTGCCGCCCCATGCGCCGGAAATATATCTTGACCGGGCGACCCTCTGGAATGCTGTGGAGAACTGCGAGAAACATCCAAAAGCACAGCTTGCCTATTCCTTTGATATTGCCATGCAGAATGAATTGACGCTGGAAGAAAACATGGAGCTGGCGAGGAAGTTCGTACAGGAGCAGTTTGTGACAAAAGGCATGATTGCCGACCTTGCTTTTCACAGCCCGGAGAAAGAGGACGGCGGCATCCCTAACCCGCATTTTCATGTGATGACAACCATGCGCCCTTTGAACCCGGATGGCACATGGGGACAAAAACAGCGTCGGGAATATCTTCTTGATGAAGATGGAAACCGAATCCGGGATAAAAACGGCGATTATATGTTTAACGCTGTCCATACAACAGACTGGCATGAGCCGGAAACGCTGGAACACTGGCGGGAGCAGTGGGCGGCTGCCGTTAATACAAAATTTGAGGAAAAAGGGCTGGATGTGCGTATCGACCACCGTTCCTATGTGCGGCAGGGGCTTGACCTGATACCTACTGTCCACGAGGGAGCTAATGTCCGGCAGATGGAAGCAAAGGGCATCCGCACCGAGAAAGGGGAACTGAACCGCTGGATTAAAGCCACCAACCGGCTCATGCAGGATGTGAGGAAGAAGATCAAAGCCCTGTTTGTCTGGATGGCAGAGGTAAAAGAAGAACTTTCCAAACCGCAGACACCGAGCCTTGCCGACCTGTTGATCGCTTATTACAACCAGCGCAACGCAGGGGCATGGAGCAATAAAGCCAGAACCGGAAACTTAAAGCAGTTTGCCGAAGCCGTCAATTATCTGACGGAAAACAAGCTGCTCACATTAGAGGATTTGCAGGAGCGTCTTTCCTCTGTCAACGAAGAATTTGAAGCGTTAAGCGACTCCATGAAAAAGAAATCTGCCCGGATAAAGGAATTGCAGGAATTGATACGGGAGGGCGAGAATTACCAGCGGCTAAAACCTGTTCATACGGAATTGAACAATATCAAGTTTAAGAAACAGAGGGAGAAATTTGAAACATCCCACGATGCGGAGTTACGGCTGTTTTATGCCGCCCGCCGTATTTTGAAAGAAAAACTGGACGGAAAACCCATTGCCCTGAAAGCATGGAAACAGGAATACGCACAGTTAAAAACAGAGTATGCCGAACTGTCTCCGCAGCACAAGCCACTCCGGGAGGAAGTCATACGGCTACGGCAGGTGCAGAACGCCGTAGATACCGCACTGCGCCGGAGGGAGCAGCCACAGGCAGTACAGAGAAAGAAACATGAGATGGAGCTATGATATAACCGGCAGCTTTACCGCTACCAGTATTTTTATGGAGGGAGCATTTGAATGTATTTGAAGCGGTGAAACAGTCTGTTACCACCCGGCAGGCTGCTTCATTCTATGGAATCCGGGTGGGGAGAAACGGCATGGTCTGCTGTCCATTCCACAATGACCGCACGCCCAGCATGAAAGTGGACAGCCGCTTTTACTGCTTCGGCTGCGGGGCTTCCGGGGATGTGATCGACTTTGCCGCTTTGCTGCATGGATTGGGGAAACGGGAAGCTGCGGTCAGGCTTGCGGAGGACTTCGGCGTTTCCTATGAGAAATCCGGCAATGCGCCGCCAGATAGGAAGCGTCACAACAGGTCACAGCCCCGACAAAAATCAGCGGAGCAGAGATTTCAGGAAACGGAACGGTATTGTTTCCGGGTGCTATGCGATTATCTGCGCCTGCTGGAGCATTGGAAAACAGCACACGCCCCACAGCCGCAGGATGCCATCTGGCATCCTCTTTTTGTGGAGCGTTGCAGAGGATAAGCTACACAGAATACCTTTTGGATATTTTGTTATACGGAGAAATAGAAGAAAAAGCGGCATTGATCGCCGCACAGGGAAAGGAGGTGTTGCGGCTTGAACAGCGAATTTCAGAGCTTGCCGCCGGAAACGCAGGAAGCGGTCAAAAGGACGATGGACACAATGGAACCGGCGCAGACACCGGCAGAAATCCGGGAAACATTAGAGGGGACGCAGAAAGGCGGCGTGAAGAACAGCATCCGAAACTGCCTGACGGTGTTCCAGCGTGACCCTCTGTTTCGCGGGGCGCTGCGCCTGAACCTTTTGACGGAGCAGATTGACATTGTGAAGCCGCTGGGCTGGGAGCGCACCAGTACCACGCTGACCGACATGGACATGAACTACCTGCTTTTGTATCTGGAAGAAAATTATGGGCTTACCAGCGAGAAAAAGGTGCAGAGCGCCATCAAGATTGTTGCCAATGAAAACCGCTACCATCCAGTCAGGGATTACCTGAACAGCCTGCAATGGGACGGCACAGAGCGCATCCGTTACGCCCTGCATCACTTTCTGGGAGCCGATACGGACGAATACACCTATGAAGCCTTGAAACTGTTCCTGATGGGAGCCATCCGGCGGGTATTCAGACCGGGGAGCAAGTTTGAGGTCATGCTCTGTCTGGTTGGTGGTCAGGGAGCCGGGAAATCTACCTTTTTCCGGCTGCTGGCAGGCAGGGACGAATGGTTTTCAGACGATTTGAAAAAGCTGGACGATGAAAATGTGTACCGCAAGCTGCAAGGGCATTGGATTATCGAGATGTCGGAGATGATTGCCACAGCCAACGCCAAGAGTATTGAGGAAATCAAGTCATTCTTAAGCCGCCAGAAAGAAACCTACAAAGTGCCGTATGAGACACATCCGGCAGACCGGCTGCGGCAATGTGTATTTGGAGGGACGACCAACCGGCAGGACTTTTTGCCCCGTGACCGCACCGGCAACCGGCGCTTTCTCCCCGTGACGGTGTACCCGGAACGGGCGGAGGTTCACATACTGGACGATGAAGCGGCGGCGAGGGCGTATATCGAACAGATGTGGGCGGAAGCCATGACGGTTTACCGCAGTGGGAAGTATAAGCTGTCATTCAGCATGGAAATGAACCGATACCTGAACGCCCACCAGCAGGACTTTATGCAGGAAGACACACAGGCCGGCATGATCTACGCCTATTTGGAGGACTACACCGGCGACAGGGTATGTTCCAAGCAGCTTTATGAGGAAGCGCTGGGGAACTTAAATTCCCCGGCAGACTGGGAGACACGGGCAATCTGCGAGATTATGAATACCGGCATTGCGGGCGGCATCATACAGGGCTGGGCAGCCTACAAAAGCCCGAAGCGGTATAAGAAATACGGTTCTCAAAAAGGCTGGGAGCGTGTCAACCAAGCTCCGCCGGAGGGGGACGGTTTTCAGGAAATCACGGAAGAAGAAGCCCGGCAAATGGAACTTCCATTCTGAAAAGCCACCGGTTGACAGTTTGGTTGACGCTTTGGTTGACAGCCGGTTGACGGGGAAAAGCCTGATATTTGGGGCATTTCTCTCCTTTGTCAACCATGTCAACCAAGAAATCAAAGAAAAAGTAAAAAGTAATAATAGAGCGCCTATGGATTGTTTTCAAAGTCTTTTCTGCCGGTTGACACGGTTTGGTTGACACGGAGACAGTCTGCGGCTGTACACCTGTCTGACATTCCCTTGTCGGGCATATTTCATTTATGGAGGTAACTGCCTATGGCAAAAAGCAAAAACGAGAGCAATAACAAAAACAGCGGCACCCTGCTTACCGAAAAAGACGGCACCCAGTATTTTGTCATGGGGAAAGTCCGTATCAAGGTATCGGAGCATTTCGCACAGGATGGGAAGCCGCTTGACAGCCTGCTGGAAGATGTGATCCAGCACGCTGCCGCCGCTTCCTGAAAAAATACGGAATAACGACTGTCAATCAGCCCACGCTTATGATATACTTGTACCAGCGAGTATTGTATAAGCGTGGGTTGTTTCTTTTAGAAGGAGGATTTTTAACCGTGAAACAACCATACAATACAACGATTTATAACACTGCACTATATTTGAGATTGAGCCGTGACGATGAATTACAGGGGGAAAGCGGCAGTATCCAGACCCAGCGCATGATGCTTAGACAGTATGCCGCAGAGCATGGGCTGACCGTTGTAGACGAGTACATTGACGACGGATGGAGCGGGACAAATTTCGAGCGTCCAAGTTTCCAAAGGATGATTGATGACATCGAAGACGGGAAAATCAACTGCGTTGTCACAAAGGACTTATCCCGTCTGGGAAGAAACTATATCCTGACCGGTCAGTACACGGAAATCTATTTCCCCAGCAAGGGAGTACGCTACATTGCCATCAATGACAATGTGGACACCATCAACGGAGAAAGCGAGCTTGCACCGTTCTTAAACATCCTGAATGAAATGCACGCCCGACAGACCAGCAAAAAGGTCAAGGCTGCCATGCACACAAGATTTGCCAATGGCGCACACTATGGAGCCTATGCACCGCTGGGCTATGTAAAAGACCCGGACAAAAAAGGTCATCTTCTGATCGACCCGGAAACACGCTGGATTGTAGAGAAGATTTTTGACCTTGCTGTACACGGGCGTGGAGCCGCCAGCATTACACGGATTCTGGTGGAGGAAAAAGTACCTACCCCCGGCTGGCTGAACTATGAAAGATACGGGACTTTCGCCAATATCTACGCCGGTGCGCCCGCAGAAAAAGCCTATGCGTGGACGATAGCACAGGTCAAGAGCATTTTGAAAGAGGAAACCTACATCGGTCACAGCATTCACAACAAGCAGAGCAACATTTCATTCAAGAACAAGAAAAAGGTGCGGAAGCCGCAGGAAGAATGGTATCGTGTGGAAAATACCCACGAAGCCATCATTTCTGAAGAAGTGTTCCAAAAAGTTCAGGAGCTGATTGCAAGCAGACGCAGGAAACGCAGAAACGGTACGACACAGATTTTCGCAGGATTGATAAAATGTGCAGACTGCGGATGGTCTTTAGCCTATGGGGAAAACAAGCAGAATAAGAACCATACGGGTACTACCATTGCAGCAAGAACGGGCAGGGATTACGCCAGTGTTCCATGCACTATATCCGCTATGATGTACTGTATGCCTATGTGCTTGCAAGACTGCAATACTGGTCTATGCTGGCACAGAAAGACGAGGACAAGCTGCTGAAACGCCTGCTCAATGCCAGCGACAGGGAAAGAAACTCTGCGAAGAAAAAGCAGGCTGCGGAGCTGAAAAAGGCAGAGAAGCGTAAAGCCGAGGTTGACGGGCTGTTTGCTAAAATGTATGAGGACTGGTCTGCCGGACGCATAACCGAGTATAACTTCAATATGCTGTCCGAGAAGTACCAGAACGAGCAAAAGGAGCTTGAAACAAAAATAAGACAGCTTCACGAAACGATGGAAGCCGCCGTACAGACCGCAGCGGATGCTGAAAAGTGGATTGCCCTGATGAAACAGTATGTCAACCCTGTGGAGCTGACCGCCGAACTTCTGAACACTCTAATTGAAAAAATAACCGTCCACGAAGCTGTCAAGGGCGAGGACGGAAGCCGTGAGCAGGAAGTAGAAATCTACTACCGCTTCATCGGCAAAATCGACTGACCTTTCTTTTTTACCCAACAATATCTTTAATTAAGGGAGACGGGCAAGGGCATACCGGATGTATCTTATCTGGAAAATATATGCACAGCCTTGGATGTTACGATCAACGAGTTGCTTTCTGGTCAAAAACTTCCGCCGGAGGAATATCCCCCAAAAGCAGAGGACAATATGCTTTATCTCTTGCAGGAGAATCACGAGACCAAAAAGCAAAACAGAATGTCTCTGCTCCTGGGCGGCATTTTATTGGTATTGGGCTTGGCTGGACTTTTTCCGGTATCGGGATCCAATATGACATGGTATCTTGATCTGCCGTCGCTTTTGGTTCTGGCTTGTATCTGTACGGCACTGACGCTCTTTCCGGAAAAGGACAAAAAGAGAAGTCATACCTTTCTACGAAAGATCGTACTCCCGGTTGGCATATGCGAAAGTCTGATGGCGGTGGTCTGCGTTGTCGGAAACGTGCAGAACATCCCTTTACTGGGAGCTAATCTGGCAGTATGTATCTTGTCTGTCCTATATGCGCTGATTGCCTATCTTGTCCTGTTCGTGCTGGAACAACGTATGCGGTAGAGTCAGGAGTAGAGTTATTCTACGGTTCGTAGGTTTTCTCTACGGTGCCTATTCAGTATGCTTTTATCAAACGAAGGAAACGAGGAGTGATAAAAGATGAAACTGAACAAGGCTGGAATGATGGGATTTTTCTTATGCTTTATGGCGATCATTTTTGGCGTGGCAACCAACGGTGGACTTTCTACGATCGTGCAGTATCTGCACTTGCCATCCTTTATTTTGACGGCGGGCGGCGCCTTGTGTGCGGTGCTTACGACGGCTGATTCCTTTGAAGATTTTGCCTATGGGGCAAAAGGTATCTTGGTTGCATTTCAAAATAAGGAAGAAGATGCCGGGCAGTTGACAAAAACGATCTTGCAAATGTCCGATACCGCGCGAAAAGAAGGTCTGCTGGCATTAGAGGAGACAACGCATGATCTGGGCAATCCCTATCTGGAAAAAGGTATTCGCCTGGTCGTGGATGGCTCCGACCCGGAATTGGTCAGAGATATTATGGAAGCGGAACTGACCCACACCTATGAATGTAACAAAAAACGTGTGAAGTCTGGGAGGATTTTGGCGCCTATGCTCCGGCATGGGGCATGGTCGGCACCCTGATAGGCTGATCAATATGATGAAGACCATGGGATCGGACTCTTCGGCAATCGGTTCCGGTATGTCACTGGCACTGATCACGACCCTGTATGGCTCCATCATTGCCAACTGGATCTGTATTCCCATTGCACGCAAGCTGGAAAAGAGCGGAGCGGCAGAAGCACTTTCCATGGAACTGGTAGTCGAGGGCGTCTTGTCGATCCAGGCAGGGGAAAACTCCCGCATCATCAAAGAAAAACTTTCCGCCATTGTGGAAAATGATGTCATGGACAAGGCGGAGGAAGCTGGGGCTATGGGATGATTGCAAAATGCCATCTTGTCCGCTATGATATTCTTATATTAGGAAAAATAAGGATAGGAAATAGACAATGAAACTGATTTTAGCATCGGCATCGCCGAGAAGAAAAGAATTATTGGAACAGATCGGACTGGAGTTTGAGGTTCGTACCAGTGGAGCCGAGGAGTTCACGACGGCAAGTCAGCCGGGGCAGATCGGACAGGAATTATCCGAGATCAAGGCGCAGGCTGTCTGGGATACTTTGACAGATGCAGAAAAAGAAGACGCCGTGGTGATCGGAGCGGACACCATCGTATGCGTCCGCCAGTCTGCTGACAGCAAGCAGTTGGAACAAGGACAGGAAGAAAAATTCTTTGTTTTGGGCAAACCAAAGGACGAGGCGGATGCCGCGCGTATGCTGCATCTTTTATCCGGTCGTGTTCATCAGGTCTTTACCGGGGTGACGATCTTATCTAAAGAAGGGAAAAAGACCTTTTACGAGTGCACGGATGTGCATGTCGCCAAACTCTCCGATCAGGAAATCGCGGATTATATTGCCACAAAAGATCCGCTGGATAAGGCGGGAGCCTATGGCATACAGGGCATATTTGCAAGATATATCACAGGAATCGAAGGCGATTACAATAATGTTGTGGGACTGCCGGTGGCGTCAGTCTATCATGAGTTAAAGCCATTTTTGATGGAACGAAAATCATATTAGTTTTATAGGATATTTTGGCACATTTTTACATAGGATATATGATAGAATATATCTCAAAATGAAGAGTGCCGCGAAGAAGAAAAATCTGACACATTGCGGTGAGGTTTTTCTTTTTTTGTGTAAAAGAAAGGCACAGTATAAAAGAGGACGGATAAGCAATGCAGGACTATATTACAACATACACAAAGAAACATTTTACCATTATGGAGCCTAAGATGGCGGACATTGATATCAATGACATCGCCCATGCGCTTTCTCTGATGACACGCGCCAATGGGCATTTCAGCCAGTTCTATTCGGTGGGACAGCACTCGGTCGGATGTGCTTATGAGGCGTTGGAGCGCGGCTACAGCGCGCGGGTAGTTTTGGGCTGTCTGCTCCATGATGGCAGTGAGGCTTATATGGCTGACATCACCAGACCCCTCAAGCAGCACATGAGTGCCTATCTTGTGGCAGAGGAAAAACTGCAAAATATGATCTTTGAAAAGTTTTTGGGGCAGTGTCCGTCAGAGGAAGAAATGGCACAGATCAAGTCGGTGGATGATGCCATGCTTTTCCATGAGTTTAAATGTTTTATGAATGAGGAACTGGATATCCCGGAGCATGAGATCTTGACCAGACCGGCTTTTAGTACCAAGCCGTTTGAAGATGTAGAAGAAGACTTTCTTTTGATGTTCCACAAGATCAGCGCCCTGCTGTAGTGTCCCTCAAAAAAATAAAGGAAAATGTCCTTTGGCGCGTAAGAAAGAATAAGAGAGTGTTTATTTTTTGAAAGGACATGACTATGACCATAAGAGAAACCATTGAGGATATGGAGCGTGAAACACTCAGTCCTTATGCAACCTTGAGTGAAAATTCAAGGGGGCGTGATCGGGAGGAACCACAGTGTGACATTCGTCCGGTCTTTCAAAGAGACCGCGACCGAATCTTACATTGCAAGTCTTTCCGTCGTTTGAAAAATAAGACTCAGGTTTTTCTGACCCCAAAGGGCGACCATTACCGCACGCGTATGTCGCATACGCTTGAGGTATCGCAGAATGCCAGGACTATCGGCAAGGCACTCCGCTTAAACGAAGATCTGGTGGAGGCGATCGCACTGGGACACGATCTGGGACACACACCGTTTGGACACGCGGGAGAGCGGACGCTCAACGAACTGTGTCAGGGCGGTTTTGTACATAGCGAGCAGAGCGTGCGTATTGTAGAGCATCTGGAAAAAGACGGCGAGGGACTCAACCTCACATGGGAAGTGCGCGACGGCATCCGCAATCACCAGACCAGCACCATCCCGGCGACACCGGAGGGCAAGATCGTCCGTTTATCCGATAAGATCGCCTATATCAACCATGATATTGACGATGCTATTCGCGGATTGATCCTGACCGAGGATGATATTCCAAAGGAACTGCGCAATACTCTAGGACATACGACAAGAGAACGACTGGATAATCTGATTCATGATGTGATCATGAGCAGTCTGCACAACATTGACATCATGGACAAAGAATGTCGCAATGACTTAGAGCCGATCGCTATGTCTGCGGAAATGGAACAGGCAATGTACGATCTGCGCAAGTTCATGTTTTCCAATGTATATCAGAACCCGGTCGCAAAGGCAGAGGAAGTCAAAGCCCAGCGTATGCTGAGCCAGTTGTTTGAATATTACATGGAACATATAGACCAACTGCCAATGAAATATACGCGCATGATCGAGGAAGGGCATGAGGCAAAAGACCGTGTGGTCTGCGATTATATTGCCGGTATGACGGATCAGTATGCCGTTACCAAGTTCAACGAATTTTTCATGCCGCTATCATGGCAAGTAGACGGATACTAATGGAAAAGAGGCAAAACTATGCCATATTATGATAACGATACCATCGAGGAAGTGCGTTCCCGCAATGACATCGTCGATGTGATATCACAATATGTTCATTTACAAAAAAAAGGCTCGTCCTATTTTGGACTCTGTCCTTTTCATAGTGAAAAAACAGGTTCTTTTTCCGTCACGCCGTCCAAGCAGATGTATTATTGCTTCGGCTGTGGCGCGGGAGGCAATGTTTTTACCTTTTTGATGGAGTATGAAAATTTCACCTTCTCGGAGGCAATGGAGGCACTGGCAGACCGCGCCGGGATCGAACTCCCCAAGCAGGAGATGACTTCCGAGACCAGGCGGGAAGCGGATAAGCGAAACATCCTCTTTGAGATCAACAAGGAGGCAGCCAAATACTTTTACAGTCTGCTCCGCAGCGAAAAAGGAAAATTAGCCTACCAATATTTTACCAAAAGAGAATTGTCCCCGGAGACCATGCAAAAGTTTGGTCTGGGCTATTCCGACAAATACAGCAATGATCTATACCAGTATCTGCGCAAAAAGGGCTACACAGATGAAGTCCTAAAGGACAGCGGACTGGTGACCATAGACGAGGCAAGGGGAGCACATGACAAGTTCTGGAACCGTGCCATGTTCCCCATCATGGATGCCAACAATAAGGTGGTGGCATTCGGCGGGCGTGTCATGGGCGATGGAGAGCCCAAATACCTAAACTCCCCGGAGACCATGATCTTTAACAAGAGCCGGACTCTTTACGGTCTGCAGTTGGCAAGGCGGACGAAAAAAGATCAGTTCATCCTCTGTGAGGGCTATATGGACGTGATCGCCCTGCATCAGGCAGGCTTTGACAATGCGATCGCTTCCCTTGGAACGGCTCTGACCAGTGGACATGCCAACATGATCAAGCGGTACGGCAAGGATGTCTATCTAAGTTACGACTCCGATGGCGCGGGAACCAAGGCAGCCCTGCGTGCTATCCCGATCTTAAAAGAAGCCGGAATCACCTGTAAGGTCATCAACATGAAACCGCACAAAGATCCGGATGAGTTTATCAAAGCCTTAGGGGCGGAGGAGTATCAGCACAGGATCGATGAAGCAGAGAATAGTTTCCTTTTTACCATCCGTATTTTGGAGCGCGACTATGACATGAGCGACCCGGAGAGCAAGTCAGCCTTTTACTATGAGGTGGCAAAGCGGATCTTGGAATTCCCGGAAGAACTGGAACGCAACAATTATATCGAAGCGATCGCCAGCCGCTATCAGGTTGGTTTTGACAATATGCGCCAGATGGTCAATCATCTGGGAACCAAAGGCGGGATCATCAGTGAGCGTGAGCCGCAGCGGCTCAAGTCCGGTGTACAAAAGAAAAAGACCAGAGAGGACGGCATGATGCAGTCACAGCGTCTGCTTCTGACATGGCTGGTCGAACGGCCGCAGATCTATGCAGCCATCCGGGATTATATCGAACCGGCGGATTTTACCGAGGGCATTTATGAGACAGTGGCGCGGGAACTCTTTACCCAGTTTGCAGAGGGGGGAGAACTCAATCCGGCGCGTATCGTGAGTCTCTTTTCCGATGAGGAGAGCCAGAGGCAGGTGGCAGAGATCTTTAACACAAATGTGCAGGGGATGGAAACCGATGCCGACTGGGAAAAGGCCATCCGCGAGACTCTGGTGCGGATCAAGCAGAACAGCATGGAGCAGAGGCGGCGCAATTTAGACCCTACCGATATGAATGGTCTGAAACAGATCATAGACGATAAACGCAGACTCCAGGAGATGGAGAAATTGCATATTTCCTTTAAATAAGGGCAAAATACATGAGAGAGGATGTAAAAATGGCGAAAAAAAGCGAAAGCACAGTAGAAACACAAGAAGTGGTAGAAGAAAGCGTAAAGACAGAGGAAAAAGCAGAAACAAAGTCCGGCGCAAAGAAGACTACCGCCAAGAAAACGACTGCAAAAAAGAGCAGTAAAAAGACAGAAAATGCTGAAAATGCAAAAGAGGATGAAACCAAAAAGGCAGAATTTCAGAAGAAGTTGGGCGAGTTATTGGAACTTGCCAAAGACAGAAAGAATGTCCTTGAGTATCAGGAGATCAGTGATTATTTCAAAGATATGCAGTTGTTGCCGGATCAGTTCGAGGCAATTTTGGATTTCCTTGAGAAAAACAACATTGATGTCTTGCGTTTACAGGATAATGATGACGACATCATCTTGGATGATGACGATGATGTGGAAGTAGAAAAGATCGACCTTTCCGTACCGGACGGCATCAGCACAGAGGATCCGGTGCGTATGTACTTAAAGGAGATCGGTAAAGTACCGCTTCTTACCGCAGAGGAAGAGATCGAACTTGCAAAGCGTATGGAACTGGGCGATCAGGAGGCAAAGAAGCGTCTGGCTGAGGCAAACCTTCGTCTGGTTGTTTCCATCGCAAAGCGTTATGTAGGACGTGGTATGCTTTTCCTTGATCTGATCCAGGAAGGTAACCTCGGTCTGATCAAAGCCGTAGAAAAGTTTGACTATCGTAAGGGTTACAAGTTTTCAACCTATGCAACATGGTGGATCCGTCAGGCGATCACAAGAGCCATTGCCGATCAGGCAAGAACCATCCGTATCCCAGTGCATATGGTCGAGACCATCAACAAACTTATTCGCGTTTCCAGACAACTCTTGCAGGAGTTGGGACGTGAACCTACCCCGGAAGAGATCGCAGCAGAGATGGATATGCCGGTCGAGCGTGTGCGTGAGATCTTAAAGATCTCCCAGGAACCGGTTTCTTTGGAGACCCCGATCGGTGAGGAAGAAGACTCTCATCTGGGAGACTTCATTCAGGACGACAATGTACCGGTACCTGCGGATGCAGCGACCTTTACCTTATTAAAAGAACAGTTGGAGGAAGTGCTTGGTACACTGACCGAGCGTGAGCAGAAGGTTCTGATCCTTCGTTTCGGTCTTGAGGATGGCAGAGCCAGAACACTGGAAGAAGTTGGTAAGGAATTTAACGTTACCCGTGAGCGTATCCGTCAGATCGAGGCAAAGGCTTTGCGTAAACTGCGCCATCCAAGCCGCAGCCGCAAGTTAAAGGATTACTTAGAGTAATGGCGGTACGTTTATCAAAACGCATGGAGGCATTGGCACACCTGGTCACACCGGGCGGCCGACTTTGCGATGTGGGATGCGATCACGGCTATCTGCCCATCTATCTGGTGCAGGAGCAGATCATTCCGTCAGCCATCGCTATGGATATCGGGGAAGGACCGCTTTTAGCGGCAAAGACCCATATAGCGGAAGTGGGCTTGGAGGATAAGATTCAGACACGCCGTTCGGATGGACTGGCTGCCGCCAGTGCAGAAGAAATCGATACCGTACTGATTGCCGGTATGGGCGGAGGTATCGTCATACATATTTTGACTGAGGGAAGAAAGGTCGCGCAAAGTGTCAAAGACTTGATCTTGCAGCCCCAGTCAGAACTGAAAGAAGTGCGCCGCTTTTTGTGTAATGAGGGCTATGAGATCGTGGATGAGGACATGGTCTTGGAAGATGGTAAATATTATCCCATGATGAAAGTCAGATATGTGCCGGAGACCAAAGCCCGCAGGCAGAGCGTAGCAGAGCATGATTTCCTCTTTGGACCTATGCTTTTGCAAAAAAAGCACCCGGTCTTACATGCTTATCTGCTCCGGGAGGAGCGGATCCAAAAAGAGGTCTTGGAGCGTCTGGCAGGACAAAAGCAGACACCGGCGATCGAAAAGAGGACGCAGGAAGTGCAGGCATATTTGCAGGAGATACAAAAGTGTCTGTGGTAAACAGAAGAAATAAGAGGTGATCTTGCGATGAGAGTGATGGATCTGACAGAGCGGATCGAAAAAGAGATCCCGCGCGAGCAGGCGCTGGATTGGGACAATGTAGGACTTTTGGTCGGAGATAAGGAACAGGAAATCCACAAGGGCTATGTGGCACTGGATCTGACCGATGCAGTCCTAGAACACGCGATAGATTGTGGGGCAGATATGATCCTGACCCACCATCCGCTGATCTTTGACGGCATCAAGCGTGTGAATGCAGATGATTTTATCGGCAGGCGGATCCTGGCACTGGCACAGCACGGCATTGCTTATTATGCCATGCATACCAATTTTGATGTCTGTGTCATGGGTCAGATCGCGGCAGAGCAGTTAGGGCTTATGGATATCGAGGCTTTGGAAGTCACCTCGCCGGAGGATGGCAGGGGCATCGGTTGTCTGGGCAAATTGACGCAGGCGGTCAGTCTTTATGATCTGGCAGAGCGTGTGCGGGATGCCTTTGGACTCTCCCATGTCAAGGTCTTTGGCGATAAGGATCGGATGGTGCAGAGTATCGCCATGTGTCCGGGTTCCGGCAAGAGTGAGATCGGTCTGGCAATAGAAAAAGGAGCAGATGCCTACATTACCGGGGATATCGACCATCATTCCGGGATCGATGCCGTGGCAGACGGACTTTCTATCATTGATGCCGGACATTATGGGATCGAGCACATTTACATGGAATATATGAAGAACTGGCTTGCAAAGGAGGCGGCAGAATTAGAGGTCGTCACAGAGCCTTTTGCAGAGCCTTTTTGGATCGTTACGAGGTGAGAGATATGCAGAAAATCAATGTATGCGTGCAGGGAAAAACTTACCAATATGAAAAAGGCACGACTTTTTTACACTTGGCGCAGGCGTGGCAGGATCAGTATGAGGATGCGATCATCCTGGCTGTCTTTAACAACAAGTTGATCGAACTGGGACAGGTCATACCGGGGGATGGCGACATTGCTTTTCTTACGACCAAGGATAAGAATGGCAGACGCGCCTATCGCAGAAGTGTTGTCTTTTTGATGCAGCGTGCCTTGCAGCAGCTGTATCCGGATGGGACAGAAATTTTGCATGTGGAACATTCTCTGGGAGCAGGCTATTATTGCCGGATGGAGGGCAGGAAGGTCATAGACTCTGCATGGCTGGAGAATTTGAAAAAGGAAATGCTTGCTCTGGTAGAAAAAAATCTTACGATCGAAAAAAAGACCATGAAGACCGAGGATGCCAGAAAACTTTTTGCCAAGTGCGGTATGCAGGATAAGGAACGCCTGATGCATTATCGCTCCAGTTCCAACTGCAATGTCTATGAATTAGATGGCTGTCTGGATTATTTTTACGGCTACATGGCACCAAATACCGGCATGTTGTCCTACTTTGCCCTTTATCCTTACGAGGAAGGCTTTATTTTGCAGTTCCCGGACAAGGTGACGACAGAGGTTGCGCCTTTTGCTCCGGCAAACAAACTCTTTCATGTCATGCAGGCATCCGAGCAGTGGGGCGCAGATATGGGGATTCCTACCGTTGGCGCTTTAAACGATGCTGTCTGTGCAGGAAAGACCAGAGAAATCATCCTGTCGCAGGAAGCCTACATGGAGCGCTGCATCGGTGCGCTGGCAGAGCGTATCGTGGCAGACCCTGACAAAAAGTTTGTCATGATCGCCGGTCCGTCATCTTCCGGTAAGACGACCTTTTCCCACCGTCTGTCGGCACAACTGCGTGCCCTTGGTGTGACACCGCATCCGATTCCACTGGATGACTACTATCTGGATCGGGATCAGATTCCTTTGGATGAGTTCGGGCAAAAGGATTTTGAGTGCATTGAGGGCTTGGATGTGGGGCAGTTCAATGAGGACATGGTGCGCCTTTTAAAGGGTGAGCGTGTGCTTCTGCCGACCTTTAATTTCAAGACCGGTAAGCGTGAATACAAGGATCACTATATGCAGTTGGGCAAACGCGATATTCTGGTGATCGAGGGCATCCATGGACTGAACGAAAAGATGTCCGAATCTTTGCCGAAAGAGAGCAAGTTCAAGATCTACATAAGTGCCTTGACCCAGTTAAATATCGACGAGCACAACCCGCTCTCGACGACCGACGGCAGATTGATCCGCCGTATCGTAAGGGATGCCAGAACCAGAGGCACCAGCGCAAAAGAGACCATTGCTATGTGGGATTCTGTGCGCCGTGGTGAGGAAAAGAACATTTTTCCATTCCAGGAACAGGCAGATGAGATGTTCAATTCCGCGCTCATCTATGAGATGGCAGTGCTAAAGATCTATGCCATGCCGCAGCTTTTGGCGATCGATCAAGACTGCCCGGAATATGCCGAGGCAAAGCGCCTGATCAAATTGCTGGATTATTTTCTGGGGATGCCAGCGGACGATATCTGCAACAATTCCTTAGTGCGGGAATTTATCGGTGGAAGTTGTTTTAACGTTTAAAATAAGATATACTAATTTCATAAAAAAGAAGTAAGATAAGTAATCGCGGCTGCAAATGCTGAAAGGCAGCAGGTGAGGAAAGTCCGGGCTTCACAGGGCAGGATGCCGGATAACGTCCGGTGGAGGTGACTCCAAGGAAAGTGCAACAGAAATATACCGCTGCGGGATTTCCCGTCAGTAAGGGTGGAAAGGTGGTGTAAGAGACCACCGCTTTGCTGGTAACAGCAAGGGTCCCTGTAAACCCCATCCGAAGCAAGACCGAATGGAAACGTATGTGGCCCGCTAGTTTCAGGTTGGTCGCTTGAGGCGATTGGCGACAGTCGTCCTAGATAGATGATTACTCCAGACATAACCCGGCTCATCGTCTTGCTTCTTTTTTGTTATTTATAAGAGATTACATTTGGGGATTGAGATAATTCCCATTCATGTGTATAATTTCAATATATTATTGTGTAGTTTTTACATTCTTGTAGGATTGAGGGGTACTATGAGAGTTGAACGTAAGAGAATGGGGATATGCTCCTTGCAGAAGGAGCAGTGACAGCAGAACAGATCGACGAGGCCTTAGAGGCTTCCAAGCGTGAGGGATCAAGTTAGGGGAAAGTCTGGTCAGACTGGGCTATGTAACGGAGGATACCATTGCGCAGGCGCTGTCCAACCAATTAAAGATCGAACGAGTGCATCTCGCGGAAGAATTTGTTGACGATAGTTTTGTCAAGATGATTCCGGGGGATGTTTTGCGTCGTTACATTATGATCCCGCTCTGCTATGAAAAGGACAATGTCAACCGTGTGCGGGTGGCAATGTCAGATCCTATGGATATGAGAGCCATGGATGAGTTTCAGATCATTACCGGATTGCAGTTAGACCCTGTGATCGCGACGCGTTATGAGATGGAGACAGCACTTGACCGTTATTATGCGGATGCGGATACGGCAAAGGTGCTGGAGAGGTACAAGCGGGAGCATCAGGAGTTAGAAAAGACAGATGAAGCCAACAATACACAGGTGGACAATTCGCCTGTGGTTCTTTTGGTACGTTCTTTGATGCAGCAGGCGGCAAGACAGCATGCCAGTGATATCCATATCGAAGCCATGGAACGAGTGGTACGTGTCAGATTTCGTATCGATGGTGTCTTATATGAGCGCTTCCGTTATGATATCGAGATGCTGCCGGCGATCGTTGCCCGCATCAAGATCATCAGTGGCATGGATATTTCATAAAAGCGTAAGTCGCAAGATGGACGTGTGTCTATGACTGTGGATCACAATGAATTTGATGTCCGTGTGTCTATTTTGCCGACCGTCTATGGCAAAAAATGTGTTATGCGTCTGGCGCAGACCAATGTTTTGACAAAGGATAAGAGCGAACTCGGACTTCGCGGCAGAGCTATCGAGACATTCAACAATCTTCTTAAAAATCCCAATGGTATATTGCTGGTTATCGGACCGACCGGAAGTGGTAAGACAACGACGCTTTATACTGTATTAAATGAATTAAATACACAGGAAGTGAATATCATCACAGTAGAGGATCCGGTGGAGGCAAATCTTGCAGGGGTCAATCAGGTACAGGTCAATCCTAAGGCTGACCTGACTTTTGCCAATGCCCTGCGTTCTATTTTGCGACAGGATCCGGATATCATCATGATCGGTGAGATCCGTGATGGCGAGACTGCCAAGATCGCCGTGCAGGCATCAATCACAGGACACCTGGTAGTCTCTACTTTGCATACCAACAGTTCGGCGGGAAGTATTGTCCGTCTGATGGATATGGGCGTGGAAAATTATCTTTTGGCGGATGCCATTTTTGGTGTTATCGCCCAGCGCCTGGTCAGAAAACTCTGTCCGTATTGCAGACGACCACGGCTGGCAACGGAAGCCGAGAGGGAAGTGCTTTCCATGGCGGGGGAAGATCCTGTGACCATCTACGAACCTTGTGGATGTGACAAGTGCTCCCAGACGGGTTATAGTGGACGCCTGGGTGTCTATGAGATCCTGCGCGTGACACCACGGATCAAGGAATTGATCCACGATCGCGCCTCGGCAGATCAGTTACGAGATACTGCGGTAGCGGAAGGTATGGTGACTTTGCGCAGCAATGCAAGACAATTAGTGCTTGAGGGCGTTACGTCCATGAATGAAATGCTGCGGATCACCTATGAGAATGAGTAGGTGAGCCTATGACAGAGTATAACTATATTGCATTAGATAAAACAGGAAAACAGCAAAAAGGTAGTCTGGTAGCGGAGACAGAGCGTTTTGCTTTGGAGCAGTTGCGAAGCGAGGGACTGTATCCGACCCAGTTGCGGAAGTCTACCTTACTGACCAAAGATCTGGATCTGCATATCGGCAGTAAGGTATCGACCAGGGATATCAGTGTCTTTTGCCGACAGTTTGCCAGTATGCTGGCAGCAGGTGTGCCTATCTTGGAAGCACTGAGCATGTTGGAACAGCAGTCCGAAAACAAGCATCTGGTGGAAGCACTGGGGGATGTCCGGCAGGATATCATGAAGGGAGAGACACTTGCTGTTGCCATGCGCAGACAGGCAGAGGTATTCCCGGAACGCAAGCCCTATACGACAGAGGATACGGTCACCATACGCGCCATGGGCATGCCTTTGTTTGACCTGTATTAGAGGAAGATTTGTAATTGCGCAAAGAGGTATGTCTGTGATGGCTTTTTGATGAAATTATAAACTGGACAAGTGATTTGTAAACAGATTCTAAAATCTTTATTAAATCATTTGTCCTTTTATTGACTTTGCCCTGCAAAATGATAGAGTTAATTTTAAGGAAATGATAGAGCAGAGATTTTTTAGGAGTTTCTGGCTTGGAACGGAGTTGTCATGAGAGAAAAATTGGCTCGTTTTATGGTGGGGAGAAATGGCGCAGATGCGCTTTCAAAGTTCTTTTTATATGTAGCACTGGTACTTGTGATCATCACGATGTTTTCACACAATGCCATCATTTATCTGCTTGCGATCGCATCCTTAGTGTATAGTTATTTTCGGATGATGTCACGCAATGTATCCAAGAGATATTATGAAAATCAACAGTATCTTCGTATGACGGATAAGATCCGAGACAAGTTCCGCGGTGCGTCTGCCAAGGCAAAGTACCAAAAGAGCAAGGCTGTCTATGAGAGAGAGCAGAAAAAGATCTACAAGATCTACTATTGTCCGTCCTGCAAGCAGAAGATCCGCGTGCCAAAGGGCAAGGGCAAGATTATGATCACCTGCCCGAAGTGTAAGATGGAATTTGTCAAGCGTACCTAGTGAGGTTGTTTCATGTTTGGATATATCAATGTTAATCGGAAAGAATTAAATGCAGAAGATGAAAAGACATATCAGGCATATTACTGTGGACTCTGCCGCCAGTTAAAGAATGAGGCTGGGATCAAAGGACAGATGCTTTTGAATTACGATATGACTTTTCTTTTGATCCTTTTGACCGGTCTGTATGAGTTGGAGCATGAGGAGATATCTTACCGCTGTGCCGTGCATCCGGCGGCAAAAAAGACAGCCTATATCAATGCGGCGACGGAATATGCGGCAGCCATGGATATCGTGCTCAGTTATCACAGTCTGCAGGATGATTATGAGGATGAGGGCAGCCATATCAAGCAGGCTATGGCAAAGGCTCTTTTGAAGGATTATAAACGCATCAGCATCCGTTATCCGAGACAGGTGCAGGCGGTAGAAGAATATATGAAAAAACTTGCTGTGGCTGAGAAGGCAAAGGAGTCCAATATTGACATCGTAGCGGGCTATACCGGCGAGATGCTGGGACAGATCTTTCAGTGGAAGCAGGATGAGTGGTCCAAGGATCTGGAGAGCATGGGCTTTTATATGGGCAAGTTTATCTATCTTCTGGATGCCTATGAGGATCTGAAACAGGATCAGAAAAAGGGCAATTACAATCCGCTAGCCTATGTGCAGATGGAGTCCAAGGAAGAATATGAGACTTTTTGTCGTTCCACGCTTACCTGTCTGATGGCAGAGTGCGCAAAATCTTTTGAACGTATGCCTATTTTGCAGCATGCAGAGATCCTGCGCAATATTTTATATTCCGGTGTCTGGACAAAGTACGAATACCTGAAATTAAAAGAGAAAAAGACGAAATCATAGAGTTGGAGGAAAATATTTATGTCGGATCCATATAGGGTGTTGGGCGTATCGCGAGATGCATCCGAGGATGAGATCAAGAAAGCATATAGAACACTGAGCCGTAAATATCATCCGGATGCCAATGTCAATAATCCGAATAAGGATCAGGCAGAGGAGATGTTCAAAGAAGTACAGCAGGCCTACGATCAGATCATGAAAGAGCGCCAGCAGGGAGCCAGTTTTGGCGGTTACCAGTATGGCTATGGCGGATTTGACGGACAGGGCGCGCAGAGTAGCAGTTATGGTGGCTATGAGCAGACGCAGGAGTTCAACGAGATGCGTGCCGCAGCCAATTATATCAATAGCAGGCATTTCGCAGAGGCAATGCATGTCCTAAATTCCATGCCGGATTCTGCAAGGGGCGGACGCTGGTATTATTATGCCGCGATCGCCAGCGAGGGACTGGGGAATATGGTGGATGCCAAGGAGTTTGCAAGACGTGCAGTTGCCTTAGAACCGGGCAACTTCCAGTACCGCCAGTATCAGCAGCATCTGGAGTATGGCAGTGACTGGTATGAGACACGCGGTTCTGCTTATGAGAGACCATATGCCGGTGTTACACGGTGGTGTTTCAATATGTTCCTTTTGAATATTTTTTGCAATCTCTGTTGCTTTGGACCGAGATGCATGTAAAAAAGCGAAGTCAGGTGCTGACTTCGCTTTTTCTTTTTATTTATTTTCCGTTATATTTCTCTTCACAATATTTACAACGATATACCTCGTGTTCTTCGTCGGTCAGAATAAAGATCTGATCTAATTCCTGTTCGATCGAAGTAATGCATCTTGGGTTCTTGCAGGAGATCACGTTCTTGATCTGACGAGGAAGGGTCAGAACCTTTTTATCTACGATCTTATCGCCTTGAATGACATTGACCGTGATATTGTGATCGATATAACCAAGGATATCAAGATCTAAGGCATCGATCGGACATTCTACTTTGATGATGTCCTTTTTTCCCATTTTGTTGCTTTTGGCATTCATGATGATGGCAACGGTGCAATCAAACTGATCTAAGTGCAGATCATGATAGATCTTCATGCTCATGCCTGCCTGAATGT
Source organism: Roseburia sp. AM51-8 (assembly GCF_003478275.1). NCBI lineage: Bacteria > Bacillati > Bacillota > Clostridia > Lachnospirales > Lachnospiraceae > Roseburia > Roseburia sp. AM51-8. The sequence continues at coordinate 49,906 of NZ_QUEY01000007.1, read as the reverse complement.
GATCGAGAACAAATCCCTCGTGAATTCCACTGATATTTAACATGATCCCACCTCCAATAATGTATAGATAAGTGCCATTCGGATATAGACGGCGAATTGTGCCTGCTTAAAATAGGCTGCCCTTGGATCATCATCGACTTCCACAGAAATCTCATTGACTCGTGGCAGTGGATGCAGGACGATCATATCCTCTTTGGCAAGAGCCATCTTATCGGCATTTAAGATATAGAAATCTTTCATGCGCAGATAGTCTTCCTCGTTGAAGAAACGTTCCCTCTGCACGCGGGTCATATAGAGAATGTCGAGTTCCGGCATGGCATCTTCCAGTTTTTCAACCTCTACATATGGAATGTGTTTTTTGTCTAAGACATCTTCACGGATATAACTTGGAACACGCAGTTCCTCCGGTGAGATCAATACAAATTTAATATTGGGATAGCGTACCAGTGCATTGATCAGAGAGTGCACGGTTCGTCCAAATTTTAAGTCGCCACATAAGCCAATGGTCAGATTATCCAGTCTTCCATGTAAAGAACGAATGGTATATAAATCTGCTAATGTCTGTGTGGGATGTTGGTGACCACCATCACCGGCGTTGATAACGGGAATACTGGAATGAGAGGAGGCTACTAAAGGAGCACCTTCCTTGGGATGACGCATTGCACAAATATCTGCGTAACTAGAAATAACACGAATGGTGTCGGAAACACTTTCGCCTTTGGAAGCGGAAGAAGAATCAGCACTGGCAAAACCAAGAGTGGAACCACCAAGGTTGAGCATGGCTGCTTCAAAACTTAAACGAGTACGAGTGCTTGGCTCGTAGAAACAAGTGGCCAGTTTTTTGCCATGACAGGAATCCGCATATTTGTCGGGATGCTGTCTCATGTCATCGGCCAGATCCATTAGTTGCTCGATTTCCTCTGTTGAAAAATCCAGAGGGTTCATAAGATGACGCATAACAAACCTCCGTTTTTGGTATTTTTTCTATCATATAATAGCGGACTGCAAAATTCAACTCATAAGTGATTTTCAGACTATTCAGACGATAAGAAGGGCTGGCGCAGAGGGCGCGTTGGACAGGGCATAGAGGGGGCGGTGGGGCGGCGCCTCTGAACATCTGTCAGGGACGGACACATCCTGACGGCAGTCGAAGCTGTGCAAGAGACAGATGGGCATCAAACAACTGCCTCTTTAAGAGTCACGACGAATTTGCTCCTGATTTTTCACAGCCAGCCCCTGCACCGCCCCACCACTCCCTCTATGCCCTGTCCCCCTCCCCATCCTCCTCCGCGCCAGCCCTTCACACACCAAAGCCAAAGGGACACTCCCCGTGGCAAAAGAAACGTCCCTCTAGCACATTTGGTCTGAATTTGCTATACTAAAGGTTATGAAAAAATCAGTGGAAAGCGGAAAGGAAATAGATATGAAGTGTGTTAGAAATTTACTGGAAAAACTGGATTATAAACTGCTACAGGGAAATCTGGATCAGGAGATTTCAAGCCTTGTTTATGATTCCAGAAAAGTAGAAAAGGATGCCATGTTTGTCTGCGTAAAAGGAGCCGCAGTGGATGGGCATGCGTTTGCGAAAGAAGTGGTGGAAAAAGGAGCCAGTGTCCTTGTGGTCTCAGAAGATGTAGAGGTCGGAGCGGACGCGACGGTCATCAAAGTGGCAGATACCAGAGAGGCACTTGCTTATCTGGCAGCAGCATATTTTGACCACCCGGCAGACACCTTAAAGGTCATCGGTATCACAGGAACCAAGGGAAAGACGACGACCACCTACATGGTCAAGTCCATCATGGAAAATGCAGGTTTTAAAGTTGGTCTGATCGGTACCATCGAAGCCATCATCGGGGATGAAAAGATCCCTGCCAATAATACGACACCGGAATCCTATGTGGTGCAGGAGTATTTCCGCAAGATGCTGGATGCCGGCTGTGATTATGCGGTCATGGAAGTATCTTCCCAGGGACTTATGATGCATCGCGTGGATGGCTTTACCTTTGATGTCGGCATCTTTACCAATATCGAACCGGATCATATCGGACCAAATGAGCATGCATCTTTTGAGGAATATCTGCAGTGCAAGTCCCTGCTTTTCCAGAAGTGCCGTTTGGGTATTGTCAATGCGGATGATGCCCATGTGGAGGCTATTTTAAAGAACCACACCTGTCAGGTGCAGACCTACGGATTTTCAGAAAATGCAGACATTCGTGCAACCGATATGAAATTGGTGCGAAAGGGCGGTCACCTAGGCGTTGCTTATCATGTGAGCGGTCTTTTGGAGGGGGATATCGAGACCAGTGTACCGGGACGCTTTAGTGTTTATAACTCTCTGACGGCAGTGGCTATCTGCAATCATTACGGGGTGGATATGGAAGTCATGAAAAAGGCACTTTTGAATGCTTCTGTCAAAGGACGTATCGAACTGGTGCATGTATCCGATGACTTTACGCTGATGATCGACTACGCCCACAATGCCATGAGTCTGGAAAGCCTGCTTACGACCTTAAAAGAATACGAACCGGGCAGACTGGTATGTCTCTTTGGCTGCGGCGGCAACCGTTCCAAATTGCGTCGGTACGAGATGGGCGAGGTGTCCGGCAAGTTGGCAGATCTTACGATCATCACATCCGATAATCCGCGTTTTGAAGAACCGCAGGCGATCATCGATGACATTAAGACCGGTATCGGCAAAACCGATGGCAAATATATCGAGATCATTGACCGGAAAGAAGCCATCCGCTATGCGATCTCACACGGACAGCCGGGGGATATCATTGTCTTAGCTGGCAAGGGACACGAAGATTATCAGGAGATCAAGGGCAAAAAGTACCCGATGGATGAACGTGTTCTGATCGCGGAAGTATTGGAAGAATTAGGCTGGACAAAATAATTTTTACAGAAGGAAAGACAGATGTTGTATGGTGACGTGATAATCGACATATCACTGGAAAAACTGGATAAGACCTTTCAATATGAGATTCCGGAACATTTGCGGGAAACCGTACAGATTGGAAGTCGTGTCGTGATCCCCTTTGGCAATGGCAAAAGGCGCATTACGGGATATGTGGTCGATATGTCCACGGAGCCAAAGATTGATGCCGGGCGGATCAAACCCATCCTTGGTGTGTCAAAGGACAGCATTGCCGTGGAATCGCAGTTGATTGCGCTGGCTGCCTGGATCCGCCGCAATTATGGATGCACCATGAACCAGGCATTAAAGACGGTCATCCCCATCAAGAAAAAAGAGGCAGGCAAGGAAAAAAAGACGGTCACCTTTCTTCTGACGCAGGAGCAGGCGCGGGACGAACTCTCTACCTTGCTTGCCAGAAAAAGGCATAGTCAGGCAAAGGAGAAACTTTTGCGGACTTTGATGGAAAGGTCTACCCTGCCATGGGAGGACATCACAGGCAAAATGCAGATACCGGCGACCGTCATCCGTGATTTTGAAAAAAATGGCTGGGTGCGGATCGACGCCGAGCGTGCCTATCGAAATCCTGTGCCCATGACTTTGGAAAAGGAAAGACCGATCGTCCTCAGTCCGGCGCAAAGTGAAGCTGTTTCGCGTATCACGCAGGATATGGAAGCAGGCAGGCTGGGAACCTATCTTTTGTATGGGGTAACCGGCAGCGGAAAAACGCAGGTCTATATGGAACTCATTGCAAAGACTCTGGCGGACGGAAAAAGTGCCATTGTCCTGATCCCGGAGATTGCACTGACCTATCAGACCCTGATGCGTTTTTATCAGCGCTTTGGCAATCAGGTGTCGATCATGAATTCCCGCATGTCGCCGGGAGAGCGTTTTGACCAGTACGAGCGGGCAAAAAAAGGAGATATCCGCATTATGATAGGCCCGCGGAGTGCTTTGTTCACACCTTTTTCCGATTTAGGGATTATCATTATAGATGAGGAACACGAACCTTCCTATAAGAGTGAGACCGTTCCAAGGTATCATGCAAGGGAGACGGCGATCGCCAGGGCAAAGATGCAGGGGGCGAGCGTGGTCTTGGGATCCGCGACACCATCGGTGGAGTCTTTCGCCAAGGCAAAAAGTGGGGAATATACCCTTTTGACTTTGCCGGATCGTATATCGGGACGGACGCTGCCGACCTGTGAGATCGTTGACCTGCGTGCGGAACTGCGGCAGGGCAACCGTTCGATCCTATCGCGCAGATTACAGGAACTGATGGCAGACCGTCTGCAGAAAAAAGAGCAGATCATGCTTTTTGTCAACAGGAGAGGGCTGGCAGGCTTCGTTTCTTGCAGAGCCTGTGGGCATGTGATAAAATGTCCCCATTGTGACGTTTCACTGAGTCTGCACCGCGGGGATGTCCTGCGCTGTCACTATTGTGGCTATGAGACGAGAAAACCGGTGGTCTGTCCGTCCTGTGGCTCCAAATATATCGGCGGCTTTAAGGCGGGCACGCAAAAGTTTGAGGAGGTCGTCAGACAGACCTTTCCGATGGCGTGCGTTCTGCGTATGGATACGGATACGACACGCGGAAAGAACGGACATCAGGAGATCCTGGATGCCTTTCGCAGAGGGCAGGCGGATATTTTGATCGGGACGCAGATGATCGTCAAGGGACATGATTTTCCAAACGTGACCCTGGTCGGTGTGCTGGCAGCAGACCTATCGCTCAATTCCAGCGATTTTCACAGTGGAGAGCGTACCTTTCAACTTTTGACACAGGCAGCAGGCAGAGCGGGCAGGGGCGACATTCCGGGCAATGTCGTGATGCAGACCTACCAGCGACCCATTACAGCATCCTTGCTGCAAAAGATCAGGATTACGAGGCATTTTATGAGGAGGAGATCGCCTACCGCGAGTTGATGGACTATCCACCGGCGGCGCATATGCTTTTGATCCTCATCACTTCCGAAAAGGAAGAAGAGGCTGACCGATGTGCCAAGCACTGGCAGACCTGATCGAAGAAAAGGCACCGCAGATCCGGTGCTTGGGTCCATCCGATGCCGTCGTGGCAAAGGTCAGGGATATATACAAAAAAGTGATCTACTGCAAGCACAAGGACTATGAGCAGTTGATCGAGATAAAAGATCGCATTGCGCAGACCATACAGGCGGATGCGGGATTTGCAAAAGTAATGGTCTGGTTCGATTTTGATCCAATGAATCAGGCGTAATTTTATAGAAAGAGGGATAATTTTATGGCAATCAGACAGATTAGAGTACAGGGAGACGACGTTTTGACAAAGGTATGCCGTCCGGTAAAGGAGATCACACCAAGGATCGCGACCTTGATCGAGGATATGATCGATACCATGTATGAATACGATGGTGTAGGTCTTGCAGCACCGCAGGTGGGCGTTCTGCGCAGGATCGCAGTGATCGATGTAGGGGACGGTCCGATCGTTTTAGTCAACCCGGAAGTGCTTGAGACATCCGGTTCGCAGACAGGAGAGGAAGGCTGTTTATCCCTTCCGGGCAAATCCGGTCAGGTTACCCGTCCGAATTATGCCAAGGTGCATGCTTTCAATGAAAATATGGAAGAATATGAGGTGGAGGGCGAAGAACTTTTAGCCAGAGCCCTTTTACATGAGATCGACCATCTGGACGGACATATGTATACCGAAAAGGTAGAAGGCAATCTGCATGATGTAAATTATGAAGAAGAGGAAGCATAGAGGAGAAGGGGAATGAAAGTTGTTTTTATGGGAACACCGGATTTCGCGGTAGCAACGGTGGATGCATGCAAAGGCAGGACACGAGATCGTCATGGTGGTGACGCAGCCGGATAAGCCAAAGGGCAGAGGCAAGGAGATGCAGTTTCCGGCAGTCAAGACCTGGGCAGTGGAACATGATATTCCGGTCTACCAGCCAAAGCGCATCCGCGAGTCGGAGGCAGTGGAAGTCCTGAAAAAACAGGATGCGGATATTTTTATCGTAGCAGCCTTTGGGCAGATCCTTCCAAAGGAAGTCTTGGAGATCCCACCACTTGGCTGTGTCAACGTGCATGCTTCGCTTTTACCAAAATATCGTGGCGCAGCCCGATCCAATGGGCGGTCATGAATGGCGATGAAGTCAGCGGTGTGACGACCATGCAGATGGGGGTCGGCTTGGATGATGGCGACATGCTTTTAAAAGCGGAAGTCAGACTTGCAGCCGATGAGACTGGTGGAAGCCTCTTTGATAAATTGGCGGTCGTCGGTGGAGAACTTTGTGTTAAGACCATGGAAGGGCTTGCAGCAGGCACGATCACACCGGTTTCGCAGGAGGAAGCGGAAGCGACTCATGTCGGCATGATCAAAAAGAGCATGGGAAATCTTGATTTTACAAGAAGTGCTGTCGAACTGGAGCGCCTGGTCAGAGGCCTGAACCCTTGGCCGAGCGCTTATACCCATCTGGGAAATAAGACACTGAAGATCTGGAAGGCACGCGTGGAGAAAAATATCGTCCCGGATGCCGTGCCGGGACAGGTGGTAGCGGCAGATGCTGATGGCATCGCGGTAGTCACCGGGGACGGACTCTTAGTGATGGAAGAGATCCAGTTGGAGGGCAAAAAACGTATGCCTGTCGCAGATTTCCTGCGAGGCCGCGATATTCCGGCGGGCACGATTCTAGGGGAGCAGGAAAGTATGACGCAGGCATAATTGCTGATACACAATATATTTATTTAAGGAGCAAAATTATGTACGGATATTATGGATTTTACTGGGACCCGACCTATTACCTGGTCGTCATCGGCGCCATCATCTGCCTGATCGCATCAGCGCGGGTCAAAGGAACCTTCAACAGATACAACCGCGTGCGCAGTGCCTCCGGTATGACGGGCGCACAGGCGGCAGAGCACATGCTTCGCAGATCCGGTATTTATGATGTGACGGTGCAGCATGTATCCGGCAATCTGACGGATCATTACGATCCGCGCAACAAGACCTTGAACTTATCCGATCCGGTCTATAATTCTACCAGTGTGGCAGCCATCGGCGTGGCGGCGCATGAGTGCGGGCATGCCATCCAGCACCAGCGCAACTACTTTCCATTGACTTTGCGCAGTGCCATTGTCCCGGTAGCAAATTTAGGATCCACCCTGTCCTGGCCACTTATCATCATCGGACTGCTCTTTAACAGCCGTATGGGGCAGACCCTGATCATGGCAGGCGTAATCGCATTTTCTCTGGCAGTTTTGTTCCAGTTGGTGACACTTCCGGTCGAATTTAATGCGTCTGCGAGAGCACTTCGCTTTTTAAATGATACAGGCATGTTATCCCATGAGGAACTCAAAGGAACGAAAAAGGTCTTAAAAGCAGCAGCACTGACCTACGTTGCAAGTGCAGCAGCAGCAATCCTGCAACTCTTACGACTCCTGCTCCTGTTTGGAGGAAATAGACGCGATGACTGATCCAAATCAAAGAGAAATCATTGTCGCCATCTTAGAAGAAGTACTGGAAGAAGGAAAATATTCCCATCTGGTACTGGGGGCGACCTTGGAAAAATATCAATATCTGTCTAAACAGCAGCGTGCTTTTATCACGCGTGTGACGCAGGGGACCATTGAGCGGCTTTTACAGATCGATGCCATTCTAGGACAGTTTGTAAAAAAGCCTAAAGTGCCAAAGATGAAACCGCTCATCCGGACAGTCCTTCGCAGCAGTGTCTACCAGATCGTTTTTATGGATGGTGTGCCGGATGCGGCGGTCTGCAACGAAGCCGTCCGTATCGTGAAAAATCACGGACTGGGCGGACTTTCCGGTTTTGTCAATGGTGTGTTGCGCAATATTTCAAGAAACAAGGATAGCATCACTTACAAGGATCTTTCAGAAGCCTATTCCATGCCACAATGGATCATTGATGCGTGGGAAGAACAGTTTGGCGGGGAGACCACAAAGCAGATCCTAGAGGAATTGTTAGAGGAAAAGAAAACCTGTATCCGTGTCAATACCGGCAATATCTCTGTGGAAGAGTTGACAAAAAATCTGCGGGCGCAGGGGATCACGGTAGAGCCTTGCGAGGAGATCCCATATGCCCTTTATATCAGTGGCTATGACTATCTGCGCGGTATCCCGGAATTTCTTGCCGGAGATTTTTATATCCAGGATTTTTCCTCTATGATGGTGGCACACAGTGCCGGTATTCAGCAAGGGGATCATGTGATCGATGTCTGTGCGGCACCCGGTGGTAAGAGTCTGCACGCGGCAGAACTTTTGGCGGGCACGGGACTTGTGGAAGCAAGGGATCTTTCGGATCACAAGGTTTCCCTTTTGGAAGAAAATATCAGGCGTATGGGGCTTGCCAATATTCGGGCAGAAAAATGGGATGCGACCATCTTAAACGAAGAATCCATCGGGCAGGCGGATGTCGTGATCTGCGATGCGCCTTGCTCCGGGCTTGGTGTTGTGGCAAAAAAGCCGGACATCAAGTACCACATGACAAAAGAGACCCAGAAGGAACTGGCGATATTGCAGCGTCAGATCCTAGATGTGGTCTGCGCTTATGTCAAGGCAGGCGGGACGCTTATGTATTCGACCTGTACGATCTCGTCTCAGGAAAACGAGGATAATGTGACATGGTTTTTAGAGAAGCACCCGGACTTTTCTTTGGAAACAGAAAAACAGTTTTTGCCAAAAGCAGGTAAGCAGGACGGTTTCTTTTTGGCAAAGATGAAAAAGAGATAGGAAGAAAGATGGAAGAAAAAAGAGATATCAAGTCTTTATCATATGAGGAAGTCTTGACCTTTGCAGAAGAACTGGGAGAAAAGAAATTCCGCGGCAAACAGTTGTATGAATGGATGCATGTACATAATGTGGCATCTTATGATGAGATGACAAATCTGCCAAAGAAATTCCGGGAAGTTTTAAAAGAGCAGACGACCTATACGGCATTGGAACAGATCGATTGTCAGATTTCAAGGGAAGACGGTACGCGCAAGTATCTCTTTGCTCTAGCGGACGGCAATATGGTAGAAAGCGTTCTGATGCGCTATCACCATGGAAATTCGGTCTGTGTTTCCTCACAGGTGGGCTGTCGCATGGGCTGCCGCTTTTGTGCATCGACTCTGGATGGGCTGGTCAGAAACCTGACACCATCGGAGATCCTAGATCAGATCTATGCCATTGAGCGGGATACAGGGGAAAAGGTTTCTAATATCGTTGTGATGGGGACCGGAGAACCTATGGATAATTACGACAACCTCATACGTTTTATCCATCTGCTGACCGATAAACATGGTAAAAATCTAAGTCAGCGCAATATCACGGTCTCTACCTGTGGCATCGTGCCAAATATGCGCCGTCTGGCGGAGGAAGGTCTGCAGATCACACTGGCATTATCTCTGCATGCACCAAACCAGAAAAAGCGTCTGGAACTCATGCCGGTTGCCAATAAATACGATATCCATGAGGCGGTGGATGCCTGCCGCTACTATTTTGAAAAGACCGGGCGACGCGTGACCTTTGAGTACAGCCTGGTGGGTGGTGTCAATGACAGCGAGGAAGATGCTGCGGAGTTGTGTGCGCTGACAGAGGGGATCAACTGCCATATCAATCTGATCCCGGTCAACCCGATCAAGGAGCGGGACTATGTGCAGTCGGGCAAGCGGGCGATCGAGACCTTTAAAAACAAACTTGAAATATACGGGAAAAATGTTACTATTAGAAGGGAAATGGGCAGAGATATTGATGGAGCCTGTGGACAATTAAGACATAGACATATTTCCGAGACATAAGAAAGGTAAAATACATGAACTATTCTGTTTTGACGGATATTGGACATATGCGTTCGCAAAATCAGGATGCAGTGTTTGCCACGGAAGAGACCATTGGCTCTTTACCGAATCTCTTTGTGGTCGCCGATGGAATGGGCGGTCACAAGGCAGGAGAATACGCATCCAGCCAGGCAATCGCACTGGCAAAACGTGAGATCGCGTCCGATACGGGATCTGAACCGGTTCAGATTATCAATCAGGGAATTACAGCAGCAAACAAGAGCATATACGAGGAAGCGACACAGGATGAGGACAAATATGGCATGGGTACGACCATGGTTGTAGCAACGCTTTTGGAAGATCATCTTTGTGTGGCAAATGTTGGTGACAGCAGGCTTTATGTATATAGGGACGGACAGTTGAGCCAGATCACGCAGGATCATTCCGTGGTCGGAGAGATGGTGCGCAAGGGCGAGATGCCAAAGGAAGAAGCCAGAAGCCATCCAAAGCGCAATCTGATCACAAGAGCAGTTGGCGCGGAGGCAGAGGTTCGTGTTGATTTCTTTGATGAGACCCTGCAGGCTGGAGATCTGGTACTTATGTGTACGGATGGACTGACATCTATGGTCGAGGAGAGCGAGATCGAAGAGGTCTTGGCGGGATCCGGTCAGGTGGCAGATAAAGTAGCAAAATTGGTCGATCTGGCGAACGATCATGGTGGTAAAGATAACATTACGGTAATAGTAATAGAACCATTTTCTGATGAGGTGTAAAAATGTTGACAAAAGGAAATTATATAGCAGATCGTTATGAGATCTTAGATAAAATCGGTACCGGCGGCATGTCCGATGTCTATAAGGCAAAGGATCATATCTTAGGTAGAGAAGTAGCAGTAAAAGTACTCAAGCAGGAGTTCGCAGAGGATGTTACCTTTGTGACAAAGTTCCGCTCAGAAGCACAGTCAGCGGCAGGATTGGAACATGCCAATATTGTCAACATTTATGATGTCGGCAGTGAAAATGGCATGTACTATATCGTTATGGAATATGTCGAGGGTATCACCCTAAAGACCTATATCGAGAAAAAGGGACAACTCAATTTTAAAGAGGCGATCAGCATCGCCATTCAGGTAGGTCGCGGTATTGAGGCAGCCCACAATAAGGGCATTATCCATAGGGATATCAAGCCACAGAATATCATTATCTCCACGGAAGGTAAGGTCAAGGTTACTGATTTTGGTATCGCGAGGGCCACCACTTCCAACACCATTCATGCGGATGTGATGGGATCTGTGCATTATGCATCACCGGAGCAGGCGAGAAATGGTTATGTGGACGGCAAGAGCGACATCTATTCTCTGGGTATCGTTATGTATGAAATGGTGACCGGACGTGTACCGTTTGACGGAGATACCACCGTTGCCGTAGCCTTGCAGCATTTACAGGAAGAAATGGTCGCACCGAGTGCATATGCACCGGAACTGCCGATCAGTTTAGAAAAGATCATTTTAAAATGTACCATGAAGAGCCCGGATCGCAGATACGCTACGATCGAGGATCTCCTTTTGGATCTGAAAAAAGCACTTGTCAGCCCGAATGAGGATTTTGTGACGATTGGTTCCGCAGATGATGTGGAAAAGACCCGCGTGATCTCACCGGAGGAGCAGGAGCAGATCCGGGAAGGACTTGCCGAGGGCGAGGAAGCCGATGAGGACGAACTTTTAGAGGATGAGGAAGACGAGGAAGAAGATGGTCCGGTCAATCCAAAACTCGATAAGGCGATCACCATTATGGGAATTGCGGCAGCCGTTATCATCATTGCCATTGTGATCTATATTGTGGGCAGTTTCTTTGGACTTTTCCATTTTGGAACCAAGAAGAGCGACAGCGATAAGGACAGCAAGACACAGGCAGAGCAGGTAGAAATGATCGATGTTTTGGGCATGACCGAGGATGAGGCAGTTGCAGCCTTAAAGAAGGCAGGCATTTCTTACGAGATCGTTTATGAGTCTTCCGACGATGCAGAGGAAGGCGAAGTCATCAAGCAGAGTGCTGATGAGGGCGACAAGGTCTCTACTACAGAAAAGGTCAAGATCACCGTTTGCAAAGAGGGAGATCTTGAAATACCAAGCGTGGTAGGCATGAACGGCGATGCAGCCATTCAGACCTTAAAAGATAAAGGATTTAAGGCAAACCGTACCTTTGAATACAGTTCTGATGTAGCAGAGGGGCAGGTTATCAGCCAGACACCGACCGGTGTTGGTAAAAAGGGTGATACTGTGACGATCGTTGTCAGTGCAGGCATCCAGTCCGTACAGGTACCGTCCCTGACCAATAAGACACAGCAGGAAGCAGCCAATGAACTTGCAAGTGTCGGCTTACAGGTTGGAAATGTGACAACCGAATACAGTGATAATTATGCGGCAGGCAGAGTTATCCGTCAGGGTATTACACAGGGCAAGACGGTAGATGCCGGAACCTCAGTTGATCTGGTTATCAGTGACGGCAAAAAACCGGAGTATTACAGTTATTCCGGCAGCGTCAGCAATACACATGATGTACCGGTATCCGTTGTCTTAAAGGATGCGGAAGGCGTTGCCATTGCGTCATGGGATCTGCAGGCAAAACAGTCACTCAATATTAGTGCTAAGGATATCGCGACTTCTTCCGGTACGATCGAGATTACCGGAGACGGTGTGAGCGAGACCAAGACAGTCACATTTACAAAGCAGTAAGGAAAGTATGACAGGCAGGATAGTAAAAGGAATTTCCGGATTCTACTACGTTTTCGTAGCAGGATCCGGAATTTATGAATGTAAGGCAAAAGGTGCCTTCCGAAAACAAGGGTTAAAGCCTCTGGTTGGCGATCAGGTAGAAATCGATGTGCTGGATGAGGCAGAACATCTGGGAAATGTAGTCAGGATCTTACCGCGCAAAAATGCCCTGATCCGTCCGGCAGTTGCCAATGTCGATCAGGCACTTGTTATTTTTGCGACCGATTCTCCAAAACCCAATCTCAACCTTTTGGACCGCTTTTTGGTCATGATGGCTTATCAGGATGTGCCGGTGCAGATCTGCTTTAACAAAGAAGATCTGGGAAGCCGGGCGGACAAGCAGGTCTTAAAGGAGACCTATGAACTGGCAGGCTATCCGGTACATTTTACCCAGGCGATCACCGGGGAGGGCAGAGAGGAGATCAGGACACTCTTGCAGGGCAAGACGACTACGGTGGCAGGACCGTCCGGTGTTGGCAAGTCGTCGCTGATCAATGGATTGCAGGATCATACCCTGATGGAGACCGGTGCCATCAGCCAGAAGATCGGGCGTGGAAAACACACGACCAGACACAGTGAACTGATCCCCATTGGCGGGGATTCCTTTATCATGGATACACCGGGCTTTAGTTCCATGTATGTACCGGAGATCGAGGCAGGGGGGCTATGGGAATGTTTCCCCGAATTTGTGCCACATGAACCGGAATGTCGTTTTCAGGCTGCGCCCATATAGGAGAGCCGGATTGCGGGATCAAAGAGGCGGTAGCACGCAGGCAGATCGCGCAGAGCCGCTATGACAATTACAAGTTATTGTATGAAGAACTCGTTCAGGCAAGAAAATATTAGTGCCTGGCGGAAACAGAGTAAACAGGAGAGAATCATGAATTGTTTGTCACCTTCGATTTTATCTGCAGATTATGGTAAATTGGCAGAGGAGATAGAGAGAATTGATGAGGCGGGAGCACAGTATATCCACATTGATGTCATGGATGGTATGTTTGTGCCAAACATCACACTTGGCGCACCGGTGGTCAAGTCTTTGCGTAAATACACAGACCGCATTTTAGATGTGCACCTGATGATCGAAGAACCTGATCGCTATGTGGAGGATTTTGCCAAGGCAGGAGCCGATATCATTACGGTGCATGCGGAGGCCTGCCGCCATTTGGATCGTACGGTAGCGCATATCAAGGAACTGGGGACCATGGCAGGCGTTGCGATCAATCCGGCAACACCGATCGAGGTTTTGCGCCATGTCATAGATCAGGTAGATATGGTTCTGATCATGACGGTAAATCCGGGCTATGGCGGACAGAAACTGATCCCATATACCCTGGAGAAGGTGACAGAACTGCGTCGCATCTTAGGAGAGCGTGGCATCAAACTTGACATTGAGGTGGATGGTGGCATTACCTTGGATAATGTCGATCAGGCACTTATTGCCGGTGCCAACATCATTGTGGCTGGCAGTGCCGTATTTTCCGGGGATGCAGCAGCCAATGTAGAAGCATTTTTGACGCATATGTAGACCACAGGGACGTTCCTTTTGGCTTATGGAGTGTCCCGAATGGCTTGGTAGTATAGAGGTTACAGCATGAAAAACGAAGAAGTAACACTGATTTTGGCAGGGGGTAATTTATCCCTGCCTTTTTTGGAAAATGTCATAAAAGAATATGCGGGGGCTACGATCATCGCTGCGGACAGAGGTCTGGAAGCCTGCATGAAATTGCAGATTGAGCCGGACTATGTCATAGGAGATTTTGATTCACTGGATGAGCAGGTCAAGGATGCCTTTCTGGCAGACCGTCGCAATGTAACAAAACTCAATCCCATAAAGGATGATACAGATTCGGAAGCGGCGCTGCATCTGGCGTTTGAAAAGACAAAGGGTGATATCTTTCTTTTGGGAGGAACCGGAACCAGACTGGATCATGTGCTTGGCAATATTGCCATTTTAGGACAGGGCTTTGTACAGGATCGCCATATTTTTCTTTTGGATGAACATAACCGGATCCGTCTGATCCAGAAGGAGTGCCGGATCAAAAAGGAAGAACAGTATGGAAAATATGTATCCGTGGTTTCTTTTTGCGGCGTTGCAAGAGGTGTAAGCGAGAGCGGCGTATTCTATCCGCTGGATCATGTAGATCTGCAGCCGTTTACATCCTTAGGCATCAGTAATGAGATCGTGGACGAGGAAGCCGTGATCACGGTGGAGGATGGAACGCTGATTGTGATTGAGTCCAAGGATTGAGCACGGAGACAGGCACAGATAAGGACAAACGGATAGGTGCCTGCCCATTTGTCCTTATCTGCGCCTGTCTCAGAAAGCCAAAAGGGACGCTCCTTATGGCAAAAGGAACGTCCCTGACGTCAGCCGAGTGTGACCTCGACCTGATATTCTTTTTTACCTCTTACATAAGGAATGACATTGCCTGCAAATTCCTGTCCATCGACACGCAGACTGACCACACCTTTTTCTACCTGTTTCGGATTTCTCACCTGAATATGGTAGGTTCCTTCACGGAACTTTCTCGTTAGTTCAAAATCCCCAAAATCATGCGGAATACACGGATTTACCGATAAGCCTCATGGGTTGGCAGAAGCCCTAAGATATGTTGGGATATGTTGACAAAAGTCCAGGCAGCCGTTCCGGTCAGCCAACTGTTCTTTGCTTCTCCAAAGAAGGCGGCATCGCGTCCGGCGATCATCTGTGAGTAAACATAAGGCTCTGTCCGGTGTATCTCACTGAATTCCTCCACATAGGCAGGGCAGGTCTTTTGGTAGATCTCAAAAGCACGGTCGCCCCTGCCGATCACGGTCTCGGAAATGGAAACCCATGGGTTGTTATGACAGAAAATACCCGCATTTTCCTTATATCCCGGTGGATAAGAAGTGATCTCGCCCAGTTCCAGATGATATCTGGTGTAGGCAGGCTGGAGCAGGACGATACCGTATTTGGTGTCCAGTCGTTCCTTGACAGAATCCAGCGCTTCTTTGGCAAGACCTTCCTTGACGCCGACACCGGCGAGTGGACAGAAGCCCTGTGTCTCGATATAGATCTGTCCTTCCTCACATTCATGGGAGCCGACCTTCTGCCCGTGGGCATCATAGGCACGCAGGAACCATTTGCCATCCCAGCCATCCTTTAAGATGGCATCATAGATCTTGGCAACTTCTTTCTCTGCCCGCGTGGCCTCGGACGTATTCCCGGTCAGCCGGCATAACTTGGCATAGGCATTTCCGTATTTGACAAACATGGCTGCAATAAAGACAGATTCCGCTACCGGTCCCTCACTTGGACCAAAGGTCTGGAAGGATTCACCCGGATGTGCGGAAAAGCAGTTTAAATTCAGGCAATCGTTCCAGTCGGCACGCCCGATCAGAGGCAGTCCGTGAGGACCCTTATGGTTTACGATATAGTCAAAAGACCGGTGCAGATGTTCCATGAGTGGCGCGGCAAGACTGACATCATTATCAAATGGCACGGCTTCGTCTAAGATGGAAAAATCGCCTGTCTCGCGGATATAGGCATCTGTTCCAGCGATCAGCCAGAGGGGATCATCATTAAAACCACTGCCAATATCGGAATTTCCTTTTTTGGTCAGCGGCTGATACTGGTGGTAGGCACTGCCGTCGATAAATTGTGTTGCGGCAATGTCTAAGATACGCTCTCTGGCACGCTCCGGTATGAGATGGACAAAACCAAGCAGATCCTGACAGGAATCGCGGAAGCCCATACCGCGTCCGATACCGGATTCGTAGTAGGAGGCAGAGCGTGACATATTAAAGGTCACCATACACTGATACTGGTTCCAGATATTGACCATGCGATCGACTTTTTCATTGGAAGATATGACATGATATTTGGATAGCAGGTCTTCCCAATAGGCAGCCAGGGCGGATAGAGCCTGCTCCACCTGTGCATCGGTCTGGTATTTGGCAAGGATCTCTTTCGCCGGTTTCTTATTGATGATGCCGGGCGCAGACCATTTCTCCGCAAGGGGATTTTCGGCATAGCCCAGAACAAAGATCAGCGATTTTTCCTGACCCGGAGCAAGGGTCAGATCGATCTGGTGGCAGGCAATCGGAGACCAGCCGCTTGCTACGGAATTGGAGCAGGCGCCTTTTTCTACAACTTGTGGATGGTCATTGCCCCGGTAAGCACCAAGAAAGGCATCCCGGCTGGTATCAAATCCGTCGATCGGTGCATTGACCCCATAAAAAGCAAAGTGATCGCGGCGCTCGCGGTACTCGGTCTTATGGTAGATGACCGAATCTTCAATCTCGACTTCGCCGATACTCAAATTTCTCTGGAAGTTCTTCATATCGTCATCCGCATTCCAAAGACACCATTCCACATAAGAAAAGAGGGAAAAAGTCTTAGGCGCATCGCCATCATTTTTTAAATGCAGCCACTGGATCTCACAGTTATCTTCCAAAGGAATAAAGAAGAGAACCGATGCCTGCAGGTTCTTCTTTTTCCCGGTAAAACGGCTATAGCCCAGGCCGTGGCAACATTCGTAAAAATCTAGGTCCGTCTTGGTCGGCTGCCAGCCTGGATTCCAGATGCAGTCCCCATCTTTGATATAAAAGTATTTGCCGTTAGTATCGCAAGGTACGTCGTTATAGCGGTAGCGAGTCAGGCGCAGGAGTCTGGCATCCCGATAAAAGGTATAGCCGCCGCAGGTATTGGATATGAGGGAGAAAAATTCCCGGTTTCCCAGATAATTGATCCAGGGAAGTGGTGTTTTCGGTGTAGTGATCACATATTCCTTATGTTGATCATCAAAGTAACCAAATTTCATAATAACCTCCGATTTTTAACTATAAAATTGAATGAAGGTGGTGCAAAGAATTTAAGAAATACCTGGTAAGCGCTGCACCATACTGAAAACGATTAAGAGACTGAAAATAATGGAATATTTATTCTTGAGTCAGATTATAATGTATAAAACTTGGAAAATCAACAGGAAATCAACGAAAATACTACGAAAACCACAGGCTTTTTATGGGCTTTCCTTATATAAAATAATTACGAAAATGTAGTTTCGTAAAAATGGGCAAAACAAAAGTCCTTAAACTGTGAAACCTTGCCAAAAATAGGTGAAAACATCAAAAAAGGCTTGCAGACCATATCAAATTGATGTACATTCAACTTACGAAAACGATTAAGAAATTTTTCTTCAAAACAAATTACAAAGTCGAGAGGAGAAAGGATGGTATCACTCAAGGATATTGCAAAGGCTTGTCAGGTTTCCGTGGCAACCGTCAGCAAGGCACTCAACGATCACAATGATATCAGTGCTGAGACAAAGGAACGGATTCGGCAGGTGGCAAAAGACATGGGATATTTTCCAAACTCTGCGGCAAAGGCACTCAAGACAAATCGTACTTATAATATCGGTGTTTTGTTTGTCGATGAAGCACGTAGCGGTTTGACACACAATTACTTTTCACATGTGCTTGACAGTTTCAAGCAGACAGCGGAGCAGCAGGGCTATGATATGACTTTTATCAACTGTTGCAAGACCCGTCCCAACCGCATGACCTATCTGGAACATGCCAGATACCGTGGATTTGATGGCGTGGTGATCGCCTGTATCGATTTTAACGACCCGGAAGTGATAGAACTTGTAAAAAGCAACATTCCGGTAGTGACGATCGATCACCTTTTCCACAATCGCATCGCCATCATGTCGGACAATGCAAAGGGCATGGAAGACCTCTTTTCCTATGTATATGAAAGAGGACATCGGAAGATCGCTTATATCCATGGCGCAGATTCCGCAGTTACCCAGAGCCGCTTATCTACCTTTTACCGGATGGGGGAGCAAAAGGGCTTATCCATCCCGGATGCTTACATCAAGGAAGCGGCATACCGCAACGCGGATGAGGCATATGAAAGAACCAGAGAACTTCTGGCATTGGAGGATCGACCGACCTGCATCTTATATCAGGATGATTTCGCCAGTTTCGGCGGTATCAAGGCAATCCGACAGGCTGGACTCAAGATCCCACAGGACATTTCCGTAGCCGGTTATGACGGTATACGGATCGCCTATCAGTTGGAGCCGCAGTTGACGACCTTAAAGCAGGACACGGACAGCATTGGACGGTTGGCAGCAGAGCAGTTGATCAGTCTGATCGAGGAACCAAAGACGACGCTGATCCGTCCATACATTGTCGAAGGCTATGTGGAAAAAGGACAGTCCGTAAGGGACATCAATCATACCTAGTGCACAATTACAGTGGCGATGACTACTGTGGTTAGCAATAAATATTTATATGTAATGTATTTAAAAAGGAGGAAAACGAAATGAAAAAGAGAAAAGTGTTAGCGATGTTGTTGGCATTTGCCATGACGTTTTCGTTGGCAGCCTGTGGAAGTTCTGGGGGGAACGACGATCAGGCAAACAGTGATGCAAACACGGAGAGTGATTCCGATGAGGATGCCATTCCGGATAATGAGATCACAGGTGATCCGAGTGCAAAAGATGCTTTTGTTGTCTGGGCGTGGAACACAGATTTTACGACTTTGCAGGACCTTTTAGTAGAAAAATACCCGGATCTCAAGGATAGACTGGTATTTGTAAACTGCGGTGGTTCCAGTTACTATCAGGACAAGATCGATGCTTTGTTAGACGATCCGAGCAACGAACTTTATCCTGACATGATGCTTTTGGAAGTTGGTTATGTGCAGAAATATGTGCAGTCTGATTATCTGATGAGCCTTAAGGATCTCGGCATCACAGATGCTGATACAGCAGACCAGTTCTCTTACAATATCGAACTTGGTTCTGACAAGGATGGCGTTCAGAAGGCTTCTTTCTGGCAGGCAACACCTGGATGTATCCAGATCCGTGCTGATCTTGCAGAAAAGTACTTGGGAACGACCGATCAGGCAGAACTTGAGAAGACCTTCTCTAGTTGGGATTCTATCTTAGAAGCAGCAAGAAAAGTCAATGATGCTTCCGGCGGAAAAGTAAAACTCTTCTCCGGCTATGATGATCTGAAGTACATCTTCTTAAATGGTGCTCGTACCGTTGGCTGGTATGATGACAATGATGTGATCCAGATGGATCCTGCCATGGAAGAATACATGGAATACTCAAAGACCTTATATGATGAAGATCTTACCTTTAATACTACTATGTGGGGGACAGACTGGGCAGCATTAAAAGATGGCGATGGCGAGAAGTCAGAAGCATGTATCGCATTTGCAGGATGCCCATGGTACACCTATTGGAGCCTGACTGATACATGGGATAAGAACACCATCCTTGTAGACGCACCGGTTCAGTTCTATTGGGGCGGTACCGGACTTGCAGCAACCGCAAAATGTGCTGATACAGACGTTGCAGCAGAGATCATCAAGTCCTGCACTTGTGACAAGGACTTCATGACAAGCATTTATGAAGCAAATGGTGACTTTGTAAACAACCAGAAGGCTATCTCTGATATCGTAGCAAACAATTTAAAGGGTGCTTCTACCTTTAGCCTTTACGGCGACCAGAACATTCCGGAATTCTTCTCGACAAGAGGACAGAATGTAGATGTATCTTTGGTTACAGCAGAAGATATGACGATCAATGAGACCCTGTTCCCGGCAGCAGTTACCGCATATGCGACCGGCGAATCTGATAAGGACACTGCCATCAAGGACTTCAAGGCAGCCGTACATGACACATATTCTTATTTGAAAGTAGAGTAATAAAAATCCTTTGCCCGGAGCAGGACTTGGGCTCCGGGCAATCATTTTAAATGAGGTGAAAACCATATGAAAGCAGGAAAAAAAGAAACAAAACCAAAGACGGTCAGTTATGGGAAGTATGGTTATCTCTTTATTGCACCGTTCTTTATCGTATATCTGGTTTTCTCCCTGTGGCCGCTGATCAATACCTTCTATTACAGCATGTTTGAGTACACCACCAGAAATCTGCGGACAACGATCACTTTTACAGGACTTCAGAATTATCTGAATGTGCTGGGTATTGCAGATGGTGAACAGGGATATTTCCTAAAATACCTGGGCAATACGCTTCGTCTGTGGTTGTTAAACTTTGTACCCCAGATCTTACTGAGCCTTTTGGCAGCCGCATGGCTGACCAATAATCGTGCAAAATTAAAGGCAAGAGGCTTTTACAAGGTTGTTCTTTACATGCCGAATATTATTACAGCGGCATCTATTTCCCTTCTCTTTTGTGCCCTCTTAAGCAAGTATGGTCCGATCATGTCGACACTGCGCAGTCTGGGTTGGATCTCACAAAATGCGGATATTATGATGAGCAAGTGGGGAACCGGCATATCCATTTCCATGATCCAGGTCTGGATGTGGTATGGCAATACTATGTTACTTCTGATTGCAGGTATCATAGGTATCAGTCCTGATATTTACGAAGCCGCCGAGTTGGATGGGGCGACAGGCAGACAGCAGTTCTTTTCGATTACCCTTCCGCTGTTAAAGCCGGTCATGTTGTATGTACTTGTGACATCAGCCATCGGTGGACTTCAGTTATTCGATATTCCGGCACTCTTTAATGTAGGGCAGGGCACAGGCTATGTGGGAGGACCAAACGATACTTCAACAACTGTGACCATGTACATTATGAGACTGCACAATACAGATACCGGAAGGGCGGCGGCAGTATCCGTACTTCTCTTTATCTGTACCCTGATCATTAGTTTGATCTTCTTCCGCGTCATGCAGACATCCGATGCATATGGCGGAGGCGGAAAAAAGAAGAAAGGGGGCAAGCGTCATGGAAAGTAATCAGCCATTGCAAAATAAGACAAAAGCCGTACGCAGGCAGAAGATCTTTCGGAACATCATTATGATCCTGCTTTGTCTGATCAGTTTGATCCCATTTTATCTGATGTTCGTCAATGCAACACGCACGTCGACCCAGGTACAGAGCGGTATATCACTTCTCTTTGGATCAAATTTAAAAAACAATATCGCAAATTTCGACAAATCCCAACAGGGTCTTGGTGTTACAGTCTTACAAAGCATGTTCAATTCCTTTAAGGTGGCTGTTCCATTTACCGTATTGTCCGTATATTTTTCTTCTATGACAGCATACGGCATCCACAACTACTCCTTTAAAGGTCGCAAAGCAGCATGGGCATTTATCATGGGTGTCATGATGGTGCCGACGCAGGTTTTTGCCATTGGTTTCTACCAGTTCATGATGAAACTGAATCTGCTGGATACATATTGGCCGCTGATCATCCCGGGTATTACTACTCCGGCGGTCGTATTCTTTATGAAGCAGTACATGGAGGGAGCGCTTTCCCCGGAACTGGTAGAGGCGGCCCGCATCGACGGTTGCGGTGAGATCCGTATCTTTAACACGATCGTCGTACCTTTGATGAAACCGGCGATCGCAACACAAGCGATCTTCCAGTTTGTGGCTAGTTGGAACAATCTGTTCATGCCGACACTGATCATCAGCAGTTCTGAGAAAAAGACACTGACCATGTTTGTGCAGATGCTGACAAGCGAATCCTTCCGTACCGACTATGGTGTTGTATTCTTGGGACTCTCCATTACAATCTTGCCAATGCTTGTGATGTACTTCCTCTTATCCAGATTTATCGTGGAGGGCGTATCACTCGGTGGCGTAAAGGGGTAAAAGAAATGTTGAATTTTACATCTGAGAACAAAATTATATGGATCTTGGGAAAGATTGGGCAGTTTGTGCTGCTCAATTTTCTCGTGCTTTTGGGCTGTATCCCGATCGTGACGATCGGGGCATCGCTCAGCGCCGGGGCACGTTGTATGAAAAAAATGAAAGAGCCGGAGGGCGGTATTTTGACTTTAGAGTTTTTCCATGCCTTTGCCGCTGACGTTAAGCAGGCGACCGGTGCGTGGCTGGTCCTTGCTAGCGTCATGGTCTTGGGCGCTGGGGATATATATTATGCCATCAGGATCGCAGAGCCTGTCAATATGTTCTTTTTATTCTTTGGCGGCATGCTTTTCTTTGTGGCAGTCAGTATGCTCTTTTGGATTTTCCCACTGGTAGCAAACTATGACAACCGGGTCAAAGGGCATCTGACCAATGCTTTTTTGTTTGCTTTTGGCAAACTGCCGGCGACCCTTTTGCTCTGGTGTATCTGGGGCAGCCCTGTCATTTTATGTTATTTTAGACCGGTCTTTACCAGCCTGGTCGGCTATATCATTGTTTTCTTTGGCGTGGCACTGCAGCTTTGGCTCTCTCATCTGATTTGGGATCATACACTTTGCCGGGAAGAGACTCTGGAAGTTCACAGCGTTGGCAGATAAGGTGTGATGTCGTAACCGGAAGCAAAGTCAATAAATTTGGAAGTACGAAGGGGCGTGAAAGAGAAGACGGTATCCTGCATGCAGGTCCGATCATCCGTCCGCTGGGTGATGAAAAATACGAAATGGTATCGGTTGGACCGACCACCTCTATGCGTATGGAAAAATTCGAGTACGAATTTGTCAAAGAGACAGGCGTGCGTGTTATTGTCGGTAAAGGAAAGACTCTTGTGCAGGTGTGCACAGGAGTTTTTCTGTTTTACAAATCTCATCTTTTCGTTTATCTTAGAGGAAGAAAAAACAGAACCAAGGGGACACTCCTTGTGGCAAAAGGAACGTCCCTTATGGCAAGGAGAGCGTATGATCGAGATCACAGACCTGCATATTCCACAACTGGATATGTATATAGATAAGAAGGAAGCACAATTATTACATTATTTTGAGCCGGATCCGGGTCTTTTTATCGCGGAGAGCCCCAATGTGATCCTGCGTGCTTTAGAGGCCGGCTATGAGCCGATTTCTATTTTGATGGAAAAAAGACAGGTGGAGAAAAAAGCAGGGGAAGTCCTGAAAAAAGTGGGCGATATCCCGATCTATGTGGCAGACCTTTCTGTGCTGACACAGATCACCGGTTTTCAGTTGGCACGGGGTATGCTGTGTGCCATGCGGCGCAAGCCCATGCCGACGGTGGAGAGCATCTGTCAGGGGAAAAGACGTATCGCCATTTTAGAAGAAGTCGTCAATCCGACCAATGTCGGCGCCATCTTCCGGTCGGCGGCAGCCCTTGGCATGGATGGCATCCTTTTGACCCATGGCTGTGCAGATCCTTTGTATCGCAGAGCCTGCCGGGTCAGCATGGGAACGGTCTTTCAGATTCCTTGGACCTATCTTTCCAAAGAGGCGTGGTATGAAGAGACGGGGCATCTGTTGCAGCAGATGGGTTATAAGACAGTCGCCATGGCATTAAAAGAGGATTCTTATGCCGTGGATGATCCAAAACTGCTTGCGGAAGAACGTCTGGCAGTGGTGCTGGGAAGGGAAGGCGATGGGCTGGCAAAGGAAACGATCGCTGATTGTGACTACACGGTCTGCATTCCCATGATGCATGGCGTGGACTCCTTAAACGTGGCGGCAGCCAGTGCAGTGGCTTTCTGGGAACTGGGAAAAACCGGTGCGGATCAAAAAAATGTATAAATTTCGACAAAAAGTGGTGGAAAAATGACGCAGATTTTCGTACAATAGCAATGTATGGAAATTTGAGACATTTTGTATATAGGAAAGGATTTGTTGCTTTATGGGATTTAAATATGCAGATCAAGAAGAACAGTTAAAGAGAGCCAATCGCTTTTTGGTATCCGGATATCTTATTTTTTACGCAATCTTAATGATCATTATGTGGGCATGCTATTTCGTAGGCATCCGCTCTAAGGGGCTGACCATGATGGTTTCCGGTATTGTTTTGGTATCCTGTATTGCCATCTTTTTACTGTCCAGAAAGTTTTTGACATCCCAGAAATTAAAAATGATGGCATTGCCATTTTTGCTTGTTGTCTGCTATGTGACAGGATTTGCCTTTACACAGGGATTTATCCAGTTGCTTGGAATCTTCCCTTTGGTAGGATGCGTGCTTTTCTTTGACAAGAAGTTTTCACTCATCAGTGGGATTGCTTATGCAGTTATGGAAGTGCTCGTGACTACGGCCAAGATCGTACAGCATATCAATCTTGAGGGGGATTCTGCCTTAAATCAGATCTTTGTCCTGGTGATCTGTCTGGTACTTTTGGTATTGCTTTATTGCGTTACCAGCATTGCGGAGCAGTTTAATAAAGATACTTTAGGCGAAGTACATGAAAAGAATACCAAGATGCAGACCATGCTTGACGATGTGATTGGCGTGGCTACTGAGGTGCGCAAGGGTACGGAAAGTGCCATGGATATCGTCAATGACCTCAATGGTTCTTCCGAGGTCGTAAACGGTGCAATGAAGAATATTTCGGAAAGTACCTTGTCGACCGCAGAAAATATCCAGACACAGACGACCATGACTGCCAATATCCAGCAGTCGATAGAAGATACTTTGACAAGTTCTGAGACTATGGTAGAGATCGCCAAACAGTCCGATCAGATCAACCGGCAGTCTATGGATGTGATGAATCGCTTGAAGGAGCAGTCTCAGGTAATCTCCAATACGAATCAGGATGTGGCAAAGGCGATGGAAGCCTTACAGGCCAAGACGGAAGAAGTACGAAATATCGCGGATACTATTCTTGGAATTTCTTCCCAGACCAATCTTTTGGCATTGAATGCCTCCATTGAGAGTGCCAGAGCCGGTGAGGCTGGCAGGGGATTTGCTGTGGTTGCGGATGAGATCCGCCAGTTGGCAGAGCGTACCAAGCAGGAGACAGAAGAGATCAGCAAGATCTCTGATGATCTGACAGAGAATGCGACCCGGGCAGCCAATGCGGTTTCCCAGTCTGTTAGCGCAACGGATGCACAGGACGTCATGATCACAGAAGCATCCGAGAGTTTTGAGGCGATGAATGATAATGTGACAGAATTGATTACCCATATCGAAAATATCGATGATCGTCTGAGCAGACTTTCCGAAGCCAACAATCAGATCGTAGATAACATTACCAACCTATCAGCAACGACCGAGGAAGTGACCGCATCTTCCAACCAGGCAGCTGAACTTTCCAATGCCAATATGGAAAATGCGGAGAGCGCGAAGAATCAACTGACAGGTGTATTGGATGTGTCACATCAGTTGGATAAATATTTGTAAAATAGGTAACAACAGGCTAATAGATTAGGAATGTGAAAGAAGATTTGGACCGGCGAGAGTTGGTCCTTTTTTCAATTGCGTCATTATGAATTTTATTTCGTCATTTTTGGTAAAATGACGAAATTGGACTTGGAAATCTAACCGCCTACTGTGTATGGTAGAGATATTTACTGATCTGACAGTATGGATGGGAATCAAGAAGATTATCGACCAGATAAATGCTAATGTAGTAGCGTAAATGATATCCTCCCTCCCCCAAAAAAAAGAAAGAAATGTACATTCCTCCCTAAATGTGATAGACTAAATATTGCTGTATCAGGGCTTTTAAGAAGCATGACAACGGAAAAGATTTTAATAAAATCAATACTTTTCAAAGGAGAAATATAAATTATGAAACTAGGAATCGTCGGACTGCCGAACGTAGGCAAGTCTACTTTATTTAATTCGCTGACCAAGGCAGGCGCACTTGCAGCCAACTACCCATTCGCAACGATTGACCCAAATGTGGGCGTGGTCAGTGTGCCGGATGAGAGACTGAAAAAACTGGCAGATCTTTACCAATCAAAAAAGGTGACACCGGCTGTTATTGAATTTGTCGATATTGCGGGCCTTGTAAAGGGAGCCAGCAAGGGAGAGGGACTTGGCAACCAGTTCCTTGCCAACATCCGTGAATGTGATGCGATCGTACATGTAGTACGTTGCTTTGAAGATACCAATATCGTGCATGTGGATGGAAGCATTGATCCGCTCCGTGATATTGAGACCATCAATCTGGAACTTCTTTTCTCCGATTTGGAGATTTTGGAGAGAAGATATGCAAAGACTTCCAAGGCTGCCCGTATGGACAAGTCTTTACAAAAGGAAGCCGCTATGCAGGAACGTCTGAAAGAGCATATGGAAGCAGGTAATTCTGCTCGCACTTTTGAACTTCTGGATGAGGATGAGGAAGCCTACTTCAAGGAGTATGGACTTCTTACTGCAAAGCCGGTCATCTATGCTGCCAATGTATCCGAGGATGAGGTGGCAAACGACGGCGCAGACAACGCAGGTGTTGCAGCCGTTCGTGAGTTCGCGGCAAAAGAAGGAAGTGAAGTCTTTGTGATCTGTGCGGAGATCGAGCAGGAGATCGCAGAACTGGATGATGACGAAAAAGCGATGTTCTTAGAGGAACTCGGCATGAAGGAATCCGGTCTGGATAAACTGATCAAGGCTAGTTATTCTTTATTGGGCTTGATCTCTTATCTGACTTCCGGCGAGGATGAGACACGTGCATGGACCATCACCAAGGGAACCAAGGCTCCGCAGGCAGCAGGAAAGATCCATACCGACTTTGAGCGTGGCTTTATCAAGGCTGAGGTCGTAAACTTCCAGGATCTTTTAGATTGCGGCAGCACTGCAGCAGCCAAGGAAAAGGGTCTGGTGCGTGTAGAGGGCAAGGAATATGTCGTACAGGATGGCGATGTGATCCTTTTCCGCTTCAATGTATAATTTCAAGGTGTGACTTATCAACTTCTACATATACTGTAGAAAGCCTTATTTTGTGGTGGACTGCCATGCTTTTGTGTGAATTACAGACAAAAGATGTGATCAATGTATGCACAGCCAAATGCCTGGGACGTGTGATGGATCTGGAGATCGATGAAAAAAGAGGCTGTATCTGCACCCTGATCGTACCATCCAAAGGAAAGATCTGCGGCTTCTTTTTACATGAGTGTGAATACTGGATCCCCTGGTGCCAGGTCTGCCGTATCGGCTCGGATATGATCCTGGTGGATGTCAATGAAAAGGAAGTCATGCACAAACCATAAGACATGTCGAAAATAGTGCGAATTGCTTGACAATTCATACAAAATCCGTGTAATATAAATCTATATATTGTGGTTTAGGCGAAGCGGATTCGCTAAGAAATGGAGGGAAGGCATGAAGTGTCCTTTTTGTAGTAGTGAGAATACCAGAGTAATTGATTCCAGACCGGCAGATGACAACAATTCTATCCGCCGCCGTCGTATGTGTGATGAATGTGGCAAGCGTTTTACGACCTATGAAAAGGTAGAGACGATCCCTTTGATCGTGATCAAGAAAGACAACAACCGTGAGCAGTATGATCGTGCCAAGATCGAGGCCGGTGTGCTCAGAGCCTGCCATAAGCGTCCGATTTCTGCCAACGACATCAACAAACTGATCGATGAAGTGGAAACAGAGATTTTCTCCAGAGAGGAAAAGGAGATCCCGAGTGACGAGATTGGCGAGATCGTTATGGATAAGATCAAGGATCTGGATGATGTTGCTTATGTCAGATTTGCCTCTGTTTACCGTGAGTTTAAAGATGTCAATACATTTATGAGTGAATTAAAGAAAATGTTAGACAAATAAAAGGGTTAAGATTTTTTTACATGATCCGATATATTTTGTGTAAGGAACAAGAAGTTTTCGTGAGAGCGAAATTAGGAGTATAAGATGAATATATCAGGTATCCGACCAGCCGTTGGATTTTATGATTATAACAGCATAAAGCAAGTCGAGAGTGTACCGGTCGCATCCCAGTCTATTTATATAGATGGTACGACCAAGGTATCCGGCAATGTCGCCGAGGCAGGCACACAGCAGGATGCATCAGCCAGAAGCAGACAGACCTTTGGAGCATACGACTATGCCAGCCAGTACGAGCCGAAGGCAACCTATGATCTCAAGGGCGCTGACAGCGATATCCGATCATTGGATGTGGCAAAGGCAGTCTCTGATATGCAAAAGGATGAATTGATCCATCAGTATCAGTACTTTGTAGGTCAGGATCTGGCAGTGGAAGCATCCCAGACACCATCTATGCGCGGCGCAGAAGACTTCTCACTCTAGGACAGAAAGACAGATTACATAGAGATTCTCATTTGTGGATGAGGATCTCTTTTTGTTTTATGGAAAATTCCCTTTTACTCATTTTTTCATGCGGGAAAACATTGTCTTTTACAGGTAATTTGCCTATAATTAAATTGGTATATTTTTCAACAACAGAAAGAGGTATAAGAAGATGAGAATAAAGGCAGAAGATACATTTGCGATCGTCATTGATTATCAGGAAAAGATCTTGCCGGCAATGAGCGGGCAGGAGGAACTGCTCCGCAAGAGCCAGATCTTACTGGGCGGCTTGAAGGCACTGGAAGTACCAATGATCCTTACCACACAGTATGCCAAGGGACTGGGCAATAATATCCCGGTGATCACAGATGCCATGGGTGTGACAGAGGCGATCGACAAGAATACTTTCAGCGTATATGACAATGAGAGCGTCCGACAGGCCATCCCGCATGGCAAAAAGAATGTCATCCTGTGCGGTATCGAGGCGCATATCTGTGTCTTACAATCTTTGATGGATCTGCAGGCAGCAGGCTATCAGACCATTCTGGTGGCAGACTGTGTAGCCAGCAGAAGCGACAGAGATCTGGCATTTGCCTATGAGAGAGCAAAGCAGGAAGGTGCGATCATCACGAGCGCAGAAGCCATCCTTTACGAATTGGCAGGATCTTCCAAGCATCCTGCATTTAAGACGATCTCTGCCTTAGTAAAATAAAAAGAAATGATGAATGGAGAAAAGAAATGAAAATAGGAATTGGAAACGATCATGCAGCAGTTGCTATGAAAAATGAGATCAAGGCATACTTGGAGGAATTGGGACACGAGGTTGTAGACTTTGGTATCTCCAAGGAGGAAAGTTGCGATTATCCGGTATATGGAGAAGCCGTGGGACGCGCTGTTGTATCCGGTCAGGTGGAATGTGGCGTACTTATTTGCGGTACCGGTGTTGGGATTTCCATTGCAGCCAATAAGGTGCCGGGCGTGCGTGCAGCAGTATGTTCCGATACGACAACAGCCCGTCTGGTAAAAGAACACAACAATGCTAATATCATTGCTTTTGGTGCCCGCATCGTTGGTATCGAAGTGGCAAAAGATATTGTCAAAACATATTTAGATGCAGAGTTTCAGGGCGGACGCCATGAAAAGCGTATCGCTATGATCCACGATATCGAGAATAAAAGATAAGGAAATATAGCCTATGCCAAAGATGATTTATCTGGGAATCTTGTTTGTGCTGACACTTCTGGTGGTAGCATTCGCCGGTATGATCCGGGAAAAACAGGATCGGGTCAGTAAAAGCATATTTACACTTTTTGTTGCAGTCGTTGTTGCCGTTGTAGCCAATGGCATCTTTATCATGACAGATGAGAAAGCAATCGCTACGGTTTCTCACTCTGTCTTTTTGGCATGCATTGACTGGCTGCTCTTGTTCATGCTCCGCTATGTCTATTTTTACACGGACAATGAGGAAAAACAGGTCAAATGGATGACACCGTGTTACCTCGTGGCTGGTCTGGAAACGGTTAGTATGCTGCTCAATCCTTGGCTGCATCATGTCTTTATCTTAAAGGAGGCTTTTTCAAAGTCTTACGGGGCATATTTTTATCCGACAGGTTATTCCGGTATTTTTTATGTGCATCTGGCTTATTGTTATGGATTGGTTGCCTGGATCGTGCTTCTGTTGATGGTAAAGATCCGCCATACGGCGCGTTTGTACCGCAAGAAATATACATCCATCCTGGTGTCTTTTCTGGCAATCATCATATGTGATGCAATCGGACTGGCGCTCAATCTGCCAATCGATATTTCCCTGATCTTTTATGGGGCAGCGGCACTGATCATCTGCTTTTTTACCGAGTTTTATGTGCCACAGGCTATGCGTGACAAGATCCTTGCCAATGCGGTACAGATCGCAGAGATGGGCGTAGGCTGTTTTGACATCAGTGGAAAATGTATCTATGTCAATCGGCGTGGAAAGGACATGTTTTACCGCTACAAGCATCTTGCCCTGGACGAGGATTTAAGCGTTGCAGAGCAGTATTTTGAGGGCTGGCTCAAGCGGCATTGGAAAGAGGAATGTAGCGAGCAGGTCTATATGGAGCATTTTGAGGCAGATGATAAGACCTTCAATTATGAGTTTACCGTACAGCGTCTGACGGACGAGGAAGATGTATTCTTGGGCTATTTTATTACCTGTATTGACCGGACGGAAGAGACGGAGAAATACAGGGAAGAACATTTTCGTGCAACGCATGACCTTTTGACAGGTATCTATAACGAGCAGTATTTTGAGGAAAGGGTGACAGAGACCCTGCGCACGGCGGGCAAGCCTTACGTCATGATCACTTCCGATATCAAGGATTTCAAATTGATCAATGATATGTTGGGAACCCAGCGCGGTGATGAGATCCTCAAGATGCATGCGTACTTTTTCCGGGAGCGTGCCAAGGAAGATGATCTTTATTGCCGTCTGAACGAAGATCAGTTTGCCTTTTGTATGCCCAAAGAGCGTTTTACGGAAGAACTTTTCTTAGATGTCATGGATCGTCTGGTCGACACCTTTGCAAACGAATACTTCCACTTGCAGATCTATATGGGCGTTTATGAGATAACGGATGTGACAGAGCCTGTTTTTGTCATGGTGGATAAATGTAATCTGGCGATCAACACGATCAAGGGAGATTATGCAAGGCGTGTGGCATATTTCGATGATGCCCTTTTGCAAAAAAAACTGGAGAAGAACCTGATCATCAATGAATTTGAGCAGGCATTGGAACTGGGGCAGATCCGGATCTATCTACAGGCACAGACGAGAAGAGACGGCAGTCTGCTTGGGGCAGAGGCACTTGCCAGATGGATCCATCCGATCAAGGGACTGATCGCACCGGATGAATTTATACCGGTCTTAGAGTCGGCAGGTCTGGTACACAAGTTAGACCTTTATGTATGGGATTTAGCCGCCAGACAGTTGGCAATCTGGCGGGATCAGGGACGGGATGATCTGTATCTTTCGGTTAATATTTCCGTGCAGGATCAATATTATCTGGATGTTTATGATGTCTTTACCCGTCTGGTCGAAAAATATGATCTCGACCCACACAAGTTAAAACTAGAGATCACGGAAACGCTCTTTGTGACGGAAATGGAAAATCACAGATATATGCTGGAAAGATTGCAGGCGTATGGATTTGAGATCGAGATCGACGATTTCGGCAGTGGCTATTCTTCTTTGAATATCTTAAAGGATATCAAGGCGGATGTGATCAAGATCGACATGGAATTTTTACAGGAAACGGTCAATGTCGACCGGAGCTGGTCGATCTTATCGGCGCTGATCCGCCTGATCGGGCAGTTACATATGGATGTGATCACAGAGGGTGTTGAGACAGAGGAACAGGTGGAAGCATTGGCGCAGATGGGATGTCAGCATTTCCAGGGATATTATTTCTGCCGCCCGATGCCGGTAGACCAGTTCGAGAAAAAATATCGTATCTGAGAGTTATGAAAAGAAAAATATCGTATGTGGACGAAAAGTTATCGAAATTTTGATAATTTTCGCTATTTTTTATATATGAAGAAAAAGCAATTATGGTAAACTTGGCACGGAAAACATTAAGATAGGAAACTTATGGAGGCATGAGAGATGGAAAAGAGGTCAAAGGATACAAAAAATACGACAAAGAATAACAAGAAAAAAATGTCGGGAATGATGGCAAAGATCGTTACACCGGTTGCGGCAATGGCATTGGTGACACTGGTTACCGTTTCGGGGCTGCGCATGGCAGTACAAAACCTGTATAATCAGGGAATGATGATTTCGGAGCAGATTGTATCCTGTGTGGATGCAGCAGGTGCGTTAGATACGGATTACACAAAGATGCAGAGTTATACCTCAAATGTAATTCATGAGCCGAGCGAACAGACCATAGGTGGATACTCAGATGCACTCGATCAGGCCTATGGACGTATGGTCAAAAACATCGAAGTATTCAAAAAATACGCAAATTCTAGCAAGGAAAAAGAAACGGTTTTGGATCTGCATGAGAAGTTAAAGGGTATGTATGACTATCAGCAGGCGCAGATGCAGAATGCTGTTTATGGCACAGAGATCCCGGGAGAAGTATTGGCGGCAGAGAGTGGATACAATACGGGTATTTTATCTGATATTTCGGAACTGGAGAAGATGATACAGGCGGATGAAAAAGAGGCGAAGGCAGCCTTGAAGCAGGCAAAGATCCTGTCTAATATAGTGATCGCCGGTTCGATCGCCTTTACGGTACTGATCTTTATTATTGTTGTATTGATCAGCGTGCGACTGATCGTGACACCGGTCAAGAAATCTTCCAAGGAACTTGGCGATATGGTGGATGAGGTCAACAATGCAGCAGCCGATCTGACCAAGCGAATTTCAGTCAACCAGAAGGACGAGATCGGTAGTCTGGTCGAGGGCGTCAATACTTTTATCGAGGCATTGCAGAATGTGATCGCCAAGATCCGCGACTCTTCCGTACATTTGAATTCTACCTTTGCGGCAGTGACTGACAGCGTGACATCCGTCAATGGCAATGCGACGGATATTTCTGCCGTCATGGAAGAACTTTCTGCAACCATGGAGGAAGTTTCTGCAACATTGGCAAACGTCAATGAGCGTGTGGAAAAGGCAGGAACGGGCATGGATCGAATTTCCGAACAGAGCGAACATATACTGACCTATGCGACCGAGATGCAGGATCGTGCGACACAGTTGGAAGATACGGCAGTTTCCAACAAGGATACGACTTCTGCCATGATCCAGGAGATCCTTGGGACCTTGCAGCAGGCGATCGAGAATAGCAGGAGCGTAGAAGAAGTCAATGCGCTGACGGATGAGATCTTAAACATTTCTTCCCAGACCAATCTTTTGGCACTCAATGCTTCCATCGAGGCGGCAAGAGCCGGAGAGGCAGGCAAGGGCTTTGCGGTTGTCGCAGATGAGATCCGTGTCTTGGCAGACAGCAGCAGAGAAACGGCGGGCAACATCCAGCAGATCAATGCTAAGGTTGTTGCAGCGGTAGGAGATCTGGCAAAGAACTCTGAAAATATTGTTACCTATATTAATGAAAATATCTTGAAAGATTATGACGGATTCGTAGAGTCCGGTCATAAATATCGCGCAGATGCTGATTATATCAATGAAGTGATGACATCCTTTACGGAGTCCGTCGATCATTTGCGCCAGACCATGGATGAGGTCGTAGAAAACGTAAATGATGTATCCACCGCGGTAGAACAGGGCGCAGAGGGCGTGACCAACGCGGCAGAAAATACATCACAGTTGGTAGGCGAGATGGATACCATCATGAAGGAGATCGACGAAAGTAATAACATTATTTCCGAACTTTCGACCCAGACAAACCGCTTTATCAACGTCTGATCGTACTAATACTTGAAATATGTGGCAAGATATATTAAAATATAGAGCATAAGTGGGCTCGGGTCCATAGAGTATTAAGGAGGAAGAAAGAATGATTTCAGCTGGCGATTTTAGAAATGGCGTTACCATCGAATTGGAAGGCAACGTTTACCAGATCATCGAATTTCAACATGTTAAGCCTGGTAAGGGTGCGGCATTTGTTCGTACAAAGTTAAAGAATATCAAAAACGGTGGTGTTGTAGAAAAGACATTCCGTCCGACAGAGAAGTGTCCACAGGCACACATCGATCGTAAGGATATGCAGTATCTTTACAATGATGGAGATCTCTACTACTTCATGGACGTAGAGAATTATGAGCAGATCGCGCTCAGCACAGATGATATCGGTGATGCATTAAAGTTCGTTAAGGAAAATGAAATGGTTAAGGTATGCTCTCACAAGGGAAGCGTATTTGCAGTAGAACCACCACTTTTCGTAGAACTTGAGATCACAGAGACAGAACCGGGATTCAAGGGAGACACAGCAACAGGTGCTACAAAGCCTGCTACCGTTGAGACAGGAGCAACTGTTTATGTACCTTTGTTCGTTGAGCAGAACGATGTGATCAAGATCGACACCAGAACAGGGGAATACTTATCAAGAGTATAAGTAGAGACTAGACGTATGGATTTCAAGAAATTACCTTTTTCACAAATGTTACAGGACCGCAGGGTGTTTGGCATTTTTGATGATGTATTTCAACAAGGAACTTGGCTGAATGTTTCAGCACTTTTAGCCAGTGAATCATGTATTGAGGATGCTTACGCAGATGGCACGATTCCGAGCGAGACTTTAGATCTGATCGTGGAGCGCTTGGAAGATCTGCAAGCGTAGACTCATATTACAGGACGAAGACAGGATGTATCGAGAGATACATCCTGTTTGATATACATTACAGACCCAAAGGAGTTACCAATGAAGATATCTATCATAAACGGGGATGGCACGACCACCTATGTAGAAAATATGACTCCGGTTACCAGCCTTGAGGAATTTTCCGATTCCCTGACCAGTGCAACCCAAGCCTTAAATGATAGTCAGACAGAGACAAACGCGACTTTTGCCGGGACAAGTCTTACGGTACCGACAGATCTGATGAGCATTTTTGAAGAAGCAGCCGATACCTATGGCGTGGATGTCAATCTTTTGACTGCCATAGCCAAGCAGGAATCCAATTTTACAGCAGATGCCACGAGTTCCAGTGGCGCTATGGGCATTATGCAGCTCATGCCTGCCACTGCGCAGGGGCTTGGCGTATCGAATGCCTATGATCCATATCAAAACATCATGGGCGGTGCAAAATATATCAGTCAGTTGCT
Organism: Roseburia sp. AM51-8; assembly: GCF_003478275.1. NCBI lineage: Bacteria > Bacillati > Bacillota > Clostridia > Lachnospirales > Lachnospiraceae > Roseburia > Roseburia sp. AM51-8. The sequence goes on along the minus strand of NZ_QUEY01000007.1, from coordinate 14,780 downwards.
TTCCCGCTATGACGGGGACGTATCACTTGCGCTTGCCGCATACAATGCCGGCAGTGGGAATGTAGCAAAATATGGCGGTATTCCACCTTTTGCCGAGACACAGAATTATGTTTCAAAAGTGCTTGGTTATTATCAGAATGGAGTCGACATTCCGTCACAGACCAGCAGTGCACAGGCAAGTGCTACAGATACGGAAGGGCTGTCCGTAGATGAAAGGCAGAATATTTACCGGCAGATGCTCAGTCTGACCAATCAACTGATCTTAGATAAATTAGAAGCCTAAAGAAATAGCATATAGAAAAAAGACATCAGATCAACTGATGTCTTTTTTTAAAGCTAGCGACGAGAGTTGAACTCGTGACCTCCTCACTACCAATGAGGTGCGCTACCACCTGTGCCACGCCAGCTTGTCGTTTACCGACCTGTATAATATACTATAAAGCCATGAGCGTGTCAAGAGACTTTTTGCAATAATGTTTTGACCTTTTTGTTTGGGGGAATTGCGCAGGCTGGCATAGAATGATAAGATACAAAAAGAAAGTCTTGGAGGAAAGATATGCGGATCGGGATCAGTGCAGGCGTAGGAAAAAACAAAACAATCAGAGATGCCTTGCAGGAGCAGGGACTGAGTCTGGATTATGTCTGTGGCGGAATCGGCAGATGCGGAAAATGTGCGGTGCGCGTCATTTCCGGGCATGTGCCTGTTACAGGGGCCGACCGGGCATTTTTTTCAAAAGAGGCATTAGAGCAGGGCTGGCGTCTTGCCTGTCAGATGCAGGTGGCAGATGATATAGAGATAGAAGTGGCAGAGGATCTGGTCTGTCAAAAAGAAGCCGGCATACAGGTCGCTGGTCTTTATCCACAGGATGAAAAAACAGATCAGGGGGTGCCAACAAAGGCTGCCTATGGCATTGCTATTGACCTGGGAACGACTACGATCGGCTTTTCCCTGGTCGATCTTGCTACAGGACAGGTCGAGTCATGTCTAAGCCGCATGAATTCCCAGCGGATCTACGGAGCGGATGTCTTGTCCCGTATTCAGAGTGCAAATGAGGGACATGGGGATGACCTGCGCCGGTACGCAGAATCGGGTCTGACGCAGGGGATCAAAGACCTTTGCAAAAACCGGATACAAGTGTCTGATATCCGGCATATCGTCATTGCCGGCAATACGACCATGTGCCATCTGCTGCGGGGCTATTCCTGTCAGACCTTGGGCGTGTCTCCTTTTCAACCGGTCAGCATCAAACAGGAAGATTTTGTGCAAAAGGGGATCGCGGTAACGATCCTGCCGGGGGCATCCGCTTTTGTCGGAGGAGACATCATATCCGGTATCTATGGGATCCGGGAGCATATGGATGCTGACGAGCCATGGATGCTTTTGGATTTCGGAACCAACGGAGAGATGGTCCTTTGGACGGGAGAGGAGTATTTTGCCACGGCGGCTGCGGCTGGACCGGCATTTGAGGGCGGGAATATTTCCTGCGGCTGTGCCAGTATTCCGGGGGCGATCAGCAGCGTTATGATCGCCGGACGCAACTCGCATACCAGGACGATCGGCGGCCTCCCGGCGATCGGTATCTGTGGCAGTGGGATTTTGGAGGCGGTCAGCGGCATGAAAAAGGGGGGATCGTGGACGAAAACGGCACCTTTGCGGCGGATATCCCGGAGGATGGATTTGCCCTAAATACGCCGGGCAGTCAGGAAAAGATCTCTTTGACACAGGAAGACATCCGGCAGTTTCAGATGGCAAAAGCGGCGATCGCGTGGGCAGAAGACCCTGTTAAAAGAGGCTGGTATGGAGGCTTGGCAGGTAAAAAAGGTATATCTGGCAGGCGGCATGGGTACCTTTTTAAATGTGCGCGCAGCGGTAGAGACCGGTCTGGTGGAAAAAAGTTTTTTGCCGGTGGCAAAAGCCGGAGGGAATACTTCTTTACAGGGGGCAGTTTCCTATCTGAAAAAGACCGGACAGGAGCAGATTTTAGAAAAGGATAAATTAAAGGAAATCACGGAGAAAATGCAGGTTCTTATGCTTGCGGATATGCCGGACTTTGCGGATGCCTACATTTCGCATATGGCATTGACAGAGTTTAAGGCATGAGGCACAATAGGTGCGGTAACTTTGGCAGAGCATAGGATGTAAAATAGACGACAAGGTGGGACCGAAGATGGATACCAGAGAAATTCTTGAACAACTACAGAAGGAACAGATCACTTTGGATCAGGCAGATCACCTGCTGCGCAGGCAGCCTTACGAGGAACTGGGCTATGCGAAGTTGGATATGCACCGGAAAGTACGGTCGGGCTGTGCGGAAGTGATCTTTTGCCAGGGGAAGGCAGACGATCATCTGCTTTCCATTTTTTCACACTTGTATGAAGCAGATGGCGAAGTCTTTGGTACGCGGGCAAATGAGCACCAGTATGCCCTGATCCGGGAAAAGTTTCCTCAGGTTTCCTATGATGACAAGTCTCACATCATAAAGATTGAAAAAGAGGACAAAACGCACATTGGCAGCATAGCGGTATGCACAGCGGGGACGGCAGATATCCCGGTAGCGGAGGAAGCGGCGCAGACGGCAGAATATTTCGGTTCCCATGTCGAGCGTATCTATGATGTCGGAGTCAGCGGCATCCACAGATTATTTTCCCAGTTGGATCTCATACAGTCAGCAAATTGTGTGATCGCGGTAGCGGGCATGGAAGGGGCGCTTGCCAGCGTTTTGGGTGGACTTGTAGACAAGCCGGTCATTGCCGTGCCGACCTCGGTCGGTTATGGTGCCTGTATGGAAGGGCTGTCGGCGCTGCTTACTATGATGACCTCCTGTGCCAACGGGATCGCGGTCGTCAATATTGATAATGGATATGGGGCAGGCTATATTGCTAACCAGATCAATCATTTGGCAAAATAGGACAGAAAAAAGGAGACATAGAATGGGAAAGCAGTTATATTTTGAGTGCGCAAGTGGTATCAGCGGGGATATGGCAGTGGCGGCACTGCTAGATCTGGGTGCATCGGAGGCACAACTGCAAGAGACACTTGCGACGCTTCCAATCACGGAAGCATATGAGATCAGGATCAGCCGGGTCAAAAAGTCGGGCTTGGATACCTGCGATTTTGATGTAATTCTGCCAAAAGATCTGGATACCCACGATCACGACATGGCATATCTGTATGGACATCTGCAGGAAAAAAATACTGCCCATGAACACCATACACACCGCGGACCTAAAGAGATCGCAGCCATCTTTGATGCATCTGCCATGACGACAGGTGCAAAAGAGACCGCCCACCGCATTTTAGATATTTTGACAGATGCGGAGGCAAAAGCACATGGCATCGCGCGTAACCAGGTGCATTTTCATGAAGTGGGGGCTGTGGACTCCATCGTGGATATTGCAGCCTTTGCCATTTGCTTTGACGCTTTATGCCGGAAATACGCAGTGAAGGACTGCATCGTAAAAGAGATCACGGAGGGCTGCGGCACGGTACGCTGTCAGCATGGGATCTTACCGATCCCGGTTCCGGCAGTTGTCAATATTGCGGCAGCCGGAGGACTTCGTCTGCACATGACACAAGTAGCAGGAGAACTGGTCACGCCGACAGGGGCAGCCATAGCAGCAGCCGTAAAAACAAAAGACCAACTGCCTGCATCCTGTCAGATAGAGGCTGTTGGTCTTGGCGCAGGGAAGCGTGTCTATGAGACAGCCGGCTTCCTGCGGGTATTTTTGTTGGATGATTAAAAACTCATGGTCTCGCCGTTGATCTTGGCTTCCTCATCCTCTTCCATAGGAATGACGAGGCAGCGCTTGCCATCGACGAAAGCCGTATGTATTTCTTCGACTTTCTCCGGTGTGACCTTTACGACAACGTCAATGTCGGTGCCGTCAGATGTGATGACACCGGCATCTTCTAATTTCTTGGTAAGATCTACGACTTTTTCCTGTAATTGTTTTTTCTCAACGCGGACTTCGTTGTTCTTGATCGCCTTGGCGTCCAAGAGTTCCTGTGCGTCCGGCAGGGTGTCCTCAAAGAAAGACTCATAGGAAGCCGTGATCTTTTCTGCCTTTGGCTCGGAAATGCCGGCATCGGTCAGGATCTCTGTGATCATCTCCCCATCCAGAAGGATCGGTTCATCCTTATCGACTTTTTCTTTTTCTACTAAGATAAAATCATTCAGATTTTGCTGCACATCAAGGACGGTGTCCTTGGTCTCTTCGTCATCCGGCCCCAAGGTCTGTACGACCATGTTTTCAAAGGCATCGCGCTTCTGGGTCGCAGTGCGTTTTGTCCCGCAGCCAAGTCCGTTTGCCCAGAATTCCGCATGCGGTTCCTTGGCATTTTTTGTATAAACTAAGGTAGAGTGGATATCTGTGGCACGTCCGTTAAAGGCAGGAAAAAGAAAAGCGGTATCCGTAGGACCAACAACCCAGTCCCGGATTCTGGCACCGATGCGGTGCTCGCCTTCCAAATAGCCCAGCCCCGGCTTTGACAGAGCAACCGGACAGATACAGCAAAGCAGGTATTCGTAGACTTCGTCCGACTCGTCCATTGCCAGTTCATCCGTTCCCTTGAGAGGAACATCATAGACATCATAATATAAGGTGATGAGATAATTGCCGACATAATCATAAGAATCAATAATAAGATCATAATAGGTGTCGAGCAGGGCATCATCCTCTAACTTGCTGGCACGCAGAGCCATCAGGATCTGCTGCCTGCCGCCAACGGCTTCCTCATCGATCGGAAACTCGAGTTCCAAAAGATTATTTCCAAGGGTACCGGAGAGTGCTTTTCCGGCGATCTCCAAGTATTTGTAGAACTCGTCCTCCTCCAGATTTAAGAATTTCTGGGAAAAGGTGACTAATTTATTCTTTTCAGCATCGACATAGCAGCCGCACATGTGCTGAATGGTGCAACTTTCTTTTTTTAACCGACGTTTGATCTCTGCAACTTCTTTTTTATTCATAATGCATTCCTTTCCAAATTTGTGAGCACTTCTTATTATATCGAAAAAAAGAAGTCGTGCAACACCTTGATTTTCACACTTTAGTGAGGTAAAATAAGGAATAGTTTTGTACGATAGATTTTGGAGGAATTAGGAAAATGATCAACATTAGAGATTTACATCATAACTACAAAGATTATGATGGCAAGGTCGTCACCATTGGAGGATGGGTTCGCAGTATCCGTGATTCAAAGACATTTGGATTCATGGTCGTAAATGACGGTACTTTCTTTGAGCCTGTGCAGGTGGTTTACGCAGATAAATTAGACAACTTTGAGACCATCTGCAAGTTGAATGTAGGTGCAGCCGTGATCGTGACTGGTCAGGTCAAGGTTACACCGGAGATGAAGCAGCCATTTGAGATCCATGCCGATGAAGTCGTGATCGAGGGCGAGTCTACACCGGATTATCCATTGCAGAAAAAGCGTCATTCTTTTGAGTATTTGAGAACCATCAGCCATTTACGCCCGAGAACCAATACTTTTCAGGCAGTTTTTCGTGTGCGTTCTCTGACAGCATATGCTATCCACAAGTTTTTCCAGGAGAGAGATTTTGTCTATGTGCACACACCACTCATTACCGGTAGTGACTGTGAGGGCGCAGGCGAGATGTTCCAGGTCACCACTATGGATCTAAGCAATGTGCCGACTAAGGATGGCAAGGTGGATTATTCACAGGATTTCTTTGGTAAGCCGACCAACCTTACTGTGAGTGGACAGTTAAATGGTGAGACTTATGCCATGGCATTTAAGAATATCTATACTTTTGGACCGACTTTCAGAGCGGAGAATTCCAACACGACCCGTCATGCAGCAGAGTTCTGGATGATCGAGCCGGAGATCGCTTTTGCAGATCTGACAGACGATATGATGCTTGCTGAGAGCATGTTAAAATATGTGATCTCTTATGTGCTGGAGCATGCACCGGAAGAGATGGCTTTCTTCAACCAGTTCGTTGACAAGGGACTGATCGAGCGTCTGGAGCATGTGGTTAATTCTGATTTTGGACGCATCACTTATACAGATGCGATCACAGAATTGGAAAAGCACAACGATGAATTTGACTATAAGGTATATTGGGGATGCGATTTGCAGACAGAGCATGAACGCTATCTGACCGAAAAGATCTTCAAGCGTCCGGTCTTTGTGACCGATTATCCAAAGGAGATCAAGGCCTTTTATATGAAATTAAATGAGGACGGAAAGACTGTTGCTGCCATGGATTGTCTGGTACCGGGTATCGGCGAGATCATCGGCGGTAGCCAGAGAGAAGATGATTATGAGGTCTTAAAGAACCGTATGGCTGAGTGTGGTCTGAAGGAAGAAGATTATGAGTTCTATCTGGATCTTCGTAAGTATGGATCCGCACGTCATGCCGGATTTGGTCTTGGATTTGAGAGATGCGTTATGTATCTGACCGGAATGGGCAACATCCGTGACGTGATCCCGTTCCCAAGAACCGTAGGAAACTGCGATCTATAATTTTGGCAGTGACTGTGCATATGCGAAAGCGTGTGCACAGTTTGAATTGTGGAAGGGAAGGAAGATAGAAATGAGCAAAATGTATATCCCGGAGGATTATGTGCCGGCTCTGAATTTAAAAGAGACACAGATCGCAATCAAAGAGGTCAAGGATTTCTTTCAGAGACAGATCACGGCAGAACTCAACCTGCATCGTGTATCTGCACCGCTTTTTGTCACACCGGAATCCGGTCTGAATGACAACTTAAATGGTGTGGAGCGTCCGGTTGCCTTTGGTATCAAGGAGCAGGATGACCGCGAGGTCGAGGTCGTACATTCTTTGGCAAAATGGAAGAGAATGGCACTGGGGCGTTATGGCTTTTCTGTAGGGGAAGGCTTATATACGGATATGAACGCCATCCGTCGTGATGAGGATACCGACAATATCCATTCCATCTATGTCGATCAGTGGGATTGGGAAAAGATCATCACCAAAGACCAGCGCAATGTACAAACTTTGCAAAGCGTTGTTAAGTCTGTATATGATGCTCTCCGCGTGACGGAAAAGTACATGGCAAACAAATATGATTACATAGAATGCATTTTGCCGGAACAGATCTTCTTTATCACTTCGCAGGAACTGGAGGATATGTATCCGGACAATACGCCAAAGGAGAGAGAGTACAAGATCTGCAAACTGCATGGTGCGGTCTTTATCTCACAGATCGGTGGCAAACTGGCATCCGGGGAAAAGCATGATGGACGTGCGCCGGATTATGATGACTGGTCCTTAAACGGCGACATTCTGGTCTACTATCCGATGACGGATATTGCACTGGAATTATCCTCTATGGGTATCCGTGTGGATGAGGATTCGCTCGTCAGCCAGTTGGAATTGGCTGGCTGCAAAGAGCGCCTGGAATTGCCTTTCCAGAAAGCCGTATACGAGAAAAAACTGCCTTATACCATTGGTGGAGGTATCGGACAGTCCCGTATCTGTATGTTCTTCCTGCGCAAGGCACACATCGGCGAGGTACAGGTATCTGTATGGCCACAGGAAGATATCGATTATGCCAAGAGCAGAGGTGTTATTATTTTATAGAAAGCATGGGGAAAGACTATGAGCAAAAAAATTCGCAGTGAAGAGATGGACCGCCTTTTGGAAGGTATCCTTCTTTTGAAAGACAAGGAAGAAGCATATCAGTTCTTTGAGGATTTATGTACGGTCAATGAAATGGTATCTTTGTGCCAGCGTTTTTCTGTTGCGGCAATGCTTCGTCAGGAAAAGACCTATCTGGACATTGCTGAGCAGACAGGGGCATCTACAGCGACGATCAGCCGCGTGAACCGTGCCCTCAATTATGGCAATGACGGTTACGATATGGTGTTGCGCCGTCTGGAAGAAGCAGGAGAGTAAAAGATGCAGTCAGAAATGCGAAAATCGCTGAATTTGATATTGAAGCAGTTCTCAGAACTTGATTATGTGCACCCGGAAGACATACCCAACATTGATCTATATGTCGATCAGGTCACGACCTTTATCGAGTCGCAGTTGTCGTCCTTAAAGCGTGATGAGGATGAAAAGATCCTGACCAAGACCATGATCAACAATTACACCAAGAATCATGTCTTGCCGTCACCGGACAAGAAGAAGTATTCCAAGGATCATGTGTTGACGCTGATCCTGATCTACTATCTCAAGAGTTTTCTGTCGATCAAGGATATCCAGACCCTCTTGGAGCCGATCACAGACAAATACTTTGGCACGGAGTCAGAACTGTCTTTTTATGAATTGTACGAAGAACTGGTGGCGCAGGGCAATGGACAGTCCAAGGCATTGATCAAGGATGTGATCGCCAAATATAATGCCATGCAAAATGCTTTTTCCGATGCGCCGGAGGAAGATCAGGAGTTCTTGCGTAACTTTGGTTTTATCTGTATGCTGAGTTTTGATGTCTATATCAAAAAGATGATGATCGAGACTTTGATCGATTTTAACAGTCAGCAGAGAAAAGCGGCAGCCGATCAGGTGAAGGAGAAAAAGGATAAATCATAAATCAGGCAATGCATAAGCCCGGAGATCATATGACCTCCGGGCTTATTTTATCATACATATCTTAGGTTAAAAATAGTGACTAATTATTGACGGTAACCGGTGAATAATAGAAATGGGTCGTTGCCATATTCAGTGTCAGTGTAGCCCCACCGTTCTTGGTGCCTGTTACGTCATATGCGCCCCAGACATCGGCACGATTGTAACTTTCGCAATGTGCACCAAGCAGGTTGGTGCCGTAGTTGCCGCTCTCCTTATTGAGTCCGGCAGACTGCCAAACGATATTGGTAAAGGTCGTCAAACTGAGATATGGTACCGGATCGGATGTGTCACCCAGACGTTTTACGGTGCCTTCTCTCTGGAAACCGTTGATCAAAGGAGAACCAAAGGTCACGGTGTTTAAGACATTGTAGTTCTTTTTGATGGTGCTGTCCGCAGCAACCTGCTGTGCGACCATACCGCCTAAACTGTGTCCGGTAACGACAAGGTTGGACCCCTTTGGAACGTTGGAAACGATAGCGTTTCTGACATTCTGGATGTATTTGTTGTCCTGCTCAAAGCCGACCAGAAGATCTGTCCAGTAACCGGTGGACTGATTTTTGACATCAGTATCCGTACCGGATAAGGCGATGACATAGACTGCCTTGGATGACTTTTTGCCAAACCATTTCTTTGTTGTCAAAGTGCCCTGTGTGATGGAGAAAGGTCCCTGATGCTGTGGCTGGTTACATGCATAACCCAACTGCACGAAACGGGAAAGTTCGGATGCATTGGTGTAGGTGTAAGTACCACGGGATGCCAACTGCTGATAGGTGGCATTAACGAGAGCCGTGTTGGAATCGGAAGCGAATACCGTGCCGCCGAATGCCATGGCAAGAACGAGTGACAGTGCCAGAATACGTCTGACTTTTGTAAATCTTTTCATGATTAACCCCCTTACATGAAATGTGATGATCGCTGACTTACGGACGGCGATCATGTTTCAATAAAAACCCTATACACATATTGTAGAATGGAAACTCTTTTGCAACAACAGGTTTATCGACAAAAAAGTCACCAAAATTTGAAATCCTAATTTATAAAAAATGATGGTAAAAAAGTGGGGAGTGAATCTGGGACTGACTTATGGTATAATGCTAAAGAATGTTGAAAAATCAAGGAAAATCGGAAACTTTGCAACAGGTGTTGCAAAAAATTATTATAGGAGAAATGGCATGAATACATACGATTCGTTAAATGAACAGCAGAAACTGGGCGTTTTTACTACAGAAGGACCGGTGCTAATTTTAGCAGGTGCTGGCTCGGGCAAGACCAGAGTTTTGACCCACCGTGTGGCATATCTGATCGAGGAAAAAGGTGTCGCACCATATCATATTATGGCGATCACTTTTACCAACAAGGCAGCGGGCGAGATGCGTGAGCGTATTGATTCCATGATCGGCATGGGATCGGAGAGTATCTGGGTATCGACTTTCCATTCTTCTTGTGTACGGATCCTACGTCGGTTCGCGGATCGTCTTGGCTATGATAATTCATTTACCATTTATGATACGGATGATTCCAAGACCCTGATGAAGGATATATGCAAACGTCTGGAGATCGACACGAAGATGTATAAGGAAAAAACATTTTTGAATGTCATTTCTTCTGCCAAGAATGAATTGATCTCACCGGAGGAATTTGCACAAAATGCGATCGGCGATTTCAATAAGACCAGACAGGCACAGGTTTATCGTGAATATCAGGCGAGACTAAAGGCAAACAATGCCATGGATTTGATGATCTGATCATGAAGACGGTGGAACTTTTGAAATTTGACACAGAAGTGCGCAATTTTTATCAGGAAAAGTTTCAATATATTATGGTGGATGAATACCAGGATACCAATACGGCGCAGTTTGAGTTGGTGCGGCTTTTAGCATCCGGCAGGGAAAATCTCTGCGTTGTCGGTGATGATGACCAGTCCATTTACAAGTTCCGTGGGGCAAATATTTACAATATTTTAAATTTTGAAAAACATTATCCCAATGCGACTGTCATCAAACTGGAGCAGAATTATCGGTCGACAGCAAATATCTTAAATGCGGCAAACGGCGTGATCGCCAACAATCGGGGGCGTAAAGAAAAGCGGCTCTGGACAGAGTCCGGGGATGGAGAAAAGATCTATTTCCAGCAGTTTGACAGTGCCTATGAGGAAGCAGATTTTATCGCGAGAGATATTGCAGCTCGCGTGCGCCGCAGTGAATACCAGTATGGGGATTGTGCGATCCTCTATCGTACCAACGGACAGTCCCGTATGCTGGAAGAAAAACTCATCATGTCGGGCATCCCTTACAAGATCGTTGGCGGGGTTAATTTCTATGCCAGACGCGAGGTCAAGGATCTTTTGAGTTATATGAAGGTGGTCGATAATGCGCAGGATGATCTGGCAGTCCAGCGTATCATCAATGTGCCAAAGCGTGGCATTGGGGCGACCAGCATCGGCAAGGCGAGCGATTATGCCTATCGGATGGGACTCAATCTTTTTGAGGCGCTTGAGCGGGCGGAGGAGATCCCGACTTTAGGACGTGCCGCAGGAAAGATCGCACCTTTTGTAGATCTGATCCATCACTTCCGTAAGGTGTGTGCCAATGAGGGGCTGTCAGCACTTTTACAGGAGATCATAACAGAGACCGGCTATGTCGAGGAACTGAAAGTGGAAGGCACGGACGAGGCACAGGCGCGTATCGAAAATATCGACGAATTGATCACCAAGGTGGTGTCCTATGAGCAGGAGACAGATGAGCCGACCCTGAGTGGATTTTTAGAGGAAGTGGCTCTGGTTGCGGATATCGACTCTCTGGATGACGACGGATCTTATGTGGTCCTTATGACACTGCACAGTGCCAAGGGATTGGAGTTCCCGAATGTCTATCTTTCCGGCATGGAGGATGGTCTTTTCCCGTCCTATATGAGCATCACGGCGGATAATAGCGACGAGGAGATCGAGGAGGAAAGACGGCTTTGTTATGTGGGTATCACCAGAGCAAAGGAGCGTCTGACCATTACCGGGGCGCGGATGCGTATGATGCGTGGCGAAACGCAGTATCATGGCATTTCGCGATTTGTAAAGGAAATCCCGGAAGATTTGATCCAGGGAAATACCTGGGAACCAAAGCCAAAGGATGATTTCCTTAGTGAGCGCCCGATGAGCAACCGGCAAAAAATGCGCAATATGAAAAAAACACCGCTGGCGGCGCAGACTTATCAGGCAGCCAAGGATTTTGGCACAAAGATCCAGAAAAATTCGCTGGATTATGGCGAGGGAGACCGCGTGAAACATGTCAAATTTGGCGAGGGAACCGTAGTACAGATCAACGATGGCGGTCGTGACTTTGAGGTGACGGTCGAGTTTGACGGAGCAGGACGTAAAAAAATGTTTGCATCCTTTGCAAAATTACAAAAAGTGTAAGTGTTTTTCTGTGGTAATTGGGCAGAATAAATGCTATACTATGAGCAAATATAGTTGACACATTCATAGCAGGAGGAGAAGCCTTATGATGAAAAAAGAAGATGTAATGGAATTGATCGATATGACAAAGTTGACAAACATGATCAATGGTCTTAAGGACAAGGAGATCGTGGTAAAAGAAAAGCATACCATCAACTGGAAAAAGGTTGCCTGTGTGGTTGGTGTGATCGCCGCAGTGGCTGGGGTTGCCTATGCGATCTATCGTTATTTCAAGAAGGACTATGAAGATGAATTCATGGATGATTTTGATGATTGGGATGACGATGAAGATCTTTTTGAAGATGATGCAGAAGAAGATGTAGAGGATTTAGAGGAAGAGTAATAGAGTGAAAAAAGGTCAACAGGTAGAAGGCGTTGTTACTCGGGTGGATTTCCCCAATAAGGGAATCGTGCAGACGGATGACGGTGATCTGATCACCGTCAAGAATGTGCTTGAGGGACAACGCATTCTTTGTGTAATAAAGAAAACAAGAAAAGGAAAAGCGGAAGGAAGACTGTTAGAAGTTGTCAAAAAATCACCATTGGAGATGGATGTACCTGCTTGCAAACATTTCGACCAATGTGGAGGATGTTCTTATCAGACGATTCCTTACGAAGAACAAGTTGCATTAAAAGGCAGACAGATTAAGCGTTTATTAGAACCTGTTTTGCCGGAGAACAGTTTTGATGACTTATTTGAAGGTGTGATACCGAGCCCAAATCAGTTTGCGTATCGTAATAAGATGGAATTCTCTTTTGGCGATGCTTATTTTAACGGACCGCTTTCACTGGGGATGCATAAGCGTGGTAGTTTTTATGATATTGTGACCGTGGATGGTTGTCAGATCATCGATGAAGATATGCGTTGTGTACTGATGGAGACACTGGCATATTTTCAGGAACGAGGAGCCAATTACTATCACAAGATGCGCCATGAAGGTTATCTGCGTCATCTTTTGGTGCGCAAGGCGGCAAAAACAGGAGAGATTTTAGTGGATCTTGTGACAAGTTCGGATGCACGTTTTTTGCAGAAGGATGCAACAGAACCGGCAACAGAGGTGCAGGCAGATGCGTTAGAGGCACTTGAGTCAGAACTTTTACAGGGATGGAGCAAGCGCTTACAGGAAGTTTCCTATGATGGAAAACTTACAGGCGTATTACATACACGTAACGATCGCCCTGCGGATGTAGTAGAGGATCAGGGAACAAGGGTATTGTTTGGACAGGCATATTTTTATGAGGAGTTGTTGGGGCTTCGTTTCCGTATTACACCGTTTTCATTTTTTCAGACAAATTCACTTGGGGCTGAAAAATTATACGAGACGGCGCGAGATTTTATTACTGCAGAAAACGCAGATATTCTGGAAGGAAAGACCGTTTATGATCTCTACTCTGGCACAGGAACGATTGCCCAGATTTTGGCACCAGTGTCAGGGCATGTGATCGGTGTTGAAATTGTGGAGGAGTCCGTTGAGGCAGCAAAGAAAAATGCTCTGGAAAATGGTCTGACAAACTGTGATTTTATTGCAGGGGATGTCTTAAAGGTGATCGATGAGATCGAGGAGAAACCGGATTACATTGTGCTTGATCCACCAAGAGATGGTATCCATCCCAAGGCACTGGACAAGATCATTGCCTATGGTGTGGACTCCATGATCTATATTTCCTGCAAGCCGACCAGCCTCGCAAGAGATTTGGAAGTCTTACAGGCGAGCGGATATCAGGTCAAGCGGATCTGCTGTTGCGACATGTTTGCCGGCACGCCGCATGTGGAGACGGTAGTCTTGATGTCAAGGAAATAAAATCAAGTGCCAGAAAGTGGTGTATTTCCAGGCTTTTTCGGAAGTTGGGATTAGAAGCCTGACTCCTGAAAAAGCCCGGTTTTCTTATATGGAAACATATCTACTGCAAAATGTGTGTTAGGTTGTAACCTCGGATTAGATGTCGCGATTTGGGACAGTGGATTAGATGTCAGGCATTTCGGGATGCTTTTGGGAAAATGAAAACGGATGACAACCAATCCGGCAACTCGACCATTTTGGGTGGTTGTAGGCAGTAGATTAGATGTGAAGGAAAAATTCGGTAACAGTTAGAGGAAAAGGCAATCCAAATGAAGAAGGCGGGGCATATCAACAAGCAATCAGTATTCTATATGCTGTTGCATACACATTAAAAATGAGTTACAAGACCGATTATAAAATTAAAGGCTTTTTTGAATATGTTGTTCCGCCATTGGAAGGTTTTTGGTGGCAGGATGATGTCGTGGGTGTAGATTATACAAATAAATCTGCTTTTAACTGGATTTCTGTTATTCGTTTGCCTGATTTCATTTCTAAAGCTGATTTTGACTGGGCGATAGAAACAGCAATGAAAAAGAAGAAAATTGATTGTTCGTCAGCAGAGTATCTTACGATTGATGAAGGATTATGCGTTCAAATTATGCACATAGGTTCTTTTGATAATGAGCCAGCAACCGTTGATCTTATGGATACTTATATAGAACAAAATGGGTATGTCAATGATATTAACAAAGATAGATTGCACCACGAGATTTATATGTCTGATGCAAGAAAGGTTGCTCCAGAGAAATGGAAAACTGTAATTAGACATCCAATTAAGAAAGCATAAAATCGTGATTTATAAAGGAGAATATTGATGAAACTATTTTTATGTTCGCACTTTTCAAGTGTAGGAAGTCTGATAAAGGAAGAAATTGAAAATAAGAAAGTCGCATTTATTCCAACAGCTTCACTGCGTGAAGGCTACACCGG
>NZ_QUEY01000006.1:0-81465 GCF_003478275.1 Roseburia sp. AM51-8 | reverse complement strand
CCCATTTGGCGCAAATAGCCAATAGGGACACTCCTTGTGGCAAATGGAACGTCCCTGCGAGAAGAGGAGATATAAAGGTGTTAGAGTTACAGGATATTTGTTATGAGACCGAAGATGGCAAGTTGATCTTAGACCATATCAATGCGACCATCGAGGATCATTTTGTTGTGATTACAGGACCAAACGGTAGTGGAAAATCAACACTTGCCAAGGTTATTGCCGGGATCAATAAGCCGAGCCAGGGGCGGATCCTTTTAAATGGAGAAGATATTACCGACTGGTCTATTACCGATCGTGCCAATCGTGGGATTTCTTATGCTTTCCAGCAGCCGGTCCGTTTTAAGGGGCTGACGATCAAAGATCTCATGTCACTGGCGGCAGGAAAGGATGCGACAGTCAGCGAACTTTGTGATCTCTTGTCTGAGGTAGGGCTTTGTGCCAAGGATTATATCAACCGAGATCTGGATGGCAGTCTTTCCGGCGGCGAGTTAAAGCGTATCGAGATCGCTATGGCATTTGCCAGAAATTCCGATCTGACCTTGTTTGACGAGCCGGAGGCAGGAATCGATCTGTGGAGTTTCCAGAAACTTATCCATGTCTTTGAAAAGATGGTGGCAGCCAGCGACGGAAACATCCTTATCATCAGTCATCAGGAGAGGATCTTGGATATTGCGGACAAGGTTCTTTATTTAAAGGACGGCAAAGTTGAAATGTACGATACAAAGGACAAGGTTCTGCCAAAGATCATGGGCATGCCGAGTTCGACCTGTAGTGTACTGACAGAAAAGATGAAGGAGGACTAAGGACGTGGGAACGATTGAACAGAATATTTTAAAAGAAGTTGCCGGTCTGGACTCACTTCCGGTGGGCGCTTACAATATCCGTACCAATGGCACATCTTCTGCCAGAAATACAACAGCCAATATTGATATTGTCACCAAAGAGGACAAGCCGGGCATTGACATCATCATCAAACCGGGCACCAAGAATGAGAGCGTGCATATCCCGGTCGTGGTTTCACAGGCGGGATTAAAGGATATGGTATATAATGATTTCTTTGTCGGTGAGGGCGCAGACGTGACCATCGTAGCCGGTTGCGGCATCCACAACTGCGGCAGTGCGGATAGCGGTCACGATGGCATCCATACCTTTTATGTAGAAAAAGGTGCTAAGGTGCGCTACATCGAAAAGCATTACGGCGAGGGAGATCCGGGCACGACAGGCAAACGTCTGATGAATCCAACGACCATCGTTCATTTAAAGGAAGATGCCGAGATGATCATGGAGACATCCCAGATCTCCGGTATTGATGATACACTGCGTATCACAGAGGCAGACTTATGTGATCGCGCAAAACTGGAGATCCATGACAGCATCATGACGACAGGTGATCAGAATGCAGATGCACAGTTTACGGCAGATCTTAACGGAGAGGACTGCGCTTGCAATATCGTCAGCCGTACCGTTGCCAGAGACCATAGCAAGCAGCATTATACCTCTACCTTGAATGGCAACAACCGCTGTGCAGGGCATACCGAGTGTGATTCCATCTTGATGGATCAGGCATATGTGCTCGCCACCCCGCAGTTGTCTGCGGCAACGACAGAGGCAAGTCTTATCCACGAGGCAGCCATCGGCAAGATCGCCGGGGAGCAGTTGATAAAACTTATGACTTTAGGCTTGACAGAAGAAGAAGCAGAGGAACAGATCATTTCCGGTTTCTTAAAATAAAGCGGGAGAAGTGCCATGGAAGCATTGATAGCGAAATTTATCGAATGGATCAAAGAGTCAGAACATATTGTCTTTTTTGGCGGAGCGGGGGTATCGACTGAGAGCGGCATCCCGGATTTTCGCAGCAAGGACGGCTTATACAATCAGCATGATGTGCAGTTTGACAAGTATCAGCCGGAATACCTCTTGAGCCATACCTGTCTGATGAGAGAACCGGAGGTTTTCTTTGAGTTTTACCGGCAAAAAATGGATAGCCGGGGCTTTGAACCCAATGTCACTCACAGGGTGCTGGCGAAGTTGGAAGAGATCGGAAAACTGGATGCTATCGTTACACAGAATATCGATGGGCTGCACCAGTTGGCTGGATCAAAATGTGTCTATGAGATCCATGGGACAACCCACAAAAATTATTGTGCATCCTGCGGAGAGAGAGTCGGCGAGAATTATATTTTTGAGACGACCGGTATTCCCAGATGTCCGAAATGCGGCGGCATGATCCGTCCGCAGGTCACCCTGTATGAAGAAGGTCTGCCGGAAGATGCAGTCAGAGGGGCAGTTGATGTGATCCGAAAAGCCGACACCCTGATCGTGGCAGGCACGTCCCTAAATGTCTATCCGGCGGCATCCTATGTCTATGAGTTCCGGGGCGACCATCTTATTGTTTTAAACAAAGAGCCACTGCATGTGCAGTTGAACCAGGAGAAGGATCTCTTTATCGAGGCAGCCATGGGGCAGGTCTTTGTTGCTTTGGAAGATGCACTTTTTTGATAAAAAGGCATAAAATTCTTGATATGATCTTGAAAAAAACATAATTTTGTGCAAGATGAACAGAAATATAGAGAAGCATATCGACGCTTTGTGTAATATTAAGTAAAATGTGTGCAAAGTGTTAAATGTTCGACAAAATGTGACATTTGTCCTTCAAAAGGACAAATACCCTGCAAAGGAAAACTGTAAATATTACCCGAAATTTTAATATTTTTCACGAATTTTTGATTTGACAAAGGAAAACACCTGTGTTTAAATAGGTCAAATGAAACGTTGGAAACGCTTTCATTGAATGTAGTTTCGCGGTTTTAAAGTGAAAAGGAGTGAAAAAAATGGAACTGAAGGTAATGCTTAAGGACGAAAAAGAAGTACAGGAATTCGTGCAGGCAGCATCCGTTTGTCCAGAAGCCATTGATTTAAAGAGTGGCGCCATATATTTAGACGCAAAATCCCTGCTTGGTGTTATGAGCATGGGGATGAAGCGAGAGATGCGGGTACTTTGCAGTAAATATGATCCGACCTTTGTGCAGGCGGTTCGTAAATTTGCAGTAGCCTAAATTGTATGGAAGATGCCCTCGCAGGTTTACCTGCCGGGGGCATTTTATGTTATACTAAAAATATGAAGATCAGTAGGCTTTTACAAGAGGAAGAATTAAAACCGCAGATCGTGATCTCTGTCCGCAATCTCGTCGAATTTCTGATGAATGCAGGTGATATTGACGACCGGCATGGCGGGCAGATGCGCATGGAGGCTATGCAGGAAGGCAGCCGAATTCACCGCAAGATCCAGAGGCGGGCGGGAGCCGATTATCACGCAGAGATCCCGCTCAAGTTCATAGTCTCTTATGAGGAGTATGATCTTGCCATTGAGGGCAGAGCCGACGGCATTATTTATGAGGAAGGCTTGTTAGAAGAGACCAGCCGTTTTCTAGAAGATCCCCGGATGGATCTTGAAGAAGGGCAGGAAGAGGCAAAGCCGTCCGTTATGATCGACGAGATCAAGGGTGTCTATCTGGATGTGGAGCAGATGGCAGAGCCGAACGCCGTGCATCTGGCACAGGCAAAGTGCTATGCCTTTATTTTTGCGACCCAGCATGCCCTGCCTGCCATCGGCGTGCAGATGACCTATTGCAATTTGGATACGGAGGAGATCCGCAGATTTCAGATGCATTATTCCTATGATGAGATCGAGGCTTGGTTTTTGGAACTCGTTGCTTCTTATAAGAAATGGTCGGATTTTTTATTTCATCACAAGATGATTCGTCAGCAGTCCATCCGGGGTTTGGAATTCCCCTATGCCTACCGGCAGGGGCAAAAGAAACTGGTAACGGATGTCTACCGCAGTATCATGCGCGAAAAGACCTTGTTTTTACAGGCACCGACAGGGACGGGCAAGACTCTGGCTACCATCTTTCCTGCCATACAGGCGATGGGGCAGAATATGGGAGACAAGATCTTTTATCTGACTGCCAAAAATGCGACCGGTGTCGTGGCACACGATACCTTTCTTCTGATGGAAGAACAGGGCTATGAGGGAAAGACGGTCGTGATCACAGCCAAGGATAAGATGTGTCTTTTGGAGGAGAGATCCTGCAACCCGGACGACTGTCCTTACGCAAAAGGGCATTTTGACCGTGTCAACGATGCCGTCTATGACATTTTGCAGGAAGAAAATATGATGGATCGGGATTGCATTTTGCGCTGGGCAAAAGATAGACGGGTCTGTCCTTTTGAGTACAGTCTGGATATCGCATCCTGGGTCGATCATATCATCTGTGACTACAACTATGTCTTTGATCCAAATGTCTGTCTCAAACGCTTTTTTGCTGAGGGCATCCGGGGCGACTATCTTTTTCTGGTGGATGAGGCACACAATCTGGTCGAGCGTGCCAGAGACATGTATTCGGAGACTCTGGTCAAAGAAGACTTTCTTGCCATGAAAAAGAAGTTAAAGATCTATGGGAAAAAACTGGAAAATACCTTGGAGCGCTGCAACAAGGAAATGCTTGTCTTAAAGCGGCAGTGTGAGAAACTGCTTGTCTTAGAGGAGATGGATTCCTTTTTGTTTGCCCTTTTCCTGGCGGCAGCGGCGATGGATGAGTTGCTGCAAAAAGAAGGAAATATCGTAGACCGTGACGAGGTCTTAGACTTTTATTTTAAGGTGCGCAATTTTGTCAACCTGTCCGAAGACTTTGACGAGCACTACCGCATTTACTGTGATTATGATGAGAAGGGGCAGTTCTGCCTGCATCTTTTTTGTGTGGATCCTTCCTATATGCTGCAAAAGCGGCTGGATCGGTCGCGCGCCTGTGTCTTTTTCTCGGCGACCCTGCTTCCCATCCGCTATTATAAGGAACTTTTGTGCTGTGATGATGATGTCTATGCCATTTATGCGGACTCTGTTTTTGAACAGGAAAAGCGGGCACTTTTGATCGGCAGGGATGTCAGCAGCCGCTATACCAGGAGAACTTTTGCGGAATATCTGGCTTTTGCGGACTATATCGAAGCCATTGTGGAAAAGAAAAAGGGCAATTACATGGTTTTTTGTCCTTCCTATAAGATGTTGGAGGAGATCAGCCAGAAGTTTATGGCAAAAAGTCTGGGCTCCTGTGACGTGATCTGCCAGCGCTCGGGCATGAGTGAGCAGGAGCGGGAAGATTTTCTGAAAGAATTTGAAGAAGTAAGAGAGCGTTCTTTCGTTGCTTTTTGCGTGATGGGAGGTGTCTTTTCGGAGGGGATCGACCTGACGGAGGAAAAATTGATCGGTGCTATCATTGTCGGTGTGGGGCTGCCCCAGATCGGGAATGAGCGGGAAGTCATGAAACAGTATTTTGAGGCGACCGGGAGAGACGGATTTTCCTTTGCCTACCTTTATCCGGGCATGAATAAGGTGATCCAGGCGGCAGGCCGCGTCATTCGGACAAAAAGTGACGAGGGCGTGATCGCCCTCTTAGATGAGCGTTTTACAAGAAGTGAATACAGGCAGACCTTTCCGCGGGAATGGAATGACGGAAAGATCTGCGATCGTCATACGGTTGGAGATCTAGTGGATGATTTTTGGCAAAAGAGATAAAAAGGCTTCTGCTGAGGCGCCGAGAGGCAGGGACGGATGTGTCGCTGCGACCAGGCTTCTTGGTGGAAGTTTTTCTTTTGTAGAAACAACGGTCAGATCCTTTGAGGAATGTTTGATGCAGTAGTCCGGGATAAAGGCAATGCCAAGACCGATGCGCGCCAGGTCGATCAAAAGATCATTGGAATACAACTGAAAAGCCGGTACCAGATCCAGACGATGTTCCAAAAAGATCTGGTGGAGATATTCACTGGTCGTAGAATTTTTATCCAGCATCAGGATAGGCAGACCGGAGATCTCCTTGAAAGTCATTTCCTTGGTGACCTGCGGAAAATGTGTGGGATTGGCGATGAACACATCCTGAAAGGTTGTCAGGGTCTGGGTGATATAAGAAGTATTCATGCGGGAGTTGGGATGGTTGGTGATGATGATGTCAACCTTTCCCTGCTCCAAGAGGTCGACGCAGGACTTGCTTGTCGCATTGGTGATGCGGATGGGTACATCCGGGTAGAGTTCGTGGAACTTTTGGATATAAGGCACCAGAAAATAGCGGCAGATGGTATCGCTGGCGCTGATGTGGAGTTGTCCCAATCTGGTGTCGTTGACATTCTGGATCTGTTCTTCGCCGCGGCGTATAAGGTTCATGGCTGGTTCGATGTGCTGTAAGAGCAGTTCACCGGCAGGGGTCAGTTGGACTTTTTTGGTGCTGCGGATAAAGAGGGGCTGACCGATCTTTTTCTCCAAAGTCTTGATCGACTGCGATACGGCGGACTGGGAAATGAAAAGCTGCTTGCTCGCCTCGGAGAAACTGAGGGAAGATGCAACATGGTAAAATACTTTGTATAGTTCGTAATTGATATCCATAAGGTTTCCTTTCTTTTTTTGTAACGCAATGTTATCATTCATATTATATAAGCACAAATAATAGCAGTCAAGGATATAGATAAGATTTACTAATATATCTGATTAGGGATAATAATTATGTGCAGGTCAGCGCGATGTGCTATACTATGGGTAAATGTGATAGGGCATATCCTATGTCCAAGTGAGTGAAAGATGGAGGTATAGCATGGGAAACGTAAGAAGAGTTTATGCAGAGAAGAAACCCCAGTATGCAGTGGCAGCAAAGTCACTTTACAGTGAGATCAAGAGTTATCTTGGCATTACTACGGTAACAGGCGTCCGCGTCCTGATCCGTTACGATATTGAAAATATTTCGGAGGACACTTACAAGAAGGCATTAAAGACCGTTTTTTGTGAACTTCCGGTCGATGATTATTACGAAGAAGAATTTGCTTATGAAGGCAGGACGTTCAGCGTGGAATTTTTGCCGGGACAGTTCGATCAGAGAGCGGATTCCGCAGAGCAGTGCGTCAAGTTGTTAAAGGAAGATGAAGATGTCATCATCCGTTCCGCAACCACCTATGTCATTGAAGGACAGATCACAGACGAGCAGTTTGAAGCCATCAAGAAGCACTGCATCAATCCGGTAGACTCCAGAGAGACCGGTATGGATAAGCCTGAGACTCTGACCGATCATTTTGAAGATCCGGCAGATGTTGCCATCTTTGATGGCTTTAGCAGCATGCCGGAAAAGGAATTAAAAGATCTCTATGATTCTCTTGGACTTGCCATGACCTTCAAGGATTTCTTACATATCCAGAAGTATTTCGCTCAGGATGAAAAGCGCGATCCTTCCATGACAGAGATCCGCGTGTTGGATACCTACTGGTCAGACCATTGCCGTCATACGACATTCTCTACCGAGTTAAAGAATGTTACCTTTGAGGACGGTTATTATCGTGCCCCAATCGAAGATTCTTACAATGATTATTTGGATAATTTCAAGATCCTTTACAAGGACCGTGATGATAAGTTTGTCTGCCTCATGGATCTGGCTCTGCTTGCCATGAAAAAGTTAAAAAAGGACGGCAAGTTGGACGATCAGGAAGAATCTGACGAGATCAATGCATGCTCTATCATTGTGCCGGTAGAGGTTGACGGCAAGACAGAAGAATGGCTTGTCAATTTCAAAAATGAGACCCACAATCATCCGACCGAGATCGAGCCATTTGGTGGTGCGGCTACCTGTCTGGGTGGTGCTATCCGTGATCCGCTTTCCGGACGTACTTATGTATATCAGGCTATGCGTGTGACCGGTGCTGCAGATCCGACCGTATCCGTCAAGGATACCATGGAAGGCAAACTCCCACAGAAGAAACTGGTGCGTGAGGCAGCCCATGGCTATTCTTCTTACGGTAACCAGATCGGTCTGGCAACCGGATATGTCAAAGAAGTATATCATCCGAATTATGTGGCAAAACGTATGGAGATCGGTGCCGTTATGGGGCTGCTCCAAGACGTGCCGTGCAGAGATTAAATTCTGATCCGGGCGACCGCATCATCTTGCTTGGCGGAAGAACCGGACGTGACGGAATTGGTGGTGCGACAGGATCTTCCAAGGCACACAACACCCAGTCTACCGCAGTCTGTGGTGCCGAAGTACAAAAGGGAAATGCACCGACAGAGCGTAAGATCCAGAGACTTTTCCGTCGTGAAGAAGTAAGTTATATCATCAAAAAATGTAATGACTTTGGTGCAGGCGGTGTGTCCGTAGCCATCGGTGAGTTGGCAGACGGATTGCGCGTACAGTTAGACAAGGTGCCAAAGAAATACGCTGGTCTGGATGGAACAGAACTTGCCATTTCTGAGTCTCAGGAACGTATGGCAGTGGTTGTTGCACCGGAAAATGTTGACCAGTTCTTAGCATATGCCAAGGAAGAAAACTTAGAGGCAGTCGAAGTTGCCATCGTTACCGAAGAACCGCGTCTGATCTTGGAGTGGAGAGGCAAGGAAATCGTCAACTTAAAGAGATCTTTCTTAGATACCAACGGCGCACATCAGGAGACAGATGTCGCAGTGGAAATGCCGGTAAAAGAGGACAATTATTTCCATACCTATGCAGTTGAGGGCGTTGCAGATGCTCTGGCTGTAGGCGATGTGAAAAAAGCCTGGGAGACTACTTTATCTGATCTGAATGTATGCTCACAAAAGGGCTTAGTGGAAATGTTCGATGGTTCCATCGGGGCAGGCAGTGTCTATATGCCATATGGCGGACGCTACCAGTTGACCGAGACCCAGTCTATGGTTGCCAAACTTCCGGTAGCCGAAGGCAAGTGCGATACCGTTACCATGATGGCATACGGCTTTGATCCATATCTGTCTTCCTGGAGCCCATATCACGGATCATCCTTTGCCGTACTCGAATCTGTTGCCCGTATCGTAGCTGCAGGTGGTGATTACAGCAAGATCCGCTTTACTTTCCAGGAGTACTTCCGTAGAATGTCTGAAGATCCAAAGAGATGGAGCCAGCCATTCGCAGCCTTGCTTGGTGCTTATCAGGCACAGATGAAATTCGGACTGCCGTCCATCGGTGGAAAGGATTCCATGTCAGGATCCTTCAATGAGATCGATGTACCGCCTACACTGGTTTCTTTTGCGGTTGATATTGCAAAAGAGGGCGACATCATCACACCGGAATTAAAGAAGACAGGCCATGCTTTGGTATTCTTCCGTGCAAAACGTGATGCTTATGATCTGCCGGATTATGATCAGGTCATGAAGTTATATGATGTCATCCACAGCCTGATCCAAAAGGGAGCCATCGTATCTGCTTATGCACCGGATGCAAGTGGTCTGGCAGCAGCACTTTCTAAGATGGCATTTGGTAATAAACTGGGTGTGGCGATCGCAGATAGCGTAGCGGCAGAAGAACTTTTTGCAAACTGCATGGGCTCTATCGTAGCCGAAGTAAACGGCGCGGATACCACAGTCATCCTTGATGCTATGGAGGCGGCAGGACTTGGTCATGACGTAAGCGTGATCGGATCTGTAAATGATAGTCGGAACTTTATCTATAAAGACATGAGCCTTTCTATAGAAGAGGCTTTAAAAGACTGGGTGACACCACTGGAAAAGGTATTCCCGACCAGAGCCACAGAGGACAAAGATCCTGTTGATACCGGATTGTATCAGGCAAAAGAGATCTATGTATGTAAGAATAAAGTGGCAAAGCCTAAGGTATTTATTCCGGTATTCCCGGGTACCAACTGTGAATATGACAGTGCAAAGGCATTTGAGCGTGCCGGTGCAGAACCGATCGTCAAGGTATTCAAGAACCAGTCAGCCGAGGACATCCGTGATTCGGTCGAGGTATTTGCAAAGGCGATCGATCAGGCACAGATGATCATGTTCCCGGGCGGATTTTCCGCAGGTGATGAGCCGGAGGGAAGTGCTAAGTTCTTTGCAACTGCTTTCCGTAACGAAAAGATGAAAGAAGCCGTTATGGATCTTTTGAATAACCGTGACGGACTTGCCCTTGGTATCTGTAATGGTTTCCAGGCACTCATCAAATTGGGACTTGTGCCATATGGTCAGATTCATACCCAGCAGGCAGATGCACCGACCCTGACTTACAATACGATCGGACGCCACATTTCCAAGATGGTCTACACAAAGGTGGTATCTGACAAGTCACCATGGTTGGCACAGGCTACGCTGGGACAGACTTATTGCAATCCGGCATCCCACGGAGAGGGACGTTTCGTTGCAAGCAAGGAATGGTTGGACAAATTGTTTGCAAACGGTCAGGTCGCAACCCAGTATGTGGACGAGGCAGGCAATCCGACCATGGATGAGGAGTGGAATGTCAACGGTTCTTATATGGCGATCGAAGGCATCACCAGCCGGATGGACGTGTGCTTGGTAAGATGGCACATTCTGAAAGACGCGGAGAATCCGTTGCCATCAATATCTATGGCGAGCAGGATATGAAGATCTTTGAATCCGGTGTCGCATATTTTAAATAATAGAAAAATGAGAGAGCCTTTTATCTTTTTGATAGAAGGCTCTTGCAATATAGAAAATCATGTGATAACATACTATAAGTTTAGGCATTTTTAAAATTTAACATGTAGAATTTCGAAAGGACAGGGCAAAAGATGAGAGCATTTCTTATTCTGGAAGATGGCACTGTGTTCGCCGGTGAGAGCATCGGATCGACACGCGAAGTCATCAGTGAAATCGTATTTAATACATCCATGACTGGATATCTGGAAGTTTTGACAGATCCTTCCTATGCCGGACAGGCAGTCGTTATGACATATCCTTTGATCGGCAATTATGGCATTACACCGGACATGGAGTCAGAAAGACCGTGGGTGGACGGATATATCGTCCGCGAACTCAGCCGTATCCCAAGCAACTTCCGTTGTGAGGGGACCATTCAGGATTTCCTGAAAGAACATGACATCCCGGGAATCTGTGGTATTGATACGAGAGCACTTACCAAGATCTTGCGTGACAAGGGAACCATGAATGGCATGATCACGACCGACGAGGATTACGATCTGGATGAGATCTTACCAAGACTTGCGGCATATACCACAGGTGATGTGGTATCCAAGGTCACATGTGCTGCACCAAAGGTTTTGCCGGGTGACGGCAAGCGGGTGGCACTTTTAGATCTGGGAGCCAAGAGAAATATTGCCAAGTCCTTAAATGATAGAGGATGCGAAGTGACCATCTATCCGGCAGATACACCGGCAGAGACCATCTTGGCAGGCAATCCGGACGGCATCATGCTCAGCAACGGACCTGGGGATCCAAAGGAATGTACAGAGGTCATCAAGGAGATCAAGAAGTTATATGACTCGGACGTACCGATCTTTGCCATCTGTCTGGGACATCAGCTCATGGCACTTGCGACCGGCGCGGATACCCACAAGATGAAATACGGACACCGTGGCGGCAACCATCCGGTCAAGGATCTTTCCACCGGACGTGTCTATATCTCCTCACAGAACCATGGTTATGTGGTTGATGTCGACAAGTTGGATCCGTCCATTGCGACACCGGCATTTGTCAATGTCAATGATGGCACAAATGAGGGATTAAAATATACAGGAAAGAATATCTTTACGGTACAGTTCCATCCTGAAGCTTGCCCTGGCCCACAGGATAGTGGATATTTGTTTGACCGTTTTATTGAAATGATGGGAGGTGACCAGTAATGCCAAAGAATAAAGACATCAAAAAGGTACTTGTGATCGGTTCCGGTCCAATCGTCATCGGACAGGCAGCAGAGTTTGACTATGCAGGCACACAGGCATGTCGTTCCTTAAAAGAGGAAGGCATCGAGGTTGTCCTGGTCAATTCCAATCCGGCGACCATCATGACAGACAAAGAGATCGCAGATGAGGTCTATATCGAGCCTCTGACAGCCAAAGTCTTAGAGCAGATCATCTTAAAGGAAAAGCCGGACAGCGTGCTTCCAACCTTGGGTGGACAGGCAGGACTCAACCTTGGTATGGAACTGGCAGAGTCAGGCTTTTTGGAAGAGCATGGCGTAAAACTCATCGGTACAACGGCAGAGACCATCTTTAAGGCAGAAGATCGTCAGGCATTCAAGGACACCATGGAAAAGATTGGTGAGCCTTGTGCGGCATCTTTGGTCGTTAAGAACGTAGAAGACGGTATCAAGTTTACCAATACCATCGGATATCCGGTCGTACTCCGTCCGGCATTTACCCTTGGCGGCAGCGGCGGTGGTATCGCCCACAACGAGACAGAACTCGTAGACATCTTATCCAATGGTCTGCGCTTGAGCCGTGTCAATGAAGTTTTGGTTGAGCGTTGCATCGCAGGCTGGAAAGAGATTGAGTACGAAGTGATGCGTGATGCAGCAGGCAACTGCATTACCGTATGTAACATGGAAAATATCGATCCGGTCGGTGTGCATACCGGCGACTCTATTGTTGTGGCACCGTCACAGACTTTGGGGGATAAGGAATACCAGATGCTCCGTAGTTCTGCTTTAAATATTATCTCAGAACTTGGCATTACCGGTGGTTGTAACGTGCAGTACGCCCTCAACCCGGATAGTTTTGAATATTGCGTTATCGAGGTAAATCCTCGTGTCAGCCGTTCTTCTGCACTGGCTTCCAAGGCAACCGGTTATCCGATCGCTAAGGTGGCTGCAAAGATCGCTTTAGGCTATACATTGGATGAGATCACCAATGCCATTACCGGCAAGACCTATGCATCCTTTGAGCCAATGCTTGATTACTGCGTTGTCAAGATCCCACGTCTGCCATTTGATAAGTTCATCACGGCAAAACGTACCTTAACGACACAGATGAAGGCGACCGGTGAGGTCATGAGTATCTGCAACAACTTTGAGGGCGCCTTGATGAAGGCAATCCGTTCCTTAGAGCAGCATGTAGACTCTCTTATGAGTTATGACTTTACGGGACTTAGTGACGAAGAACTGGAAGACCAGTTACACGTCGTAGACGATAGAAGAATTTATGTGATCGCAGAGGCACTGCGCAGAGGCGTTTCCTACGACCACATCCATGAGATTACCAAGATCGATATCTGGTTCATCGACAAAATCGCTATCCTGATCGAGATGGAAGAAAAGTTAAAGAGCGAGGAACTGACACCAGAACTCTTAAAAGAAGCAAAGCGTATCGAGTTCCCGGATAATGTCATTGCAGATCTTACCGGCAAGACCAAAGAAGAGATCCGCCAGATGCGCTATGACAATGATATTGTTGCTGCATTTAAGATGGTTGATACCTGTGCGGCAGAGTTTGAAGCAAGCACCCCATATTATTACTCTGTATTTGGCAGCCAGAATGAAGCGGTAGAGACCAATCTGAAGAAAAAGGTACTCGTACTTGGATCCGGGCCGATCCGTATTGGACAGGGTATCGAGTTCGACTATTGCTCTGTACATTCTACCTGGGCATTTGCCAAGGAAGGTTATGAGACCATTATTGTAAACAACAACCCGGAGACGGTTTCTACAGACTTTGATATTGCGGACAAACTTTAT
Source organism: Roseburia sp. AM51-8 (assembly GCF_003478275.1). Lineage (NCBI taxonomy): Bacteria > Bacillati > Bacillota > Clostridia > Lachnospirales > Lachnospiraceae > Roseburia > Roseburia sp. AM51-8. The sequence goes on along the minus strand of NZ_QUEY01000006.1, from coordinate 67,996 downwards.
TTTGAGCCGCTGACGGAGGAAGATGTAGAAAACATCGTCCGTTTTGAAAAGCCGGATGGAGCTGTTGTCCAGTTCGGTGGTCAGACAGCCATCAAGTTGACCGAAGCCTGATGAAGATGGGAGTTACTATCTTAGGAACCAAGGCAGAGGATGTTGATGCCGCAGAGGACAGAGAACTCTTTGATGAGATTCTGGAAAAGACAGGTATCCCGAGAGCATCCGGCGGAACGGTATTTACCGCAGAAGAGGCAAAGAAAGTTGCCAATGAGATCGGATATCCGGTTCTGGTACGTCCTTCCTATGTACTGGGCGGACAGGGCATGCAGATCGCTTTCAATGATGACGAAGTGGATGAGTTCATGGAGATCATCAACCGTATCGCACAGGATCATCCGATCTTAGTGGATAAGTATTTACAGGGTAAGGAGATCGAAGTCGATGCTGTATGCGACGGTACAGATATTTTGATCCCTGGTATCATGGAACATATCGAGCGTACCGGTGTCCATTCCGGAGATAGTATCTCTGTATATCCGGCACATACGATCAGTGATGCCATCAAGAAAAAGATTACCGATTATACTGAGAAACTGGCACAGGCACTGCATGTCGTAGGTCTGATCAACATCCAGTTTATCGTTATGAATGAGGAAGTATATGTGATCGAGGTCAATCCGAGATCTTCTCGTACCGTGCCGTACATCAGCAAGGTTACCGGTATTCCGATCGTGGATCTGGCAACCAAGGTCATCATCGGAAACACCTTAAAGGGTATGGGCTACACACCGGGATTGCAGCCGGAAGCAGAGTATGTGGCAGTTAAGATGCCGGTATTCTCTTTTGAAAAACTGCGTGGAGCAGAGATTTCCCTGGGACCGGAAATGAAGTCTACCGGTGAGTGTCTGGGTATTGCAAAGACCTTTGATGAGGCACTTTATAAGGCATTCCTTGGTGCAGGTATTGTACTGCCGAAGTACAAGCAGATGATCATGACCGTAAAGGATGCGGATAAGCCGGAAGCCGTTGGCGTGGCAAAGCGCTTTGCGGCCTTGGGCTACAAGATCTATGCGACCAGAAGTACCGCCAAGTATTTGCAGGAGCATGGCGTAGATGCACTCTGGGTCAACAAGATCACTCAAGAATCACCGAATGTCATGGATCTGATCTTGGGTCACAAGATCGACCTTGTCATTGACACACCGACCCAGGGACACGGCGATAAGACCCGTGACGGCTTCCTGATCCGTCGAAATGCGATCGAGACAGGCGTACACTGTATTACAGCAATGGATACGGCAAATGCACTGGCAACCAGTTTGGAATCTGCCACAGATGAATTTACCTTAGTGGATATTGCAAAAGTAAAGAACATCTAAATAAAACGCACTGGAATAAGTGTGAGTTTCATATTGCGAAACTGCTTTCTTTTGGTTACTATGGAAAGTAGTTTCGCTTTTTAAGTGACAGAAATCTTTAGATACGAGGAAAAAAGATGAAAATAGGAGAATTCTTAAAGGAACATACACTTCTCTGTGATGGTGCAATGGGAACTTACTATGCTGCGAAATTTCATAATGAAACATTGGTAGAACGTGAAAATTTCGAGCATCCGGAACGAATTGCCCAGATTCACGGAGAATATTTAGATGGTGGAGCGAGACTGCTCCGCACCAATACATTTGCTACCAATTTAAACTTCTTTGATTCTATCGAGGAGATGGAAAACAATATTATGATCGCCTGCCAGATCGCAAAAAGTGCAGTGGAAGCATACTATGAAAAAACAGGACTGACAAAAGAGACCTATCCTGTTTATGTGGCAGCAGACATTGGTACGATCTATGATATGGAGCAGAAAGATGATAGCAATGTTCTGGCAGAATATCATCATATCGTGGATACGTTTGTATCGGCAGGTATGGATATTTTCTGGCTGGAAACGCAGGTGGATGTTTACTATCTGAAGAGATTGCTTGCTTATATCAAGGAAAAAGCACCGCAGGCTTATGTGATGGTTTCCTTTTCTATGGATAAAACGGCCTATAGTAAGGGTGGCTTGCAATTTGATCGCATGGTGCGACTGATGAGTGAAATGGATGAAGTGAATGCCTATGGATTAAACTGTGGCATGGAAGCCGCCCATATGTACCAACTTTTGAAAAATGTAAACTTTCCATCAGAAAAACCTGTCATCGCCTTGCCAAATGCCGGTTATCCATATCAGTTGCGCGGCAAGACCATTTACGGAAAGAATGAATCTTATTTTCAGAAGATGGTATTGCAGATCGCAGACTTAGGGATTGATCTTGTTGGTGGCTGTTGTGGAACGACACCGGATTATCTGAAAGAGATTGCAGAACAGTTGAAAGGCAAGAAGAAAATAGAAAAAAAGACAGGCTCGCCGGAGACACCTGCTGTCTCAAGAACGGAGTCTGTATTTTGGAAAAAGTTACAAAGTGGGGAGAAGCCCTTTGTGGTAGAACTGGATCCGCCATCGGATATCAAGGTTGAAAAACTGGTATCGGGAGCGCAATTGTTAAAGGAACATCGTGTTGATCTACTGACACTTTCCGATTCTCCGATGGCACGCAGCCGTATGGATGCGTCCTTGCTGGGCAGTAAGATTCAGAGGGAGACCGGCATTTATGTCATGCCGCACTTGTCCTGCCGTGATCGGAATGTGATCTCTCTGCGCGGTACGATGCTCGGTGATTACGTCAATGATTTAAGGCATTTTCTGGTCGTTACGGGAGATCCGATTGCACAGAATGACAGAAACACGATCACACAGGTATTTGATTACAATTCTATCAAGTTTATGGGACTTTTGCAGGAAATGAATGAAGACCAGTTTTATCAGGATCGTATCGTTTATGGCGGTGCCCTAAATTATCAGGGCGTAGGTGTGGATGCCATCGCAAGAAGAATGAAACTGAAAATGGAACAGGGATGTAGTTTCTTTTTGACACAGCCGATTTATGCAGACGCGGATGTGGAACGTATCAAGGATCTCAAGGAGCGCACGGATGCCAAGATCATCGGTGGTATTATGCCGCTTGTCAGCCGAAAAAATGCCTTGTTTATCGCAAATGAGATGCCGGGTATGCATGTGCCACCGGAAACGCTGGCATATTATGAGGAGGGCATGAGCCGTTCGGAATATGAAGAAGTTGCCATCCGTGTATCCGTGGAGATTGCCAGAAAGATGTCTTCGATTGTTGACGGTTATTATTTTATGACACCGTTTAACCGCGTAGAACTCATCTGTAATATCATTGAGCGTATCCGTGAAGAAAATTTATAGAAATTTAATAAGTATGAACAGAATTTTGGATGACATTGGAAAAAAAGAGTTCTACAATAAGAAAGATATAAAAAATAAACACATGTATAAGAATTAGGGAGACAAGATGAAATTTTTATTTCAAAACTTATGGGAACGGAAAAAGGCAGTTGCCATAGTTATTGTGCTTTTGATCGCACAGGCATTATGTGAACTGTCACTTCCAAACTACACAGCGGATATCGTTGATGTCGGTATTCAGCAGAATGGTGTTGACTCTGTAGCAGTGGAAGAAATGCGTCAGGAGACACATAACTGGCTTCTTGCTTTTATGGATGATGATGAGATTTCTTATCTCAATGCCTGCTATGAAAAGCAGGGGGAGACTTATGTCCTAAAGGATGAGGTTTCAGAGGATAAAGACAAAAAAACAGCATTGGAACAGGTTTTGCAGGAGCCAATGGTGCTGACCTACTTTATGGAATATGGTGCGCAAGAGTCCGGCGATTCGGAATATGCATCCATGATGGGGGATGCGGCTAAGATGCAGGAGCAGTTAAAGCAACTTGCACAGGCAGGTGCACTGACACCTTCCTCTTTGTATGATATGCGTGCGGCGGTGACAGAAAAGTTTGGTGATCTGGGTGACACGATGATCGACCAGATGTCCATTGCCATGGCGCAGCAGGAATATGAGGCGTTGGGGTATGATATGCACCAGATGCAGATGGACTATCTGCTTCGTACCGGTGGTGTGATGATTCTGATGACACTTGGCATGCTGCTGGCAGCCGTATTGTTGGGATATGTTTCTTCAAGAACAGCGGCAGACATTGGGCGTAGTTTGCGTAAAAAAGTTTACACCAGTGTTATCTCTTTCTCCGGAAAAGAGATCGATCAGTTCTCGACGGCATCACTGATCACCAGATGTACCAACGATATTCAGCAGGTACAGATGGTAGAAGTCATGCTGCTTCGTATGGTATTGTATGCTCCGGTGCTTGCCATTGGCGGTATTATCATGGTGACCAGGACCGATGCATCCATGAGTTGGATCATTGTTGTGGCGGTCGCTGTTATCATCAGTGTAGTTATGGTACTGATGAAGTTTTCTATGCCGAAGTTTAAGATGATGCAGAAACTTGTTGACCGCATGAACCTTGTTTCACGCGAGATCTTAACAGGTATTCCGGTTATCCGCGCATTCTCACGTGAGGAGCATGAAAAGGAACGCTTCAAGGATGCCAATACAGAACTCATGGAGACACAGTTATATACAAGCCGCATGATGGCATGGATGATGCCAATTATGATGCTGATCATGAACTGTATTACCGTAGCGATTGTATGGTTTGGTGCAAAGGGAATATCCGCAGGTCATATGCAGGTGGGAGATATGATGGCATTTATTACATATGCCATGGTCATTGTTATGTCCTTCCTATTGCTTACCATGATGTCTATTATGCTTCCTCGTGCAGGTGTTGCTGCAGAACGTATTCAGGAAGTCATCGGAACGAGATCATCCATCACAGATGCTGAGCAGTTAGCAGATGATGAGATGGGAGATATCCGTGGAGAACTTGCATTCCATAACGTAAGTTTTGCTTATCCAAATGCTAAGGATAATGTACTGGATGGTCTTGATTTTGAGGCTGAGCCGGGAAAAACGACGGCGATTATCGGAAGCACGGGATGTGGTAAGTCGACACTTCTAAATCTGATTCCACGTCTTTATGACGTGACAGAAGGAAGTATTACTTTGGATGGTGTAGATATTCGTACCATATCACAAAAGAAACTGCGCGATGCCATAGGGTATGTTCCGCAGAAGGCTGTCCTGTTTTCGGGAGACATCCGCTCTAATATCAAATATGCGGATGAGACGATTTCGGATGACAGGATGGAAGAGGCTGCTGCCATTGCACAGGCAACAGAATTTGTCGAAGAAAAAAAGAAAAAGTACGACAGCCATATTGCGCAGGGGGGATCAAATGTATCTGGCGGACAGAAGCAGAGACTCTCTATCGCGCGAGCCATTGCGAAAAATCCAAAGATTTATCTCTTTGATGACAGTTTCTCCGCACTGGATTATAAGACAGACAAGGCACTGCGTGCGGCATTGTTTGAACATGCGAAAGATGCAACAGTTATCATTGTTGCACAGCGTATCAGCACGATCTTACATGCAGATCAGATCCTGGTCTTGGATGATGGAAAGATTGTCGGAAAAGGAACCCATCAGGAACTTTTGAAGCAATGTCAGGCATATCAGGAGATTGCGGCTTCACAGTTGAGCCAGCAGGAGATAGAAAAGACGAAAGGAGGCTTAGCCTAATGAGTGAGTCAAATGAAAGAGCAAAAGCACCTCGTCGTCATCATGGTCCTATGGGCGGAGGTCCGGGCAGACCGGTGGAAAAAGCAAAAGATTTTAAAGGAACACTAAAGAAATTACTGAATTATCTGAGTGTTTATAAAATAGGGATTGCAGTTGTAATCTTTTTTGCAATTTTAAGTACCATATTTAATGTAATCGGACCAAAGATTTTAAGTAAGGCGACAACAGAGTTGTTCACCGGTCTGGTCGCAAAGATTCAGGGGACAGGAAATATTCGTTTTGATGTGATCGGCAAGATTTTATTGATCCTGCTTGCAATTTATATCTTTAGTGCGCTGATGAGTTTTGTGCAGGGATATATTATGGCAGGGGTATCGCAAAAGATGACATACCGCATGAGATCGGAAATCTCCGAAAAAATCCATCGACTGCCAATGTCCTATTTTGAATCCAAGACCGTCGGTGAGATCCTTTCGCGTATCACCAACGATGTCGATACCTTAGGACAGAGTTTGAACCAGAGTGTGACACAGGTGATTACCTCGGTGGCAACAATGGTAGGCGTACTTGTCATGATGCTTTCCATCAGCCCGCTGATGACCTTGATCGCGCTTGTTATTTTACCGGTTTCTATTGCACTTGTAATGCTGGTTGTTAAGTTTTCGCAGAAATACTTTATTGCCCAGCAGAGAACCCTAGGTGAGATAAATGGTCAGGTGGAGGAGACCTTCTCTGGACAGAACATCGTTAAATCATTCAACAAAGAAAAGGATGTTTTAGCGGAGTTTGATACAAGAAACGAAGAACTTTATAACTCTGCATGGAAGTCACAGTTTTTATCCGGACTGATGCAGCCGATCATGACATTTGTTGGAACCTCGGTTATGTTGCAGTGGCCATTGTCGGAAGTATTCTTGCAGTGGCAGGAACGATCACCGTTGGCGATATTCAGGCATTCATCCAATATGTAAAGAACTTTACGCAGCCGATCCAGCAGATGGCAAATGTTTCTAACCTCTTGCAGTCTACCGTTGCTGCCGCAGAGCGTGTTTTTGAGTTCTTAGAAGAGACCGAAGAAGTTGAGACGGAAAACCCAATGATTATGGATCATGTTTCGGGGGCAGTTTCTTTTGAACATGTCAAATTTGGTTACAACGAAGATAAGATCATCATCCATGATTTTTCAAGTCAGGTAAAACCGGGACAGATGGTTGCAATTGTAGGACCTACCGGTGCCGGAAAGACAACGATGGTAAAACTATTGATGCGTTTTTATGATGTCAACGAAGGCTGCATCAAGATCGACGGACAGGATATCCGTGCGTTCGGCCGCAGCAATCTGCGAGAACATTTTGGTATGGTCTTGCAGGATACATGGTTATTTAAGGGAAGCATCATGGAGAATATCCGTTATGGAAAACTCGATGCGACAGATGAAGAAGTGATCGCCGCAGCAAAGGCAGCGCATGCACATCACTTTATCGAGACTTTGCCGGGTGGTTATGATTTTGTTTTGAATGAAGAAGCAACCAATGTTTCACAGGGACAAAGGCAGTTGCTTACCATTGCCAGATCTATACTTGCCGATAATCCAATTCTGATTTTGGATGAAGCGACAAGTTCTGTAGATACCAGAACAGAGCAGAGAATACAGAAGGCAATGAATCATCTGATGCAGGGCAGAACAAGTTTTGTCATTGCACACAGATTGTCTACGATCAAAGATGCAGACCTGATCCTTGTTATGAAAGATGGCGATATCATCGAGCAGGGCAGCCATGAAGATCTGATCGCTCAAAATGGTTTTTATGCAGAACTCTACAACAGCCAGTTTGAAGAAGTTGGATAATGTAATCAACTAATGTTTATACACACAATTGTCGAAAAAACACAAAAATGGATGACAGACCGGAAGATGAGTGTTATACTTTTCTTATAATTTTTTGTAAGGGAAGGGATGAATGACATGGAATTGATGCAACGGCAGATGAAGGAAAAGAATCGCGTCGCTTTTACAGTGGCGGTGATTATTACGGGCATTGAACTGGCACTGGCACTTCTTAGTTTTACGCAGGCAGACACGTTGATCGCGAATGCAATCGTACGAACGGTAGTCTGTGCAGTGGCAATGGTACTTTTGATCGTTGTGTATAATAGGAATGAGGCAGATGAACGGTTTGAAAAGATATTTATGATTACATTGATCGTGGTATATGCTGTTTATATTCTTTCTGTTCGCAGTATCGGTATGTATGCTTTTATGTACTTGATCTTATTCTCCATGGCTGTTTATATGCATCCGAAGTGGATCATGGCAGGGGGCATTGCCTTTAGTATCGTCAATGCTATCAAGGTCGTGCAGTGCAAGGTCATTTATGCGGACGAATCTTTGTTTTCAACCAGTTTCGTTCAGTTGATCTTTGCGGTGGCGACGACGGTGGTTGCTTATATCGTAGTCAAGATGATGCAGGAGCATCATGCACAGGACAAAGAAGAAGTAGAACGACGTGCAAAAGAACAGCAGACTGTGGCTGAGAATATCATCCGTATGTCCGATGAACTGGTGCAGATGTTTGAACAGGCAAAGGGGAAGGCAGAACGCCTGACAGAGAGCATGGAGACCAGCAACGGTTCTGTGCAGGAGATTTCTCTGGGTGTTAAGTCTACGGCGCAGGCGATCGAGCATCAGACCATGATGACCAGTGATATCCAGACCAGTCTGGAAAATGCCGGCAATGGTACGGAACTCATGAAAGAGGCGGTAGAGGTATCCACAACGACAGTTCAGAACGGAGCCCAGTTGATCGAAGAACTGCGTGAGCAGGCAATCGGAACAGCCCAGATCAACCGTCAGACAAAGGACACGACGGACGAACTGAACAACCGTATCAAGGAAGTAGAAGAGATCGTCGGAACCATTCTTAGTATTTCCGGACAGACCAATCTATTAGCCCTCAATGCATCCATAGAGGCTGCGAGAGCAGGAGATGCAGGCAAGGGATTTGCGGTTGTTGCAGATGAGATCCGCACCCTTTCTGAGGAGACCAAGGAATCTACCGGCAAGATTACGGCTATCATTGAAAAACTTACGGTCAATGTAGGAGAGGCATCGGAAAATATGCGCAAGTCTACCGAGTCCGTAGAAAAACAGAATGAGATGATCGCTACAACTGCAGAAAACTTCAAGTTGATCGAGGAAAAGATGCAGGAAGCATATACAGAGATTCAGAGTCTGAGCGGAGAGGTTAATGATATCCTAACATCCAACAGTCAGATTAGCGACAGCATTACAGACCTGTCTGCAACCAGTGAAGAAGTGGCTGCATCATCTGAGAGTTGTACAACAGTCTTTGGACAGAGTGTGGCAGATCTAGAGACACTGAACGAACAGTTGAATCAGATCTTCCGTATTGCTGAGAATCTCAAGGATGTGGCAGAACAGGAAAATGACATGATTGTGTCAGAATAGAAGGTTTGCCGGTCTACTGGCGAGCAAGTAAAGGGTTGCAGAAAGCAACCCTTTTTTTTATAATGAAGGCTGATTGAAAAACTGTAGAAGTATAACATATATAAAGATAAAAGGAAGAAACAAAGATGACAAAGCAGGAACTACAGGATCTTTTTCAAAAAGGACCGATCATATTGGATGGAGCAACGGGCTCAAACCTGATGGCAAAGGGTATGCCTATGGGAGTATGCCCGGAGGATTGGATCTATCATCACAAGGAGGCAATCGTTTCCTTACAAAAGGCATATGTCGAGGCGGGAACACAGATTTTGTATGCACCGACTTTTACAGCAAATCGCATCAAATTAGCAGAATATGACATGGAAGATCGCTTAGAAGAATTGAATCGTGCCATGGTGCGCTACAGTAGGGAAGCGGCAGGAGATCGGGCATTTGTTGCCGGAGATCTTACCATGACGGGCAGACAGTTATATCCGGTCGGAGATCTCATGTTTGAGGATCTTGTGGATGTCTATAAGGAGCAGGTGAGGGCAATCTTAAAGGAGGGTGTGGATCTCTTTGTGATTGAAACCATGATGAGTTTGCAGGAATGTCGTGCGGCTCTTTTGGCAGTCAAGGAAACCTGTGATCTTCCGGTTATGATCTCCTTGACCTACAATGAGGACGGCAGAACTCTGTATGGCACATCACCTGAGATCGCCATGGTTGTTTTAGAGCATATGGGCGCGGATATTGTCGGCGTGAACTGTTCGACCGGACCTCTTGCTATGATCCCTTTGGTAAAGGCTATGCTGCCTTATGCGGATATCCCGATCATGGTCAAACCCAATGCCGGCATGCCGGAACTGGAGAATGGTGAGACGGTCTATAAGATGACCCCGGAGGAGTTTGCGGATGCCTGCGAACAATTAGTAGATGCCGGAGCATCGGTCGTGGGTGGCTGCTGTGGTACCAGACCGGATCATATCAAGGCGCTGGCAGACCGTATGCGTGGCAAGAAAGTGGAGCCGATCCAAAAGAAGAACAGACCGGTGCTGACCTCGGAGCGTGGCTTTGTGGAGGTGACGCTGGACGGTGGCTTTAAGGTTGTGGGAGAGCGTATCAACCCGACCGGAAAAAAGGCATTGCAGGAAGAACTGCGTTCAGGCAGTATGCAGATGGTACGTCAGTTTGCCAGAGATCAGGAGATCGCAGGAGCAGCCATTCTGGATGTCAATATGGGAACGAACGGTATTGACGAAAAAGCGACTATGCTGGATGCCATCTATGAGGTGATATCGACGGTAGATCTGCCGCTTTCCATCGATACTTCTTATGTGGATGTCATGGAGGCAGCCCTTCGTATCTATCCGGGACGAGCCCTCATCAATTCTATTTCCTGTGAAGCAGAAAAAATGAAAGAACTTTTGCCGATCGCCAAAAAGTACGGAGCCATGTTTGTTCTGCTTCCGCTTTCACAGGCAGGACTGCCAAAGGATCTGGACGAAAAGAAAGAACATATTACCCATGTATTAGAGGCGGCGCGTGCGATCGGATTGCAGGATAACGATGCTGTGGTCGATGTCCTGGTGGCGACTGTGGGAGCCAATCCGTCGGCGGCTTTGGAATGTTTTGAGACGATTTCCTATTGCAAGGATACTCTACATCTGCCTACTATCTGTGGACTTTCCAATATTTCTTTTGGTATGCCACAGCGTATCTTTGTCAATACGGCATTTTTGAATGTGGCTCTTTCCAAGGGACTGACCATGGCGATTGCCAACCCATCACAGGAACTCCTCATGTATACGGCGCTGGCTACAGATCTTTTGCTTGGTAAGGAAGGGGCATCAGAGCGCTACTTGGGAACAGTACCTACGACAGCCATGAAGATGGTCGGCTCCAAGGATGTCAAGGTAGATAGCCAGACGAAAGAAGAGGCTCATCACCCGATCTTTGACTGCGTGGTAAAGGGAGACAAGGAATCCATCATACGGGAAGTAAAAAAAGAGGTGGAAGCGGGAGAGAAACCATCGGCTGTAATCGAAAAGTATCTGATCCCGGGCATCAATCAGGTGGGAGAATATTACGACAACAAAAAGTATTTTCTCCCACAGTTGATCGCGGGAGCCAATGCCATGAAAGAAGCCATGGAGTATTTAGAACCGCTGCTTCTGGCAGACAAAAAGGATGAGGCGAAGGCGACCGTCGTCATTGCGACCGTAGAGGGCGACATCCACGACATTGGCAAAAATCTGGTGGTGCTCATGCTCAAGAACTATGGTTATCGTGTCTTTGACATGGGAAAAGATGTGCCGGCAGAGTCGATCGTAAATAAAGCGATAGAAGAAAATGCACAGATTATTGGTCTGTCAGCCCTTATGACTACGACCATGATGCGAATGAAAGATGTCGTGGATCTGGCAAAGGAAAAAGGCTGTCAGGCAAAGATCATCATTGGCGGTGCCTGTATCACGGAGAGTTTTGCGGAGGAGATCGGGGCAGACGGTTATTCCAAGGATGCGTCAGAGTGTGTCAAACTGATAGATTCCCTTATCCAGTCCAAATTGTAGAAAAAGTTTGAAAAATAAAAAAATTGAAAAAATTTTTAAAAAAGTGTTGACGAAAGGGTACAAGTATAGTATATTTAATTTCGGTCGCGACGAGCGGCAATGAAATGGGATCTTAGCTCAGCTGGGAGAGCATCTGCCTTACAAGCAGAGGGTCATAGGTTCGAGCCCTATAGGTCCCATTCCAACACTTTAATATGGCGAGGTGGCTCAACTGGCTAGAGCGTCCGGTTCATACCCGGGAGGTTGAGAGTTCGAGTCTCTCCCTCGCTACTGAATGAAGCCTTGATCCTTTGGATTGAGGCTTTTTTGCATCACGTTCTTTTTTATTGAAAAGCAACTTGTGGATATGGTATCATATAGGGTGGTTTTTGAATTTGAAGATCATGTTATATTTTACGGATAAAGACCGTAGAATAGGAGGGAAAGACCTATGCGGATTGGAACAGGTTATGATGTGCATAAATTAGTGGAAGGTCGTAAGTTGATCTTAGGTGGCGTAGAGGTGCCGCATACGCTTGGTTTATTGGGACATTCGGATGCCGATGTGCTTTTGCATGCGATCATGGATGCTATCCTTGGCGCGGCAGGACTGGGAGATATCGGTAAACATTTTCCGGATACGGATGAGGCTTATCGCGGGATCTCATCTATGAAGTTATTGGAACATGTAGGTGCTTTGATCGCAGACCACGGTTATGTGGTCGGCAATATTGATGCTACGGTGATTGCACAGCAGCCAAAGTTACGTCCTTATATAGAACGCATGGAGGAAAATGTAGCAAGCGTGTTCGGGATTTCTGTGGATCAGGTCAATATCAAAGCAACGACTGAGGAGCATTTGGGATTTACCGGAAGAGAAGAAGGCATTTCTTCTCAGGCAGTCTGTTTGTTGGAATCTTTTTATGAGAGCAGCGTAGCCGTTGCTGATTCGGCAAATCGATGTTCGTCCTGTCAGGGATGTAGCAAAGAATTTTAAAAAGAGAATAGACAAAGAGGTTGTTAGTCATGTTTAAACATATAAAGGAAGAATTCGCGGTCATTCAGGAGAGAGACCCTTCCATCAAAAGTCCGATGGAAGTGATCCTGTATCCGAGTTTTAAGGTTATGATCAGTTACCGCAGGGCGCACAAGTTGTATCTGAAAGGTCATTATTTCTGGGCAAGATGGATTTCCCAGCGTGCCGCCAGAAGGACCGGGATCGAGATCCATCCGGGAGCAACGATCGGCAAAGGATTTTTTATCGATCATGGTACCGGCGTCATCATCGGAGAGACTACGATCATTGGAGATAATGTCACCTTATACCAGGGAGTTACCCTGGGTGGAACCGGTAAGGAGACAGGCAAGCGTCATCCGACTTTGGAGGATAATGTCATGGTCAGTGCCGGAGCCAAGGTCATCGGTTCCTTTACTGTAGGCAAGAATTCCAAGATCGGTGCAGGGAGTGTTGTGATCGAGGAAGTGCCGCCCAACTGTACTGTGGTTGGTGTGCCGGGGCATATCGTCAAGCAGAACAATGTCAAGGTGCCGACCAGCGATATGGATCAGATCCATTTACCGGATCCGGTACAGGAAGACATCAAGGTCTTGCAACAGGAAAATTCAGAACTGGTCAACCGTGTATTGCAGTTGGAAAATGAAATACGTAGTTTAAAGAAATAAGAACATAAGGAGAATTTCATGAAGATCTATAATACATTATCAAAGAAAAAAGAAGAGTTTGTGCCGATCGAAGAGGGCAAGGTCCGTATGTATGTCTGCGGACCGACGGTTTACAATTACATTCATATCGGTAATGCAAGACCTATGATCGTTTTTGACACAGTGCGCCGTTATTTAGAGTTTATCGGTTATGATGTCAACTACGTTTCCAACTTCACGGACGTGGATGACAAGATCATCAAAAAGGCGATCGAGGAAGGTTCCACGGCAGAAGAAGTGTCAAAGCGCTATATCGCAGAGTGCAAAAAGGACATGGCAGACATGAATGTCATGCCGGCAACGACCCATCCGCTGGCAACCGAGGAGATCGGGGGTATGATCCAGATGATCTCTACCCTGATCGAAAAAGGCTATGCCTATGTGGTATCCGATGGAACCGTATATTACCGCACACGCAAGTTTGCTGACTATGGCAAACTTTCTCATAAAAATCTGGACGATCTGGAAGCCGGACACAGAAGCATCAAGGTAGTCGGAGACGAAAAGAAAGATGACTTTGACTTTGTGCTCTGGAAACCAAAAAAGGATGGTGAGCCATACTGGGAGTCTCCATGGTGCGACGGACGTCCGGGCTGGCATATCGAGTGCTCTGTTATGGCAAAGCATTATCTGGGCGATGAGATCGATATCCATGCCGGTGGCGAAGATCTGATCTTCCCGCATCATGAAAATGAGATCGCACAGAGTGAGGCAGCCAATGGCGTAGAATTCTCCAAATATTGGATGCACAATGGTTTCCTTAATATTGACAACAAAAAGATGAGCAAGTCTCTGGGCAATTTCTTTACCGTAAGGGAGATCGGCGAAAAATATGACCTGCAGGTTCTGCGTTTCTTTATGTTGCAGGCACATTACCGCAGCCCGCTCAACTTCAGCGCAGAACTGATGGAAGCCGCAAAGAATGGTCTGGAGCGTATCCGTACCGCAGCATCCAATCTGCAGTTCTTAGCAGATCACGCAGAGGCAGAGGCATTTTTGGACGGCGAGGAAGCAAAACTTGCAGAAGCAAAGAACTATGTAGACAAGTTCAAGGCGGCCATGGAAGATGATTTTAACACGGCAGACGCGATCTCTTCTATTTTTGAACTGGTAAAATATGCCAACCAGAATGCAGACGGATCTTCCTCCAAGGCATATGTGCAGGCACTTTTGGACGAGTTAAAAACACTTTGCGATGTGCTCGGTATTATCGTAGAGACCAGGGAAGAAATGCTGGATTCTGACATTGAGGCAATGATCGAGGAACGTCAGCAGGCAAGAAAGAACCGTGATTTTGCCAGAGCAGATGCCATCCGTGACAAACTTTTGGCAAAGGGCATTGTACTGGAAGATACCAGAGAAGGGGTAAAATGGAAAAAAGCCTAAATCAAGAGATCAAAGATAAATTTGCGATCGCTGACGTTGATATCCGTACCTACTCGCCGCTGACACTGGCTTATATCGGGGACGGGATCTTTGATGTGATTATCCGCTCCATTGTGGTAGGCAGGGGCAATACGCCGGTCAATCAACTGCATCACAAGACCAGCCATGTCGTCAAGGCACATTCGCAGGCGATCATGGCGGAGGCACTGATGGATGTGCTGACGGATACGGAAAAGGATATTTACCGCAGAGGGCGCAATGCCAAGTCACACACCATGGCAAAGAATGCAACGGTGACGGACTACCGCAGTGCTACGGGATTTGAGGCATTGATGGGATATCTCTATCTGACCGATCAGATGGAGCGCATGATGGAAGTGGTCAGCATTGGGCTGGAACGCTGTCATTTATTATAAGCAGGAAAGGATAAAGAATGGAAGAGACACAAAGCCTTACAATAGAGGGAAGAAATGCCGTGTTGGAGGCATTTCGCTCAGGCAAGACCATAGACAAGTTGTTTCTCTTGGACGGCTGCATGGACGGACCGATCCGGACGATCCAGAGAGAGGCAAAAAAGCACGACACGATCATTTCTTATGTGACCAAGGAGCGTCTGGATCAGATTTCTGAGACCGGAAAGCACCAGGGCGTGATCGCTTATGCGGCTGCCTACACCTATGCCAGTATCGATGATATGTTACAAAAGGCAAAGGATGCCGGCGAAGATCCGTTTTTGATCTTTTTGGATAATGTGGAAGATCCCCACAATCTGGGCGCCATCATCCGTACGGCAAATCTGGCGGGGGCGCATGGCGTGGTTATCCCAAAAAGACGTGCAGTAGGACTGACGGCAACCGTGGCAAAGGCAAGTGCCGGAGCCATCAATTATACACCGGTCGCAAAGGTGACAAATCTGTCCCAGACCATCGAAACACTCAAACAGGAAGGTATGTGGTTCGTCTGTGCGGATATGGGTGGAAGCACCATGTATGATCTGAACCTGACAGGACCGATCGGACTTGTGATGGGCAATGAGGGAAGCGGTGTCAGTGACCTTGTGAAAAAGCACTGTGATTTCGTGGCATCCATCCCGATGAAAGGGGATATCGATTCCCTGAATGTTTCTGTGGCAACAGGCGTGCTGACGTATGAGATCGTGCGGCAGCGGCTTTTGAAAAAATAGGGGAGCCCATGGACAGATATGACGAGATGACGGATGAAGTCTTGGTAGCAGCCTATCGCGCAGGCGATTTTGCAGCCATGGAGCATCTGTGCAAAAAATATCAAAAAGTGGTTTCTGCTTACGGCAAAAAGTTCTTTATCAAAGGCAGTGAAGAACAGGATGTCGTGCAGGAGGGCATGGTCGGTCTTTTCAAGGCGATCCAGGATTATGACCCACAGACGCAAGTGAGTTTTTCACATTTTGCAAGGCTCTGCATCAGCCGGCAGATCTATAAGGCGATCGAGGCGGCGGATCGCAAGAAGAACCAGCCGCTCAATTCCTATGTGTCGATCTTTGATTCGGAGGACGAGGAGAGCCCAAACCGGCAGATCATCGAGAATATCTTGGCGGATGATGTGCAGAATCCGGAAAATGTATGGATCGATGCGGAAAAGACAGAGCAGATCGTAGAACAGATCATCAAAAATCTGAGCAAGATGGAACTGGAAGTCTTTTTTTACATGGTACAGGGACTGGACTATCATACGATCGCCGTAAAGATGGACAAGACAGAAAAGAATATTGATAACGCTATCCAGAGGATTCGACAAAAAGTTCGTCGCATTTTGGCATAATATGTATGATGTCAAGAGCGCGATGAATTTTTTTGTTGCACTTTGCGGTAACTGATGATAGAATCCATGTGGGAGTTTAATTAAAAATGTTAAATAAAATTTTAGAACACAAAACAGAAGAATTACCATCTTTAGAGCGTTTTAAGATGCTGGGATCCAAGGTGGTAGTGGAGATGAAAAAACCGGTACTTGCCAGTTTTAATCTGCGCAATCTCAAGTATTTTAATGAGATCTATGGGACAGCAAAAGGGGACTGGCTGATCACACTTATGGTGGATTATTTTTGCCGGGAAAACAAAAAGAGTATTTTGGGAAGCATGAGTTATGTGGACCATTTATTAGTTCTCTGTGAGGCGGGTGGAGATAGCGATGAGGAGATCTTAGCCTTTTATCAGGATATTGCAGACCGCTTCTTGGAGCGAGTCAGTGAGCATTATGACCGTGTCAAGATCCATGTGGAGTGCGGTCTGTACGTCATGCAGCCGGGAGACAGTTTTATCTATGCACAGGACAATGCACGCTATGCACGCAGGAGCATCCGGCATAGTTATTCCAATACGGTTGCTTTTTATTCCGAAGACCTGCGCCGCAGATCCATCAAGAAGGCAAGTATTATTCCAAATTTTGAACATGCCATTGATACAGACGGGATCCAGGTCTATTTACAGCCAAAATGTTCTGCCAAGAATGACCGTATCATTGGTGCGGAGGCTCTGTCACGTTTTTGTGACGAGGACGGCGAGATCTTGTCACCGGCGATCTATGTGCCGATCTTAGAGCAGGCTGGGATCGTTTCCAGACTGGATTATCAGGTGCTGGTAAAGAGCGTAGAACTTCTTAGTAAATGGCGGGACGACGGACATGAACTTTTCCCGATCTCGGTCAATCTGTCGCGCGTGGACCTTTTAGAAGATCGTTTTATTGAATCTCTGGATCATCTGGTGGAAGATGCAGGGCTGGACAAACAATATATCGAATTTGAATTGACGGAGACAGTGCTGGTCAAGGATCTGGAAATGATCATTGCTAAAATGAACCACCTGCGCGAGAAGGGCTACCGGATCGCTTTAGATGATTTTGGTTCCGGCTACAATTCCTTATATGTTTTAGGACAGGTTCCGGCAAATGTGATCAAGTTTGATCGTGGATTTGTTTTACATTCCATCCAAAATCAGATGGGAATGACCATTCTTTCCAATCTGGTCAATACCTTTAAGGAGATCGAGTTTGAGGTCTTGTGCGAAGGGGTAGAGACCGAGGAAGAAAAGCAGAAGATCGTTTCCTGCGGTTGTGATGTCATTCAGGGCTATCTGTATGACAAACCGCTTTGTATCGATGATTTTGAAAAGAAATATATTTATGCATAAAAAGCGCAAAAGATAGCATAAGATAAAAATCGAAGTCAGGACCGTTGTAAGGACAGCCTTACAACGGTTTTTTATGCATTCTTTTTGCATGTAATGGAAAGCAGGCGCAGGTATGCCATGAAAGCCGATACGACCTGACTGCACAGGACGCCAAGCAGGAAGGCGCGGAAGCCGTAAAGCGGGATGCCAAAGAAGATGAAGGCAAGACGGATCAGGGCACCGGTCATGCTGTTAAAAAAGGTATCTTTGACATTACCAAGACCGTTTAAGATGCTGTTCATGGTCGTGCCGAGAAAAAGAAAAGGACACAGCCAGGACAGGGTGCGGATGTAGATACCGGCGACTTCGTTTGCAAATATTTTCTGCCCGATCAAAGGGCTGAAAAAATAAAAGAAAAAGGAACATAAAAAGCCTAAGAACATGCAGAGGAAAAAGCCAACGGTGATGGAATGCCGGATATAATAGTTCCTGCCTTCTTCCTTGGCGCGCGAGATCGAGGGCAGGAGCATGACCGCGATGGAGTTGGAAAGGACGGTCGGAAAAAAGATCATGGGCAGAGCCATACCGCTGTAGATGCCATAGATGCTGAGGGACTGGGTATTGGTCAGCCCGAAGCGCACCAGACAAAGCGGGATCATGATATTTTCAATGCCGTGTAAGACAGTGAGGAGCAGGCGGGTGGCAGTCAGGGGACAAGCCATGGACAAAAGATCTTTGCAGGTGGTGTTGACTTGTGCGCTTGGCTTTTGCCGGATCTGCTTCTGGCTGAGGGACAGGAGATTTAAGTAATAAAAGGTTGCTGCGATCTCGCCCAGGAGGAGCCCTAGCATGGCATGAAATTTCGTGAAAGGCAGACCGCTATGTATGGTAATATAGTAGATGCCCATAACACTGCCGATGCGTACCACTTGTTCAATGCACTGTCCGATGGATGGAATCTTTGATTTTTGCAGACCATAGTAATAACCGTTGATACATCCATGGATGCATTCTAAGGGGATGCACAAGATGAGCGGATAGAGGAGTGTCTTTATGGAAGGCTCATGAAAGAGTCCGGCTGCGATGCTGTCAGCAAAAAGCAGACAGGGGATGCAAAAGACGGCGCTCAGGCAAGGGAGAGGCACATTCCCATAGCCAGGTAGGATTTTTCCCTGCCATCTTTGGCGGAAGAACTTTTGGCGACAAAACGGGAGATAGCGGTGTGGATGCCGGAGTTGGCAAAGGCTATTCCTACTGCCAAGAGGGGCATTGCCAGTTGGTAAAGTCCGAGTTCCTTTGCACCGATGGCGCGTGACAAAAAGATCTTATAATAAAAGCCTAAAAGACGACAGAAAAGCCCGGTAATTGTAAGAAGTAATGCACCAGAATAGACGGGGTGAGTATTTTTTCGCAAGAGATTTCCATCCCAAAAACATTTTTAACATTATATGTTAGAATTTGGTTGACAGAACAAAATGGGAATGCTAGTATATCAATATCCTAGTAAAGAGGTAGGAAATAAAACGAGGTGAAAACTTATGAAAGAATTTGTTTATTTGGACAATGCGGCTACGACAAAAGTCAGACCGGAAGTTGTGGAAGCAATGCTTCCTTATTTTACAGAGATTTATGGCAATGCATCTGCCGTTTATGATTTTGGACAGAAGTGTAAGCAGGCGATTGAAGATGCCAGAGAGACGATCGGATCCTCCATCGGAACCAGGGCTTCAAATATATATTTTACTGCAGGCGGAAGTGAGTCAGACAACTGGGCATTAAAGGGTGTTGCAGAGGTCTACAAGGATAAGGGAAAACACATCATCACGACCAAGATCGAACATCATGCCATCCTGCATACTTGCGCTTATCTGGAACAGCAGGGCTATGAAGTGACATATCTGGATGTGGATGCAGACGGGCTGGTTTCCCCGGAAGATGTCAAGAAGGCAATCCGCCCGGATACCATTCTGATCTCTGTGATGTTTGCTAACAATGAGATCGGAACCATTGAACCGATCGAGGAGATTGGTGCCATCGCACATGAACATGGCATTTTATTCCATACAGATGCTGTACAGGCATATGCCAGGTGCCGATCGATGTGGAAAAGATGCATATCGATCTTTTGAGCGCCAGTGGACACAAACTAAATGGACCAAAAGGTATTGGTTTCCTTTACATTCGTCAGGGACTTAAATTAAAATCCTTTATCCATGGTGGTGCCCAGGAAAGAAAGCGTCGTGCCGGAACGGAAAATGTGCCGGGTATCGTTGGGCTTGGCAAGGCGGTTGAGATTGCTATGGCAACCATGGATGAGCGTATCAAAAAGGAAAGCGAACTTCGTGACTATCTGATTGCAAGAATAGAAGATGAAATTCCGTTTGCAAAATTAAACGGACACAGAGTTAAGAGACTGCCAAACAACATTAATTTCTGCTTCCGTTTTATTGAGGGCGAGTCAATGTTGATCATGTTGGATATGGCTGGTATCTGTGGATCATCAGGATCTGCATGTACATCAGGATCCCTAGATCCATCCCATGTCCTTTTAGCAATCGGTCTGCCACATGAGATCGCACATGGATCCCTTCGCCTGACCTTAAGTGATGAGATCACCAAGGAACAGTTGGATTATGTTGTGGATCATTTGAAAGAAATTGTTGCAAAACTTCGCAGCATGTCACCACTTTATGAGGACTATGCGAAAAAACATTTGTCATAAGTATTTAAAACGGAGGAAAAATTATGTATAGTGAAAAGGTAATGGATCATTTTCAAAATCCAAGAAATGTCGGAGAAATGGAAAATCCGAGTGGCGTAGGTACGGTTGGTAACGCTAAGTGTGGCGATATCATGAGAATGTATCTGGATATTGACGAAAATGGTATTATCAAAGAAGCAAAGTTCAAGACATTTGGCTGTGGCGCAGCAGTGGCAACCAGCAGTATGGCAACGGAACTTGTTGCAGGAAAGACGGTACAGGAAGCTTTGGAAGTTACCAATAAGGCAGTTATGGAGGCTTTGGACGGACTTCCACCTGTAAAGGTTCACTGTTCCCTTTTGGCAGAGCAGGCGATCCATGCAGCACTCTGGGATTATGCACAGAAAAATGGCATCAAGATCGAGGGCTTGGAGCCACCAGTCAATGATATCGAGGAACTGGAAGAAGAGGAAGAATACTAATTGAAACAAAAAGTAGTTGTTGGTATGTCCGGAGGAGTAGACTCCTCCGTGGCGGCATATCTTTTAAAAGAACAGGGCTATGATGTGATCGGCGTGACCATGCAGATATGGCAGGATGAGGATGAATTTGTGCAGGAGGAAAATGGCGGCTGCTGTGGGCTTTCTGCGGTAGATGACGCCAGACGTGTGGCTGCAAGGCTGGAGATCCCTTATTATGTGATGAACTTTAAATCAGAGTTCAAGCATAAGGTCATGGATTATTTTGTGGAAGAATATTTACAGGGGCGTACCCCTAATCCTTGCAATGCCTGCAACCGCTATGTCAAGTGGGAGGCACTTTTAGACCGTGCGCTCTCCATCGGCGCAGATTATATCGCGACCGGTCATTATGCAAGGATCGCGCAGCTACCCAATGGAAGATATGCGATCACCAACTCTGTGACGGCTGCTAAGGATCAGACTTATGCGCTTTATAACCTGACCCAGGAACAACTGTCGCATACATTGATGCCGGTCGGTGTCTATCACAAGGATCAGATCCGGCAGATCGCGGAAGATCTTGGACTTCCGGTGGCACACAAAAAGGACAGTCAGGATATCTGTTTTATACCGGATAATGACTATGCATCCTTTATTGATGAGGCCGCACCGGATCGTGTACCGGGACCGGGGGATTTTGTCCTGAGCGACGGTACAGTTGTTGGAAAACATGAGGGCGTTACGCATTATACGATTGGACAGCGTAGGGGACTTGGCATTTCTGTAGGCAAGCGCATTTTTGTCAAGGAGATCGATGCGAAAAATAACCGTGTTGTTCTGGGCGATGATGACGATGTCTTTACGGATCATCTGGTCGCAGACCAGATCAACTGCATGGCTGTGCCGGAATTCTTGGACGGACAGGAATTCCTTGCCAAGATCCGTTATTCCCACAAGGGCACCAAGTGCCATGTGAAAATGCTTGCAGACGGACAGATGCGGCTGGACTTTGAAGAACCGGTACGCGCGGTCACACCGGGGCAGGCAGTTGTCCTTTATGATGGACATTATGTTGCCGGAGGCGGCACGATCGTTCAAGAGATGTTATATTAGAAATCAGAGAGCCATCTCATTACGAGATGGCTCTTTTTGTGCTTGGCACGAAAATGTGCAGAAGCATTTTTTATATGCCGGAAAATTAGTAGATGCTATGTGGATGCGGCACACGGTGGAGATAGACCATATATTCGTCAAATCCACAGGAGGCAAGAAAGCCCGGCAGACGGTCAAAGCCTAATGCAATATCGCTGGGTTTGTGTGCATCTGCGCCGATCGTGATCAGTTTTCCGCCGAGTTCATGGTAGCGCTTTAGGATCTGCGGGCATGGATTTGGCACAGAAAGCCCACAGCGGAAGGCACCGGTGTTGACTTCCAGTGCAATATCATGTGCAATGAGAAAACGCAGGATATCATCGATCAGCGGCGCATATGGCGTGTAAGTATCGTAAGGCTGGGCAGGATCCTGCGGCCCATAGCGAAAGACATAGTCCAAATGCCCCAGAGCGTCAAAATTGTGAAATGCCGCCAGGTTCTCATAGACGGCCTGATAATATTCTGTATAGGCTTCCGCAGGATCGCGCCTCTCAAAATAAACAGGGTAGTAAGGATCTCGCGTATGTACGACATGCACAGAGCCGATGACATAGTCAAAGGCATAGGATGCAAGCAGATCGGCATGCTTTTGTGCAAGATGCGGTTGCAGACCCAGTTCCAAGCCATGAAGTACAAAGAAAGGCGCAGCCTCTTTTCGCAAAGCCGGCATGGCTTTTTCGCAAGCATCCAGATCCAGATCGAAAAGATGTGGTTCTTCCTTATAGTCTAAATCCAAGTGGTCTGTAAATGTAATGCCGGACAGACCCAACTGTCTGGCTTTTTCTATCATATCCAAAGGATCCGCGTCACTATCACCGGAAAAATGACAGTGCATGTGATTGTCCCAAAGTTTCATTGGCAAAGTACCTCCATTCACTTACCAATTATAGAAAAATGTCGCATAAAATGCAACGAATCCGCAAAATGTCAGGACAGAGGAAAAATCTTAGTGAAAAAATTATCAAACTTTGTTTTTGGGGTTGAAATGTAGGTAGAAATTGGTTAAAATGAAGTCAGTTTGGGAATGTTATTCCCTAGACATAGTATTTTTAAATCTTAGGAGGAATTTAAAATGGCAGTAAGAGTAGCGATTAATGGATTCGGCCGTATTGGTCGTCTTGCATTCAGACAGATGTTTGGAGCAGAAGGATATGAAGTAGTTGCAATCAACGACTTGACAAGCCCAAAGATGTTAGCACATCTGTTAAAGTATGATTCATCACAGGGTAAGTATGCTTTGGCTGATACAGTATCTGCTGGAGAAGATTCTATCACAGTTGATGGCAAGGAAATCAAGATCTACGCTTTCCCGGATGCAAACAATTGCCCATGGGGTGAATTAAAGGTAGACGTAGTATTAGAGTGTTCTGGTTTCTACACAAGCAAGGAAAAGGCACAGGCTCATATCAACGCTGGTGCTCGTAAGGTTGTTATTTCTGCACCTGCAGGAAATGATCTTCCTACAATCGTTTACAATGTAAACCATAAGACATTGACTCCAGATGACAAGATCATCTCAGCAGCTTCTTGTACAACAAACTGCTTGGCACCAATGGCTAAGGCTCTTAACGATGCTTTCGGTATCAAGTCTGGTATCATGAGCACAATCCACTCATACACAGGTGATCAGATGACACTTGATGGACCACAGAGAAAGGGTGACCTTAGAAGATCTCGTGCAGCTGCAGTTAATATCGTACCTAACTCAACAGGTGCTGCAAAGGCAATCGGTCTTGTAATTCCTGAGTTGAACGGAAAGTTGATCGGATCTGCACAGCGTGTTCCATGCCCAACAGGTTCTACAACAATCCTTGTTGCTACTGTTGAGAAGTCTTGCACAGTTGAAGAAATCAACGCAGCAATGAAGGCAGCAGCTACAGAGTCATTCGGATACAATGAGGATGAGATCGTTTCTTCTGATATCATCGGAAGCACATATGGTTCAATCTTCGATGCTACACAGACAATGGTTGGAGAAGACAACTTAGTACAGGTTGTTTCTTGGTATGACAATGAGAACAGTTACACATCTCAGATGGTTCGTACAATCAAGTATTTCTCTGAGTTAGCATAGTCCTAGCCAACATGGGGTCCGGTCGTTGGGACCGGACCTCTTTTTTATTAAAAGACTGGAGGATTTAATCATGGGATTAAATAAAAAATCAATCGATGACATCAATGTAAAGGGTCTGCGCGTTCTTTGCAGATGCGACTTTAATGTGCCTCTTATTGATGGCAAGATCACAGATGAGAACCGTCTGGTACAGGCACTTCCTACCATCAAGAAACTGGTTGCTGACGGTGGCAAGGTGATCCTTTGTTCACATCTTGGCAAGCCAAAGGGAGAGCCGGTTCCGGAACTTTCTTTAGCACCGGTTGCTAAGAGACTTACAGAACTCTTAGGACAGGAAGTAAAATTCGCAGCAGATCCGGAAGTTGTAGGACCAAATGCTAAGGCTGCTGTAGAAGCAATGAAAGATGGCGACATCATCTTACTTGAGAACACAAGATACCGTGCAGAGGAGACCAAGAACGGAGACGAGTTCTCTAAGGATCTGGCATCCCTTTGTGATGTATTTGTAAATGATGCATTCGGTACAGCGCACAGAGCACATTGCTCAAATGTTGGTGTGACAAAGTATGTTGACACCGCAGTTGTTGGTTACTTGATGCAGAAAGAGATCGATTTCCTCGGAAACGCAGTAGAGAATCCGGTTCGTCCGTTCGTTGCTATCCTTGGTGGAGCAAAGGTTTCTTCTAAGATTTCTGTTATCGAGAACCTCCTTGACAAGGTAGATACTTTGATCATTGGCGGTGGTATGGCATATACCTTTATGGCTGCACATGGCGAGCCTGTAGGAAAGTCTCTTCTCGAGAAGGATTACATGGAGTATGCACTTCAGATGGAAGAAAAGGCAAAGGAAAAAGGCGTTAAACTTTTGATCCCTATCGATACCGTTGTAGGTGATGACTTCAAGAACGACTGCAACTTCAAGGTTGTAGAACGTGGAGAGATCCCGGACGACATGGAAGGTATGGATATCGGACCTAAGACATGCAAACTCTTTACCGATGCGATCAAAGATGCAAAGACTGTTGTTTGGAACGGACCAATGGGATGTTTTGAAATGCCAAACTTTGCAAAGGGAACGATCGCTATTTGTGAAGCACTTGCAAATATCGATGGAACAACCATTATCGGTGGTGGTGACTCTGCATCCGCAGCAAACAACCTTGGCTACGGCGACAAGATGACACATATCTCTACCGGTGGCGGCGCATCTTTGGAATTCTTAGAGGGTAAGGAACTTCCTGGTGTAGCAGCAGCAAACGATAAATAAGAAAAGGGGTTATTATAATGGCAAGAACAAAGATTATTGCAGGCAACTGGAAAATGAACAAGACTCCAAGCGAGGCAGTTGCTTTGATCAACGAATTAAAGCCGTTAGTAGCGAATGATGACGTAGATGTAGTATTTTGTGTACCGGCAATTGATATCATTCCTGCAGTTGAGGCTGCAAAGGGAACCAATATCCACATTGGTGCAGAAAATATGTATTTTGAGGAGAGTGGCGCTTACACAGGCGAGATCGCTCCAAACATGCTTACAGATGCAGGCGTAGAGTACGTGGTACTCGGACACTCAGAGAGAAGAGAATACTTCGCTGAGACAGACGAGACTGTAAACAAGAAGGTTTTAAAGGCATTTGAACATGGTTTGACACCGATCATCTGCTGTGGTGAGACTTTGACCCAGAGAAAACAGGGTATCTACATTGAATGGATCCGTATGCAGATCAAGATCGCATTCCAGAATGTCACAGCAGATCAGGCAAAGAAGGCAGTCATTGCTTATGAGCCAATCTGGGCAATCGGAACAGGCGAGACCGCAACAAGCGATCAGGCAGAAGAAGTATGCGGCGCAATCAGAAAATGCATCGCAGAAGTATATGATGAGGCTACAGCAGAAGCAATCCGCATCCAGTATGGCGGATCTGTAAATGCAGGCAATGCTGCAGAACTTTTTGCAAAGCCTGACATTGATGGCGGACTTGTCGGCGGTGCTTCTTTGAAGGCAGATTTTGGCAAGATCGTAAATTATAATGCATAATGGCATCGTTACAACTGCTATTGTAACTCTAGGAGACATCCAATTCTGGATGTCTCCTTTTTCTCTTGTGACACTTCTTTATATATGCTAAAATAAGCCGTGGTTAGGTGCGTATGGATCGAAAAGAAATGCGTATTTTTGACAGGAGGAATAGATACAAATGAAGCGTGGACTTGTTATAGGACTTATACTTACCGCCTGCTTACTGGCAGGATGCGGCAAAACAGATAAAAAAGAGACTAAGGAGACCGTCAAAGAAGTGGCAAAACAGGAAGTCTCCGACTACAGCCAGTTGTCGATCAAGGAATTGGAAGTGCTGGGTGCAGATAACGATGAAGAAGCCATGATGGAACTGGCAAATCGTTATGATTATGGCAGTGAGGACTGCGAACAGGATTTTACAGAGGCAAAAAAGTGGTATGAATCCGCAGGAGAAGTGGGAAATACCGATGCACTTTGTGTACTGGGATATTATGCCCTCAACGGTATTGCGCAGGATGTGGATCTGGACCAGGCAGCAGACTATTTCCAGACGGCGATCGATGCCGGAAGTGAGCGGGCATATGTAGGCTTGGCGCGCACATATCTGGCTGGTTATGAGGATGAGGCAGACAGACCTGCCAAGGCATATGAAAATATCAATCTTGCCTACCAAAAGGGCATTCCGGTAGGGCAGTATTATATGGCTTATCTTTTAGAGAACGGTATCGGTTGTGCGCAGGATTATGCACAGGCGATGAGCATATATGAGCAGGTGGCAGAACTCAAAGACCTTACCATCTATGACGCTTATCTTCCAAATGCTGCGGCGACGGATCTTGGCATGATGTATATGCGTGGTGAGGGCGTGGCACAGGATTATGAGGAAGCCATGAAGTGTTTCAAGACAGCGGCAGGCAAAGATTATGCCATGGCACAGTATTATATGGGACAGATGTTTGAAAACGGTTTTGGCTGCGATCAGGATTATAAGGAAGCCTTACAGTGGTATCAGAGCGCCGCAGATCAGGACTATGCTCCGGCTTTGAACCAGATCGGCTACCTTTACTATAATGGATTTGGCGTGGAAACAGATATTGATCAGGCAATCTATTATCAGAAACTGGCTGCTATGCAGGGTTATGCGGTTGCACAGATCAATTTGGGATATTTGTTTGAAAACGGTATTGGAGTAGAGCAGAACTACAGCACGGCACTGGCATACTATCGCATGGCGGCAGATCAGGATAATGAGGGTGCCAAGGAAGCAGTCGTGCGTGTGCTCAAACTGATGGATGAAAAAGAGTAAGAATTACGTGGGCATCGTGGCGGCGGTCTTTGTGATCGCCATGATCGCTTTGGTCTGGTATCTGCTCTTTGGGGCAGACTTTATCCGGCGTGCACAAAAGTCCGACGGACAGGAAGAGAAGCAGGAGGAGACCACGGAAAAGGAAGAACTTTTAAACATTTCCAACGTGGATCAGGCCTATGATGCCATACTCAACAAAAGTACAAAAGAATTTATAGGAAACCATCCGATCGACGAGGAGTTTCTTTCCTGGTTCACCGGCAACTATGGTATAGAGCAGTTGGAAAAGATCGCTTCTTATGCCCAGTTGGACGATGGAGAGATTTGGTACGAAATCACAGGGAACAGTATCCATGTTTTGTGGTATGATTATTGTATGGAGACTGGGATCCAGCAGTATGCCTATGACAAGACGTATGTTAAAGAGTGTCAGGATGCAGATCGTATCGTGCTGGATTTTACCGGTGATTTTTCTCTGGCTGAGGGCGTGGGGACGACAGACTATTATCACAGTGTGGGGGATGATATCACCAAATGCCTGGGGGCAGATCTGCGTCAGGAAATGCTCAATGCAGATATCATGACCATCAACAACGAGTTTGTCTACTCGACACGTGGACAGGCACTGGCGGGAAAAGCCTATACCTTCCGCGGAGATCCAAAGACCTGCCAGAACCTCGTGCTCCTGGGCGTAGATGTCGCGGGACTTGCCAACAATCATGTCTATGACTTTGGAGAGAATGCCTTTTTGGATACCTTAGATACCTTAAAGGCGCAGAATATCCCTTATATCGGTGCCGGCAGGAACCTGGAGGAGGCATCGGAGCCGATCTTTTTCATTGCAAACGGCAAGAAGATCGCCATCGTGGCGGCGACCCAGATCGAGCGGAGCACCAAATACACCAAGGAAGCGACCGAGGACAGTCCCGGAGTCCTAAAGACTTTGGACTCGGCGAAATATGTAGCCAGATCGCAAAGGCAAAGCAAAATGCCGATTATGTGATCTGCTATGTGCATTGGGGCACGGAACACACACATCAATACGGCAGTGACCAGGTCAAACTGGCAAAAGATTTTGTGGCGGCAGGAGCGGATGCCATCATAGGCGCTCATCCGCACTGTTTGCAGGGGGCAGACATCATGGATGGTGTTCCGGTCTTTTACAGTCTGGGAAATTTCTATTTTTCGCAGGAAGCAGAAATGCCGGATGATTATGATACTGCCATGGCACAGATCATCATTGATGATTCCGGGACACTGAGTGCAAGACTCCTGCCGTGTCATTTTTCGGGAGGAAATCTGGAACTGGTATCCGACCCGGAAAAATACCGCCAGATCCTTGCTGATGTAGAAGGATATTCGGACCAGATAGCTTTTGATGGTGACGGCTATCTACTTGTCCATTAGTTCAAGTGTAAAGTGCATGTTTTTTAGTTATTGTGTCCATTGATTTTTACCATGAAATCGGGATAGAATAAATATAATTTCAGAGAAAAGAGGAAAAGAGAATGAGCAAGAAGCCAGTTGTTTTAATGATCTTAGATGGATTTGGTCTGAATGACAGACACGAAGCAAATGCCGTATATGAGGCAAATACACCAAATATCGATAGTTTGATGCAGAACTATCCTTATGTTAAGGGAAATGCCAGCGGACTTGCGGTTGGACTCCCGGACGGACAGATGGGAAACTCTGAGGTAGGACACCTGAATATGGGCGCAGGACGTATCGTATATCAGGAACTGACCCGTATTACCAAAGAAATCGAGGACGGAGATTTCTTCCAGAATGAGGCTTTGAAAAAAGCAATGGAGAATGCTAAGGCAAAGGATTCTGCCCTTCATTTATTCGGACTTTTATCAGATGGTGGTGTGCACAGCCACATTACCCATTTATATGGATTGCTCGAGATGGCAAAGCGCGAGGGCTTGAGCAAGGTTTATGTCCATGGATTTATGGACGGCCGTGACACAGCACCGACCAGTGGTATTGAGTATGTCAAGGCTTTAGAAGAGGAGATGGCAAAGATCGGTGTCGGTAAGATCGCCAGTCTTTCCGGTCGTTATTATGCCATGGATCGTGACAATCGTTGGGATCGTGTGGAAAAGGCCTACCGTGTACTTACTCTTGGCGAGGGCAATACAGCAAGCGATGCTGTCAGTGCTATGCAGGCATCCTATGATGATGGCAAGACGGATGAGTTTGTGATCCCGACCGTGATCACAGAAGATGGTCAGGCGATCGGCAAGGTATCCGCAGATGACAGCGTGATCTTCTTTAACTTCCGCCCGGATCGTGCGAGAGAGATCACAAGAGCCTTCTGCAGTGATGATTTTGACGGATTTGACAGAGGTCAGCGTCTGCCGCTTACCTATGTATGCTTTACCGAGTATGATGTGACAATCCCGAATAAGGAGATCGCTTTCCACAAGGTAGAGTTACACAATACTTTCGGCGAATTTTTAGCAGCACATGGAAAGACCCAGGCAAGAATTGCCGAGACAGAAAAGTATGCGCATGTTACTTTCTTCTTCAACGGTGGTGTAGAGGAGCCGAACCCGGGCGAAGACCGCATCCTTGTAAAGTCTCCAAAGGTTGCAACTTATGATCTTCAGCCGGAAATGAGTGCTTATGAAGTATGTGACAAATTATGTGATGCGATCACTTCTGACAAATATGATGTGATCATCATCAATTTTGCAAATCCGGACATGGTAGGTCATACCGGCGTTGAGGCAGCAGCCATCAAAGCGGTAGAAGCCGTTGACTCCTGTGTGGGACGTGCAGTAGAAGCCTTGAAGTCTGTAGACGGCACCATGTTCATCTGTGCAGATCATGGTAACTGCGAGCAGTTAGTAAACTACGAGACAGGTGAGCCGCTGACCGCACACACGACCAATCCGGTACCATTCATCCTGGTAAACGCAGATCCTTCCTATGGTCTTCGTGAAAATGGATGCTTAGCAGATATCATTCCGACCCTCATCGAACTGATGGGTATGGAACAGCCGGAAGAAATGACAGGCAAGTCACTTTTGATCAAAAAGTAAGATCCGCCTGTATTTTGCAGGCGTATATCATAAAAGCATAAATAATTAAGGATAATGGAGGAAAGACAAATGAAACCAATGAAAGAAGGCAAGGTCCGCGAAGTTTACGATAATGGTGACAGCATCATCATGGTAGCCACCGATCGTATCTCTGCATTTGACGTGATCTTAAAGAACAAGATCGTAGACAAGGGAGCGATCCTGACACAGATGTCCAAGTTCTGGTTCGATTACACCAGGGATATCGTTCCAAACCACATGATCTCAGTGGATGTGAAAGATATGCCGGAGTTCTTCCAGAATAAGGAATATGAAGGAAAGAGCATGATGTGTAAAAAGTTGCAGATGATTCCGATCGAATGTATCGTCCGTGGTTACATCACAGGAAGCGGCTGGGCTAGTTATCAGGAGAACGGCACAGTATGCGGCATCACCCTTCCGGTTGGTTTACAGGAGTCTGAAAAATTGCCGGAACCGATCTATACACCGTCAACAAAGGCTGAGATCGGTCTGCATGATGAAAATATTTCTTACGAACAGTCTGTAGAAGTATTGGAAAAGGCTTTCCCGGGCAAGGGAGAGGAATATGCTTCCAAGATCAAGGAATATACACTTGCACTTTACAAGAAATGTGCAGACTATGCACTTACCAAGGGCATCATCATTGCAGATACCAAGTTTGAGTTTGGTCTGGATGAGGATGGCAATGTCGTTTTGGCTGATGAGATGCTGACACCGGATTCTTCCAGATTCTGGCCATTGGAGTGCTATCAGGCAGGACAGGGACAGCCTTCTTTTGACAAGCAGTTTGTAAGAAACTGGTTAAAGGCAAATCCGGACAGCGATTATCTGCTTCCCCAGGATGTCATTGACAAGACCATCGCAAAATACAAAGAAGCATTTGAAATGCTGACAGGAAAGAAATTTGGAGCGTAGACAGGAGATGCAGATGACGACAACAGATTCAAATAAGGCTATGCCGTTTGAAGGACTGCATGAAGAATGTGGTGTCTTTGGCATGTATGATTTTGACGGCGGTGACGTGGCTTCCTCTATTTACTATGGCTTGTTTGCCTTACAGCACAGGGGACAGGAAAGCTGCGGTATTGCCGTTAGTGAGACGAGCGGACCAAAGGGCAAGGTCACTTCTTATAAGGGGATGGGACTTGTCAATGAGGTTTTTGACGGCGAGACCTTGGAAAAGATGCGGGGTGACATTGGTGTAGGACATGTCCGTTATTCGACCGCAGGAGAGTCCACCAGAGAAAATGCACAGCCTCTCGTTTTAAATTATGTCAAGGGAACGCTGGCGCTGGCACACAATGGAAATCTGATCAATGCCAAGGAATTAAAAAAGGATCTGGAATATACCGGAGCCATTTTCCAGACAACGATCGACTCCGAGGTCATTGCCTATCATATTGCCAGAGAGCGCTTGCAGTCTAAGACTGCAGAGGAGGCAGTACGCCGCGCCTGCATGAAGTTAAAAGGTGCCTATGCACTTGTTGTGGCTTCTCCACGAAAACTGATCGGTGCCAGAGATCCTTTCGGCTTTAAGCCACTTTGCATCGGTAAGCGTGACAATGCTTATATCTTAGCATCCGAGACTTGTGCGCTGGATACCATCGGTGCCGAATTTGTCCGTGATGTCTTACCGGGCGAAGTTGTTACAATCACACCGGAAAAGGGCATTGAGTCCGATATGGAAATGGCACTTCCAAAAGAAAAAGAAGCCAGATGTATTTTTGAATATATTTATTTTGCAAGACCGGACAGTCATATTGACGGGGTCAGCGTTTATGGCAGCCGTATCAAGGCGGGCAAGTTCCTTGCCATGGACTCACCGGTTGAAGCAGACTTGGTTACCGGCGTACCGGAGTCGGGCAATGCGGCAGCCTGGGCTATTCCTTACAGTCCGGGATCCCTTACGGAACTGCTTTTGTCAAAAACGGTTATGTGGGACGTACCTTTATCAAACCAAAGCAGAGCAGTCGTGAATCCAGTGTGCGTATCAAGTTAAATGTCTTAAAGGAAGCCGTTGCAGGCAAACGAGTCGTCATGATCGATGACTCCATCGTGCGTGGAACGACATCAGACCGTATTGTGCGTATGCTGCGTGAGGCAGGTGCGACGGAAGTGCATGTGCGCATTAGTTCACCACCATTCCTCTGGCCATGTTATTTTGGAACGGATATTCCGGAAAGAGAGCAATTGATTGCTTATAATCGTTCTATCGAAGATATCCGAAAGATTATTGGTGCAGATTCTCTTGGATATCTTGGCATGGAGCGCCTGGATGAGATGGTGGAAGGTCTGTCGATCTGTCGGGGATGCTTTAACGGCAAGTATCCGATGGAGCCGCCGAAGGAAGATATCCGTGGTGAATATTTTGACAAAGAGATCGATATGGCAAAGAAATTGGAACGCAATTTATAGGAGGAGAGTATGAGTACAGATCGTTACAGTAGCCCACTTTCAGAGAGATATGCCAGCAGGGAAATGCAGTATATCTTTTCTCAGGATAAAAAGTCTCCACATGGAGAAAACTCTGGATCGCACTTGCTGAGACAGAGATGGAATTAGGACTGAGCCAGGACGGCAAGCCGGTCATCACACAGGATATGATCGATGAGATGAAAGCACATGTCGACGACATCAATTATGATGTGGCAAAGAAAAGAGAGGCAGAGGTTCGCCATGATGTTATGAGCCATGTCTACGCATATGGCAAACAGTGCCCGAAGGCAGCAGGCATCATCCATCTGGGAGCGACTTCCTGCTATGTAGGTGATAACACCGATATTATCATCATGCGTGATGCACTTCTTCTGGTGCGCAAGAAACTGGTCAATGTCATTGCAGAATTGGCAAAGTTTGCAGATACCTATAAAGATATGCCGACCCTTGCTTTTACACATTTTCAGCCGGCACAGCCAACAACTGTTGGTAAGCGTGCGACACTCTGGTTAAATGAGTTCGTTATGGATCTGGAAGACCTGGATTATATTTTGTCTAGTTTAAAACTTTTGGGATCTAAGGGAACTACCGGTACACAGGCAAGTTTCTTGGAACTCTTCCAGGGAGATCAGGAGACTATCGACAAGATCGATCCGATGATCGCAAAGAAGATGGGCTTTGAGAAGTGCTATCCGGTCAGCGGACAGACATATTCCCGCAAGGTGGATACCAGAGTCTGCAATATCTTGGCAGGCATTGCGGCATCTGCACACAAGATGAGCAACGATATTCGTCTGCTTCAGCACTTAAAAGAAGTAGAGGAGCCATTTGAAAAGAGCCAGATCGGTTCATCTGCCATGGCATACAAGCGCAATCCGATGCGTAGCGAGCGTATCGCATCCTTATCACGTTATATCATTATTGATGCCTTGAATCCGGCGATCACATCTGCAACCCAGTGGTTTGAAAGAACTTTGGATGATTCTGCTAATAAGAGACTTTCTATTGCAGAGGGATTTTTGGCATGTGACGGTGTCTTAGATCTTTGCCTGAATGTTGTGGATGGTCTTGTGGTCTATCCAAAGGTCATCGAAAAGAGACTGCGCAGTGAACTGCCATTTATGGCAACCGAGAACATCATGATGGATGCGGTAAAGAATGGCGGCAACCGTCAGGATCTGCATGAAAAGATCAGAACCCTTTCCATGGAAGCAGGAAAGACGGTCAAGGTAGAGGGCAAGGATAATAACCTCTTAGAATTGATCGCAGCAGATGATGAGTTCCCGATGGGCTTAGAGGAACTGGAAGCAACCATGCAGCCGGACAAGTACGTTGGACGCGCACCTCGTCAGGTAGTCAAATATTTAGAAGAAGTCATCCAGCCGATCCTGGATGAAAATAAAGATGTTCTCGGTGTAAAGGCTGAGATCAACGTCTGATCAGAATGCAGGAACTTCCTGTGCAATTATGCACGGGAGGTTTTTTTTGCATATTTTTATCGCGGGAAAAATCAAAAAATGCAAGTTAAAAATTTTAATTATGCATTGCACTTCAACGCGATAAAGTATATAATGTCACTAGATTTTGTGAGAACAAGGTCGGAAAGAAGTTTTGAGTAGGAGGACACAATCAATGAAATTCGAGAGTAGTTATTTGCAGAGAGTGTATGACGGACTTGAGAGCCGTAACGCAGAGCAGAAAGAATTTTTGCAGGCAGTGGCAGAAGTTCTGGAATCTTTGGAGCCTGTTGTGGCAGCCAATCCGGAATTGGAGAGATGGGGCATCATCGAGCGTATCGTTGAGCCGGAGCGTATTATCCAGTTCAGAGTATCTTGGGTAGATGACAATGGCAAGGTTCAGGTCAACCGTGGATACAGAGTACAGTTCAACTCTGCAATCGGACCATACAAGGGAGGTCTTAGACTTCATCCATCCGTAAACCTTTCTGTTATTAAGTTCCTTGGATTTGAGCAGATCTTCAAGAACAGCCTGACAACACTTCCGATCGGCGGTGGCAAGGGTGGTTCTGACTTCGATCCTAAGGGCAAGTCAGACATGGAGATCATGAGATTCTGCCAGGCATTTATGACAGAACTTGAGAAGCATATTGGTGCTGATACAGACGTTCCAGCCGGAGATATCGGTGTTGGCGGACGTGAGATCGGATTTATGTATGGTCAGTACAAGAGACTGCGCAACGAATTTACCGGCGTACTTACAGGAAAGGGACTTACTTACGGTGGTTCTCTTGCTCGTACCGAAGCAACCGGTTATGGACTCTGTTATTATACACAGGAGGCATTAAAGAGTCTCAGAAATACAGACTTTAACGGCAAGACAGTCGCAGTTTCCGGTGCAGGAAATGTTGCTATCTACGCTATCCAGAAGGCATATCAGTTAGGCGGTAAGCCAGTGACATGTTCTGATTCTACCGGTTGGATCTATGATCCGGAAGGAATCGATGTAGACCTTTTGAAGGAAGTAAAGGAAGTAAAGCGTGCTCGTTTGACAGAGTATGCTGCTGCACGGCCATCTGCTGAATATCATGAGAAGAAGAACGGAGAGCATGGTGTTTGGTCAGTGAAGTGTGATATCGCGCTTCCTTGTGCAACACAGAACGAATTGGATGAAAACGATGCTAAGATGCTGATCGACAATGGCGTTCTTGCTGTATGTGAAGGTGCAAACATGCCTTCTACACCAGCCGCTATTGAGGCACTTAAGAAGGCTGGCGTCCTCTTTGGACCGGCAAAGGCCGCAAACGCAGGTGGTGTTGCAACATCAGCACTTGAGATGAGCCAGAACTCTGAGAGATTACATTGGACATTTGAAGAAGTTGACGAGAAGTTACAGCACATCATGACCGGTATCGTACACAACTCACTCGATGCTGCTGCAAAGTACGGCCTAGACGGAGATCTGGTTGCCGGTGCTAATATCGCAGGCTTTGAAAAGGTTGCAGATGCTATGATCGCACAGGGTGTTGCTTACTAAAATATAGCATTTTCAGAGGCGTTCCTTTTGAACAAAGGGACGTCTCTTTTTTTCTCCTTTCATTCGGGCGGTCTATAAAAAACTCTTGCGTATAAGGTATGACTGTGTTATACTTTGTTAAGTTGTGACGAATGGCTCGTAGTTACGGGCTTACATTAGGAGGTTCTCATGGAAGTATTAAAGACAATTCTTATGATTGCATTTATTATTATATGTTTGGCTATTATCGTGATTATTCTGATGCAGGAAGGTAAGTCAGCAGGTCTTGGTTCTTTGAGCGGACAGACATCTGAGACATACTGGAGCAAGAATAAGGGACATTCCAAAGAGGGAATGCTTGTCAAGATCACCAGTGTTCTTGTTTTATTATTCTTTGTGCTTGCCGCAGTTTTGAATATCGGAAGTTTTTAATCATAGGTATGTGAGCCATCGTGGAAACGGTGGCTTTTTTCTTTATGAAAAGAGTGAGGACGGGGCATCCTAGTGATGTCAGGGAGATTGGATATGAACGAGAAAAAATTGGAAGAACGCAAAAAAATGATATATGGTCTTTTGTGCGATGAACTTTATGTTCCTATGCGCACCAAAGAGATCGCTATGCTTTTAGATATCCCAAAGAGCAAACGTCAGGATCTACAGGAAGTGCTGGATGCTCTGGTCGAGGAGGGCAAAGCCCAGGTATCAAAAAAGGGCAAGTACCAGAAGGCAGAAAAAGTGGTAAAAGAGGGGGCTTTTATCAGCCATGCCAAGGGCTTTGGCTTTGTTTGTGTGGAGGATGAGGGTGAGGACTACTATATCCCGGAGGAATATGTCGGAAATGCTTTTCATGGTGATCAGGTGCGGATCGAACTTTTGCCACCGTCTAAGGGAAAGCGCAGAGAGGCTAAGATCATAGAGGTCTTGTCCCATGATATTTCGACGGTCGTCGGAACGTATGAAAAGTCAAAAAATTATGGCTTTGTCATATCGGACAATGCAAGGATCACGCAGGACATCTTTATCCCGCAGGGGAAGGACATGCATGCGGTGGACGGACATAAGGTGGTCTGTCAGATCACGAGTTATGGCAAAAAGAACCGCAACCCGGAGGGCGTGATCACGGAGATCTTAGGGCACCGTAACGATCCGGGCGTAGATATTATGTCGATCGTACGTGGCTTTGACCTGCCGACGGAATTCCCGGAAAAGGTCTTAAATCAGGCGACGCGTGTGGCGAATGAGGTGTCGGAAGCCGATCGTGCCGGAAGACTGGATCTGCGCGGGGTTACCATGGTGACCATTGACGGAGAAGATGCCAAGGATCTGGACGATGCCATTTCCATCTGCCACAAAGGCGACGGTTACGAACTGGGCGTGCATATTGCCGATGTGTCAAATTATGTGCAGGAGCGGAGTGCCCTGGATGAGGAGGCGAAAAAGCGCGGCACCAGTGTCTATCTGGTAGACCGTGTTATCCCTATGCTGCCGCATACACTTTCCAATGGGATCTGTTCCTTAAATGCTGGGGAAGACCGTCTGGCACTTTCTTGTATCATGACACTGGATGCCAAGGGAAATGTGATCGATCATACGATCGCGGAAACGGTTGTCAATATTGATGCGCGTATGTCTTATACATCGGTCAAGAAGATCCTGGTGGACAAGGATCCGGCGGAATGTAAAAAGTATCAGGACTTGGTGCCGATGTTTGCCCTGATGGAAGAATTATCCGGTCTGATTCGCAAGAAGCGTATGCAGCGGGGATCCATTGATTTTGATTTTCCGGAGACAAAGATCGTTCTGGATGCGCAGGGACATGCTGTGGATGTGATGCCTTATGAGCGCAATGTGGCAACCAAGATCATTGAAGATTTTATGCTGATTGCCAATGAGACGGTCGCAGAGCATTTTTATTGGCAGGAGATCCCGTTTTTGTATCGTACTCATGCAACGCCGGATGGCGAGAAGATCCGTAAACTGGCTACCTTTATCGGAAATTTTGGCTATACGATCAAGGGTGGCGCGGATGAGGTGCATCCGAAAGAATTGCAAAAACTGTTGGGTAAAATCCAGGGGACACCGGAGGAAGATTTTATTTCAAGACTAACGCTGCGGTCTATGCAACAGGCAAAATATACGGTAGAATGTACAGGACACTTTGGATTGGCGGCAGATTATTATTGCCATTTTACCTCGCCGATCCGCCGATATCCGGATCTGCAGATCCATCGTATCATTAAGGAAACCTTGCGTGGCAGATATAATGAGACAAGACGGGAACACTATGAATCGCTGTTGCCGGTCATTGCAACAGAGACCAGTCGGCTGGAGCGCCGGGCAGACGAGGTGGAGCGGGAGGTAGACAAGTTAAAGAAAGTAGAATACATGAGCCGACATATCGGAGAGACCTTCGAGGGTATTGTTTCCAGTGTGACCGGATGGGGGCTTTATGTGGAACTGCCAAATACCATTGAGGGGCTCGTGCATATCTCTACGATCCGGGGGGACTATTATCAGTTTGTAGAAGAAACTTATGAACTTGTCGGAGAGCGCACAAATCGACATTATAAACTGGGGCAGCGTGTTAAAGTTGTGGTAGACGACTGCGATACCATGGCGCGCACGATCGACTTTGTTTTGGCGGAGGATGAAGATGAGTAAAGAGAGCAAGAAACTCATAGCAAACAATAAAAAGGCATATCACGAGTATTTTCTGGAAGAAAAATATGAGGCAGGCATCGCGCTGCATGGCACAGAGGTCAAGTCGCTTCGTATGGGAAAATGTAGCATCAAAGAGGCATTTGTGCGGATCGAGAATGATGAGGTGATCATTTACCAGATGCATATTTCTCCCTATGAAAAGGGGAATATCTTTAACCGGGATCCGTTGCGTCCCAAGAAACTTTTGATGCACAAGGCAGAGATCAATAAGTTAAAAGCCAAGATCGCCGAGAAAGGTTATACCTTAGTGCCGGTGGAGGTCTATTTCAAGGGCAGTCTTGTCAAGGTTGAGATCGCGCTGGCAAAGGGTAAGAAACTCTATGATAAGCGTGCAGATATTGCCAAAAAGGATATGCGCCGTGAAGCGGAACGCGATTTCAAGGTGCGCAATCTTTAGCATATGGGAAATGTAACTCTAGAAAATGACAAGTTGACTTGAAAAAAAGCCATAACTTGTTATAATATATCTGTTCCGAGTCACCGATGTCTATAGTAGGAGGCTTGGAAGTTACAAGTGAATATGGGCTAGTAAAGGTTTCGACAGGGATTATGAAGCTGGAGAAGCGAGTCGTATGGTAATGCGTTAAATGGCCAAATTAAAATTAAACGCTGAAGATAATAATTTAGCATACGCTGCCTAATTTGGCAGTAGTCTGACCTAGTGCACTCACACATTAGGACCCAGGCTTCGACTATGTGAGAAACGACATGGACTAAGCTTTGCGTCCATGGGCGTATCATGAAGCTACTAAAACCGCAAGGGTGTTTGTTCCCGGGCGGCAGAGGGAATGTCAAAGAACAAACTACACTCGTAGAAGGACAGGGGATTGGTTTTTGGACACGGGTTCGACTCCCGTCTAGTCCACTCTAAAAGCTTGAGTTTTCAAGGCTTTTTTATTTTTATGACATATCCTGTGTCATATTATGAACTCCCCATTGAACAGCATTTACAAAAGGTATCTGTAAATACTGCGGAGCAGGTAGAACCGGAGTTTGAAGAGAGAGCACCAAAAATGTAGCGTGCCAACAGCCGGCACAAAATGGAAAATGTAAGAAAAGATACAGGTGGATCATATGAAAGAAAAAGTCTTTAACATCATCCAGATCGGGGATAAAAGTAATCGCATCAGCCGGGCGTTTGACGTCTTTATCACGATCACCATTTTTGCAAATATCGCAGTGACTGTCTTACTGACTTTTCAGGAATTGGCGGCATTTTTTTTCGTATTTCATATCATAGAATGGATCACTCTGCTTATCTTTTGTGTAGAGTATGCACTGCGCATTTGGACGGCAGATTATCTTTATCCGGACAAGAGCGAATTGCGGTCTCGCCTGCATTTTCTGATATCTTTTGATGGAATTGTGGACTTGCTTACCATCATTCCGGCATTTTTCCTTTCCGGCATGGTAATCTTCCGCATGCTCCGCGTGGCGCGTATTTTCCATCTGTTCCGTCTGAATGCCAGATACGACTCTTTCAATGTGATCACCACTGTTTTATATGAAAAAAGAAATCAGATCATATCCTCGGTATTTATCGTGCTGATCCTCATGCTTGCTAGCAGTCTTTGCATGTATAGTGTGGAACATGCAGCGCAGCCGGAGGTCTTTCGCAATGCCTTTAGCGGTATGTGGTGGAGCATGAGTACCCTGCTTACGGTAGGCTATGGGGACATTTATCCCATCACGACTTTAGGGCGTGTCATGGCGATCGTGATCGCCTATCTTGGGGTAGGTGTTGTTGCCATCCCGACCGGTATCATCAGTGCAGGTTTTGTGGAGCAGTATCATAGAAAGAGCAGTATTTCAGACTGGGGCAGGGAAGATATCAAAGAGATCGCAGAGGTCATGGTGGATTCCCGTCTGGCAGGAAAATGTCTGGAAGATGTGGAGGAAGAGGGAAATACCAAGGTCTACCTGATCCTGCGGGATAGCCTGTCCATTCTGCCACAAAAAGATACAGAACTGCAACTGGGGGATGTCCTGATCTTAAGGGACGAGACTATAGATGAAAACTAACCATTTGTGGTATAGGACATGCGTGGGGAATAATCCATACTTTAGATAGATTTTACATGGATTTTACTTGAATTTCACATACAAATCTTATACAGTGTAATTGTGTGTGTAAAAATATTTTACATAGAATTTTTGACAATACTATATAAGAGGAGATAATGATGGACATTTTTAGCGTGTTATCCATGATAGGTGGTCTTGCCATGTTCCTGTATGGAATGGAGACCATGGGAGATGGACTTGCCAAGACGGCAGGTGGTAAATTGGAACACATCTTAGAGAAATTGACATCTACACCGATCAAAGGTGTACTTTTAGGTGCTGCAGTTACGGCAGTCATTCAGTCGTCATCCGCAACGACGGTCATGGTCGTCGGATTCGTAAACTCCGGTATTATGAAACTGTCACAGGCAGTTGGTATCATCATGGGTGCCAATATCGGTACGACGGTCACATCCTGGATTGTCAGTCTATCCGGCATCGAGAGTAGCAATATTGTTTTACAATTCTTAAAGCCGACATCTTTTTGCCCGATCTTAGCACTGATCGGTATCATCCTTCTGATGTTTACTAAGGATGAAAAGAAGCATGATATCGGTGGTATCTTGCTGGGATTTGCTGTCCTGATGTTTGGAATGGATACCATGTCAAATGCGGTAAAACCGTTGGCAGATGTCCCGGAATTCACCAGCATCCTGACCATGTTTTCCAATCCGGTACTTGGTATGATCGCCGGTGCCGTCCTTACGGCAGTGATCCAATCTTCTTCGGCATCCGTTGGTATTTTGCAGGCACTTTGTGCTACCGGCAGCGTTACCTTCGGTACAGCACTTCCGATCATCATGGGACAGAATATCGGTACTTGTATCACGGCATTGATCTCTGCAATCGGAGCAAAGAAGAATGCCAAGCGTGCGGCTTTTGTCCACTTATACTTTAATATTATTGGCACGATCCTTTTTATGGTCGTATTTTACACTTTGAATGCATTTATGCATTTTGCCTTCTTGGGAACCGAGGCCAATGCGGCAGGGATCGCAGTGATCCACAGTGTGTTTAACGTGGTCGCTACGGTATGCCTGCTTCCGTTCCATCGACTTCTGGAAAAATTGGCTACCATTACTGTTCGTGGAAATGATGATGATGAGGAGGACGAGGAGATGGAAGGACTTCCATCCGAACTTGCTCTTTTGGACGAGCGTTTTCTTGAGAAGCCGGCATTCGCCGTTGGACACTGTGTGACAGTTGCTCGCAAGATGGCAGAACTCACCGAGGAATGTTTAGTCCTTTCTACCGATCTTTTGGAACAATATGATAAAAAGACGGCAAAGAGGGTGGCAAGTTTAGAGAGCCAGATCGATACCTTTGAGGATATGCTTGGCACCTATATGATCAAATTATCTGCAAAGCCGCTCAGCGTCGCAGATAACCAGACCATTTCTACGATCCTGCATTGCAGTGGCAATTTTGAGCGGATCTCCGATCATGCCATGAATATCTGTGAAACGGCGCAGGATATGAAAAAAAAGGAACTGGTATTTTCCGACAAGGCAAAGGAAGAATTGCAGATTTACATCCGCGCCCTGCAAAAGATCGTTTCTATGACCATGCAGGCATTTAATACAGACGATTATGAACTGGCAAAGCACGTAGAGCCTTTGGAGGACGTGATCGACGGTATCAACGACAAGGCAAAGAAGCATCATATCAAGCGCTTGCAGAAGGGCAAGTGTACGATCGCACTTTCCGTACCGTTTGAAGATCTGCTGACCAACTTTGAGCGTGTATCTGACCATTGTTCCAATGTTGCCGTATGTATGATCCAGACCAGGGATGATGTCTATGATACCCATGAGTATCTGGACACCCTCAAGGAGAACAACACACCGGAATTCCGTGCTATGTATGACGAGTACAAGGCAGAATATGGTCTATAAGGAATAGAATATGGCAAAAACTTACAAAAAGTGACAATGAATTTTGTATATGTCAGTTATTTTGTATAAATTGTATACAATTTTAAATTTTTTATTGACATCGCCAAAGACAATGACTATGATGTAAATAAATTCAGATGGCAAAGGCGCCACAGATTAGTTTTAAGACTGATCTGTGGCGCCTTCTTTTTTTACAAAAATCCAGGCAGCGCTGGAAAGGGAAGGAGACAAGAAATATGTGTTCAATTATGGCATTGGCAAAAAAGCATATTTCCATGGAGGAATTTCAAATGCATTTTGCCAAGACGACTTCAAGAGGACCGGATATGAGCCGGGTAGAGATCGTCGGAGATTCGGTCTTAGGATTTCAGAGATTGGCGATCATGGGACTTAACGAAAGTGGTATGCAGCCATTTTCCCTGCATGGAAATTATGTCGTATGTAACGGCGAGTTATATGGTTTTCGTCAGGAAAAGGAAATCCTGGAAAATGAGGGATACACTTTCTTGAGTGATTCGGATTGTGAGATCATCCTTCCTATGTATGAAAAATACGGCGTGGAAATGTTTGAACGACTGGATGCGGAATTTGCAATGATCATCTACGATGCAAAGAAAGATGATCTGATCGCGGCAAGAGATCCCATTGGTATCCGCCCTTTGTTTTATGCATATGATAGCGAAGGCTCGATCATGTTTGCCAGTGAAGCAAAAAATCTGATCGGCTTATCCGATAAGGTCATGCCATTTCCACCGGGACATTATTATGAGGATGGCAAGTTCATCTGTTACAAAGATCTTTCCAAGCGACAGACCTACAGCAGTGATGATCTGGAAACGGCATGTAAGAAGATCAAAGAACTTTTGGTCAAGGGCGTAGAAAAGAGACTGGATGCAGATGCACCGGTCGGATTCCTTTTGAGCGGTGGTTTGGATTCATCTTTGGTCTGTGCCATTTCACAGAAGATCTTGGGAAAGCCGATCAAGACTTTTGCGATCGGGATGAACGAGGATGCAATCGATCTGAAATATGCAAAGGAAGTTGCAGATTATCTGCATAGTGACCATCACGAGATCATCATTAACAAAGACATTGTTCTTTCTTCCTTAGAAGAAGTGGTAAGGATCCTGGGAACTTTTGATATCACGACCATACGAGCAAGCATGGGCATGTATCTGATCTGCAAAGCCAT
The DNA here is from genome assembly GCF_003478275.1 of Roseburia sp. AM51-8. Taxonomy (NCBI): domain Bacteria; kingdom Bacillati; phylum Bacillota; class Clostridia; order Lachnospirales; family Lachnospiraceae; genus Roseburia; species Roseburia sp. AM51-8. Next base: position 24,059 of record NZ_QUEY01000006.1, on the reverse strand, counting down.
CCACGAAGAGACGGATGTGCGGGTGCTTCTTACCGGTGAGATCTCAGATGAGATCTTCGGTTACAAATATACGGATTTCGCACCGGATGCCGAGAGTTTTCAGGAGGAAGCGGAAAAGAGACTGCGGGAGTTATACATGTATGATGTGCTTCGTGCAGACCGTTGCATTTCCGTAAATTCCATGGAAGCCAGAGTTCCTTTTGGAGATCTTGATTTTGTCAGATATGTGATGAGCATTGATCCAAAACTCAAGATGAACACCTACAACAAAGGAAAATACCTTCTCAGACATGCGTTTGAGGATGACGATTACCTCCCTTACGATATCCTCTTTCGAGAGAAGGCAGCATTTTCTGAAGCGGTAGGACATTCCATGGTGGACTACATCAAGGAATATGCAAACGGTCTTTATAGCGATGAGGAGTATGAGGAGAAAAGAAAGAAATATACACACGCAAGACCTTTTACAAAGGAATCCTTTCTTTATAGAGAATTGTTTGAAAAATATTATCCGGATCAGGCGGATATGATCGTCGATTTCTGGATGCCGAATAAAAATTGGGAAAACTGTGATGTCAATGATCCATCTGCCGTGTTCTTAAGAACTATGGACAGAGTGGTTGTTAAATAAGAAAAGAGAGTAGGAGGACAGCATTATGACAAAGAATGTACCAGAGTTATTTGGAAGTATGGTCTTTAACGACGAAGTGATGAAGGAGCGCTTGCCAAAGGACATTTATAAGGCATTGCAAAAAACCATCGCAGATGGCTTGCATTTACAACTGGATGTGGCAAATGTCGTTGCCGCAGCCATGAAAGATTGGGCGATTGAAAAAGGCGCAACACACTTTACCCATTGGTTCCAGCCAATGACAGGCGTGACCGCAGAAAAGCATGACAGTTTCATTTCCCCGGAACCGGGCGGAAAAGTCATTATGGAATTTTCCGGCAAGGAACTGGTAAAGGGAGAGCCGGATGCATCTTCTTTCCCGTCAGGCGGACTTCGTGCCACATTTGAGGCGAGAGGCTATACCGCATGGGATCCTACATCCTATGCGTTCATCAAGGACGATACACTTTGCATTCCGACCGCATTTTGCTCATACAGTGGAGAAGCATTGGATAAGAAGACACCACTTCTTAGATCCATGCAGGCTTTGGATAAGCAGGCAGTCCGTGTGCTTCGATTATTTGGAAATACAGACGTAAAACGCGTCATTACAACCGTAGGTCCGGAGCAGGAATATTTTCTGATAGACCAATCCGTATACGACAAGAGACCGGATTTGATTTATACCGGCAGAACCCTTTTCGGTGCAAAACCGCCAAAGGGACAGGAACTCGAAGATCATTATTTTGGTACGATCAAACCGAGAGTTTCTGAGTACATGAAAGAGTTAGACAAGGAGTTGTGGAAACTTGGTATTCTTGCAAAGACCAAGCATAACGAGGTCGCACCGGCTCAGCATGAGTTGGCACCGGTTTTCTCAACCACGAACATAGCAACGGATCATAACCAGCTTACGATGGAAATGATGAAAACAGTGGCAGGACGTCATGGAATGGCGTGTCTGTTGCATGAGAAACCTTTTGCCGGAGTCAATGGTTCCGGTAAGCACAACAACTGGTCTATATCAACGGATACCGGAGCCAACCTGCTTGAACCCGGTGCAACTCCTTCCCAAAACGCACAGTTCTTACTGTTTTTAACCGCTGTCATTAAAGCAGTAGACGATTATCAGGAATTGCTCCGGTTATCTGTTGCAAGTGCAGGAAACGATCATCGTCTGGGTGCCAATGAAGCACCACCAGCCATCATGTCTGTATTCTTAGGAGATGAATTGTCAGATGTTGTGGATTCGATCGAAAGGGCGTTGATTATCACGATAAAGAAAAGACACTCATGTCCATTGGAGCAACGGTTCTGCCGCATATTCCAAAGGATACGACCGATCGAAACAGAACTTCCCCATTTGCCTTCACAGGAAATAAGTTTGAGTTCCGTTCTTTAGGATCAACGGCATCTATTTCCGGACCGAACGTTATTTTAAATACCATCGTTGCTGAGTCCTTGTCGGAATTTGCCGATGAATTGGAAAAGGCAGAAGACTTTGACAGTGCACTGGATAAACTCCTTCGCAGAGAACTGGTAGCCCATAAGAGAATCATCTTTAACGGCAACGGTTATAGCGAGGAATGGGTAGAAGAGGCAGAAAGAAGAGGGCTTTCAAACTTGAAGTCAACCGTAGATGCCCTTCCGGTATTTATTCAGGATAAGACGATCGAACTCTTTACCAAGAATAAGGTATATACCGAGTCAGAGATCCGTTCCCGTTACGAGATCTTGTTGGAGAACTATTATAAGACCATCAATATCGAGGCAATGACACTGATCTCCATGACCAAGAAAGACATCATGGGAGCAGCCATAGAATATCAGTACACCTTGGCCGAGGTTTTTAATGCAAAACAGGCAACGGGCGTAGCCGTCACGGCTAAGACAGAAGAAAAAATGCTGGCAAAGGCAGCAAGTCTGACCGAAGCCTTAGCAGAGCGCTTAGACAAGTTGGAGGCAGATGTAGACAAGGTAGACGAATCCGCAGATGCACTTGAGATTGCTAAATACTACCGCGAGGTCATCTTTAGTGATATGAGCAGTCTGCGCGAGGTGATCGACGACTTGGAAGTTGTGATCCCATCCGACATCTGGCCATATCCGACCTACGGAGAGATGCTTTACAGTATCAAATAAAGAAAAAAGGAAAAAGTAAATGCACAAAGGCGTGCACGTTTTCGCAGGAAATTCTCGAAACGTGCACGCTTTTAAAATGTAATTAAAGGAGGATAACGTTATGACACAAGAGATTATGGATGCCATCAGTTCGCAGACCTTTGGAGTCTGGTTCTTGATCGGCGCAGCGTTAGTATTTTGGATGCAGGCAGGATTTGCCATGGTAGAGACTGGTTTTACCAGAGCAAAAAATGCCGGAAATATCATTATGAAGAACCTGATGGATTTTTGTATTGGTACAGTGATGTTCATCCTGATCGGTTTTTCGCTTTTACTGGGTGAAGATCTGGTAGGTATCATCGGAAAGCCGGGATTTGATATCTTCACCAACTATGCAAATTTTGACTGGTCAAACTTTGTATTTAACTTAGTATTCTGTGCTACGACGGCAACCATTGTTTCCGGCGCCATGGCAGAGAGAACAAAGTTCATTTCCTACTGTGTATATTCCGGTGTGATCTCAGCGATCATTTATCCGATCGAAGCACACTGGACATGGGGCGGCGGCTGGTTAGCCCAGTTGGGATTTCACGATTTCGCCGGTTCTAACTGTATCCATATGGTCGGTGGTATCTGTGCCCTCATTGGTGCAGCCATCTTAGGACCTCGAATTGGAAAGTTTACCAAGGATAAGGAAGGAAAGATTGTTAAAGTCAATGCTTTCCCTGGACACAGCATTCCACTGGGTGCCCTTGGTGTATTTATCCTCTGGCTCGGCTGGTATGGATTTAACGGCGCAGCAGCAACTTCTGTAGAAGAACTCGGCTCTATTTTCGTAACTACGACCATCGCTCCGGCGGTCGCAACCGTTGTTTGTATGATCTTTACGTGGATCAAGTATGGTAAGCCGGATGTATCTATGTGTCTGAACGCTTCTTTGGCAGGTCTGGTTGCCATTACCGCCGGGTGTGATGTAACAGATGCTTTTGGCTCTATCGTGATCGGTGCTGTTTCCGGTCTGCTCGTCGTCTTTGGTGTATGGCTTTGTGATTATGTACTGCATGTAGATGATCCGGTTGGTGCCGTTGCCGTACATTGCTTAAACGGTATTTGGGGGACGATCGCCGTTGGACTTTTCGCAACCGATACCGCACCTGCTTTTGCAAGAGGTCTGGGTGATGGCGTTACCTTTGGTGCAAACCAGATCGCCGGAAAAGGTTTATTCTATGGTGGTGGATTCAAGCAGTTGGGATTACAGTTGCTTGGTATGGGAACCACAGCACTCTATACAGCTGTTCTGATCACCATTACATTCCTGATCATTAAGGCGGTCATGGGACTTCGTGTTACAGAGGAAGAGGAGATCGTCGGCTTGGATGCAATGGAACATGGTCTTCCAAGTGCATATGCTGGATTTTCTATTACCGATACTTCTATGGCAATGGATGTCAACGAGAACACAGATCTTGGTGAGGGTGAGTACGATAAGGCATCTGATCTGCAAAAAGATACCGCAGTTCCGGTTGTTGCAGAAGCAGATGATCTGGATGCAAACGGTGTGCCGATCTTCAACACAGGTATGCATAAGATCGTTGTTATCGCAAAACTTTCCAAGTTTGATACCTTAAAGAAGGCAATGAACGATCTCGGCGTGACCGGTATGACGGTAACCCAGGTCATGGGCTGTGGCGTACAAAAGGGCGCCGGCGAATATTATCGTGGTGTTGAGATGGATGCAACCTTACTTCCTAAGATCAAGGTTGAGATCATTGTCAGCAAGATCCCGGTAACAACAGTGATCGAGGCAGCTAAGAAGGCACTTTACACCGGACATATCGGAGATGGTAAGATCTTCGTATATAACGTTCTTAAAGTTGTTAAGGTTCGTACCGGTGAGGAAGATATGCAGCCCTTCAGGATGTAGAATAGGGATTAGGAAAAAGAAAAAATAAAAAAAGATGTGATAAGACCTGCGTCATTTTACTTTGACGCAGGTTTTTGTTATGATAGAACAGGTTTGCAGAAAAGAAAGGCAGTATGGCATGAAAATAAGAGAAATCGCAGAGACAAAAAGAAAAGCAAAAGAATGGTTTGCATCTTATACGGCAGACTATGATATGGAAGATCCCAAGATCGCGCTCAAAGCAGTGCATACCTATCATGTGGCAGAACTATGTCAGACGATCGCTGAGAGTCTGGCACTAAATGAGGTCGAGTGCATGGCAGCCTGGCTGAGCGGACTTTTGCATGATGTCGGCAGATTTGAGCAGATCCGCAGATTCAACACGTTTTCGGATGCGGATTCCATTGACCATGCGCTTTTAAGTACAGAGATCTTATTTGGGACAAAGGAGGATGCTTCTTGTGGCAGGATCCGTCAGGTCATCTTAGATCCGTCGTGGGACATTTATCTTTATAAGGCGATCAAATATCACAGTGCCTACCGCCTGCCACCGGATTTATCCGAGATGGAAAAGACCTATTGCCAGATCCTTAGGGATGCAGATAAGATCGATATTTTCCGGGTCAATCTGGAAACACCTATGGAGGATATTTATAATACAACGACAGAGACCTTGAAGCAGGCAGAGGTGACCTCGGAGGTCTTGCAGGCATTTAAAGAGCGGCATGCCGTGCTTCGTGCCTTGAAAAAGACGCCGGTCGACAATGTGGTAGGACACATCAGTTTATATTATGAACTGGTCTATCCAAAGAGCCGCCAGATCGCCTTGAGCCAGGGCTACCTGCTGCGTTTGGCAGAATTTGCATCGGAAAATGAAAGGACAAGAAAAGTCTTTGAAGATATTCAGACACAGTTACAAGAGGATATAGAGAATGGAAGTAAAAAGTAAATTAAAAATTATATTGCGGCAAAACTGCGCCGTCTTCTGGCATCCATGAAACTGGGCGTGGCAGCCTTTGTCGGAGAGTTCGCATCCGGGGTGACGACCATGGTATTTAATTACCTCTTGCTTGCTCTGGTAGGCAATGTTGCTGTGGCGGCTTACGGCGTGATCGCAAATCTGGCCCTGGTCGGGGTGGCAATCTTTAACGGCATTTCCGGTGACGGAAGGCATATGCATGATCGCGACTTTGGGCGTTTTATCACATATGAAAAAACAGGCTATTTTATAAAAAGTTAGGAAGACAGATGAAAAAGACACAGAGTCAGTATTCTTTTGGACTTGCATCAAACAGAAAAATGTTTCGTAAGGGTATGACGGAGGGAATCCCGATCGCCATGGGCTATTTGGCTGTTTCCTTTTCCTTGGGGATCATGGCAAAAAGGGCAGGACTGAGTCCTTTTGCCGCTTTTTTGGCAAGTCTTTTTAATAACGCATCGGCGGGGGAGTATGCAGCATTTTCCCTTATCATGGTGGAGGCATCTTATGTAGAAGTCGCCATTATGACGTTTATCGCCAATGCCAGATATCTTTTGATGAGCATAGCCCTAAGCCAGAAGATCAAACCGGAGGCATCGATCGGACATCGCTTTTTGGTGGCATTTGATATCACCGACGAAATCTTTGCCTTATCGGTTTCGCAGCCGGGCTATTTGAATCCAAATTATACCTATGGCATCATTACGCTGGCACTTCCGGCATGGGCATTTGGCACCATGTTGGGCTGTCTGGCAGGCAGCATCCTGCCGGCGAGGATCGTCAGTGCCTTAAGTGTTGCCCTCTATGGTATGTTTTTAGCCATCATCATTCCGCCCGCAAAGAAGGATAAGGTGGTCTTGGGACTGATCGTCATCAGTTTTGCATCCTCTTATCTGGCGGGGATTTTGCCGGGGATCGCATCGATCTCAAGTGGAACGAGGACCATTCTTTTGACGCTGGTGATCTCTGCGGTCGCTGCGATCGTATTTCCACACAAGGAGGAGGCAGAGCATGCGTCATAATATCTATATTTATATACTCATCACAGCACTGGTTTCCTATGGCATCCGCATGCTTCCCATGGTGCTCTTGCGCAAGGAGATCAAAAGTCCCTTTATCAGATCCTTTCTATATTATGTGCCTTATGTGACCCTGGCGGTCATGACCTTTCCGGCAATGGTGGAAGCCACACAGAGTCCGGTCGCAGGTCTTCTGGCACTGATCTGTGGGATCTTGGTGGCATGGTTTCATGGGGGCTTGTTTGAGGTGGCAGTGGTCTGTTGTGCCATCACTTTTGTGGCAGAATTATTTTTAAAATAGTATCTTTACAAAGAAAACATGATGTAGTAAAGTATTACTGTTAAACGAACAATGGCGTTCGAAGTAGGGCTTGGGTCTACAGGACTTTTGCCCTCTTCGGGCGCTTTTTTACATTCAAAACCGTGCGTTTTACTAATGGGATGGAGGTTACTATGGCAGACGATACGATGGAAGAAGTAATGGAATTTGTGGAAGAAAATGATGTCAAATTCATTCGACTGGCGTTTTGCGATATCTTTGGAAATCAGAAGAATATTTCTATTATGCCGGAAGAATTGCGGACAGCTTTTACAACAGGCATCAATTTTGACTCCTTTTTGATCTTAGGATATGATGATCCCGTTTATCAGGATCTTTATTTGAAACCGGTACCTGATACCTTAAATGTCCTGCCGTGGCGGCCGCAGCAGGGGCGGGTGATCCGTTTTTATTGTGATGTGGTCTTGCCGGATGGCAGTCCATATCCCTACGACAGCAGAAAGTTCTTAAAAGATACCCTGCAGGAATGTGCCAATATGGGATTTTCCTGTCGTATGGGACTGCGGAGTGAGTTTTATCTCTTTAAGACAGATGATGAGGGCAGACCGACCGATATTCCTTGGGATGAAGGTGGATATCTGGACATTGCGCCAAAGGATCGTGGAGAAAACATCCGGCGAGAGATCTGCCTGACCTTGGAAGAAATGGGCATCCAGCCGGAATCTTCCCACCATGAATCCGGTCCGGGACAAAATGAGATCGATTTCCGGTCTTCGGATGCGCTTGGAACCGCAGACAATTATATTACCTACAAAAATGTGGTCAGTGCCATTTCTAACCGAAACGGGGTCTTTGCTTCCTTTGATCCAAAGCCTCTCAAGGGAAAGAGCGGCAATGGTCTGCATATGAAGATCTCCACATGGAAAAACGGCGTCAATATGGATGAGATCGATCCGGAGTTTACCGAACACTTTATGGCAGGCGTTTTCCACCGTATGCGTGATATTACCTTATTTTTAAATACCCAGAAGCAGTCGTATGAGCGTTTTGGAGAGAACGAAGCACCAAAGTATATTACCTGGTCAGCCCAGAACCGGTCACGTCTTTTGCGTGTGCCGATCGTGCAGGGCAAGCGTACCTGTTTTGTACTGCGTTCGCCGGATTCCGGAATCAATCCTTATCTGGCATTTGCCATCGTGATCCAGGCAGGGCTTGCCGGGGTGCGTGGCAAAGAGATTCTGCCATCGCCGGTGGATAAGAGTAGCCGTCTGGTAAAGGATGAGGAAAAAGCATCCTACGATAAGCTGCCTTTGTCTTTGACAGAGGCGGTAGAATGTGCCAAGAAGAGTGCATTTTTACAGAATAGTCCATGCAAGGACATCGCAAATCGTTTCATAGAAGTGATCGAGCAGGAGGCAATGTAAGCAATTCATTTTTATGAAGGGAGGATGCGCGGATGGACAAAGCATTGATCGTATGTGATGCGCCCAAGGGCATCGAGTTCTTTCGCGATTTTCTGATGCAAAATGATTATAAAGAGATCACCGTGGTGGATAGCGGCGAGGAAGCCAGACGCATGCTGGTCGACAAAGATTTTGATCTGTGTCTGATCAATGCACCCCTGCGTAAGGAATCCGGCGAGCAGTTGTCGATCGACATTGCGGAGAAAAATATCTGTCAGGTCATTTTGTTTGTCAAAGCGGAATACAGCGAGGAGATCATGGATCGGGTGGAGGATTACGGTGTGATCACCGTCAGCAAGCCGATCAGCAGGCAGATGTTCTGGAGCGCCCTAAAACTTGCCAGGGTCGCACAAAGACGTATCACAATGGCACAAAAAGAAAATGCAAAATTACAGAAAAAACTGGATAGTTTAAAGACCGTATCGCGCGCAAAATGTCTTTTGATCTCCTATTGTGGGATGTCAGAGGAGGATGCGCATAAATATATTGAAAGACAGGCAATGGATAAGAGAATGAGCCGTTTGGAGATCGCACAGGATATCGTGCATACCTATGGCTAAAAAAGAGGAAGGAGAATTTTATGACAAAGCATGTATTTGTAACCGGCGGAGTAGTATCAGGACTAGGAAAGGGCATTACGGCAGCATCGCTGGGACGACTTTTGAAAATGCGTGGCTACAAGGTGGCATCACAAAAACTGGATCCTTATATGAACGTAGATCCGGGAACCATGAGCCCATACCAGCATGGCGAGGTTTTCGTGACAGATGACGGCGCGGAGACAGATCTGGATCTGGGACATTATGAGAGATTTATCGATGAAAATCTGAACAAGTATTCCAACCTGACCAGTGGTAAGGTCTACTGGAATGTCTTAAACCGTGAGAGAAAGGGTGAATACTTAGGACAGACCGTACAGGTGATCCCACATATTACTGAGGAGATCAAGCGCTTTATCTATATGGGGGCAGAGAGTTCCGATGCAGATGTTTTGATCACAGAGATCGGCGGAACGACGGGAGATATTGAAAGCCAGCCGTTTTTGGAGGCTATCCGTCAGGTATCCCTGGAGCGTGGAAGGGAAAACTGCTGTTTTATCCATGTGACTTTAGTACCATGGCTTTCCGGTTCCAACGAACATAAGTCAAAGCCGACCCAACATTCCGTAAAGGAATTGCAGTCCTTGGGAATCGCACCGGACATCATTGTATGCCGTGTAGACCGTCCGTTGGAGCAGAGCATCAAGGACAAGATCTCCCTCTTCTGTAATGTGCCAAAGGATTGCGTGATCGAAAATGATACCATGGATTGCCTTTATAAGGCACCTCTTATGCTGCATGAGCATGGTCTGGATACCGTGGTATGCCGCCGCTTACAGATCGAGGATAAGACGCCGGATCTGGCAGGTTGGGAAAAGATGGTCGATACCATCGATCATCTGACCAAGACGACCAAGATCGCTATCGTAGGTAAATATGTAGCCCTGCATGACGCTTATCTATCTGTGCATGAGGCACTTTTGCATGGCGGTTATGCCAATGATGCCAAGGTGGAGATCGAGTGGATCGATAGTGAGAAGATCACCAAGGATAATGTAGAAGAAATCTTATCCGGTCTGGACGGTATTTTGGTACCGGGCGGATTTGGAGATCGTGGTGTGGAAGGCAAGATCTTAGCCTGCCAGTATGCCAGAGAGCATGATGTGCCATATCTTGGCATCTGTCTGGGTATGCAGGTGGCAGCCATTGAGTTTGCCAGAGATGTGTGCGGCTTAGAGGATGCTAACTCCGGTGAGTTCAATCCGGGTGGCGAGCATCTGGTCATTGATCTTATGGAAGAACAGATGGCAGTTCTTAGAAAGGGCGGTACCATGCGTCTGGGCTCTTATCCATGTAAGATCAAGGCTGGTACGACCTTGGAACGTGCTTATGCCAAGGAAAATATTGACGAGCGCCACAGACATCGTTTTGAGTTCAACAATGCTTATCGTGATCTGATGACAGAAAAGGGTCTGACGATCAGTGGTACTTCACCGGACGATGCGATCGTGGAGGCAGTAGAAGTATCCGGCAACAAATTCCATGTGGGCGTACAGTTCCATCCGGAATTTAAGAGCCGTCCGAACAAGCCACATCCACTCTTTGCAGAGTTTATCAAGGCAAGTCTTTTATAGAAACAGGTAAAAAAATACCGATCCCGTGCATGCCATCATGCGGGGATCGGCTTTTTTATACCGCAAAAGATTATTATTTTACCTTTGTCTTTGGTTCGCAGGTCAGATACATGCCCAGTTTCTTGAAGATCTGTTCGTCCACTTCATCCAACATAACAGAAGAATGTACATTTAAGGTCTTTAAGTTTGGCAACTGGTCAAAAGCAGCCTTGGCATTGGCATCGGTATTGGAACTGATGGATAAGGCTACCAGCACTTCGTCACTGTGCAGGCTGGCATCATTGCTCCCGAGATAATTCTTTTTCAGACGGCTGATCGGCTGTAAGGCTTCCGGCGAGATCAAAAGTTTCTCATGGTCGATCCCTGCCAATTCCTTTAAGACATTTAAGAGGGCAGCAGCAGGTGCGCTGAGCAGATCAGAGGTCTTTCCATCGATGATACTGCCATCATCCAACTCGATGGCAACGGCAGGCTGGTGTGTCTGATTTTCTACTTCCATGGCTGCGACAGCAACCTTTCTGTCAGCAGGAGAGATCTCTGCCTGCTTCATCAGAAGTTCGATCTTGTAGAGTGCGTCTTTAGAACCAAGTCCCTTTTTGATATTGCAGATCTCAGTATAATAACGGCGGATGATCTCAGCCTTTCCGGCTTCGCGGCAGACCTCATCATCACTGATGCAGTTGCCGACCATATTCACGCCCATGTCTGTCGGAGACTGGTAAGCGCAAGTGCCGTAGATGCGCTCAAACATGGCCTTTAATACCGGATAGATCTCCACATCACGGTTGTAGTTGATTGTGGTCTTTCCATAGGCTTCCAGATGGAAAGGATCGATCATGTTGACATCGTTTAAGTCAGCCGTAGCGGCTTCGTAAGCGATATTTACCGGGTGCTTGAGTGGGAGATTCCATACCGGGAAAGTCTCAAACTTGGCATATCCGGCAGAAACACCGCGTTTGTGTTCGTGATATAACTGGGAAAGACAGGTTGCCATTTTGCCGCTTCCCGGACCCGGTGCCGTTACGACAACGAGTGGACGGCTGGTTTTGATATAGTCGTTCTTTCCAAAACCCTCATCGCTGACGATATGCTCGATGTTGCTTGGATAGCCGTCGATCTTGTGGAGGATATAAGAAGGAACTCCCAGAGAGTCTAAGTGGTGGCGGAATTCATCAGCGGCTGCTTCACCGGTGTACTGGGTGATGGCAACACTGCCGACATAAAGCCCAAAACTGCGAAAGACATCCATCAGACGAAGTACATCCTCGTCGTAGGTGATGCCCAGATCGCCCCTGATCTTATTGGAGGCGATGGCTCCGGCGGAGATAGCGATCACGATCTCTGCCTGATCCTTTAATTGTAGGAGCATACGCAGTTTGGAGTCAGGCATGAAGCCCGGTAGAACGCGGGATGCATGGTAGTCGTCATACAATTTGCCGCCAAATTCCAGATACAGTTTGTCTCCGAAATGGTTGATGCGTTCTTTGATGTGCTCTGACTGCATATGCAGGTATTTGTCATTGTCAAATCCGATTTTCATAATGTGTTCCTTCCTATATAATATTTGCTTATGTATTTGAGGGACAAAATTGTCCGAACCTGTGATTACATACACGCTCATAAGTATAGCATGGTGGCGACTTTGTGACAAGGTACTCATAAGGCAAGATTATAAAAATTAAAGCAGAGTTATATATTTATAAGAATGGCTGATAAAAAACATAAGGATAAATAATGGGACATATTTTTATCCCCTTGTCACTTTATCTTGAAAAAGGGCGGTTTTTCAAGTATAATCATCTGGTTGAACAAGGGCAGAACGCATCCTTACCTGCCCACGATAACGCGTGCAAGACACGTAGTAATAGGAGGAAAACATGTTAGAAAAAATGTTCAAACTCAAAGAGAACAACACTGATGTGAAGACAGAAGTCATCGGTGGTCTTACCACATTCATGACAATGGCTTACATCTTGGCAGTCAATCCTTCAATCCTTTCTGCATCCGGCATGGACGCAAACGCGATTGTTATGGCAACTGCACTCGCAGCATTTATCGGAACCCTTTGCATGGCACTTTTAGCAAATTATCCATTTGCACTTGCTCCGGGACTTGGACTGAATGCTTACTTTGCATACACCGTATGCGGAACCATGGGATATGATTGGAAGATCGCTCTTATGGCAGTATTTGCAGAAGGTATCATCTTTATCGTACTTTCTCTTACCAATGTGCGTGAGGCTATCTTTAATGCCATCCCAATGCAGTTGAAAAAGGGCGTATCTGTTGGTATTGGACTTTTCGTTGCATTCATCGGTTTACAGAACGGACACATTGTTGTAAACAGTGACTCTACGCTGGTTACCGTTGTAAACTTCACAGAGAATTTCCACACCGTAGGTATCGCAGCATTGCTCTGTGTGATCGGTCTGATCATCATTGCTGTTTTACATATCAAGAATGTTAAGGGATCTTTCCTCATTGGTATCTTCGCTACATGGATCCTTGGTATCATCTGTCAGTTGACAGGGATCTATACCGTTGATGTTGATGCAGGATTCTATTCTTTGATCCCTACCCAGTGGGTAAGTTTCGACTTCAGTTCTTTGGGAGAGACCTTTGGTCAGTGCTTCCGGGCAGATATGGGCAGAGTCAATGCTTTAGACTTCGTTGTTATCATCTTTGCATTCCTGTTCGTAGATATGTTTGATACGATCGGAACCCTGATCGGTGTTGCCAACAAGGCAGATATGTTGGATGAGAACGGAAAGTTAGAGAGAATCAAGCCAGCACTTTTGGCAGACGCTATCGCAACTTCTGCAGGTGCTATCCTTGGTACATCTACAACAACTACTTTCGTAGAGAGTTCTTCAGGTGTATCTGAAGGCGCAAGAACAGGTCTTGCATCTGTAGTTACAGGTTTCTTATTCTTACTGGCAATCATCTTTGCTCCGGTATTTACAACCATTCCTGGATTTGCAACTGCACCGGCTTTGATCTTTGTAGGATTTTTGATGGTATCTGCTGTTGTTGATATCGACTTTAATGATCCGGCAGAATCCATTCCGGCATACCTTTGCATGATCGCAATGCCACTTCTTTACAGCATTTCAGAAGGTATCGCAGTAGGTGTTATCTCTTACGTTGTTATCAACATCGTTGTTGGTAAGGCTAAGAAGATCCATCCACTTATGTATATCCTGGCAGTACTCTTTGTACTCAAGTATATCTTCTTATAAGATTGGTATAGGTAAATCAATAGGCTCATCCTTACAAATGTAGGGGTGAGCCTTTTTTCATTCTTTCATATGCAAAAATATAGGTTGACTAATCCTTGCATATGACCCACAATAGATAAAAGAAGAAAAGGGGTATTTATGGCAAAAGATTATATTCGGTGGGACAAATTAGATAACACAGCAAATCTCTTTCCGGTCATAGCGGGAGAGAGCATGACAAATACATACCGTATTTCCTGTGTGCTGAAAGAAGAGGTCGATGAAGGGCTCTTGCAGGAGGCACTGGATATGGTACTTCCAAAGATGCCGGGCTTTAACCTGCGTCTGCGCAGTGGCATTTTTTGGTATTATTTTGAAGAAAATGGAAAGAAGGCACCGCGGGTACATGAGGAGCATACCTATCCCTGCCGCCTGATCCATCAGTCCAAGAACAACAGTTATATGTTCCGTGTGACTTATTATAAGAATCGTATCAACTTAGAGGTCTTTCATGTACTGACGGATGGCATGGGAGGCATCAATTTTTTACGGGAACTGACCTATCAGTATCTGCGTCTGGCACATCCCAAGTTGCGCGAGACCCAGGGAGATCAGCTCAGTGCAGATACGTCTTTGAACCGTGAGGATTCTTTCCTGAAAAACTATAAGAAAAAGTCTAAGAGCGTTTACCAGTCCAAGAGGGCATTTCTGATCAAGGGAGAGAAACTGGCATACGATGGTTTTGGTGTGATCCATGGCTATCTGCCGATTCCGCAACTGAAAAAAGTATGTCATGCTTATGGTGTCAGCATCAACGAGTATCTGGTGGCAACTTTTATCTGGGCGGCATATCAGGAAAATTATCGCCATATTACAGAGGACAGACCAATTCGTGTGGCGGTTCCGGTCAATCTGCGTCCGTATTTTGATTCTATTACGACCAAGAATTTCTTTGTCATGGTGTCTGCAGAATTTGCACCGCAAAAAAACGAATATACCTTTGCGGAGATCCTTGCCATTACAAAAGACAGTCTGCGTGCACAGATCAACAAGGAACATCTGGAAAAGATCTTTTCCTACAATGTATCCAATGAGTTGATGGTCGTAGCGCGTGCCGTGCCGCTCTTTTTGAAAAATCTGGCTATGCGCCTGGTCTATACCCAGTCGGCGCTTGCCAACACGACGACGGTGACCAATATCGGCAATATCAAGGTAGAAAAGGTATATGAACCCTATATCCAGACCGTTCATTCTTTTTTATCTTTTTCAAAGGGGCAGAGTCTCAAGGCGACTATCACATCCTATCAGGACACCCTAGTCTATACCTATACCTCGGCATGGCAGGATACGGCGATCCAGCGCAGAGTTTTCCGTCAGATCGCGCAGGATGGGATAGATGTAAAGATTGAGACAAATGGAGTATATTATGAGTAAGTGTAAATATTGTGGAGTAGAGATTTTAGATGATGCCGTCAAGTGCCCGCTTTGCAGTGGGGTGTTGGATGGGAAAAAGGAAGAAGGACATACCTACGGATGTAGTATCGGGGGTGCGCAAGACGACCGTTTTATATCGGATCTTTAGTTTTGCCTTTATTGTGATCGCAAGTGTCTGCATCGCCTTAAATGTCTGGCTGACACCGACACTGCGTTGGGGAGAAATCGTGACTTGTTCCCTGGCGTACCTCTTGTGGCTGGGCTACATTATCTTAAAGGATAATGCAGGCTATCGTATCCGCATTCTTTCCGGTGTTGCGGGTGCCGTGCTTTTGATCATTCTGATCGATACCTTTTTGGGATTTTCCGGCTGGTCGGTCAGTTACGTGCTGCCGGCGGCGATCATTTTGCTGGATCTGGCATTGGCGATCCTTATGCTGATCAACCGTAGGAATTGGCAGAGTTATCTGATCCTACAGGTGGCGATGGTATTGGTCGGTATCGTACCGCTGGTTCTGATCCGTATCGGTATCGTGACCCAGCCGCTGGTTTCGGATATTGCCTTTTTGGTTACGGTTTTCATGTTTTTGGGATCAATGATCCTGGGCGGACGTACTGCCAGAATAGAGATGAAACGCAGGTTTCATATATAGTAAAAAATCACCCCATAGAAGTGCTGTGAGATAAGGCACTCTATGGGGTATTTATTTAGGAATGTGCTTAAGGCACATTCTTTTTTATAAAGAAGGATACAGATGCGGCAGCGGCAGATAGACCGGCATGCCATTTTCGTAGGTCAGGCTTGGCTGACCGACAATGATAGGGCGGAGATATTCTGCCATTTTTTCTGTCACATTGTTGCCGGAGGCGTTAATGAAATCACGCGGTACGGATCTGACTTCGTTGGCGATGAGAGAAATATCCGCAATATCGTAGGATACCCTATAAGGCTGGTTGGATTCGCGGCGGATAATGCTCATATAACCGCTGGCTCCTTTTAAGGCATGGGCTACGGCGGTGCGTCCTAATTCCTTGGACTCCTCGATGTCCGTCAGGGAAGAAAGATGAGCGGCACATCTTTGCGGCAGATTTAACTCGATCGAGCGCACTTTGATGCCCAAGCGGTGTGCGATCAAAGTCTCTAAGGTCTTACCGGCACCGCTTAACTGGCTGTGTCCGAAAGAGTCAAGCGTCTTGGTGGAGGCGCTGATATATTTTCCGTCTTTGTCGCGGATGCCTTCGGATATGGCGATCAGGACATTTGGTTTCTTTTGCATGATCTCTTTGACATCTTCTAAAAATCTCTCGGTATCAAAGGCTGTTTCCGGCAGATAGATCAGGTCCGGCCCCAAACCATAATCGGTTCTGGCTAGGGTAGCGGCACCTGTGAGCCAGCCGGCATCACGCCCCATGATCTCGACGATCGTTACACTTGGCAGAGGATAGATCGAAGTGTCGTAAGCAATCTCCTGCAAGGTGGTTGCGATATATTTAGCGGCAGAGCCAAAACCCGGCGTATGATCGGTCAGACACAGATCGTTATCAATGGTCTTTGGCACGCCCATAATGGTGACGGATTTTTCATGAAGTTTTGCGTAAGTGGAAAGCTGCAGTACGGTGTCCATGGAATCATTGCCACCAATATAAAAGAAACCGGTGATATCATTTGCCTCAAAAAAAGCAAAGATCTTTTCGTAGAGTTCGATATCGTCTGCCATCTTTGGCAGTTTATAACGGCAGGAACCAAGGTACATGGCAGGCGTCGTAGCAAGTGCCTGTAAAAAAGCCTCGTCTTCTAATTTATCGTCAAAGCAGATGATATCATTGTTTAAGATGCCAAGAATGCCATGCAGGGATCCGTAAATATGATCGTAAGAGCCGCTGGTATGTGCTTTTTCGATCACGCCGGAAAGGCTGGCGTTGATAGCTACGGTCGGACCGCCGGATTGTGCGACAATGCAGTTTTTCATAAGTAATAATCCTCCGTTTTTTGATTATTTCATATCAATTATTTGATTACCGCTTGTAATCATAACGAAAATGAAAAAGGAAAACAAGATGAGACATTAATGGTACATAACATATGGTAGGATGATCCCATCAAATGAAGGGAGACGAAAAAGATGGAATCAAAGAAAAAGGGATTAGACAGGGAAATGATCGTGGTGTGTGGCTTGGTGGCGCTTTTGGTATCGATCAGCATTATTTTTTCGGTTGCTTTATGGATGGATCTGGATCTGTTAAAATGCAACAGTACGATTTTAGTGGCAGTCTTTTCTGTATTGACTGGTGGAATTTGGGGCATACTCTTATGCAGAAATTGTTGACGTAAGTCTTATAGTTTTCTATAATTTCATATGTAGAATACTCATTTGAGAAGACTTGTTGAGGTGAACATAATGAATAGAAAACATAAGAATTTCATAGGTATGCTTGTGGGCGTGCTTGCCCTTTTATCGACCTTGTCTTTTCCGTGTTTTGCGGAGGGGACAACGACGATCCATATGAGTGCGGACAGTCTTTCTGTCGGTGATACCTTATCGGTTACGGTTACAGCGTCAGAGTCCGGCAGCATCAGTCTGCGCTACAATGCAGATGTTTTGCAGTTCGCCGGAAGTTCTGCTTCCTATACGACGGATGGCAACACGATCACGTTTGAGGGGACGAGTGCAACTTTGCAATTTACGGCAGCCTCTCAGGGACAGTCCTCTTTGATCGTATCATCCGACCATCACCGGAAGTTCTGCTTCCGTACAGGTTGCCGGAGGCACTGGGGATATGAATACACAGCAGACCCAGGATACACAGGATACTGCGACACAGGCGGCAGACGGACAGTTTGTCATTGATGGCGTTGCCTATGTGGTTTCCGAGCGTTACCCGGAGAGCGCGATTCCGGCAGGCTTCAGCCGTACCAGAGTGACTATTGATGGCTATGCCTATCGGGAATTATCCAATGGATCGATCACCCTTCTTTATCTAAAGAGAGCAGATAACACGGCAGGGGATGGTGTCTTTTATCAGTATGACGAAGCCATGAATAAGGTGACACCTTTTACCATGCTTGGTACAGCAGAACAGTATGTGGTTCTGGCAACGCCGGATAGTCTTTTGCGTGATTCTTTTACAGAGACGACACTGACCGTTGGAGATCAGACCTTATCTGTTTACAAAGAGGGGGATGACAGCGATTTCTATTTTGTATATGGTACCAATCAGGACGGCGTGACCGGATGGTTCCAGTATGATAATACGGATGGCAGCCTCCAGAGAGTGAATGAAGACCTGTTATCACAGGATACGACGGCAGAGGAGCCGGTGACGACTGCTGCCGGCAGTGATGAATATTTTGGAAAATGGCAGAAGCAGCGCTATCTGGTAGCGATCCTTTTGTTCGTTATTGTTGTACTTGCGGTTGTGATCATCAATCTTTTGTTATCCCGCAGGCGCAGGGAGGAAGAAGAGGATTGGATGGATGAGGATGAGCCGAACGATCCGGATCTGGCAGGCGCAGAAGATGAAGCGATAGAAGAAGATCTTATGGATGATCCTGCAGAGGATGAGGATGCGGATCAGGGTGCGGAAAAGACATCGATCTTTGTCAAACTGCGCAGAAATCTGCGTGAGGAAGAAGAGGACGAGTTCGACGATCTGGAGGATGATCTTTTTGAAGATGATCTGACAGATATGGAGGCAGAAGAAACTCAGCCTGAGATCGAGACGACAGAGGAAGCGCCGGAGGTCAAACGCGAAACGGCTGGCAAGGCGGCTTCGGAAGATGCTTTACAGGCGCAGCCAAACAAGAATAGACAGACGGCACCGCAGGAGCCGATCTACAGTGACATCAAGGGAACCGAGGCTTTCCAAAGCAAGGAAAATACCCGCTATAAGGGGGCTGACCTTGATGCACAGTTGGATATTCTTGATTTAAATGACTTATAATATGGAGGCTTTATAATATGATGGAGTTGACGGAACAGGCGCAGGCAGCCTTGGCGGATGCCAAACGCTTAGCCAAACGTCTGGGAGATAATTATATAGGGACTGAGCATCTGCTGGTCGCATTGGTCAGACAGGAAGACAGTCTGGCTGCCAAGGTTTTACAGGGTCTTGGCGTATCAGAAAAGAATTTGATCGACCTGATCGAAGAACTGATCTCGCCGGAAGGCGGTATCGCTGTTGCAGAATGGGACGGCAATACACCAAAGTTAGATCAGATGCTGGCACAGGCAGAACAGGAAGCCATTGCATGTGGTATGGATGAGATCGGTACAGAGCATCTTTTGCTTGCCATGGTGCGTATGCAGGATACAGCGGGCGCACGCATCTTGGCATCCATGTCCGTAGATACACAGAAATTATTCGCAGAGTTGATCTCTACTATGGGAAGAGAAGGCATTACATATAGAGAAAATAATGCCAATAAGAGAAGAAAACGCGGTGCCGGCGAGACATCTACCTTGGATCAATATGCCAGAGATCTGACAGATATGGCACGGCAGGGCAAGTTGGATCCGGTTGTCGGCAGAGAGGGCGAGATCCAGCGTGTGATCCAGATTTTGAGCCGCAGGGGCAAGAACAACCCATGCCTGATCGGGGAACCGGGTGTTGGAAAGACTGCGATCGTGGAAGGCTTGGCACAGAGGATCCAGTTAGGCATGGTGCCGGATTCTGTGGCAGATAAACGCGTGATGACACTGGATCTGTCCGGTATGGTGGCAGGTTCTAAGTATCGTGGCGAGTTTGAAGAACGTATCAAACGCGTGATCGCCGAAGTGATGCAGGCAGGAAATATCATATTATTCATAGATGAGATGCATACGATCATCGGTGCAGGTGGTGCAGAAGGTGCGATCGACGCTTCCAATATCTTAAAGCCGGCAATGGCAAGAGGCGAGATCCAGATCATCGGTGCGACTACGATCGCAGAATATCGCAAATATGTAGAAAAAGATGCCGCCCTAGAACGCCGATTCCAGCCGATCACGGTGGAAGAACCGACTGAAGAAGAGACAGAGGCTATCTTGCAAGGCATCAAGGAACGCTATGAAAAGCACCATGGCATTACGATTTCGGACGAAGCGGTCCATGCTGCGGTGACAATGTCGCAGCGTTATATCGCAGATCGTTTCCTGCCGGATAAGGCGATTGATCTGGTGGATGAAGCGGCTGCCAGATTACGTCTGATGGAAGTGAAAGCACCGGATCAGATGCTGACCTTGGAAGAAGAGTGCAAGGAGGCGGCTCGCGGTGTAGAAGAATGCCTGATGGCAGGGGATGTGCAAGGAGCATCTGATTGCCGCAAACAGCAGGCGACTCTGGAAAAGAAAATAAAGTCTTTGCGAAAGAGATACGAACACAGAAAAGACAAACAGCAGTTAGTTCTGACAGAGGATGATGTTGCACAGGTGGTTTCTATCTGGACCAAGATCCCGGTATCCAGATTAAATGAAAAAGAAGCTGTTCGCCTGCGCAATTTGGAAAAGACCCTGCATAAGAGAGTGGTAGGACAGGAAGATGCGGTCAGTGCTGTAGCGCGTGCGGTCAGACGAGGACGTGTAGGTCTCAAGGAGCCAAACCGCCCGATCGGTTCCTTCCTGTTCTTAGGACCGACAGGTGTTGGGAAGACAGAGATCTCCAAGGCTTTGGCAGAGGCAGTCTTTGGAGACGAAAAAGCAATGATCCGCGTTGATATGACGGAGTATATGGAAAAGCACAGCGTATCCAAGATGATCGGTTCACCGCCAGGATATGTAGGACACGAAGAAGGCGGACAGTTGAGTGAAAAAGTGCGCCGTAATCCGTATTCGGTCGTTCTTTTTGATGAGATTGAAAAAGCACATCAGGATGTATTTAACATTTTACTTCAAGTCTTGGATGACGGACATATTACGGATTCTCAGGGACGCAAGGTTAGTTTCAAAAATACGATCATCATTATGACCTCCAATGCCGGAGCGCAGGCAATCGTTGAGCCGAAGAAACTGGGCTTTGCATCGGTCGAAGATGAGAAGAATAGTTATGAATTTATGAAAAACGGCGTTATGGAAGAGGTAAAACGCATCTTTAAGCCGGAGTTCTTAAATCGAATTGACGAGACGATCGTATTCCGTTCCCTGAATAAGGAGGATATGAAGGAGATCGTGACGATCATGACCCGTTCTTTGATCGAGCGCTGCAAGACGCAGTTGGATATCGATCTGACCATCCGGGATGCGGTCAAGAAGCATCTGGTAGAGGTTTCCTATGATCCGAAATACGGAGCAAGACCATTGCGCCGGCGCATCCAGACAGATCTGGAAGATCCTTTGGCAGAACTTATTCTTTCCGGGGATGTAAAGAAGGGCAGTAAGGCCGTTGTCACGATGAGAAAAGGCAAGATCGTCTTTACTTCATAATTCTAAAATTTTTATGAATATCCTTGGATTTACTAGATATTTTATATCTTGTATTATATAATGTTCATACATTGTAAGACAGAGAAAAGGCATTGCCTTAAAGAAGCAGGAGGAGAAGAAAATGGCTGTAGTTAGCGAATTAATTCGTTGTGAGTCAGATGGTACTATTAGTTTTGGAGATTACAGTTTGGAGACCAAGTCCAAACTGGACAATGTGAGTCATCAGGGAGACTTATACAAGGTAAAGACTTTCAAGGAGATCACCAAACTGGAGCGAAATGGTATGTTTGTATATGAATCTGTTCCGGGGACTTCCGTAGAGCATTTTCAGGCTACCGAAGATGGCGTGACATTTACGGTAGAGGGACCGGAAGACGCGCAGATCACTTTGGAACTTGAACCGGAAACCGAATATGATGTCAAGGTTGCCGGGGCTGATGCCGGTACAATGAAGACGAATTTAGGCGGTAAGTTGAATTTGAGCGTGGAATTGGATGCCGAAAGTGCGATCTCTGTAGATGTAAAAAAGTGCTAAAAGCATACAAGATATAATAAAAAGGAGATCCCCGTCATAGATTGACGAGGATCTTTCTTATGTAATAGAAAGTTCACTCCGATTACATGAATACTTAATATATAGAAGAAACCGTGAGGAAATTGAATGGCAAAGGGAAAGAATAACGTATTTTTCTGTCAGGAATGTGGTTATGAATCGTCCAAATGGGTCGGACAATGCCCGGCGTGCAAGGCATGGAACACCATGGTAGAAGAAATCGTTGATAAAAAATCCAGTGTGACACATAGACAGATCACAGAAGTACAGGTGGCAAAATTAAATGATGTCCAGTCGTCATCGGAAAAGAGGATGGATACTCATATCGAAGAGTTGAACCGTGTACTGGGCGGTGGCATTGTGCCGGGCTCTTTAGTATTGGTAGGCGGAGATCCGGGCATTGGTAAGTCGACACTCTTATTGCAGACCTGTAAGAGTCTGTCAGACCAGAAAATCGCGGTCTTGTATATTTCGGGAGAGGAATCACTGCAACAGATTAAGATGCGTGCAGACCGGATCGGTATCTTTTCTGATGAAATGACACTTTTGTGCGAGACCAATCTGGATCTGATACAGGGCGTGATCGAAGAGCGCAAGCCACAGGTGGTTGTCATCGACTCCATCCAGACCATGTTCCGTGAAAATGTCAATTCGGCACCGGGGAGTGTTTCGCAGGTACGAGAAGCCACCAGCGTGCTGATGCGCCTAGCAAAAGAACAGGGGATCGCTATCTTTGTCGTGGGACATGTGACAAAAGAGGGGACGGTGGCAGGCCCGCGTGTACTGGAGCATATGGTAGATACGGTTCTTTATTTTGAAGGGGATCGCTATGCCAGTTATCGTATCCTGCGTGCTGTTAAAAACCGATTTGGTTCTACGAACGAGATCGGTGTCTTTGAAATGTGCCAGTCAGGATTGCGGGAAGTTCCCAATCCGTCAGAATATATGTTGGATGGCAAACCCAAGAATGCCAGTGGTTCGATCGTTGTATGTACCATGGAAGGTACAAGACCTTTGCTGGTGGAGATACAGGCGCTGGTATGCCACAGTGCGTTTGGTATGCCAAGACGAACGGCGGCGGGCGTGGATTACAACCGCGTCAACCTTTTGATGGCAGTATTGGAAAAAAACGTGGGAGTCAGACTGGCAGACCAGGATGCTTATATCAATATTGCAGGAGGCATGAAGGTCAGTGAACCGGCAACGGATCTTGGACTGGTCCTGGCGATCATATCAAGTTTTCGCAATCGTCCGATCGCAGAAGATATGATCTGTTTTGGCGAAGTAGGCTTGAGTGGCGAAGTGAGATCTGTAAATATGGTAGAACAAAGAATAGCAGAAGCGCACAAACTGGGATTTAAGCAATGTATCCTGCCTAAAGTGTGTATGAAAAATATACAAAAGCCGGATGGAATGTTACTAAAAGGGGTTGAGAATGTGCGCGAGGCATTGGAAATCCTGTAAAAAACGAGTTTGTACAAATTGTCAGATAAAATAGCACAATTACTGCAATCGTGCCACTTTAACAATATTCGACATTTCTATTGACTTCTATAGGAGTGAAGTGGTACTATAACATGGCTGGCGGGGAGAGCGGTCAGGAAGATGAGATTCTACCACAGCATGACAACTTTTTAAAAGAAGGATTTAAAAGATTAATTAAAAAGTTGTTGACAAACTTCAAATCATTTGATATGATAATGAAGTTGTTCGGGTCGCAAGCGGCTCGAAAGAAAAATGAAAAAGTTGTTGACAAACTTCTTGATACATGATAATATACTGGAGTTGCTGTTAACAACACAACCTTGATAACTGAACAGTGAAACAACCTTGAAAGATTCTAAGAGAATAATTCAAGTCGATCAGAAATGATCGCAAACGAACAGCTTTTTAAAAAGCAACCTTAAA
>NZ_QUEY01000005.1:0-168194 GCF_003478275.1 Roseburia sp. AM51-8 | reverse complement strand
TTTTAAGGTTGCTTTTTAAAAAGCTGTTCGTTTGCGATCATTTCTGATCGACTTGAATTATTCTCTTAGAATCTTTCAAGGTTGTTTCACTGTTCAGTTATCAAGGTTGGTTGCTAACAGCAACTCTGATATCTTATCATGTATCAAGTCGTTTGTCAACAACTTTTTTATTTATTTTCGAGTCGTTTGTGACCCGAACAACTTCATTATCATATCAAATGATTCGAAGTTTGTCAACAACTTTTTTCAAGATTTCAAATCTCTTTTTCGTTGTTGTTTGCTGCCGTTTTGCGTCAGCTAGATTATATTATCATTTCGGCCTTTTCTTGTCAACAACTTTTTACATCTTTTTTCCAAAAAGTGAAAAGCCGTTTTCTCATGGTCTTTTCCTATAATCTAACGGAGAAGGAGGGATTTGAACCCTCGCGCCGCTATTAACGACCTGCACCCTTTCCAGGGGTGTCCCTTCGGCCAGCTTGGGTACTTCTCCAAGTGTGTCGAATAAAGACTGACATAAAATATGCTCACCACCATGCGATGACAAGCATATAACGGAGAGGGTGGGATTCGAACCCACGCGCCCTTGCGGACAAACGGTTTTCAAGACCGCCTCGTTATGACCACTTCGATACCTCTCCAAGCCATATATGTTTATGTGTTTTTCAGCACGAATAAGATAATATCATTCTTGCATCTGCGTGTCAATTCTTTTTTTCAAATTTCTTCACTTTTTTCGGAACTGCAAAATACGCTCCCCCATGAGCAGATCTTCCGGGGTCGTCACCTTGATATTCTCGTAACTGCCCTCGATCAATTTCACACGCGCCTGCATGGTTTTTTCTACGACCATGGCATCATCGGTCACCCCGGTCTTATCGCATGCCTGCAATCTGGTATAGGCTTCATACACTAATGGATAGGAAAAACTCTGGGGTGTCTGCACACTCCAGACCAGATCACGCCTTGGGGTCGCCTCTACCCAGCCGCTCTCATCCGCGATCTTGATCGTATCCTTGACAGGCATCCCGACAACACAGGCACCGTATCCCTTTGCACCTCTAATGGATCTTTCTATGATATCTTCCGTCACAAAGGCTCTGGCACAATCGTGGATCAAGACATAGTCGCAGTGGATGACTTTTAACCCCTCATAGACAGAGTCATAGCGTTCTGCTCCTCCGTCTACAATGGCACTTACCTTTGTAATATGATATTTTTCTACGATCTCTTTCCGGCAATATGCCCGGTCTCCCGGTGCCACTACCAGAACTATCTCATCCACCCGGCTCCTTTCAAATGCCTCCAGACAATATACCATGACCGGTTTGCCGCACAGGGCAAGATATTGTTTTGGAATATCTGCTCCCATACGCTTTCCGGAACCTGCTGCCAATACGACTGCTCCTATTCTTTCCATCCCATTCTCCTGCTCAAGATCTTCTGTCACTACCGCATGCCTTTGATCACGATTCCACGCGCTGTCCCAATGCCAGATTCGGCACAGCATTCAAAGACATAGAATCTCTGCGTCCCGACATATACTCATAATAGGCTGCCGCACCGATCATGGCGGCATTATCCGTACAAAGGATCGGTGACGGATGGTAAAATCTGACACCACGCCTCTCGCAGGCTTCCTGCATGGCTGCACGCAGAGTACCATTGGACGCAACGCCTCCGGCAATGGCAAACTTGTCCCCGCCGAATTCATCCAGCGCATGCATGGCATGTCCCACCAGAGCATCTATGACCGCCTGCTGGAAGGATGCAGCGATATCTGCCTCGTTGATTGTTTCGCCCTTCATCTTGGCGCCGTTGATATAATTTAAGACTGCGGACTTTAAGCCGCTGAAACTAAAGTCGTAAGCACTGTCATTGACCTTTGCCACCGGGAAAGGTATGGCATGCGGGTCTCCCTCTTTTGCCTTTTGCTCGATCTTAGGACCACCCGGATAGCCCAGACCAATGGCTCTTGCCACTTTATCAAAAGCCTCTCCTGCCGCATCGTCTCTGGTACGCCCTAAGATCTCATACTGCCCATAATCTTTGACGCGGACCAGATGGGTATGTCCTCCCGATACCACCAGGCAAAGGAATGGCGGTTCCAAAGTTTTATCTTCTATATAATTAGCGCAGATATGTCCCTCGATGTGATGCACACCTACCAACGGAATATCTTTTGCAAAACTGATCGCCTTTGCCTCAGAAAGTCCTACGAGCAGGGCTCCAACAAGACCCGGTCCATAGGTAACACCGATCGCATCAATCTCATCAAGTGATGTATGAGCTTCTTTCAGTGCTTCCTCAATCACCTGATTGATACGTTCAATATGTTTTCTGGATGCGATCTCCGGCACGACACCGCCATATAAGGTATGGATCGGTATCTGTGTGGAAATGACATTGCTCAAGACCTGTCTGCCGTTTACCACGACCGCCGCCGCCGTCTCGTCACACGAACTCTCTATCGCTAATATGCATATTTCTTTATCACTCATCATTGTCTCCTTCTGTCAAACGAAAACTCAGGATCTTCCAGTGCCCCTCATCATCCCTGCGCAGCACAAACTCCTCGTAAGTCCTGCTATAGTCACTTGCCTCTCTGGAAAAATAATAGGCATCCACATAGGCGCAGTAATCTCCGTCTACCGTAGCATAGGTAATATCATTGCTGTCACTGACCGAGGACTGCACAATGATCTTATCCCTGGTCTTATAGTCCTCAATGTCTGCCTTGAGGCTCTTCAGATAGGTATCTCTCGGATTGTAGGACAGGAGTTCATCATCCATCAGGCTTCTCGCCTGATCTGCCATTTTCTCCAGTTCCTCGTCCGTATATTCCTCGCCGTAAAAAGCCGTGATGATCCGGTTGTACCACTTCACGACCTCGCGTGGTGTTTTAGGATACTTTTTATCAAAGTCCCTTTCGATGATCTTTTCCACTTCTGTCGTCTTGTCTTGTGCATCTTCTGCACTTTTTGCATTCTTGTGCGACAGATAATAATAGTAGCCGCACACCAGCCCCACACAGATCACGATCGATATTCCTATACGAAATGCCTTCTTCATCGCTTATTCCTCCAAAAAGTCCAACTCCAGCATCTTGCCGTCTTCTCCCAGATATGATTCCGCGAAAATCCGCTTCACATCCTTCATGTATCCTTTTGCACCTACCAAAGACGGGCTGAAATGGGTCAGCCACATCTGCTTGACCTCTGCCTTCTTTGCCAGCTCTGCCGCTTCATAAAAAGTCATATGCTTGTACTGTTTTGCCTTAGCAAGTTTGTCCGGCTCCGCATACATGCCCTCACAGATAAATAGATCTGCCCCCTTGGCGTTGTCCGCAATGCGGTCGATCGGTCTGGTATCCGTGCAGTATGCCACCTTGATCCCTTTGCGAGGCGGTCCCATCACCATGTCCGGCGCGTATTCCTTATCCTCCCACAGGATGGTCTCGCCTTTTTGCAGGCGGTTCCAGGTCTGTACCGGGAGTCCCAGAGCACTTGCTGCTGCGGCATCAAATCTGCCACTGCGCGGGATCTCGATGCAATAGCCGTAGCAAGGCACATTATGCTGGACACGGTATGCCCGGATATGATAGCCATGCAAGACCAGATCCTGCTCTGCCTCGGTAAGTTCTATAAAATGAATGTCAAACGGTAGTTCCGGTGCGATCACACGCAAAGAATTAACTACGCGTTCCAGACCTTTTGGTCCGATCATAGTCACCGGTTCCGTGCGGTCTGAGTTGCCCATGGACAAAAGCAGTCCAGGCAAGCCACTGATATGGTCCGCGTGATAATGGGTAAAGCAGATGGTATCGATCGGATTTGGGCTGAGCCCCGCCTCCTTCATCGCAATCTGGGTTCCCTCGCCACAGTCGATCAATAGACTGCTGCCATTAAAACGAGCCATCATTGCCGTAAGCCAGCGGTGTGGCTGCGGCATCATCCCTGCTGTTCCCAGCAAGCAAATATCTAACATATATCCTCCTTATGAAAAGCCATGACGAAAGCATCCTCGTCCGGCTTGTGGTAAAAGCCCTTTCTTTGTCCTACAAGAGAAAATCCACATGCCTGGTATAATCTTTGTGCCGGCAGGTTGCTCTTTCGCACTTCCAGATAAACATGGGCTACGCCCCTTTTTTCCGCTTCCTCCATCATCCGGGATAAAAGCCTCTTTCCCAGACCTCTGCCGCGCGCTTCTTCTGAAACTGCGATCGTTGGGATCTCCCCTTCATCACTGTTGCAATATAAGATGCCATAGGCACACAGGTTTTCTTGATCTTCTGCCACTAAAAAGACATGTTCTGTCTCGGAAAGCGTCTCCAAAAATCCGGTCTTTGTCCATGGCTCGCTAAAGATCGCCGCTTCCATCGCTGCGATCCTGTCGATATCTTCCACCCTGCAGGGTCTGATCCGGATATCCATTATGCCTGACCGCTCTTTTGCGCTTCCATGCGTTCTCTTTCCGCCTGTGACAGACGCAGATATTCCGGTCTGTGCTCGGCTGCCGTCTGCACTTTTCCCGCAAGATAATAAGCCTCTGCCCTTGCACATAAAGATGCGGCACGCTGGCGGTTCATATGAGCCGGTGCGAAATGGTAAGGAACCTTGCATTTATCTGCGATTGCCTCTTGAAAGACCGGCACGCCATCGCCTAAGAAAGTCACGGCCCCGCCCATAGCATTGATCTTTTCTATGATCTCTGTGATGTCAACAGCACAAGGTTCTACGATGCACTCCATCTCTGTATCCGTAAAGTGATAAAGACCGGTATAGGTCTGCCCCCGCCTTGCATCCATGATCGGACACACATTATCTGCGCTTCCCCAGAGATTGTAAGCCATCGCCTCAATCGTTGAGACGGATATGATCGGCTTGTCCAGAGCAAGTCCCAATCCCTTTGCCGTCGCCGAACCGATACGGAGTCCGGTAAAAGAGCCCGGTCCTGCTGCAACCGCAATGGCATCGATCGTATCCAGATCCAATGTGATCATCTTTTTCAGTTCTTCCAACATTGGAAGCAATGTCTGTGAATGCGTCTTTTTAAAATTAGTAGAGTATTCGCCCACAACAATATCATCTTCCACAATCGCTACGCTGGCAACCATGCCCGATGCATCAATTCCTAATATCTTCATGCCTTACCCACTTCCTCAACTGTAATCATGCGATAGTCAAAACCTTTTTCCAGATCTTTTTCGATCATGATCTGCCAGAAATGGTCCGGCAGAATCTCCTCGATCAAATTTGCCCACTCAATCATAGTCAGGCCTTCGCCATAAACGTAATCGTCAAAACCAATCTCATCCATTTCTTCCACACAGCCGATACGATACACATCGAAATGGTAAAACGGCATGCGCCCGGTGTGATATTCCTGCACAATGGTAAAGGTCGGACTACAGATGGCTTCATCAATTCCCAGGCCCTTTGCGATTCCCTGCGTAAGAACTGTCTTTCCCACGCCAAGATCGCCGATCAGGGTGTAAACCTGTCCCGGTCTGGCATTTTTTCCTAATTCTTCTCCAAAGGCAAACGTTTCCTCCGGTGAAAATGTTTCTTTTATCATCTATTTGTCTCCCTTAATATGTAAGCGATAATCCTTGCAATGCTGACGCAACATGGCATAGATCTGTGGCAGTTCCTCCGTCGCCTGTGCCTTTGGTATGATGTACGCATTGACGCGGTTACTATATATAAGAAGATTGTGTTTGGTTGTCACGGCTTTATAGATCATATTCCATGGCAGAACTGCCTCCTCCGTCTCGTGATCTGTCGTGACGGCAATGCCATCTTCTCTCATTTCAAAATGCAGGACATCCTTCAAAGCATCTGACATATGAATCTGTCGCTTCGAGCGGATGCGCAGCGTCAAAGGCACATATAACAGAAAGATCAACGCGATCAAAAGATAAGGCAGGGCATGACGGATGTCGTGCAGATTTTCGGAAAGCGCGATCACCACGATTACAAAGATCCCCATGACAAGCGACAAGATGCCCTGCATGGATGTATATGCGTGATACATATTGAAACGATACATATCCTCACTGCTCAGTTTTACGTTAAATTTGACGGTCATGATATATCTTCCTCCATATAAGCCCACTTCTGATTGTTATATTATCATATTCCATACAAAATCAAAAGCCCCAATCCGTCTACCGACATGCAAGACGCCGGACGGATTGAGGCTTTTATCCTATTTCTTTATTTTGTTTTTAAACTCTTCCTTTTAAGATCGGTGAGATCTTTTTATATACCACCATTGTGATCAGTACGGAAAACAGACCTTTGACAAAGGTAAACGGCACATTAAAGAATAAGAGGCACTGCCACAATTCTTTTACGGA
This sequence comes from Roseburia sp. AM51-8, assembly GCF_003478275.1. Taxonomy (NCBI): domain Bacteria; kingdom Bacillati; phylum Bacillota; class Clostridia; order Lachnospirales; family Lachnospiraceae; genus Roseburia; species Roseburia sp. AM51-8. The sequence continues at coordinate 161,836 of NZ_QUEY01000005.1, read as the reverse complement.
TGGCACGATTGCCTGATAAGCACCGATGATCACATCCATTGGCATCATCTTGGTGTAGATCGGATAAACCACGAAATAGTTGGATGGGAAACTGAAGAGTGCCATGCAAAGTGCTCCGATCAGAGCGCCTGTGATGGCTGACTTCTTATTCTTTTTGTGCTTGTAGATCAGTCCTGCCGGAAGTACGAAGGCTACGCCAAGAACAAAGTTGCTCAATTCTCCGACGCCACCTGTGGATGTCATAAACAGATGCAAGAGATTTTTAACTAAGCATACCCATACGCCACATGCCGGTCCCATGGCAAAAGCACCGATCAAGGCCGGTAATTCTGACAGATCCATGCGGATGAAATTTGGCATGACCGGAACAGAAAAATCAAGAAACATCAGGATAAATGCGATCGCCGATAACATTGCCGTCACCGTCAGATAGCGCACATTCATCTTAGATGCTGCTGCACTCTTTGTTCCATTGTTTACGTTTGCTCTTTTTGTTGTTACCTCACTCATTTTGTAACACTCCTTTTTCCTTTTTATTTAGGAAAATCGGTCTCTGGTAAGTCAGCCTTGTACGCAAAAAGCCCCGAACACTAATTCCAGCGTTCGGGGCAATACATTGCACGCAAAAATCAACTTATCTTCTCTCATCCAGACTATACTGTCGGTATCGGATTCACACCGATTCAACTGCAAATGCAGGTCACGGACTCGTTGCCGTAGCAACATCACCGTCGGTCGGGAATCTATGATCTCTCATATCACCCTGCCCCGAAGATTCCTATTTACAAGCATCAGTATATGCATATAGAGCCTATCTGTCAACCACTATTCGATAATAATATTGTCAAAAAAGTTATTGCCTTTTTTGACCGGCTTCCTGTGCTCCTGTTTTTTCTTGAAATTCTGCTTATTGGCAGGCTTTTTGGATCTTGCCGCAGGCTGGTCTTTCGCAGCCTCTTTTTTGTCCTGTCGATCGCCCAGTTTCATGGTCAACTGGATCCTTTGCTTTTTGAAATCCACGCTCAAGACCTGCACATCCACAATATCGCCGATCGATACAGCCTCCAGCGGATGCCTGATGAAGCGGTCGCAGATCTCAGAAATATGGACAAGTCCGTCCTGGTGCACGCCGATATCCACGAAAGCACCAAAATCAATGACATTGCGGACAGTGCCTTTCAAGACCATGCCCGGTTTTAAATCTTCCATGCTCAGGACATCACTGCGAAGAATTGGCTTTGGCATATCCTCTCTTGGATCACGCCCCGGCTTTTGGAGTTCTTTTACAATATCCTCCAAAGTCATGGCACCGATACCAAGTTCTTCTGCCAGTCGATCCAGATCGCCTACTTCCTTTCCGATCTGCCCGATACCGCCACTGGTGATCTCCGTCAGATCATGTCCTAATTCGGCAAGAAGCTTTTCCGTCACTTCGTAGGCTCCGGGTGTACGCTGGTCGCGTCTAAAGGATTCTTGCCCCCGCGGATCCGCAGGAAGCCTGCACACTGTTCGTATGCCTTTGGTCCTAATTTTGGTACCTTTAATAATTGTTTTCTTGAAGTGAACTGTCCGTTCTCCTCACGATATGCCACGATATTCTTAGCAATGGTCTTATTGATGCCTGAAATGTGTTCCAGCAAGGATGCTGAAGCCGTGTTCAGGTCAACGCCCACATTGTTGACGCACGCCTCAACAACACCGGATAAGGCTTCGTCCAACTTTTTCTGGTTCATATCATGCTGATACTGTCCTACACCGATCGACTTTGGATCGATCTTTACCAGTTCAGCCAAGGGGTCCTGTACACGTCTGGCAATGGATGTCGCACTACGCTGCCCTACGTCAAACTGCGGAAATTCCTCTGTCGCCAATTTGCTGGCAGAATAGACGGATGCCCCCGCCTCGTTGGTGATCACATACTGCACCGGAACCGGGATCTCCTTTAAGAGATCTACGATGATCATTTCTGATTCACGCGATGCCGTACCATTTCCTACGGAGATCAGGGTAACATGGTATTTGGAGATGAGTTTCTTTAAAACTGCCTTTGCCTCCTCCACCTTATTCTGCGGTGCTGTCGGGAAAATAACTGTCGTATCCAATACCTTTCCGGTCGCATCTACAACGGCAAGTTTACAGCCGGTACGAAATGCCGGATCCCAGCCCAGAACCACCTGACCTGCGATCGGTGGCTGCATGAGCAACTGCTGTAGGTTCTTACCAAAGACACTGATCGCGCCGTCCTCTGCCTTTTCGGTCAAGGCAGACCGGATCTCACGCTCAATAGCCGGTGCGATCAGGCGGTCATACGCATCCGCGATCGTCTCCGTCAGCACCGGTGTCGTATAAGGGTTATCCTTGGTAATGACCTGTTTGGAAAGATAACGAATGATCTCCTCGGTCGGTGCCAAGATCTTGACCGTCAGGATCTTTTCCTTTTCTCCTCGGTTGAGTGCCAGAATACGGTGTCCCGGCAACTTTTCGATTGGTTCGTCAAACTCATAGTACATCTCGTAGACCGACTCCGCGGTCTCATCCTTGGCGCTTGATGTGATATGTCCCTTTTTCTCTGTCAGCCCACGGATATGCATACGATAATCCGCCTGGTCTGCGATAGTCTCTGCCAGAATATCCATGGCTCCCGCGATCGCATCCTGCGCCGTAGCCACTTCCTTCTCTGCATTTACATAATCTACTGCAATCTCCTCTAACGGCTGATCAATCTCCTGCAAAAGGATCAGATCTGCCAGCGGCTCTAAGCCCTTTTCCTTGGCGATCGTCGCACGGGTGCGGCGCTTTGGACGGTATGGGCGATACAGATCATCTACAACGACCTGTGTCTCTGCTGCCAGGATCTGCGCACGCAGTTCCTCCGTCAGTTTTCCCTGCTCTTCTATGCTTGCTAGAACTGACGCTTTCTTGTCTTCCAGGTTGCGCAGATAATTCAGACGTTCATACAGGTTTCGCAGAATCTCATCACTGAGTGCACCCGTTGCTTCCTTTCGATATCTTGCGATAAAGGGAATGGTATTGCCCTCATCGATCAGTTTTACCGCCGCATCTACCTGTTTTGGCAGAACGCCAAGTTCACTTGCCAGTTTTCTATTGATGTCCATCTATGTTACTCCATTTCTTTTCTAATTTCTCGATCAAAACCGCCTGCATCAGGCACTCAGATCCACCTTGCCCCCGATCAGGCTGGCTGCATCCAGCGATTTTTGATTTTGTCCGTAAGGATTGCTCTCATTGTAGCGGATCGTTGTGTTGGTCGTGCCACCCGAAACATAAGTCCTGCCACATTCCGGGCAGACCGATGTGTGGATGGATACGCTGGCATTTACCACCGTTCCGTTATTTTGGGCAGCCTTGGTATAGGCATTGCTGACATGTTCACCCTCGTGCGCCCGCACGGCACCGCCGGCTGCCTCCGGTGAAATGTGTGCCGCCGCCTTAAAGGAAACATTTTCATCCGACCCATCGATATACTTGCGCTCCTTGCAAGTCTGACATTCCGCCGGCGTGGATTTATAACCCGGCTTGACGCCGTCCGTATCCCCTGCCCCGGTCATAGTCGGATCCGTCACGCCTGCGGTGACATCATAAGTCCCCATGCCATAAGTTCCCGGCTGATATGAAGTTGTAAGGATAGAGCCAAGACTTCCTATCTGCATACACCATTCCCCCTTTCTTTGATCGCGTCCTCTTTACAAATCGTCCGTCATTCCTTTATAGTAGATTTGGTACTTAAATATCACTATTTCAATTAGATGTGAGGCCTAATATGCAAGCACTTGCCAGACTACTACAAAACTATATGAGCCATGCACCCAAATGCCTTTTCCATCTAGTAACCGGCTACTATTGTCCCGGCTGCGGTGGCACCAGAGCCCTGTATTTATTTCTTACCGGACACTGGATCAAGTCTTTTCTCTTTCACCCGCTGGTGGTCTATGCCTTTTTTGTCTGCCTCTATCTATGTATCCGCAAGATCCTAGATCATAAGTACCACCCCAGCGCCCGTCTGCTATGGATCGCACTGGGCTTACTGGCAGTAAATTTTGTCATCAAAAACCTTGCCCTTGTCTGTTTTCATGTAGCCCTATTGCAGATCTTCTAGTTCTGGTTTCCCGCAATCTCTCTTGCTACATAAACACCACTTGCAGAAGCGTGTGACAGGGAGTGGGTAATACCGCTTCCATCACCGATCACATAAAGTCCCTTATAATTGGTCTGCAAATGTTCGTCCACTTCCACTTCCATATTGTAGAACTTGACTTCGACACCATAAAGCAGAGTATCGTCATTTGCGGTACCCGGTGCGATCTTATCCAGTGCGTAGATCATCTCTACAATGCCGTCCAAGATTCGCTTTGGCAGTACCAGGGAGAGATCTCCCGGCGTAGCATTGAGTGTCGGTGTGACAAAGGACTCCTCGATACGCTTCCTGGTAGAACGCTGTCCACGGATCAGGTCTCCGAAACGCTGTACCATCACGCCACCGCCAAGCATATTGGAAAGTCTGGCGATTGACTCGCCATAACCGTTGGAATCCTTAAAAGGCTCGGAAAAATGCTTAGAAACCAAAAGTGCGAAATTGGTATTCTCCGTCTGTTTCTCCGGGTCTTCGTAACTGTGTCCGTTTACCGTAATGATGCCATTGGTATTTTCATTTACGACCGCCCCCTTTGGATTCATACAGAAGGTACGCACCTTATCCTCGTATTTCTGGGTACGGTAAACAATCTTGCTCTCGTATAATTCATCCGTCAGATGTGAAAAGATCTCTGCCGGCAATTCCACACGCACCCCGATATCCACACGGTTGGAATTGGTTGGAATAGAAAGATCCTTGCAGACTTCTTCCATCCATTTGCTTCCGCTGCGTCCGACAGAAATAATACAATCTTTGCAGGTGTAACTTGCATCCTTGCAATGGATACGGTAGCCTTCCTCACCATCTGCTAAGACTTCGACTGACTCCACCAGCGTGTCAAAATAAAACTCTACCTTGTCCTTTAAATATTTGTAGAGATTTTCCAATACCACATAGTTGATGTCCGTACCCAAATGGCGGACAGATGCATCCAGCAAATGCAGGTCATTTTGCATACACTGCTTTTTAAAACGACTGCCTGCGGTAGAGTATAATTTTGTCCCCTCGCCGCCATATGCCAGATTGATCGTATCGACATAGCGCATCAGATCAATAGCTTCTTTTTTACCGATATATTCATATAAAGTGCCGCCAAAATCATTGGTGATATTGTATTTTCCATCTGAAAAAGCACCGGCTCCGCCAAAACCGCTCATGATCGAACAGGTCTTACATCCGATACAGGACTTGATCTTATTTCCGTCGATCGGGCATTTTCTGCCTCCCAGAGCGTGTCCTGCCTCAAAAACGCCCACACGCAAATTCGGATCCTGCTGGATCAGTTCATAGGCAGAAAAAATACCTCCCGGGCCTGCGCCAATAATCAGTACATCGTAATTCATACCTTCTCCTATCCGTCGTCTTTTCATAAAAACGACCGCTTTTTTACTTCATTATCATATCATAGTTTCCTCTGTCCCGCCAGTAAAATAAAGCCGTAAGCGGGCGTAGAAAAGGAGATGCCAGCCTTGACATCTCCTTATAGTGTCCTTTTTTATCAGAATACCTTTACTCGTCGTCCTCGTCCTGACGTGCCCAGCCAAAAGCATACTTGACTGCCTTATTCCAGCCTTTACGCTTTGCTGCGCGCTCCTCCGGGTCGATGGATGGAATGAAGACACGGTCATACTGCACATTCTTCATGACTTCTTCCTTGCTCTCCCAGTAACCAACCGCAAGACCTGCCAGGTATGCTGCACCAAGAGCCGTAGACTCTACGCAGGACGGTCTGTTGACCGGCTTATCCAGCATATCTGCCTGGAACTGCATCAGAAAATCATTGGCACTGGCACCACCATCTACATTCAGGGTACGAAGATCGGTCTCGGCATCTGCCTTCATAGCATCAATAACATCGCATACCTGATAAGCAATAGATCCAGCGTCGCACGGATGATATGGTTCTTGTTGGTGCCTCTGGTAATACCTACGATCGTACCTCTCGCATACTGATCCCAATGCGGTGCGCCCAGTCCGGTAAATGCCGGAACGACATAAGTACCATGGGTGCCCTTGGCTTTCTTTGCCATATATTCGGAATCCTCAGCGGAATCGATCAGTTTCATGCCGTCACGCAGCCACTGGATCGCAGCACCAGCGACGAAGATAGATCCCTCCAGCGCGTAATTGACCTTGCCGTCCAATCCCCATGCGATCGTTGTAACCAGACCGTTCTTGGAGAATACCGGCTTTTCTCCCGTGTTCATCAAAAGGAAACAACCGGTACCATATGTATTCTTGGCTTCGCCCTCGGTAAAACAGGTCTGTCCGAAAAGGGCTGCCTGCTGATCTCCGGCTGCTCCCGCGATCGGGATCTCTGCACCGAAGAAACTCGGATCTGCCATACCGTAAACACAACTTGACGGCTTGGCTTCCGGTAACATGGAACGCGGAATATCGAGTTCTTTTAAGATCTCATCATCCCATTCCAGAGTATTGATATTGAAAAGCATGGTTCTGGAAGCGTTGGAATAATCTGTAACATGTACTGCGCCCTTGGTTAGTTTCCAGATCAACCATGTCTCTACCGTACCGAATAAAAGATCTCCAGCTTCCGCTTTTTCTCTTGCTCCCTCTACATTTTCCAAAATCCAACGAATCTTGGTAGCGGAGAAATAGGCATCGATCATCAGACCTGTCTTGGAACGGATCATGTCCTCCAAGCCTCTTGCCTTTAATTCATCTGCGTACTCAGAAGTACGGCGACACTGCCAAACGATCGCGTGATATACAGGTTCCCCAGTATGTTTATCCCACACAATGACAGTCTCTCTCTGGTTCGTAATACCAATTCCGGCAATATCGTCTGCGGTCGCGCCGATCTTTGACATCGCCTCTACGGCTACACCAAGCTGTGTAGACCAGATCTCATTGGCATCGTGTTCCACCCATCCCGGATTCGGGAAGATCTGACGAAACTCCTTCTGTGCCATACTACAAATGTTCCCCTCATGATCAAACAGGATACAGCGATTGCTTGTCGTCCCTGCATCCAATGCCATAATATATTTGCATAGTAAAAACCCCCTTATATTGAAATCAAATCTTTAATGATCCTGACCCTATTATAAAAAATCCCCCATGATTTTTCAATAAAGTTTCCGCGATTTTCTATTCTTCCACGGATGGTCGTAATGTGTCTATTTATGATGCATTTTAGACCAGACGGATCATTTGACGCACTTCGCCAAGTGCCGCTGCCTTTGTCGCATAGTCAGACTCTTTCATGGCCTCTGTGACAAATCCGATCTCATCATCCAGACCGCTCTCAACGAACTCTACCTGACCAAAGATATTCTCAATCTCAGCCTCTGATGCAGCGGAACGTACAAAGAAACGATTGACCTGCTCGTTTGGATCCGCAAGGACAAGTTTCTCCTTTTCCCACTCCAGATAGATGTTCTTGTCGATATGCTTGGCAATGGCGACCATATCACCCACGACTGCACTGGCGGTCGGGAGTTTGCCCGCACCGCTTCCGTAGAACATACCGTCGCCCAGCATATTGCCATGAACAAAAATAGCGTTGAATACATCATGCACATTGTAAAGCGGATGCTCCGGTGATAAAAGGAAAGGTGCTACTCTTGCCACATAGGAGTCTCCCACCTTTTTGCTGGTAGCCAGTAACTTGATGGCTCTTCCCATTTTATTTGCATACTTGATATCGGTTGCCGTGATATGTGAAATTCCCTCAGTCGGGATATCTTCATAATCCACCTGTCTGCCGCAGACAAGAGATGTCAGGATGGCGATCTTACGGCAGGCATCGTGTCCTTCGATATCTGCTGTCGGATCCTTTTCTGCATAGCCCTTTGCCTGTGCATCCTTTAATACATCATCAAATTCCAGACCTTCTTTGGTCATCTTTGACATCATATAGTTGGTCGTACCATTGACGATACCCGTGATCTCCTCGATCACATCACCTGTCAGGCAGGAGGTCAACGGACGGATGATCGGAATACCGCCGCCAACGGATGCCTCAAATAAGAAATTGACCTTGTGATTTCTGGCGATCTCGATCAATTCTGCACCCTTGTCTGCCACAAGTGCCTTGTTGGAGGTCGTAACATGCTTTCCTGCCTCAAGCATTGCCTTAACAAAGGTATATGCCGGCTCCACGCCACCCATGGTCTCCACAACAATGGCAACTTCCGGATCTTCTACGATCGTCTTGTAGTCATGGACGATCTTGTCCGCGATCGGGTCTCCCTCAAAATCACGCAGATCCAAAACATATTTTAATTCTAATGGCTCGCCACAACGCTTTGCCACAACATCTCTGTTTACCTCTAAAATCTCTGCTACACCGGAACCGATAGTTCCGTATCCCATAATTGCTACTTTCATCTGATCACTCCCTAGCTAATATTTTTACGTATTGTATTCCCTGTGTTTTTTCCATGACTTCCACCATCTCCGAGACATCGCCTGTCTCCGGCAGCACATCGACCGATAAGGTCAGTGACGCGATCCCATTGACCGGAATACTCTGGTGGATCGTCAGTATGTTGGCATGATACCGGGCGACTGTCTGTAAGATCTCTGACAGAATGCCGGGCTCGTCCTCCAACTGGATCACCATAGTGATCGTCTTTCCTTTGACGTTGTCATGAAAGGGAAAAATATCCTCTTTGTACTTATAGAAAGAACTCCGGCTGATCCCCACGCGATCTGTCGCCTCCTGCACGGAGATACAACGACCGGATTCGATCAGGCGCTTTGCCTCCACTACCTTGCGGAGCACTTCCGGCACTGCCTTTTCCTTTAACACAAAATAGGTAGTCTTCTCTGACATATTCCCTCCCGAGTGTCTTTGACACAAACACAAATGTTCTCACTCGAAAGATAATACCACAAGAAGACTACCTAAATCAAGCCTTTTATGATTCCTGCGTATGACGATCCGGTCGTCCCAGAGAACACCATCTCAGATAGGCATTCATAAACGGGGTGATGGCACCGTCTAAAACGGCATCCACATTTCCGGTTTCCTCGCCGGTCCGCAGATCTTTTACCATGGTGTAAGGCTGTAAGACATAAGAACGGATCTGGTTGCCCCAGCCGATCTCGGTCACCTCTCCACGGATGCCCTGCGCTTCGCGCTCCTGCTCCTCTTTTTGCAAAAGATACAACTTTGCCTTTAACATCTGCATAGCCTTATCTTTGTTCATATGCTGGGAACGCTCATTCTGGCATTGTACCACGATCCCAGTCGGGAAGTGCGTGATACGGATGGCAGATGATGTCTTGTTGATGTGCTGGCCACCAGCACCGCTGGACCTATAGGTATCGATACGGATATCGTCATCATTGATCTCCACCTCGACATTATCATCCAACTCCGGCATGACGTCGCAGGATGCAAAGGAAGTCTGCCTTTTGCCTGCTGCATTAAAAGGCGAGATACGTACCAGACGGTGGACACCCTTTTCAGATTTCAGATAACCATAGGCATTTGCCCCATTGACCTGGAAGGTCACAGACTTGATGCCCGCTTCCTCACCGTCCAGATAATCCAGTACCTCTACCTCATAGCCACGACTCACTGCCCATCTGGTATACATACGGTACAGCATGGATACCCAATCGCAACTCTCCGTACCACCGGCTCCGGCATGGAGCGATACGATGGCATTTCTGTCATCATACTCATCTGAGAGCAAAGTCTTCATGCGCAGTTCTTCCAGTTCCCCATCAAACTCCTGTAAAAGAGATTCGATCTCCGGCAAAAGATCCGGGTCATTCTCCTCATATCCCAATGTGATATAGGTGTCGATCTCCTCATATAGTTCCTGTAAATGGGAAAAGATACTGACATCATCTTTTAAACTTTTCAGTTCCTTCATTTTGGCAGTAGACTGTGCTGCATCATTCCAAAAGTCCGCTGCCTCCATTTCTCTTTCTAATTCTTCGATACGCTTTGACTTGTTAGCCAGGTCAAAGTGAATCCCTCACTTCCTGTAGTGGAGATTCGTATGCTTGCAACTGCTGTTTATAAGCGTCAAGTTCTACCACAGTATTCACCTCTTTCATTTTTTATTTGTCCAGTTCCTCGTGGAGGACTTCAAGCCCCTTCTGGATCTGGTTGTCGAGCGACTCATCATAAGTCTCGTCATCACCGCCTAAGAACTGGTATTCCAGTTCGATATCCGGTGTGATGCCTGTCTTGTGGATACACTCACCACTCGGCGTATAGTAGGTCGCCATCGTGACCTTGATCGCACTTCCGTCGGAAAGCGGCACCGTCGTCTGCACGATCCCCTTTCCAAAAGTCTTGGTACCGATTAGGGTACCATAGTCAAAATCGCGGATGGCTCCGGCAAAGATCTCTGCCGCGCTGGCTGTATTGCCGGATGTCAGTACGACCATCGGCATATTGATCTGCTTTTCATCATCCGATGTATAAGTCGTGCGCTCGCCGTTTTTGTCTTCCATATAAACGGTCGTACCCGCCGGTAAGATGTCATCCAGGATCCCGGTCACGGAATCTACCAGCCGCCACCATTAAAGCGCAGATCGTAGATCACGGCTTTCATGCCCTGGGACTCCAAGTCTGCCATTGCTGCTTCAAACTGATCTTTGGTATTATCGGAAAACTCTGACAGATAAATATAACCGACAGCGTCATCCAGCATCTTGTATTTGACACTCGGTACCTCCACCTGTGCACGCGTTACTTCCACGACATCTGTCTTGCCGTCACGCTCATATTGCACCGTGATCTTGGTGCCTTCTTCGCCACGCACATAATGCACGAATTGATCCAGGTCTTCTGATTGTCCCTTGTGTCCGTCCACAGATACGATGATATCATCCGCCTGAAGCCCTGCCTTTGCTGCCGGGGAATCATCATATACATTGACGATACGCACCTGCCCGGTCGTCGTATCCTTTGTAAGCACAGCGCCGATACCGGCATAATTGCCTGTCGTATCGATCATCATATCCTCATATTCCTGCGCCGTATAATAAACCGAATACGGATCATCCAATCCTTCCATATAGCCCTTGTAAATGCCTTCTGCCAGTGCCTCTTCATCCACATCTTCATAATAGTAATGATGTACCAGTGTAGAAATGTATTGCAACTTGGAAAGGTTTAAATCTGCCAGCGTGCCAAGACTGCCCCGCAAGGCAAATACCAGCCCGCCAAGAATCAGCGCCATGACAAGCAGGCTGCACAAAACGCCGGTCAGGACACCACGACGAAATGTCTTTGGCTTTTTTTCCTTTTTTGTCACTTCCGGTTGCTCTTTTATTTCTTCCATCTTCCTATCCTTCTTATATGACTTTTTTCCAATATATTGCAAGATCACATATCCTATGCGGTTAGACCTGCAAATGTTTGTGCAGGGTCATTCGGCTGCCAATGTAACCGATACCAATACCCAGTACCAGCGATACCGGAACCAAGATGGTAAATACGGTTCCTACCGGCACGAAAGAAACCAGATCGCCAATAAACTTGAAGCGCTCCGATACATAACTTACAATGCCCTGATAGAGGAAGAATAAAAGCACCAGCGGAATGATTGAACCGATCAGACCGATAAATACACCCTCTACGACAAACGGCGCACGGACAAACTTGTCCTTGGCACCGATCAGTTTCATGATGGCGATCTCCTCTTTACGCACGGAAATACCAACAGTAACCGTGTTATTGATCAAAAAGACGGCAACTGCCACCAGAATGATGATCACGCCAACAAAAATATAACCGATCAGACTGTTAAAATCTGATAAGGTCTGTGCTGCAACCTCGGAATAACTTACCTTTCTGACACCATCCAAACCTTGCAGATAGTCTACTAAGGTCTGCTGCATGGATACATCATTCAGATAGATCTCATAGTGTTCGGAATTAGCAAGCGGATTATCCTCGGCAAAGCCCTCTGCGGCTGCCTCATTGCCCTCAAAATACTTGTCTTTATAAGATGCCCAAGCCTCATCTGCGGTCACAAAATCATATTTTGCAACCTCAGCACGCTTGCCGATCTCCTCGCCTACCTTGTCGATCTGTTCCTGGCTGACTCCCTGATCAAAGTAAACAATAATCGTCACGCCTTCCTCGGCAGAATGTACCATTGAGGTAAAATTCACACCTATGGAATAAAAGACACCAAACAAAAAAATGCAGGCAGACATGGTCGCAATGGATGCCAGGGAGAATAACTTGTTACGCCAGATATTTTTCAGTCCCTGTCCTACGTTATACCAAAATGTACTAAACTTCATGTGTATCACCCCATTTCCCGTCACTGACAACGACGCCTTTTTTGATCGTGATGACACGCTTATTCATCTTTTTGACAATTTCGCTATTATGTGTTACCACCACAACGGTCGTTCCACGCTCATTGATCTCCTCCAATAAATGCATGATCTCCCATGCATTGGTATTGTCCAGGTTTCCTGTCGGCTCATCTGCCAGAAGGATCTTTGGCTCATTAACCAGTGCTCTTGCAATGGCAACGCGCTGCTGCTCACCACCAGACAACTGGCGTGGCAGCGACTTGTACTTTGCAGCCAGTCCGACCAAAGACAGCATGAGCGGCACCTTGCGCTTGATCTCACGTGTTGAGGACTCAACGACTTTCATGGCAAATGCCACATTTTCATAGACGTTGCGATCCTGTAAAAGACGGAAATTCTGGAATACAACACCGATATTTCTGCGGAAATATGGAGTCTTTTTGTGGGTGACCGAAGACAACTTCTGCTCATTGATGTAAATCTCGCCCTCTGTCGGTTCCAGTTCCTTGAGCAAAAGTTTGATCAGGGTCGATTTACCCGAACCGCTCTTACCCATGATAAAAACGAACTCCCCCTGCTCAATGTCAATATTGACATCATTGAGCGCCGGCACACCCTGCTGGTATGTCTTACTAACGTGTTCTAGTCGAATCATTGTTTCTTCTATCTCCTAAATGCTGTAAATTAAAAATCCTGATTTTCCATATACTTCATATACTTCACGACCATGAGTGCAATCTTGAAGGTGATCGCATCTTCAAAGACGCGCAGATCCAGTCCAGTGCTCTTTTGCAACTTATCCAGACGATAGACCAGTGTATTTCTATGTATATAGAGTTGTCTGGATGTCTCAGAAACATTCAAACTGTTTTCAAAGAATTTGTTGATGGTGGAAAGTGTCTCCTCATCAAAATCATCCAGATCCTTGCCGTCAAAGATCTCCTTGATAAACATTTTGCAAAGCGGAATCGGCAGTTGATAGATCAGGCGTCCGATGCCCAGTGCTGAATATGCGATGATGCGCTTGTCGGCAAAGAAGATCTTGCCTACATCCAGAGCCATGCCTGCTTCTTTATAGGAGCGAGATACCTCCTTGATCTCTCCGACAATCGTACCGTAAGAAACGCGGATCGCATCATCACGGTCCTTTAAGGCATCAATGATCACTGCCGCGGTCTTTCGGATATCGTCATAGGTCTCCTGCTCTGTGAGTTCTTTGACAACGATGATATTGTGCTCATCTACGGCGGTCACAAAGTCCTTTGTCTTTCCGCTAAAGAGGCTGCGCACCCGGTCAATGGAATCTCCATCCTTGTGCTCACCTGTCTCTACGATCATAACAACACGTCTGGCATTGATATCTACATGTAACTTCTTGGAACGGTTGTAAATGTCAACCAGCAATAAGTTATCCAGCAAAAGGTTCTTGATGAAGTTATCCTTGTCAAAGCGTTCCCTGTATGCCACCATCAATTCCTGAATCTGGAATGTGGCGATCTTGCCTACCAATAAGGCTTCTTCCTCATCCGTACCTTTTGCAAGAACAATGAACTCTAACTGCTGCTCGTCATACACCTTAAAGAACTGGCAGCCGGACACTACCTGACTCTCTGCTTCAGAGATTGCAAATGTAACTGCTGATTCGCGATACTGGCCCGGATTCGTAAGTGTAGATGCCAAGACACCACCCTCGCTATCCACAACAGCGAAATCAACCTTGGTGATCTGGTGCAGACCGTCGATGGTATTCTGTAGCGTCTGATTCGAAATCATATCCTTTCCTCCCTTATCTATGCAATTTCCACAATTTGACCCTGTGGTTTTTTGAAGTTTTTCACATACTTATTTGCTATTTTAATATAATCTGCCAAAAAAAGAAAGAGGCAAGCGCCACTTTTTTATGCAAAATCCCTTTTGCTGCAAATATTCTGTCAATATCTCCACATTTTGACATTTTTTTACATTTTAAAAGTCAATGCTTTTTTCCTTTTTCGACAAATTTTATCAGAAACTTACAAAACGCTTGTTCTTTTTGCCATCTACAGATTCCGCGTTTTTATCCCCAAAATTGTGGATAAAGTTAATAATTCCGTGTATAAGTCCATTTTTCCCACTTTTTCGTTGCAAAAATTGTGGATAAGTTTTTGCGGTCTTCCACCCGGATTTTTTTGTTTCTTACCAAAATTTGGATTTTTGTGCAGTTTTTCCAAAAAACACTTTTTACCTTGACAAAATTATTGTCTGAATACTTTTTGGGGGAGGAGATAGGACTTACCGTGGATGGGGCGCTGGAGTGTGTGATAGGGGCGGGGAGGCGGACTACGAGAGAATACATTGGAACAGGTTGGGACAATTTCTTATGAGGGCAATTTGCTGGGGATGAACTGTCTCTTGCACAGCTTCGACAGTCGGCAGGATGTGTCCGCCTCCCCGCCCCTATCACACACTCCAGCGCCCCATCCACGGTAAGTCCTATCCCCCTCCATATATACTGAACATTTTGCTCGGCATACACGACAATAAAAAGCCCCAGGCATTTGCCTGAGGCTTAAATCCAACTTAATATGCAAATTAGTAAATTCTACGAACTGCAAGGATCGGGCTGTAGTTTACATTGGTGTATGTGATACCGGAACTGCTATTCAAAGCATTTACGATCGTACCATTACCTGTGTAAATTCCAACATGTCCACTGTAACATACGATATCACCAGCCTGCATAGAATTCACATCTACACCATAACCAACGCTACGCATAGCACTGGAAGAATGAGGAAGTCCTACACCAAAAGCAGAATATACACTCATAACAAAACCAGAGCAGTCTGTTCCGTTTGTCAGACTAGATCCACCATAAACATACGGATTGCCAACGAACTGGGATGCATAACCTACAACTGCTGATCCGCCGGAACCACTTGGGGATGCATAGGAAGATGATCCACCTGTGTAGTAAGATCCACCGGATGATTTTCTTGAAGATGCAGCGGCTGCGGCTGCGGCTGCCTTACGCTCTGCCTCTTCCTTAGCAAGTCTTGCTTCTTCTTCTTCCTTGGACTCTGCTGTTACATAGTCAGTTGACAAAGTTACAAACTCTAAGGATACATAGCCTTCATAATCTAATAAGGATACCTTTACCCAACCTGTATCAGCCATAGACTCATCTGTTACAACCAAGTCGTCTCCTTCCGGAACCATACCCTCAACAGAAGACTCCGTTGTCGGCTGTTCTCTGACATATAAAGTCTGTGTGGTAACCGTTGCAAGTCTGGTAGAAACGGATTTTGCCAGTTCCTCATCACCGACAACAACGAACTCACACTTAACATATCCGGTACAGTTGCCGGATGTGATCTGATACCAGTCTCCCTCAGTAGCAAGTACGGTAGCGGCTGACTTGTTGTATAACTTGCCGACAACATCGCCATCCTCGCTTGGGGTGCTACGGATATTAACGTAATTGTCTACCTGTGCAATGGCTACATTGGCATATTCAGACTGCTGTGTCTGCTCAACTGTAGTTGTGTCATTACTTGCCACATCACTGGTGTTATTGGCTGCTGCTGAAGCATCGGATAAAATGTTCGCCAAAGTCAATGATACACCTGACAAGGTAGAATATGAATTAGATGCGACCGTTGCGCTGTCTGTAGATGCCATACCTACAACACCGGCAACCGGAGAAGCAAGAGATGTCATAGACACACTGCCTAAAAGCACACCTGCTGCCACCGCATATGAAATCTTGATCTTTCCATCTTTTCTCATGTTATCGTAAACCTCCATGTGAAACATTTGTTACGAAATTGTTACATCACTTTTGCCATTATAGCAAAGGGTTCGCAACCTGTCAAGTCCACGCCCTTACTAAATTGCGACATTAGTGTGTCTCGCACAAATAATGTTCCACGGATGTGATCGCATTGGCACCGTCTGCCGCCGCCGTGATCACCTGACGCAGTTGTTTTGTCCTGCAATCCCCTGCAACAAAAATACCCGGTATATCCGTCACGCCATCTTCGGCTGCAAGGATATAACCTGCCTCATCACGCTTTGGCAGCCCCTGTATGGTATCTGTATTCGGCTTGATGCCAACAGCAATGAAAATGCCCTGCACCGGCAGATCTGTCGCCTCCTTTGTCTTGGTATTGGAAATATGCAGTTTTTCCACCATATCCTGACCAAGGATCTGATCCACAACCGAATCCATCAGGCAGACAATATTTTCCTTCGCCTGCACCTGCTGCTGCAAGACTTTTGCCCCACGAAAAGCATCGCGTCTGTGGATTAAGTATACCTTGCGACAGCCCCTTGCCAGAAAAAGTGCATCCTCGAGTGCCACATCGCCGCCACCGACCACAGCTACATCCCGGTTCTTAAAGAAAGCCCCATCGCAGGTTGCACAGTAAGATACGCCCATACCGCAAAGATCTTCCTCTCCGGGAACTCCCAACTGTCTATGGGATGCTCCCATGGCAAGCACGACCGTCCTTGTCTCAAAGTCTCCTTGATTGGTATGGACAACTTTATGATCCTGCTTGTCCTCAATGGCAGTCACCGTCGCCGTCTTGACCTCTGCTTCTTCCGCATCGACATGTCCACGCATCTTTTGTCCCAATTCCATGCCACTGATCCCCGGTAGTCCCGGGTAATTATCAACCTCATAGGTATTGATGATCTGTCCTCCGCTCAGAGGTGTCTTTTCCAGAACCAAAGTCTCGAGTGCCGCACGTTTTGCATAAATAGCCGCTGCCAGTCCCGCCGGACCACTTCCTATTATAATTACGTCATACATTTTTCTTCTCCTTTTATCTCCTCTTGTCATTTTCTTCCTGATGTGTCATACTACAATTAAGTATGACAGAATATTCCATAGATATACATGGTCTATCGCATAGAAAGGAGGAATTGTCATGAATATTACACCTGTTTCTTCCGG
The DNA here is from genome assembly GCF_003478275.1 of Roseburia sp. AM51-8. NCBI lineage: Bacteria > Bacillati > Bacillota > Clostridia > Lachnospirales > Lachnospiraceae > Roseburia > Roseburia sp. AM51-8. Next base: position 144,482 of record NZ_QUEY01000005.1, on the reverse strand, counting down.
TATGATATCAGATACCGGCGCCTTACAACAGATCGGCATTGCCATGTTAAGCAAGCAACTGGATACTGCCACATCTACCGGTGATCTTCTTGCCGCTTCTCTGTCTTCTATGCCAACCCCTGTTTCAGAGGCTTCTATAAATGGTATCGGTCAGAACATCGATCTGCGCGTCTGATCGGATCCTTACAATTCTATAACAAGTGTAAGAAAAGAACCGCTAAGGGTTCTTTTCTTTTTTCCTTCTGCAATTATAAACTTCTCTTATTTCAAAGCAATGGCTTCGATTTCAAGCATAACATCCTTTGGCAGTCTTGCCACTTCTACACAACTGCGGCTTGGATATGGCTCTGTGAAGTATTTTGCATAAACTTCGTTGATCGCTCCAAAATCATTCATTTCCTTAATGAATACGGTTGTCTTTACTACCTGGCTGATGTCTGTACCGGCTGCCTCCAGCAGATTTTTCATATTTAAGAATGCCTGCTCTGCCTGTGCTACAGATCCCTCCGGGATATTGCCTGTAGCAGGATCTACCGGGATGATACCTGATGTATAAACCATACCGTTTACTTCGATTGCCTGTGAATATGGTCCGATTGCTGCCGGTGCCTTATCTGTTGCGATTACTTTTTTCATAATGCACTACTTCCTTTCTATTTCTAATGGACTACCTGTCAGGTGCAGGTTCTCCTTTTTTACGTCTTTTGCTATTATAGCATACTCCTATCCTATGGTATAGAAAAACTTAGTCCGCTTTACGGATCTTACCGTCCGTGATCTGAATTCTTCTTTCCTTATATAAGCGTCCTACCGCGCGTTTGAATGCAGCCTTGCTAAGTCCTGTCTCACGGAAAATGATTTCCGGTGTTGCCTTTTCCGTAAACGGCAGAACGCCTGCATAGGACTCGATCAGATCCATGATCCTTTCCGCATCATCATCCATCTGCATATAGGCTTTCTTACGCATAGATACATCCAGTTTGCCGTCTTCCTTGATGCCGGTCACCTCCACCGTGATCACATCTCCTAATTGCAGATGTGATGTGTCTTCATGTTTCGGGATCATGGCTGAATATTTGTCATCGATTGCCAAAAATGTACCAAAATCATGACCGAACTCATAAACACGTCCCTCCACTTCATCACCGATCTGATACGGTGGATTGGTGGACAGGCCTTCATAGATACCGCGCGTGCTGGCGCATAAACGATTGCTCTTATCAATATAAAGGCGTACCAAGATCTCGTCACCCTCATGCACCTTTCTGGTCTGCTCCTTATACGGAAGCAGTAAGTCTTTTTCCAAGCCCCAATCCAAAAAAGCACCGATACGTCCCACTTCTTTCACTGTAAGAACCGCGATCTCATTTAAGGTGATAAATGGATGCGTCGTTGTCGCGATCATACGATCTTTGGAATCCCGGTAAAGAAAGACCTCGATCTCGTCACCGACTATGGTCTGGTCCGGAACCTGCTTCTTGGGAAGTAGGACTCTCTCCTCTGCCTTCGCCTGATCCTTATCTGCCAGATAGACACCAAAATCTACTTTTTTTATGACCCGTAAGGTCTGCATACATCCTAATTTCATTGTATTTCCTTTCTTATTTGTTGTTGATTGTAAATTCAACAACCGCAAACAATTCTTTTTCCTCGTTTTCTAAAGCAACCACACGCTGATTTTCCTCTTGCACACTGTAGCAGATAACCTGATCTGATAAGACTGCTGATTTGCGAAACTCCACATAAATCTGGCTTATCTTTTGTCCTCTCGGCAGGCACTCTCTCGCCGCCTCAACATAATGGGCATTGTTCATATGATGGTTGGTATCCAGATGCAACTTGGTCACAGTAAAGTCATAGACTCTGGTCATAGTATCCGGCAATTTACGCTTGCGCAGGTTCCATTCACCCTCTAACTGCGGATCAATCGTATAGGCATCCAGCATTTCCTGTGGCAGACGTACCGGCGACAATTTATCCAGATCCATCAAAATCCACAAGGAATCGGCTTGGACATAGACCCGTCCCGCCTGATCCTCGATCGTAAAATTACGATATCCCAGCATACCGCGAAAACGATACGGCCAAGTCTTGACCACGATCGACTCACCCACCATCGGCATTTCCTTTAATAATTTGATCTGATAGGATGTCACAAACCAGCCAATATGATGCTCTGCCAGATAGGATAAGCCCACGCCCAGATCTTCCGCCTGCATGGTACAGCAATCCTGCAAGTAATTCATAATGCCCGATACAGACAATCTGCCTTTTTCATCTGCCTCACTATATCTTACACGGCTATGTAATGCATACATTGTTTTCGCCCTCTCATCATTTTTCTAGTCCATTATAAAATAACACAAAATAGAGATAAGGTAAATGTATCTGTTTTGAGCCACGGACAATCACCCACAAAAAGCGCCAGAAACGGCATATTCGCTATACCGCTGCTGGCGTTCTTTCTTTTTTATGGTGTTGTACTCGGCGTTGTGCTACCGTCACCTGACGAGCCACCGGAGGAACCGCCCGAACTGCTGCCGGAGCTGTTGTCCCCTCCCGAAGTGTCAGTCTGTGATTTATTGTCAGTAATGGTTCCCTCAACCGTCGGCTTGACGCTTCCATCACTTGTGGAACCATCGCTTGTGCTGCCGGAAGATGTATGCACGCTGCATACTGTATTCAATGCTTCTTCCGTGATCAGATATGGTCCGTCTTCTGTCTCCGCCGTACCACCGATGATGAATACCGTCGGCACACGATTTTCAGCTGGGCAATACTCTCCGGCGATCTGACCGGAGGCAGAGCAGATGTCTAACTTGACATGATGGTCACAAGTCTCTTTCGGTACAGAATCCTTATCGAAATACTCGGTATAAACCATAGAGCCTCTCGGATCCGCATCGCAGACACCCTCGATCGCCAGTTTACCTGACTTCTTACATACCTGCGCCGTCACAATACCGGATGGCTGTGTAAACTCCTTACGAGGCAGGTTCTCATGGATACGCTGCATGACTGAATGCCAGATCAGTTTGGCATATGCGGTATAAGTCTGCTCCGTATTGTCATCATAGCCGCCCCAGACTGCCGCTGTATAATATGGCGTGTAGCCTGCAAATACCGTATCACGGTTCTTGGTCGTCGTACCGGTCTTTGCCGCCGTCGGCATATTGGAAAGTCCCGCACCGGAACCTGTACCGGATGTGATAACATCCTGCATGGCATTGGTCAAAAGCCACGCCGTCGTATCCTTTAACACTTCCTTGGAAGTATTTTGTGTATTGTCCAGGATCACATTGCCGTTATGATCCAAAACCTGTGTATAGAATACCGGCTTGTTGTAGTCTCCGCCATTTGCGATCGTTGCATAAGATGCCGTAAGTTCCAGATCCGTAACACCATGGGTCAGACCGCCCAGACATAAGGTCTGGTTGTTGTCTCCCGGTTCCAAAGTAGAAATACCAAGGGCTTCTGCATATTCAAAGCCAAGTCCGGTACCGATCTGGGTCAGGTTCTTGACCGTCACGACATTCATGGAAGATATGATTGCATCACGGATCGTGGTAAAGCCACGATAGCGATTGTCGTAGTTGTGAAGCGGCGTACCATTTGCATAACTGGTCGGTGCATCATCCTGCACGCTGGCAAGGGTCAATCCGCCGGCATCCAATGCTGCCGCATAACAACCGATGATCTTGAAGCAGGATCCCGGCTGACGTGTAATGTTGGTTGCACGGTTCAGCGTCTTGCTGGCTGTCTTGTCGCCACGACCGCCTACTAAAGCAACCACATGTCCGGTTGCCTGGTCGATCACGGAAATGGCAGCCTGTGGCTGTAAAGTATAAGTGATCGTCTCGCCACCCTCGGCGATCGTATCGCCTTCTTCCATGATCTCAGACTTATACTGTTCAATCGCCTGATCACATTCTTCCTGTGAAGAGAAGTTAATATCATAATTCGGATTCTGCGCCTGATAGTAGGTCAGCATGGTCTGCTCACTGTAATTCTGATAAGTGCCGTCCTTCTTCGTCACCGTCAAACGGTAAGAGAAAGAATAAAGCACATGATCTGAATAGTTTGCATTGTTGTTGACTTCCTCCTCACAGATGGTCTGGATATTGCTATCCTGCGTAGAGTTGATGGTCAGACCGCCACTATAAAGCATCTGATAAGCCTGCGCCTCTGTATAGCCTTTTTGGTCTACCAGATCATTTACCACTTCATCCGTCAGCGCATCTACAAAATAAGAAGTGCTTGCACTGGATTCATTCTGCGCATTCACGATCTGGATACGATCGTAAAGGTTGTCCTCTAAGGCTTCATCATATTCCGACTGGTTGATATAGCCCAGATCCAACATCTTTTTGAGGACTTTTTTACGTCTGGACGCATTGTCCTTCGGGTTGGTGATTGGATTGTACTTGGACGGATTCTGCGTGATTGCTGCGATCGCCGCATCCTCGGACAAGGTCAGTTCGGAGACAGACTTATTGAAATAACGCTCCGATGCTGCCTCAACTCCAAGGGTATTCTGTCCTAAGTTGATCGTATTCAGATAATTTTCCAGGATCGTATCCTTATCTTCTACCTTTTCCAACTGGACTGCCAGATACTGCTCCTGGATCTTACGGTTGACACTGTCTAAGAGTGTGGCTTCCTTTGTCCACGTTGTAAAATAGTTGTTTTTCAGCAATTGCTGGGTGATGGTCGATGCACCCTGCATCTTCTCACCGCCACTGATGATACCGGTAAAGCCTGCACGGATAATACCACGCAGATCAATACCATTGTGCTTGTAAAATCGCTCGTCCTCGATCGCTACAAAGGCATGCTGCAAGTCCTTGGGGATCTCATCGATTGTCACATAAGTACGGTTGGAGCCGGAGGCTGCCAGCGTCTCGATCTCATTTCCCGCTGAATCCAAGACTGTCGTGGAAAATCCATTCGGGGAAATATTGACCTCTGAAATATCCGGGCACTCTTTGATCAACTTGACTGCATACAGACCGCCTGCCACAAGTCCGACAGCGATGATGCAGAGAATGCATACCAAAATGGTCTTAATAAAGGTAATGCCGAATCTCTTTTTATTTTTGGCACGTTTGCTCGAAAGTTTAGCACTTTGCTTTTGTGCACTTTTTTTACCGTAGTTCATATCGTTCTCCTTTACTTACCATGCCTGTCCAAAAGATATACAGGCATGGGTATTGGTCAGAATTTAAACAAATCTACTTTATTATACCAAAAACTTCATATATAATAAAGAAAAATGTGTGGGAGAGACAGGCATGGCAGAATGCACGAAAATACTATATCAGGCGGCGTGGGCGAGATCATCGAAAAGAAATCCCGCTTTATCGCCAGTGTCGCACCTGTTGCAACAGAACAGGAGGCACTGGACTTCATCGCAGCCAAGAAAAAGGAATACTGGGATGCGCGGCATAACTGCTATGCTTATATCATTGGCAGCAAACAGGAAATTATGCGTTGCTCCGATGACGGCGAACCGGCGCAGACCGCAGGACGGCCTATGCTCGATGTCCTCCTGTCCGCTTCCGTCTACAATATCGTTGTCATTGTGACCCGATATTTCGGCGGCGTCTTACTTGGTACCGGAGGCTTGGTACGCGCCTATCAGGGAGCAACCAAGGCAGGACTGGATGCCAGTGTCCTGGTTGAGCAGCGTCTTGGTCGGGAACTCACCATCACCAGTGACTACAATGCCTATGGCAAGATCGACTATCTGCTACGCGAACATGCCGTGCCCGTTTCGGCAAGTGAATTTGGCGCTGATGTCCGTCTGGATGTCGTCATCGATGCCGATCTTTACGACAGTCTGCCGACCGAGATTGCCAACGTAACCAGCGGAAATGCCCTGCTTTCCTGGGGTGATTACGTGCGCTACGGCTACGATGCAGAAAAAATTATAATTTTTGAAAAAAAGACTTGATTTTTCTTTTCGCCTTCTATATAATGTTCATTGTTGAGTTGCTGTTAGACAAGTCGCTCACACAAGGCATAATGGCCCATCGCCAAATGGTAAGGCAACGGACTCTGACTCCGTCATTTCAAGGTTCGAATCCTTGTGGGCCAGTTTCAAGAACTTCTTTATGAAGTTCTTTTTTTATTTCCATTTTTTAAATGTGCAATGAAAAAGACGGCTCAGATTGGAATAACCATATTCCTCTCTGTCCGTCTTTCTTTTTCTATAAGATCATTTATACCTCAAAGATCAGATCTCCATAGGAAGGCATTGGCCATGCTTCCTTGTCTACCAGCATTTCCAATGTATCGACCGGAGCACGCAACTCTTCCATTGCCTTAAATACTTCATCGTGATAGAATTTGGCTCTGGACTCGTTCTCTTCCATGGTAAGCCCCTCTGCAACCACTTCCTGCAACTTAGCAAGTGCTACCTTTGTATCAGCCAATAAGTCAGATACCTCTACCAGAAGTTCGGTCTGCACGCTGACATCTGCATCGCAGGCAGCCTTGATCGTGTTGATCGAAGTACCGAGTTCTGTCGCATACTTGATGACTGCCGGAATGATCTGCTTGCCGGCAATATCGATCATGGTCTTAGCCTCGATATTGATCTCCTTTGCATAAAGTTCGTACTCAACTTCTGCACGGGATTCCAATTCTGCCTTAGTAAATACGCCAAAACGCTCAAACAAGGCAATGGACTTGTCTGTGGTAAGTGCAGGGATTGCCTCCACCATAGACTTGATATTCGGAAGTCCACGTCTTTCGGCTTCCTCTACCCATGCGTCAGAATAACCATTGCCGTTAAAGACGATGCGCTGATGGTCTGTCACCAACTGCTTGATCAGATCATGCACTGCCAAATCAAAATCCTCCGCCTTCTCTAAGATATCGCAGACATCCGCAAATGCCTCTGCAACGATGGTATTCAGTACGATATTCGGCTCGCCGACAGAATCCTGAGAACCAACCATACGGAACTCAAATTTATTTCCTGTGAAGGCAAACGGTGATGTACGGTTACGATCCGTAGCATCTTTCATGAAATCCGGCAAAGTCTTAACGCCGGTCTCCAACTTGACACCGGAGATCGAATGTGTCGCTGCTCCGGTATCAATGAGTTGTGTCAATACGTCCTGCAACTGCTCGCCCAGATATACAGAGATAATAGCAGGAGGTGCCTCGTTTGCGCCCAATCTGTGATCATTTCCCACATCTGCTGCTGACTCGCGCAAAAGGTCTGCATGTTCGTCTACCGCGCGCAGGATACATGCCAGAACCAGTAAGAACTGGATATTGTCATGTGGTGTCTTGCCCGGTTCCAAAAGGTTGATACCATCATCGGTAACCAGTGACCAGTTATTGTGCTTACCGGAACCATTGACGCCCGCAAATGGCTTCTCATGGAGCAGACACTGCAAACCGTTACGTCCGGCTACCTTTTTCAAAGTCTCCATAATCAACTGGTTGTGGTCAACTGCCACATTTGCCTCTGCATAGATCGGTGCCAGTTCATGCTGAGCCGGTGCCACCTCATTGTGCTGTGTCTTGGAAGATACGCCCAGTTTCCACAACTCAATATTGACATCGCGCATATATGCTGCAATCCTCTCACGGATTGCGCCAAAATAATGGTCATCCATTTCCTGTCCCTTTGGCGGCATAGCACCAAAAAGAGTACGTCCGGTGTAGACCAGATCCTTACGCTGTAAGTACTTGGCACGGTCTACGATAAAGTATTCCTGCTCTGCACCGACTGATGGCATAACTCTCTGTGAAGTGGTATTGCCAAATAAACGGAGCAGGCGGACAGACTGCTTGGAGACGGCTTCCATGGAACGCAGAAGCGGTGTCTTCTGATCCAATGCCTCACCTGTATAAGAACAAAATGCAGTCGGGATGCAAAGTGTTGCACCTGCGGCATCCTGTCTGACAAAAGCCGGAGAAGTACAATCCCATGCTGTATAGCCACGCGCCTCAAACGTTGCACGCAGACCGCCGGACGGGAATGAAGAAGCATCCGGTTCGCCCTTGATGAGTTCCTTGCCGGAAAAACTCATAAGTACCTTACCATTGGACATCGGCGCAGTGATAAAAGAATCATGCTTTTCTGCCGTCACACCGGTAAGCGGCTGGAACCAATGTGTATAGTGGGTTGCTCCCTTTTCGATCGCCCATTCCTTCATTTCATGAGCAACAACATCTGCTGTTTCCGGGTCCAGTTCTCTGCCCTGACTGATGACCTCTTTCATCTTCTGATAGGTTTTCTTTGGCAAACGCTCACGCATCACAGAATCATTAAAGACATTCTCGCCAAAGATATCAGCAACGTTGAAATATTCCTGTTCTTTCATAATACTTTTCCTTCCTCGTTTCTTTCACTTGTAGCACAACTCTATCAAATATATCATAAAAATCTGATAAATCATACTATTTATAAGCAAAAAGGTGCCCCGCTATGAAAAACACATACGGAACACCTTTGTACCATCAAAAATATTAAGCTCTATTTACAGAACCAAACAGTTCCATCTTCTCTTTCACCGTTGCCTTGATTGCTTCTGTTCCAGGTAAGAGAAGTTTTCTAGGATCAAAGCCCTTGCCTTCCAGATCCTTGCCAGCCTCGATATATTCTCTTGTTGCTGCTGCAAAAGATAACTGACACTCTGTGTTTACATTGATCTTGGCAACACCAAGCGAGATTGCCTTCTTGATCATGTCATCCGGAATACCTGTACCACCATGAAGAACCAGTGGCATATCTCCTGTCAACTGCTGGATAGCATCCAAAGTCTCAAAACTAAGACCAGCCCAGTTTGCAGGGTACTTACCATGGATATTACCGATACCTGCTGCAAGCATATCAACGCCAAGATCAGCGATCGCTTTACATTCCTTAGGATCAGCACATTCTCCCATGCCGATAACGCCGTCTTCCTCTCCACCGATAGATCCTACTTCGGCTTCGATAGACATTCCCTTGCTATGTGCAAGAGCAACCAACTCTGTTGTCTTTGCAACATTCTCATCGATTGCATAATGAGAACCATCAAACATAATAGATGAGAAGCCTGCCTCAACACACTTCAAACATCCTTCATAACTACCATGATCCAAATGCAATGCAACCGGGACTGTGATATTCAATTCCTCGATCATTGCCTTTACCATTGCTGCAACTGTCTTGTATCCGGTCATGTACTTTCCGGCACCTTCAGACACACCTAAGATGACAGGAGAGTTCAACTCCTGAGCAGTCAACAATACAGCCTTTGTCCATTCTAAGTTATTGATATTGAACTGACCTACTGCGTAATGTCCAGCCTTAGCCTTGTCCAACATTTCTTTTGCAGATACCAACATAGCGGTTCCTCCATTCTTCTATATAATTTCACTCCATGAGTCATTATAGCTCAATTTATAAATCTATTCAACAATAATTTCCATTTCCTGTTTACAGTTGCTGATGGCAACAAGATGATGATTCCCACCGTACTCACCGTCCAAAGTCCATGACACATCTTCACTGCTGGTCAGTTTTAAGAAGTTGGTCTGGAAAGAGTAGACCTGATTGGAATCCTTGGAAATTCCTGTCAAAAAGCAAACGATATCATTGAGTTCGATCGGGTTTTTCGGGGTCTTGATTAAAGTCACTTCAAACACACCATCATCCAGAGCGATATTGCCCGGGATAATGCCCTTAAAACCACCTACGGACATGGAATTTGTCACCATGCCATAGATAAACTCATCATATAAGACATTGCCGTCATACTCTACCTGCATACGGTAAGACGGGATATCCCAGATCTGCTTGGCTCCCTCTAAGATATAGGCAGCATGCCCCAACATATTCTTCAGATCCTGACTGGTCTGGTAACTCACCTCGGTAAAGATACCGAAGGCTGCGACGTAGACAAAATAATCTTCATTAAATTTACCTACATCACAAGGGAAAGGCTTTCCCTCCGCAGCAATATGCGCTGCCTGTACCATATCTGATCCGATCCCCAGTGAATTACCAAAATCATTGGTACTTCCGGCAGGAATATAACCGATCGGCACCGAAATGCCAGATGCCATAACACCGGTGACAACCTCATCCAGTGTGCCGTCTCCGCCACTACAGATGATCCTGTCATAGTTGCCTGCCTCCGTGCGCGCTTTTTGCACGGCATCGCCTGCAGACTGTGTTGTATAGACCGTCACTTCATATCCGGCTTTGACCATCACATCAATGATGTCTGCGAGATTCTCTTTTATCTTCCCTTTGCCGGAACGCGGGTTAAACAAAAATAAAACTCGTTTGCTCATGCTAAAAATCCTACTTTGTCAAAAACTTCTCGATCTCATCGACTGCCTTTGCATCATCCTCGCCCTCAGCGTCGATCGTAACGACATCGCCCGCAGTAAGGACTAAACTCATCATACCCATAATACTCTTGGCATTGACCTTTTTCGTGTCCATCTCAAAATAGATACTGCTGGAAAACTGGTTTGCCAACTGTACCAGATGAGCGATCGGTGTGGACTCCATACTGTCTGTCATATTGATTGTTACGTTTTTTCTCACGATTGTTCCTCCTATCCCCTATGCCTGTCTGCGATCTCGCTAATGCGTCGCAGGCGGTGATTGACGCCCGACTTTCCCAGTGGCGGATCCAGCAACTGCCCCAGATCCTTGAGCGGCATATCCGGATGTTCCAAACGTACCTCTGCGATCTCTCTGAGACTGTCCGGCAAAGAACCAAGTCCTCTGGTCTGTTCGATCCACTGGATATCTTCCACCTGTCTGACAGCCGCACTGACTGTCTTTGTGATATTCGCCGTCTCGCAATTCACCTTTCGATTAACAGAATTTCTCATTTCTTTCAGGATCCGGACATTTTCCAGATCCATCAAAGCCACATGGGCTCCCATGACATTTAACATGTCAACAATCTGAGCGCCTTCTTTCAAGTAAACTACGTAATGTCTCTTTCGCTCTACTATCTTTGCATCCACTGCAAAACCCTTCATAATCTCCTGCAGTTGCAGTGCCTGTGGGCTTGTCTTACAAACGATTTCAAAGTGGTAATTCTTGTTGGGGTCGCTGATGGATCCGGCTGCCAGAAAGGCACCGCGTATAAAGGCGCGACGACAACAGGTCTGCTGTAACAACAGCCCATCTACCACGTCCATGCGGATGGATACGCCATCCTCCCTCTCTTTATACATCTTTACCATGGTCAGGACATCTTTTGCATCCTGCTCATCCAAATGAGCCCCATATTCAGATATATTAGTTGTTTTATCTAATAAAGTAAAGTACTTTTTTTGCACCAGCGGGTTTTCCGATTCCATGGAAAGGATCGTCTTTTTCCCCTGGGTCAAAAGTTTTCCTTCATGACTGAGAATTGCCGCCAATTCCGCCAGTCTGCAATGCCTGCGTCCGTCGATATGCTGGCTCAATTCCTTTTTTACTTCTGCTGAAAAGGACATTGGAACCTCCTACTTTCCGCGCAAGGCATCTTTACCGATGTCGCGGTGCTCGATCTTGACTCCGATCGCATCTTCATCCAGTAAGCGCTCGTGCAATTTGTTTGCCAGTGTGACCGAACGGTGCTTGCCACCGGTACAGCCGATCGCGATCACCAGTTGGTTCTTGCCCTCTTTTATGTAATTCGGGATCAGAAACTCGATCATGTCTACCAGTTTGTCCAAAAAGATATGGGACTCCTCGTAGCCCATCACAAACTTCTGGATCTCAATGTCATTGCCGGTCTTGGGTCTGAGTTCCGCGATATAGTATGGATTTGGCAGAAAACGCACATCAAAAACCAGGTCTGCGTCCGCCGGTATGCCGTACTTAAAGCCAAAGGACATGACCGTCACAAAGAGGCTGCGGAAGTCTTCTTCCTGCACAAAGATCTTTTGCAGTTCCTCCTTTAACTCGCGCGTCAGAAGGTGTGAGGTATCAATGATATAGTCTGCTTCCTCTTTCAAAAATCCGATTGCTGCCCGCTCCTTGATGATGCCTGCCTGAATACGCTCCGTCCCGGACAGTGGGTGATTCCGTCTGGTCTCCTTATAACGTTTGACCAGTACCTCATCCTCAGCATCCAAAAAGAGAATGCTGTATTTCTTGCCATCCTGCCGCAGTTCGGATAAGACCGACTGTAAAAGATGTAAGGACTCGCCGCTTCGGATATCGATGCCGACGACCAGTTTCTGCTCCTTGGCGGAAGGCTGCTCCGACAGATCGATAAAACTCTTAAGAAGCGGGATCGGCAGGTTATCTACACAGTAGTAGCCAGATCCTCCAACATCTTGAATGCCGTTGACTTTCCCGCCCCGGACATCCCCGTTAATATCAATAATTTCATACTTTATCGCCTCCTGCATGCGATTCTTAAAAGTTACCCACAAATCGTACTTCCGGCTCTAAGTGAACGCCAAATTGTGCATAGACCCGGTCTGATACGTCATGCATAAGCCCCCGCACATCTGTTGCCGTCGCCTTTCCCAGATTGACTACAAATCCACAATGCTTGTCAGAAACTGCGGCATCACCGACACGGTAGCCCGCCAGTCCTGCATCCATGATGAGTTTGCCTGCGAAATAGCCCTCCGGGCGCTTAAAGGTAGACCCTGCGCTTGGGTATTCCAGCGGCTGCTTTGCCTGTCGTCTAATTCGGTAATCATCCATCTCTGCCTTGATCTGCCCTGTCTCCTGCGGGTGCAGTTTCATGGTAGCAGACAATACGATGGCACCTTCTTCCATCATACGGCTGTGCCGGTAAGAAAGATCCAGATCTTCTGCATGCCAGTTCTCGATCCTGCCGTCTGCGCGCAGGACTCTGACCTCTTGCAGGACATCCTTCATTTCTCCGCCATAAGCGCCGGCATTCATGCATACGGCTCCGCCGATCGTGCCAGGGATCCCTGCAGCAAAAGCCAGTCCACCCAATCCGTGCTCCAGTGCCGCATTAGCCACCTGGGACAGGAGCGCTCCCGCTTCTGCCCGAATCTGATTGCCCTCGACCGTGATAGCAGACGCCTCTTTGCCAAAGGATAAGACCAGTCCCTCGATCCCCTGATCTCCCACTAAGACATTGCTGCCATTGCCTAAGATGGTGACTGGGATGTCATGGGTCTTGCAATACGATACCAATGGTGCCACATCCGCAACCTGTACAGACGCAAAAAGCCCTGCTGGGCCGCCAATCCGAAAAGTGGTATGGCGGCTCATAGGCTCTTTTTCTAAAAAGTTGATATGTGGAAATTCCTTTTTGATTTCCATTGTTTATTTTCCTCCATGGTCAAATAATAAACCGTCAGATATTAGTTGTGTAAAAATGCTACATATCCCTTGTATGCTTCGTAGAGATCCACCTTGCTGATGATTTCCCATGGTGCATGCATGTTGAGCACTGCCACACCACTGTCGATGACCTGCATATCCAGATTGCCCAGGATGTAAGCGATTGTTCCGCCGCCACCTGCATCTACCTTACCGAGTTCTGCGGTCTGGAAGGACACATCTGCGTCATCCATGACTTTGCGCATTTCAGCCATATATTCTGCGCTTGCATCGTTGGAACCGGACTTGCCGCGTGAACCTGTATACTTATTAAAGACAAGACCTCTGCCGAAGTAAGCCGCATTTTTCTTTTCCATAACAGACGGATAGTTTGGATCGTAGGCTGCGCTGACATCGGAAGATAATACCTTGGAATTGCGCAGTGCACGGCGTAGCAACAACTCAGAAGTCTGACCGGTCAGTGCCATGACCTCTGCAACCGTATTTTCAAAAAAGCGTGATTCCATACCGGTTGCACCGACAGATCCGATCTCTTCCTTGTCTACCAAAAGACAGACGCTGGTGTACTCTACGTCCATCACCTCTGCGATTGCCTTAAAAGATGGGTAAGCGCAGACTCTGTCGTCATGACCATAACCCATGATCATAGAACGATCAAAGCCATAGTCTCTAGCCTTTCCTGCCGGAACCACTTCAATCTCAGCGGATAAGAAATCTTCTTCCTCAATGTCGTACTGCTCTGTTAAAATACGAAGGACATTTGCCTTGACACATTCTTTTTCTTCTTTGCTCTCTACCGGGATACTTCCCACCAGCACATTGAGGTCTTCTCCCTCGATCACCTTGGATGCCTTTTTCTCCATCTGCTCTGCAGAGAGATGGATCAAAAGATCGCTGACTCCGAATACCGGTTCTTCGTCCTTTTCACCGATACATACATTGATGACACTGCCGTCTTTTTTGACGATCACACCATGTAAAGCCAGTGGCAGGGTCACCCACTGATATTTCTTGACGCCACCGTAATAATGGGTATCTAAAAGTGCCATATCGGTATCTTCGTATAATGGATTCTGTTTGAGATCCAGACGCGGAGAATCAATATGTGCTCCTAAAATACGCATACCATCGGAAAGCGGACGCTTGCCGATCACAAAAGCAGCCACCATCTTTTTCTTGTTGATGGCATAGACCTTATCTCCTGCCTTTAAGGTCTTGCCGGAAGCGATGATCTCATCCAGATTTTCAAAGCCTGCCTGCTTTGCTTCTGCCTCAAAGAATGCTGCGCACTCTCTTTCAGTCTTGTGTTCTGACAAGAACTTGCGATAGCCGTCTGCAAAATCATAGACAGCCTGACGCTTGTCCTCTTCCTGATACTTTTTCCATGCATTTGCTCTTTCCAAAATAAAACACTCCTATCTTTTATAATATATGCAAAATCTAAGGCTTCATGCCTAATGAAAAACTACTCCTGTCCCTGACTGATATTGTCCTGGACACGACGGTAGAGTTCTTGTGCGGCATTGTAGCCCATCTTCTTTTGACGATGGTTGACGGCTGCCGTCTCACAGATCACGGCAAGATTACGTCCCGGACGGATCGGCAGGGAATGACATACCACATCAATACCCAAGATGTTCATATGCTCATCCTCAAGACCCAGGCGGTCATAATCGTTCTCCTTTTTCCAGTCTTCCAATTTGATGACAAAATCGATCTTCTGGCTCTCCTTGATACTCTCAACACCAAAAAGACTCTTAACATCGATGATACCGATACCACGCAGTTCGATCAGATGCTTGGTGATCTTCGGGGCACGTCCCAGAAGAGTGTGGGCGTTAGTCTTTCGGATCTCGACCACGTCATCTGCCACCAGACGATGTCCTCTGCGGATCAACTCCAGAGCAGCCTCGCTCTTTCCGATACCGCTTTCTCCTGTGATCAGAAGTCCTTCACCATAGACATCGACCAATACACCATGAATGGTCGTGCACGGTGCCAAAAGTACATTGAGTTCAAAGATCAACTCGGACATGAACTCGGATGTCCCGCGCTCGGTTCCCAGGATCGGGATCTTGCGCTCATGTGCAATATCCATCAAAGACTGCTCCGGTACGAAACCACGGCAAAAGATCACACACGGTATGTCGTAGGAAAGCAGTTTGCGGTAGATCTCCGCACGTTCCTCTGCGGTCTTATTATTCATATATGCATGCTCTACCATACCGATCATCTGGATCCGGTCTGCCTCGAAGTGCTCATAAAATCCATTCAACTGTAATGCCGGACGGTTGACATCCGCAACACATACGAAATGTTCCTCCAGATTGAGGTCTTCTGTAAAATTCTTTAAATGCAGTTTGTCTGCAACGATGGAAAGTTTTGCCTGTATTGGTTCCATAGTCCTTCTCCTTTATCGTCAAATCACAATATAACCACTCCTGTTATTGTAACCAACTTTTTCATTTTTGTACAGTAGGGTCAGCCTCACTTCCGTGAAAATACCGGTAGAGTTTTTCTGCTGCACGCATATCCATGGATGGGGTATCGGCAAGTTCCTCAATACTGGCATTTCGCATCTCATCCGCACTGGCATAGCGTTTCATCAGAGCCTTGCGCCTTGCCGGTCCGATGCCCTCCACATCATCCAGGAAACTGTGCACCTGTGACGTGCTGCGCAAAGACCGGTGATACTCGATAGCAAAACGATGGGCTTCGTCCTGCAATCGCGTGATCAGATGAAAGCCCTCCGATGTCCGGTCGATTGGGATAAGCTCATTATGGAAATATAAACCTCTGGTCCTGTGGTGGTCATCCTTTACCATACCGCAGACCGGTATGGACAGATGCAGGTCTGCCAGGACCTCCTCACAGATATTGACCTGACCGCGTCCGCCATCCATCATGATAACATCTGGGAAACGCGTAAAACTGCCCAGCGATTCATCCGCTCCCTTGGCACGCAGTTCTTCCCGTTCCTGTAGACCGTGAGAAAAACGTCTGGTCAGAACTTCCCGCATGGAGCCATAGTCATCCGGTCCCGTGATAGTCTTGAGTTTGAACTTTCGATAATCACTGCGCAGAGGTTTTCCCTTTTCGAAAACCACCATGGAGCCAACCGTCTGAAAGCCGTTGATATTGGAAATATCGTAGGCTTCCATGCGTTAGATGCTCCATGCCAAGCAGTCCCGCGATCTCTTTTAAGGCACCGATGGTACGACCTTCCTCTTTCTTGATCCGCTCCCGATCCTGGGCTAAGACCATGGCAGCATTCTTTTCTGCCAGTTCCACCATCTTATTCTTCATGCCCTTTTGCGGTACACGCAAGTAGACACGCTGTCCTTTTTTCTCCGTCAGCCATTGCTCGATCACCCGGGCATCCTCGATCTCTTCCTGTAAAAAGATCTCGCGTGGAATGATCGGCGTACCGGCATAAAATTGTTGGATGAAACGTGTTACAACTTCCCCGTCTGCTTCATCCATGCGCACATTCATAAAGAAATGCTCGCGTCCGATCAGTTTGCCCGACCGCACAAAGAATACCTGTACGACGGCATCCTCCCCCTGCTTTGCCAGTGCAACGATGTCCTTGTCATCCATCTCACTTGCATTGGTAATCTTCTGCTTCTGCACGCAGGCACGGACACTCCCCAGCAGATCACGGTATTCTGCCGCCTTTTCAAATTCCATATCTGCTGCCGCTTTTTGCATCTTCTCGGTCAGCATCTTCTCAACCTCGCCATAGGAGCCATTCAAAAAGTCAATGGCTCCCTGGACGCTTTTTTGATATTCCTCCTCCGAAACCTTGCCGGTACAGACACCCGGGCACTGCTTCATATGGTAATTCAGACAAGGTCTGCGCTTACCGAAATTATCCGGGAACTTTTGGTTGCAGGTGCGCAGATGGTAGATCTTCTGCACCAGATCAATGGTATCCTTGACAGCCGCCGCGCTGGTAAAAGGTCCGAAATATTTTGCCTTGTCCTTTTTCAGTTGACGCGAAAAAAGGACTCTGGGGTAAGCTTCTCCCAGCGTCACTTTGATATACGGATAGGTCTTATCGTCACGAAGCATAGTATTATACTTTGGGCGATGCTCCTTGATCAGATTGCACTCTAAGACCAGTGCCTCCAATTCCGAATCCGTCACAATATATTCAAAATAGGCTATCTGCTGCACCATGCGCTGTTTCTTGATACCCTCATCATGGCTGGGCTGGAAATACTGGTGCACGCGATGGCGCAGAGACTTTGCCTTGCCAATATAGATGATGGCTTCTTTGGCATCATGCATAATATAAACTCCCGGAGAATCCGGGAGTTTTGCTAATTCTTCTTCAATCGAAAAATCCATATTCTTTACTCTTCCACAAATAAATCTTTGTCGTCGATCTCTTCTACTGTCTCAGCAGAAGTATCCTCTTTCTTTTCCTCCGGGTCATCCAGTCCCTTCAGGTCACGGAAGATCTTCATAAATTCCTTACCGGTGATGGTCTCATGCTCGTAGAGATAGTCTGAGATCTTATCTAAGATCTCGCGGTTTTCTTCCAAAAGACCGGTCGCCTTGTCGTAACACTCGGTCACGATACGAAGGACTTCCTGATCCACCTCTGCCGCGGTACGCTCGCCACAAGTCATGGAGGCTCTGCCTTCCAGATACTGGTTCTCCACCGTTGCCAATCCCATCATGCCAAACTTATCAGACATACCAAAACGTGTCACCATGTTTCTGGCAATGCTGGTCGCATTCTCAATATCGTTGGAAGCACCACTGGTCGGAGACTCAAATACGAGTTGTTCTGCTGCACGCCCACCCATAAAGGTCGTGATCTTGGCAAGCAGTTCATCCTTGGTCTCTAAGAACTTCTCCTCCTCCGGAGTCTGTAAGGTATAGCCCAAAGCACCCATGGTACGCGGTACGATCGTGATCTTTTGTACCGGCTCGGTGTTCTTCTGCAAAGCGGAAACAAGCGCATGCCCTACTTCATGATAAGAAACGATCTTGCGCTCCTTGTCACTCATGACACGGTCTTTTTTCTCTTTACCGCCGACAGCAACTAATTCAAATGCCTCAAACAAGTCGCTCTGGTTGACAAACTTACGGTCATGCTTTACGGCGATGATGGCAGCCTCATTGATGATATTGGCAAGATCGGATCCTACCAGTCCGGCAGATGCCAGTGCCAATGCATCCAGATCTACCGTCTCATCCATATCCACATCCTTGGCATGTACCTTTAAGGTCTCCAGACGTCCTTTTTGATCCGGACGGTCTACGATGATGCGTCGGTCAAAACGT
Organism: Roseburia sp. AM51-8; assembly: GCF_003478275.1. Lineage (NCBI taxonomy): Bacteria > Bacillati > Bacillota > Clostridia > Lachnospirales > Lachnospiraceae > Roseburia > Roseburia sp. AM51-8. The sequence goes on along the minus strand of NZ_QUEY01000005.1, from coordinate 125,893 downwards.
CCCGGACGAAGCAATGCCTTATCCAGAACTTCCGGACGGTTGGTAGCCGCTAAGATCAAAAGTCCCTTAGAAGTATCAAATCCATCCATTTCTGCTAATAACTGATTCAGAGTCTGCTCACGCTCGTCATTGCCACCGCCATAGCGGGAATCACGGCTCTTACCGATGGCATCGATCTCATCGATAAAGATGATACACGGTGCAGCCTTCTGTGCCTCTTTAAAAAGATCACGGACACGGGAAGCACCGACACCGACGAACATTTCCACGAAATCGGATCCTGCCAGAGAGAAGAACGGCACGCCCGCTTCTCCGGCTACTGCCTTAGCAAGCAAAGTCTTACCGGTTCCGGGAGGTCCGACCAAAAGTGCGCCCTTTGGCAATTTGGCACCGATCGAGGTATATTTCTGAGGATTGTGCAGGAAATCTACTACTTCCTGCAAGGATTCCTTTGCCTCATCCTGTCCGGCAACATCCTTGAAGGTCACACTGGTAGACTTCTCCACATAGACCTTGGCATTGGACTTGCCAACGCCCATGGCTCCGCCGCCCATGCGCTTCATAAGGAAGGACATGAGTATCCATAAGAGTACGATCGGGATAACAAAACTCAGGACATTGTAAATGATCACTGCCGTAGAGTCTGAGATCTCTCCGTCGATCTCCACATCATGTTCCTTTAATAAAGGAAGGAGGTCTGCATCAGAGATATAAGCGGTGTAATAGGTGATCGTCAGATCCTGCCCTGTACTCTCCTTATATAACTGTGCCTGGATGGACGCGGTCTGAGAGTCTGATCCCACCTTGGCACCATCTACCAGTTTGATGTTGATCTGATCGCCGTCAAAGACAACCGACTTGACCTGATCCTTCTCTACCAGATCCAGGAACTTGGAATAGGTGATCGCCTCTGTCGTACTGGAGCCTGCACTGCTATATAGAAGGCTGGTGATAAACATGGCGATCAGTGCAAAGAGCACAAAGAGCATGATCGGCTGTCGTTTTTTGTTGTTATTATTGTTATTCGGTCCACCCTGCTGTGAACCATTGTTGTTTTCGTTCATTTTATCCTCCACTCGCGTAGGTATTACCTCATCCATTATATTTGACCTAAATGGCAAAAGCAATACTACCCGGGTGCCTTTTACGATAATTTTCGAATTCGTTTATACTTTTTTTATTTTTAGAGAACCTTTGCCAGGAAGTTCTGTAAACGTTCACTCTGCGGATGTTCAAAGATCTCCTGCGGTGTATTCTGTTCCACAATGGTTCCCGCATCCATAAAGACTACGCGGCTTGCCACTTCTCTGGCAAATCCCATCTCATGGGTAACGACCGCCATGGTCATGCCTTCCTTTGCCAGATTTTTCATAACATCCAAGACTTCTCCGACCATTTCCGGGTCTAAGGCAGAAGTCGGCTCGTCAAACAAAAGGATCTCCGGTTCCATGCAAAGAGCACGCACAATAGCAATACGCTGTTTCTGTCCGCCGGACAACTGGCTCGGATAGGCATCGGCACGATCTTCTAAGCCTACCATACGAAGCAGTTCCATCGCCTTTGCCTCAATCTCACCCTTTGACTTGTGCAAAAGTTTCATCGGTGCGATGGTCATATTGCGAAGCACCGTCATATTGGGAAAAAGATTAAAATGCTGGAAGACCATGCCCATCTTCTGTCTGTGCACATTGATGTCTACCTTTGGATCGGTGATATCCACGCCATCCACAAGGATCTGTCCGCTGGTTGGTTCCTCCAAAAGGTTTAAGGATCTAAGCAAGGTAGATTTTCCGCTTCCGCTGGGACCTATGATGACAACAACCTCGCCCTGGTCAATCTCTAAAGATACACCGTCGAGTGCCTTGATCTCCCCTTTGTTATAATGTTTTTTTAAGTCTGTGACCTGGATCAATACATTCTTATCGCTCATTCTTACGCAAACTCCTTTCCAGACATCCCACTAAGGCAGTCAAAATAACGACCATAACAAGATAGATCGCTGCCACGCCCAGCAATGGCAAAAATGCGGAGAAAGTTCTGCCGCGGATGATGTCGCCCGCCTTGGTCAGGTCCATGATACCCACATAACCTGCAACCGAAGTCTCTTTCAAAAGTACGATAAACTCATTACATAAGGTAGGAAGTACCACCTTGAATACCTGCGGGATGATGATATAGATCATGGTCTGTCCGTAATTAAAGCCAAGGGAACGTCCTGCCTCGAACTGTCCCTCGTCGATCGACATGATACCGCCACGGATGATCTCTGCCACGTAAGCACCGGAATTGATACCGAAAGCAAAGACAGCCACAGCCGTAGAATTGTTGGAAGTGGCAAATATGATAAAGTATGCGATCATAAGCTGCACAACCACCGGCGTTCCACGGATCACTGTCAGATATAACTTACAGATGACATTAGCAATGCTCAATATGTAAAATCCGACCGGATTTCTCTTTTTCATATCTCCGTTGTTCTTGTCATAAGTCGTGCGCACGGTTGCAACGATCGCCCCTAAGACAATACCGATCATGACCGCAAAAAATGTGATCACAAGCGTATTCCCTAAACCTTGAAACAGGGATTTCCATCTGTCGTCCTGTATAAAGACAAACCGGAAATCTGTCACAAAAGTATTCCATCCATTACTCATTTGTCTTCTTCCTTTCTACTATACCCATAGCCTGAAAAAGGGTCAGACACCTGGGTCTGACCCTTTTTGCTCTGGCTTTTATTCTGCTGAAATATATTTATTTACGATCTCGTCAATTTTACCATTACTCTTCAACTTGTCAAGTACATCGTTGATCTGATTCAAAAGTTCATCATTGTCCTTTGCTACACAGATAGCATATTCTTCTTCCACGTACTCTGTGTCTAAGATCTTGAGTCCGTCATTTGCCGCAACAAATTCCTTTGCCGGCTCGCTGTCGATGACAACGCAGTCAACCTTGCCGGTCAGCAGTGCCTGTACCGCATCTGCGCCCTTGTTGTATCGGGTCACCGCATCTTCGCCGTAATCATCTGTAGTGTAGATATCACCTGTGGTATCCTGCTGCACACCGATCTTGGTATCGGAAGACAGATCGTCTACTGTCTGGATGGCACTGCCATCTTTTACAATGATGACCTGCTTTGCTGTCGCATAAGTGTTGGTGAAATTAACGCTCTTTTTTCTGTCCTCTGTAACAGTGATACCAGCCATACCGATATCAAACTTACCGCTCTGCACACCGGAAATGATAGAACCGAACTCTACGTCCTGGATCTGTAATTCCATGCCAAGTTCATCTGCGATCGCCTGTGCCACTTCCACGTCGATTCCTGCATAATCCTGTCCGTCCACATATTCATATGGTGGGAAAGTCGCATTGGTCGCCATGACCAAAGTTTCCTTTTTATCACTTGCAGCCTGCTTGTCACTGCTCTTGCTTCCACAGCCTGTCATCATACCTACCGCAAGGGCAGCCACCAGAACGGCTGCTAAACCTCTTTTTAACTTCATAATTTTCTTCCTTTCTTCCGTCTTCGCTTTCGCCTAAAATTTATAAATATACATATATATTGTATAATATAACACCGTCAGCCCCTCAAAGTCAATCTACCAATAGCGTTTTCTACGAAAGAGGATCATAGAAAAGGTCACGATCAGGACTGCTGCCACCAGAACCCCCACATAACCATAACGCCAGTGCAGTTCCGGCATATATTCAAAATTCATGCCATACCAGCCTGCCAAAAGGCTGAGCGGCAAAAAAATAGTTGTTACAATTGTCAGGATCTTCATAATATCATTCTGTCGGATAGAGATCTGCGACTGGTAGATCTCCCAGATCTCCATGGCATACTCCCGCATGATCTCCATATCATCTGCCAGCCGTTTTGTCCTTGTGATGAAGCGTGAAAAGCACTCCATTTCTCCCGGATCTAAAAAGCCGCCCTCCCACTCCATCAGATCATCCGCCAGTTCCGTCAGTTGCTGATAGTAACGGAACAACTGATAAATGCTGTGTTTCATAGTATACATTTTTTGCAGAAAAAAGCGGGCATTATCCTTGGGAATCTCTTCTTCCAAAGTTGCCAGTTGTTTGTATATGACATCCAGCACATGAATATCATTTTCAACAAGGATCTGAAACAGCCGGTAGAGCATGGCTTCCGGTGTCTTTTTCCCATTTTCCTTACGCAGACGGTCCATGATCCCCTGTAGATAGCCGTCAAAATCCGCAAAACAGATCCCGTCCTCCCATATGACAAAGGCAAACTTGGAAAAAGCATGTCCCTGTCCCAACAGCGGCACAGTCTGCTTTTTCCCCTCTACTTTTTTCTCCTCCTGCAAGGGCACCTGCATCTGTACCAAGAGGTCGTGATCTTTCTTTTCTACCAGACAGGAGTGAATGGCCTCAGGATCGATCAGATCCTCTTTTTCCTCCTCCCATGTATAAGGATGGATATAACCGCAGCCATCCTTTTTTTCCAATAAAAAATACATACTAAGTGGTATCTCCTATCTCTTTTCTACCTCTTAGTATGTATCTTTTTCTATCCTGTCTATACGATTTTAAGATAAATCAATCTTGACTTTTTTCAATTTCTTCTTTGGCAAATCGTCATCTTCCTCCTCTGCTTCCGGCTCGGATGCCTGTACCAAAGCCTCGGTGATCTCATTGATGTCATGATAACCGTCTACCACATTGCCGATGTTACTGTGGAGATTGTTGATACTTGCGGAGATCTCCTCCATGGCTGCGGATGTTGACTCGATATTGTCGTTGATATTGTTGACATTCTCCAAAGTCGTGTTCATCAGGCTTTCCAGTTCCTGTGCCTGCTTCTCGATCACATTGGCACGGTGCAATACCTGGGAAGTATTCTCGGCGATCTCCTGGAATGAGTAGTTGACATCATTGGCATTCTGCGTACAGGTCTCCACAGACTTCTGTCCTGTTAAGATCTCCTTTTGTACCTGTGCGGTCTGCTCCTCGACACCGTTTAAGATGCCATGGATCTGCTCTGTGAACTTGGCGGAGTCATCAGATAACTGACGGATCTCCGTTGCAACAACAGCAAAGCCCTTGCCATGCTCTCCGGCTCTGGCAGCTCGATGGAAGCATTCAAAGACAGAAGATTGGTCTGGGATGTGATCTGATCCAGGGTCGCTAAGATCTCGATAATCTTGGCATTTTCCTCGGATAAGGACTGGATGGAGGAAGCAACCGTTTCCATGCGCTTGTTGAGATCCTGCATCTGGGAAGACAGGTCTCCTACCAACTGACCGCCTGTCTGTACCTGGGTGTTGGTCTCGTTGGAAGCCCCCGCCATGCGGGTACTGCTGTCCGCGATATCCTTGATCTGGGAAACCCCGTTTTGTACCATGCCCTTGATCTGCTCAATATCTCCGACCTCTGCCACTGTCCTGCGCGCAATGTCCTCGGTAGCCTCTGCGATCTGATCAGAGATCGTGCCGGTCATAGTAATATTGTCATTTAACTTGCCACTGGTCGTATCTAAGACACCAACAGACTTACCGATCTCTGCTAGGAGTTGTTCTGCCTTTTTACGCTCCTTTTCGCTTGCCTTGTGGGTCTTGCGCAGTTGGTGGAACTGTTCTTTGGTCAGGCGGCAAAGAGAAATATATACCAGCATGCCACTGACAATATAAACAACGCACATTGCCATGGCATCCGTCGACCAGGAATCTCGCAATTCCTGTGTATAGCGGAAATAGAAATATACCATAGCAGCCGCACTGATCGCCGACTGCATGATGATCGGTCGGATGTCCTCATAGATCACAACAAAAAAGATCGACAAGAAAAACATCAGATAATTGGTCGTGCAAGGAAAGGCTATCATCAGAATGATACTGATCGCCGACATGAGTACCACCATAGCATACATCATGACCACCGGATGTACCTTTTTGTTCAAGAGTAACAGGAGCGCTGTAAAGATCAGTCCTCCGATCCCCATCGGGATGACCTGTACGATCCCGGTAAAAAATGTATTTACGATACAGCGAAGCACAATACAGATCAAGAGTGTGATCGCTAATATTCTGTTTTTGTTACGAATGACGTCATTATAGTCCATCGTCTTATCCCCCTCGTTTACTATACAAGTGTACAGTTTTCCCCTCAACTGCCCTGTGTATGAAGATAAATACATTATACAATAAGAAAGTTTATTAGGAAAGTATTGTTAAAAAAATTTTTCGTGCTATTATATCTAAAGCGAATTTTGATATATAAGGAAAGGAATGCAATTATGGCAAAAGATACAACAAAAAGATTAACGACAGGAAAACCTATGTCACTGATCCTTGGTTTCTCCCTGCCTCTTTTGGTGGGTATGCTCTTTCAGCAGTTCTACAGTCTGGTAGATACCATCATCGTTGGAAAGTTTCTGGGTGTGGATGCCCTCGCCGCCGTCGGTTCCACCGGAGCCATCAACTTTCTCATCATCGGTTTCTGCATGGGCGTGTGCAGTGGCTTTGCCATCCCGGTTGCCCAGCGTTTTGGTGCCGGTGATTATGAAAGCCTGCGCAAATACGTTGCCAACAGTGTCTGGCTCTGCCTCATTTTTTCTGCTGTCATGACTCTGATCGTCTCCGTCTTTTGCCGGCAGATCCTGGAACTCATGCAGACACCGTCCAATATCATAGATCAGGCATACTCCTATATCTTTATCATTTTTGTGGGTATTCCGGTTACTTACCTATATAATATCACTTCCGGTATCATGCGGTCTCTCGGTGACTCCAAGACTCCGGTCTATTTCCTTTTGCTGGCATCCGGGATCAACATCGTACTGGATCTGATCTTTATCACACAGATCGGCATGGGTGTCGAAGGCGCCGGTTATGCCACCGTGATCTCCCAGTTTATCTCCGGGATCGCCTGCCTCATCTATATGAAGGCAAAGTTCCCGATCTTAAAAATGCAGCCGGGCGAATGGGCTTGGAGCGGACACTGTGTTGCTACTCTCTGTCATATGGGCGTACCTATGGGCTTACAGTATTCTATCACAGCGATCGGCTCTGTCATCTTGCAGGCTGCCGTCAACAACTTAGGGTCCAATGCCGTTGCCTCCATCACCGCAGCCAACCGTATCTCCATGTTCATCGTATGTCCGTTTGATGCCTTGGGTTCTACCATGGCAACTTACGGCGGACAAAATGTCGGTGCCATGGAACTGGGGCGTGTCAAAGAAGGCTTAAAATCTGCGACCATCCTTGGTCTTTGCTATGCGATCATCGCCTTTTTTGTCCTGCTCTTTGCCGGAAAATATCTCCTGCTTTTGTTCCTGTCCGCAAATGAGACAGCCATCATCGCAGATGCACGGACTTTCCTGCTGATCCAGTCCTGCTTTTATTTTCCGCTGGCTCTGGTCAACATCGTACGTTTTCTCATTCAGGGCATGGGCTTTTCCATCTTTGCCATTCTTGCAGGCGTTATGGAAATGCTGGCGCGAAGCATTGTTGCCTTTTCCCTGGTACCGGCGATTGGCTTTCTGGGTGCCTGCTTTGCCAGTCCCTTTGCCTGGATCATGGCGGATGTATTCCTCATCCCGGCCTTCTTCCATGTGCATAAAAAACTGCAAAAGAAGTTTGCTACACACACAGCGATTTAGATATAGCCACAGGGACGTTCCTTGTGGCAAAAGGAACGTCCCTGTGGCTTCTGTGGCTTCGTATTTCTAGGCTTCTACGCCTTTGGATTTGTAATAATCATCAAACAATTTGTTGGCTGCATCCATAGTCTGCTGGCTGATGCTTGGAAGCGATTTGCCCCATGCTGCTGTCGCCTGCTTGAAACCTTTTTGCATGGCTTCCTGCATCTTCTGCATCTTTTCTACATCATCTCCTGCAAGTGCACTTGCAAAATCAAACAAGCGCTGTGAGGTCTGGGAAACACCCCAGTATCCGTCATCCGCGATATCTGCCTGCGCCTGTGCCTTGGTTGCTGCATCCACAGTAAAGTTGCCGCTGGCTAAGAATTTCCAGATAGAATCATCACCGGTTGCCTGACTGTAGGACTTTGCCTGTCCGTTCATCATATCCTGTACCAGTGAGATCAAACTCTGCTGCCTGTTCTCCTGATCCTGCTTCAACTGCTGCACCAGTGCTGCACGATCGGATGAACTCATCTTGTTGATGGAATAAGTTGCTTTCTTTTCTGTTGTTCCCTTCTCATAAACCGCCTCTTTTTCCTCAGTGGCACTTGTCTTTTCAGCCTCTTTGGAAGTCTTGGCAGAAGAAGTCTTTCCGTAGCGGTTGTAAACGCTATCGGTCGTAGTCGTTCCTACCGGATTCATACTCATAATCTTGTCCTCCTTGATCAATAATGCAATGTCGAAATCCTTTTCAACGTTTCTTATCTTCTATATCGGAGGAATTTTCGCAAAATAAACCCCTTAGCCTACTTTTGTGCATTTTTTCTCCCCATGGCGAGCAAGCCTAAGGCAAGCAGGATGGCTTTTAAGATGTTGTTACAGATCATCATGATCCAGACAGCCATGATTCCCAGTCCAAAGACACGCACGCAAAGATACGTGCCGACCACGCGCACACCCCACATACTGATCAGTTCCACCACCAGAGGATAGCGGGTGCGTCCCATACCATTATAAATACCTTCCATGACTGCCGATGTGCCAAAGACCGGTTCCGTAAAGGCCACCATCCGAAGCAGACGCGTCCCGATAGCGATCACCTGCGGATCTTTTGTAAAAATAGACATCATGGCATGGGCGCCGACAAAGAGCAGAATACCTGTGATGCACATGAGTCCAAAGATCAGAGCGATCGACACGATCTTAACATCCTTTTCTTTCTTTTTATTCTTCTCACCGATGGCGTGGCCGATCAAGGTAGAAGTCGCCGCCATCATGCCATAGCCCGGAATATAAAAGATCTCCTCCGCCGTAATGGCAATGGCATGTGCCGCATAGGTGATCGTATCCATAGAGGAGACAAAACTGGTAAAGACCACATGTCCCAGGCAGGATGCCAGGCGTGTTAGGACAACCGGAAGGCTAATGGCAAGGACAGCTGTCAGAACCTGTCGGGTCGTAACCGGCAAAATGTCTTGCGCTTTTTCTGCTACAAGCGGCTTACCTTCTTTCCCCTGCGCCGGGGATCCCCCCTTTCCCAGCACATCCAGACTCGGATTGCGTAGGAATACAACCGTCATCAAAAGACCCCCGATCGTATAAGATACCATGGTCGCCATGCCGGCTCCCACAGCCCCCTGTCCCAAAAGATAGATAAAGACATAGTTGAGCCCGATATTGATAACATTGACCCAGACATTGACGATCATAGGTGTCTTGGTATCGCCCGTTGCCCGGATGGCAGAAGCAAGTATAATGGTCGCCGCACGAAAGATCATAGGCAGATTGATATAGATAAAATAGCGTGTGGCATCTGCATGAATCGCCTTTTCTGCCCCCATCCAGACCGGCACATGGGGTGCCATCCAAAGGGTGATCGCCATAAGGATGCCCCCGGCAAGCAGTGCCACGATCATGGCGAGTCTGGATGCCTTGCGGATCTTACTTTGATCTTTTTCTCCCACTGCCCTTGCAATATAGGAAAGAAATCCCACGCCAAGAGCACCGATCACACTCTGGATCAGCCATGTATAGGTAGAGGTCAGAGAAACCGTTGCCGTTGCCTGCGCCCCCAGATGCCCTACCATGGCAGTATCAACATATTGTAGGATGGTCTCCAAGAGATTTTCCAGGATCGTTGGCCATGCCAGGGTCAGCAGTATACCAAGGACTGCCTTATCCAAGCCAAATTTTATGCGATTGTCTGTATTCGACTGTGTCATCTTATATTCTTTCTCCTTTTTCACCTTTCTGCGCCCCGGATGCAATGCACAGCGCAAACACTGGCTCTGTCCCCCTCCACGGTAAAGTGGATGTCCCAGCGGTCAAAAGCGATCTTATAGACCTGATCGGCACGATTGTGATAAGGCGGTCTGGGATCCTGCTTTAAAAAGGCGATCGCCGCCTTTTGCTTTTCCTTTGGAAGTTTGTCCAGCAATTCCTGTGGAAAGTCCACCTTTAGTGCATGGGAAAAGACCGTATCGGCAAATCCCCCTTTGGCATCTGCCCTTGCATCCGCATAAGGCAGATAAGGCTTGATATCATAAATGGGCGTGCCATCCACCATATCTACCCCTGCCACATAAAGTACCGGTGCCTTGGCACAAGCATAGTCGACGTCTAATAACCTGACACAGGACAGTCCAATGGGATTGGGGCGAAAGGGTGAGCGCGTGGCAAAGACTCCCATACGCTTTTTTCCTCCCAGACGTGGCGGTTTTACCGTCGCCGACCAATGCTCTTTTTGACTGAGAGAAAACTGCCATAGGATCCAAAGATGGGAAAATTCCTCAATGCCGCGGAAGGCTTCAGCACGGCGAAATTCCGGCTTCAATTCGATGCGCCCGACCAGTTCCTCTATCAGACCGCTCTGTCTGGGCAAACCAAACTTGGTCGGGAAATCCGTATGCACATGTCCGATGATCTGCATGCTTGTCTCTTCCATGACTTTTTCTCTCCTCTTGTTTATAGTACATTCTCTTGTCCGAGATACTTCTTCAAACGTTCAAGCCCGAGTATAACACAAGCGCAGATAAAAAAATAGAGGTCAGCATCTTTGCCGACCTCCCTCGTCATTTTTATGTAAGACCAATTACACTTTATGATTCTGCCTGATGTAACTGTTCTGCTGCCGCATCACGTTTGGCCTGATTGTCTGCCTGCACCTGTGCGAGCGTTTCCACATCCAGCGTGTAGTTCTTCATGGCAAAAATATTGCAGAGGAATCCAATGATCGGAAGGACAAATGACAGTCCGATCCCCATCCAGAATACACCACTTGTAACCTCATCCCCCATCTGTGTACTGTGTTGACATAACCGATCAAAGAAATTGCTGCGGTTGCTATCATAGCACAGATAGATGACATACCCTTATCGAACAAAGAGTAAACGCCTGCGATAACAGATGGCATGAAGTTGCCGGAACGATGTTCCTCACCATCCGTAACATCTGCACGCATGGTTCCTGCTGCAACGGAAAGAAGCATTCTGCCTGCGGTCATACCAACCGTACATGCTACCCAAAGAAGGAATGCCCAAGAGCCTGTGGTTCCGATCTCACGCATACCGCTTGGTCCTAAGATGATACATACAACATCCTTGTTTTTGGAAAGCACTTCCCACATCTGTTTAAGACCAATCTTCTCCTGCTTTCCGGATACCTTAGCACTCGCCTCTTTCCAAACCTCATCGTTATCTGCTCTTGCGATACCAATCATGGAAACAATACAGCAGACAAAAGAAACTGCGATGTAAAACAAAGTCATTTCCTTTAACATTGGCATATTGTACTGATTGTCATATTTTGGCAAGATGTTGAATGTTACGACATTGCTCAAAAGGATCGGTACACCATAAGAAAAAATGGTAAATACAAAGTTAAACATCGGACGCTGCTTAGGATCGTTGGTAAGAACGGATGCCATAACAGAACCTGCTACGTTATTTACAGTATAACCGATGATGTAAATATTGTTGAAACGAATACTTCGTCCCCTTCGTTTAACTATACAGTAGTACGAATTTCCGATTTGGTTCGTACAAAAATTCATGTTTATATTATTTTTTTCGTGATTTTTATAGAAATTTAATATTTTTGCGTTATACTGGATACAAACAAAGCAAATAAGGAGTATGTCAGTATGTTTTCTAAAGAGACCTGTGAGATGACCATAAAAATCTTATCCACATGCTATCCCCTGCAGTTCTGGGAGTATTCCCCTGCCATGGAACTGCTTTCGAATCATGATGGACAGGCAGAGTTTATGGACCGGCTCATTTCTTTAAATGGTATGAAAGACTTTCTGATCGCATATGCCAAAGAAGATGTCTGCCCTCCCTATGAATTTTCAGACGATCTGGGCATTATCATAGGCTGTGTATTTTCCAAAGAGGATAAAAGAACCGACCGTGTCCTTTTACTGGGACCGACCTTTGCCAATGACCGGTCTCTAAAACGCCTGCTGGATGATCTGGAGATCCATGATCTTTCCGTGTCCGCCCGTAAATATATGTACGAGCAGTTCAAGGACTATCCCATCATCCCCATTAATATCTTTGAGCAATACCTGCTCATGCTCCACAATGCCATCTGCGATGAATGTCTGGATTTTCCTGCCATCCGGCGCAAGAACTTTTACCATACCAAAAAGACGGCTGCCGTCCCGGAGACCAACATAGCCACCAAGGCATTTATGCAAGCCTTAGAAGATTATAAGGCAACGATGCCTCCATCCGCCACTTACAGCAGACTTCTTATAAATTAAACGAAGATCTGTCCCGCGACCATGCCGGGGTTTCCGGTTTTGAGCAGCAACTGGTCGCTGCAGTCGAGCAGGGAAATATGGGACTTTTAGACCTGATCAAGGAAGGTGGAAAGTTCTCCAACGGCATCAAGATCCAGTTGGAAAATGATCTGCAGCGCTGCAAGTACGGATCCATCTCCCTTTTGACCCTCTGCAGCCGCGCAGCCATCCGGGGCGGTCTGTCTGCCTCCATCTCCTATTCTTTGATGGATACCTACACCCTCGCCATCGACAACTGTGCAAATGTAAATGATATCCGCTATATCAACGACACCATCTTTGCCGACTACATCACCCGTGTGCACGATGCCAAGCAAAACGAGGATATCTCTGCGCCCATCCGCGCCTGCATTGACTACATCAACCTGCATATCCGCGACAAGATCACAATCAAAGACCTGTCACACTTTACCGGTTACAGCGACTATTATCTGTCCCACAAATTCAAGGAAGAACTGGGCATCACGGTCAACCAGTATGTCCAAAAAGAAAAACTAGCGGCAGCAAAAGTGCTCCTGACTACCGAGCACATGAATGTGACCCAGGTAGCAGAAGCACTGCATTTTTGTTCGCAATCTTATTTCTCAAATCTTTTTCAAAAAGAATATGGGGTATCCCCTTCCCAGTATCACGGCTAGTCCTCTCTGTACTGGGCATTTAAGAGCGCCTCAAATTCCTCCTGCGGCAAAGGCTTGGAGAAATAGAAGCCCTGAATATAATCGCATCCCATCTCCCGCAAAGCATCCACCTGTTCCTTGGTCTCTGCCCCTTCGGCTACGACTTTGGAACCGATGGCATGTGCCATGTCGATAATGGCTTGAATGACAGCATTTGCCTTTGTCGTCGTACCGATCTTTTGCACAAATCCCATATCTAATTTGACAACATCAAAATCATAATCACGGATGGTACTAAAGGACGAGTAGCCACTGCCAAAGTCATCCAAATAGAACTTGACGCCGATCCGCTTCATATCCAAAAGCACATTGCGGTTGTTGCTGGCAACGGTCGAGTATGCCGTCTCCGTCACCTCAAAACGTGTATAATCCATCGGCAGGTCGGTATTGGAAACATCCAGAAGAACCGATGCCATCATATCTTTATCAAAGAAATCCATCTGGGACATATTCATGGAAACCGGCACGATAAACTGTCCCTTTTTGTAGCGTTCCTCCATAAAGGAAAGCACACTGCGTTCCACGAAAAGATCCATCTGGGAGATACGTCCGCTGTCCTCTAAGGCAGGTACAAAGATGCCCGGCGATACCATTTCTTCATCTGCCTTTTTCCAGCGCACCAGCGCCTCGGCGGATGCTATCTCACCGGAAAAGGCATCATAGACCGGCTGGTAATAAACCTGAAACTCATGTTTTTCCAGAGCATTGCTGATATCCCGCAGTGCATCGTTTCTCTCCATATAAGAACTGCCCATCTTTTGATCAAAAATAGCATATGGCTTTACATATTCATCCTCGATATAATCCTTTGCCATGCGGGCGCGATCACACATATTGCTGACACTGTCCAAACGCTCCTCCGCAGGTATCATATAGATACCGCAGACACCGTAAACATCTAAGGATCTCTGATCAAATACCAGGGTCTGATGTAAGAATTGCTTTAAGTGTTCATAATTGATATTGGCTGGATCCACCAGACAGACAAAATGATCTGCCTCGATACGTCCCACAGCATAAGGATGCAGGTTAGATCTGTGAATGACACGCACGACCTCACGCAGTGCCAGATCTCCGCCCTCCGTACCGAACAACTCATTGATTGCCTTGAAGCCCTTGAGGTTGATATACATAATGGCAAGATCATGGTCTACGGCAGGCTCCCGCAGAACAGTTCTTGCCTTTCGGATAAAGCCATATCGGTTCAACTCTCCGGTCAGATGATCCTGTTCTAGGAGTTTTGTCACATCCTTTAAGGTCGTAAGGATCAAACCATCTTCCTGATCCAGATAAGAAAACTTCCATTGTTTCTTGTGGCGGTTGTGTTCCGGTGTACTAAAATGGAACATAAAACTGTAAACTTTTTGTTCTTCCAACTGCTTTACGATGTATGGGATCTCCGAGCAGTGCATAAAGTCCTTACCGTCGTTATCATCCAAAAAAGTCTCTACCAAAAGGGCGCGCGCATCATAATAGTCATGCTCCTCGCCTGTCCAGTCCCAATCTGCATGCAATTCATCTGTATCTACATAAAGCATCCCTGTCTGGGTGTTGATGACACAAATATAGTCATACTCACTTCTGACAAGATAATCTGAAATTTTCTCATGTACCCGTTTCACATCATGTCCTGCTATCGTCTTGGCTGTCTCTTGTTTCTCCATCTTCATCCCCTGGGGAAATATATCCCGTCATATGCTATTTTTCCTATACGAAAGGCGACGCCCATCTGTCTGCTCTCGAACCTCGTCACATATCCATATTGTAATACTCCTCATCTTGCAAGACAACCTTTATTTTCTATACGGCATTGCAAATTTTCAGTATTTATGCTAAACTTCCTCCATTATGTATGCCCAAATGCATTTAATAGGAAATAATCTTGAGGGGGAAATTTTATCATGCATGATCCAAACAAAAAGCGCAGTTCCTTTTCCGGTAAGATCGGCTTTGTCCTGTCTGCAGCCGGTGCTTCTGTCGGGCTTGGAAATATCTGGCGTTTTCCATACCTTGCTGCCAAATACGGCGGCGGTATTTTTCTATTGATCTATATCATCCTTGCCCTGACCTTTGGTTATACCATGATCATGGCAGAGACATCACTCGGTCGTATGACCAAGAAAAGTCCGGTCGGAGCCTACCATTCCTTCGGCAGATCCAAATGGCTGTCTGTCGGCGGCTGGCTCAACGCCATCATACCCATCCTGATCGTACCTTACTACTCCGTCATTGGCGGCTGGGTACTCAAATATCTCATTGGCTATCTCTCTGGAAAGGGTTCTGCACTCGCTCAGGACGGCTATTTCAGCACCTTTATCTCTGACGGGGCATCCACAGAACTCTGTTTTCTGGTCTTTGCCCTGCTGACGCTTGGCATCATCTTTGCGGGCGTACGAAACGGCATTGAACGCGTATCCAAGATCATGATGCCCATCCTGGTCGTACTGTCCGTCATTATTACCATCTATTCTGTAACCAGACCAGGTGCCCTTGCCGGTGTCAAATATTTTCTGGTGCCAAACCCGGAAAACTTCTCCTGGATGACCGTCGTTGCCGCCATGGGACAGATGTTTTATTCCCTGTCGATCGCCATGGGCATCTTAGTGACCTTTGGTTCTTACATGAAAAAGGATGTCTCCATCGAGGACTCTACCAAGAATGTAGAGATCTTTGACACAGCGATCGCCATTATGGCTGGTCTGATGATCATTCCGGCGGTCTTTGCTTTTTCTGGCGGAGATCCGGACACCTTACAGGCAGGTCCGTCCCTCATGTTCATCACGATCCCGAAAGTCTTTGACAGCATGGGGCTTGGCACGGGCGTCGGCATCCTTTTCTTTGTGCTGGTACTCTT
This sequence comes from Roseburia sp. AM51-8, assembly GCF_003478275.1. Classification (NCBI taxonomy): domain Bacteria; kingdom Bacillati; phylum Bacillota; class Clostridia; order Lachnospirales; family Lachnospiraceae; genus Roseburia; species Roseburia sp. AM51-8. The sequence goes on along the minus strand of NZ_QUEY01000005.1, from coordinate 109,943 downwards.
TGCCGCTATGACAAGTTCCATCGCACTGACGGAAAGTGCGGTTTCCACCTTTGAGGACGAACTTGGCTGGAGAAGGAAAAAGGCGACCGTTATCGTCGGTATCATCATGATCGCGCTCGGCACTCTTTCCTCTCTGGGCTATGGTCCACTGGCAAATGTAACCCTGATCGGCATGCAGTTTTTGGATTTCTTTGACTTCCTGACAAACTCAGTCATGATGCCGCTGGCTGCCCTTGCGACCTGTCTGCTTGTCTCCCGGGTGGTCGGCACACAAAAAATAGAGGATGAAGTGACAGACGGAGGAAAACCATTCCGTCGTAAAAAGATCTTCCAGTTTATGATCAAGTATCTCTGTCCGATCTTTGCCATCATCATCCTCATTTCATCCATTGCCAATGCTTTTGGCTGGATCTCTATGTAGTTTCCAGTCGCTTTTTCTCCCGCCGCGTCTCTACGAGATGGCGGATGCAGGCGACGGGATGCACAAAGAGCATCCGCGGTCCGCTATAGCGCATCACTTCTTTGATGCGCTGGCGCATCTCGGGCTTGTAGCAATGCACCTTGCAGTTGGAACAAAAAGTCTTTGTCTCCATAAAAGGACACTTGTCACTGCGCATTCTCGCATAATCGTCCAGTGCCTGACACTCTTTGCAGAGACACTTGTTTTTCTTATCATAAGCCGCATGATTTCCCTTGCAGTAGACACGGATCATATCCGAAACCATAGTTTTTTCCCGTTCTCTTTTTTCTATAAGTTCCTGACTGGTCAAATTTTCTTCCATCATCTTCTCCTAACTGACGCGTCCTTCCTTCATTTGATAGACCTGATCGGCAATGCGCATGGTAGAATCCCTGTGTGAGACCAAGAGGATCAGTTTATCTCCTCGCTCCTCGCGCAAAGAACGCAAAATGACACTTTCATTCAAGGAATCCAGATTGCTGGTCGGCTCATCCAAAAGCATCATCGGCGCGTCGTGTAAAAAGGCACGCGCCAGCCCGATACGCTGACGCTCTCCGCCGGATAAGGTATCACCCAACTCGCCCACCGGTGTGTCATAGCCCTGCGGTAAGGACAGGATAAAGTCATGGATGGAGGCTTTTTTGCAGGCTTCCTCGATCTCCTCTCTGGTCGCATCCAGTTTTGCAATGCGGATATTTTCTGCGATAGAGTCACAGAAAAGATGGGTCTCCTGGATCATATAGCCCTGCATCCGGCGCAGATCTTCCGTATTGATCTTTCCGATCTCCCGGTCTGCGATTGCAAGTTTTCCTGAATCAACATCCCAGAAACGCATCAAAAGTTTTAAGAGGGTTGATTTACCGCTGCCGCTCTTTCCGACAATACCAAGAATGCCCTGCTTTGGCACATCCAAAGACACTCCATCTAAGATCGTCTCCTTTTCATATGCAAAGGTCACATCCTCGATCGTCACCTGTCCGTAAGTTGTCTGGTCTGCACCTGTGATCTCAGCGACCTGTGGTTCTTCCTCTAAAATGTCTAAGACACGGTTGCCTGAGGCAAAGGTATTCTGTAAGGTCGTTCCCAGATTTGCCAGTGCCACCACCGGTCCAAAGGAGGACATAAGTGCCAGAGTCGCGATCACGATCCCGTCAAAGGCAATGATCCCTTCTTTATATAAATAAGATGCGCTAAGCAGCATAAGGAAGTCAAAGACCAGGATTGCCGTATTGGTCACCGCCATATTAAGCCCAGTCACACGCTTCATTTTTTCCTGACAGTCATTCATCCGATCGGTGCGCTCATTCATCTGCTGCATACGTTTTTTGCCATTGCCATACTGCATGGTCTCCGGCAGACCGCGCAAAGAATCCAGCACAAATGCACTCAGACTACCTGACTGATTGCGGAACTCCAATCCCAGATCGCCACTCGTTTTGGAAGCAATGACCGGTACGATGACGCCCACGGTCACATATGCCGCCAATGCCAGTAATCCCAAGCCCCAGTGGATATGTCCGATGAAAAGACTCAGGATGACCGAGTAGATCGTAGCGATCGCGATCGGCGAGATCGTGTGTGCGTAAAAAACTTCCAAAAGTTCAATATCTGAAGTAATGACGGATATCAGATCTCCCTTGTCCCTGCCCTCAAGTTTTGCCGGGCAGAGCCTGCGCAGGGCTGCAAATGCTTTTGCGCGGATCAGTGCTAAGAGTTTGAATGCAATGTAATGGTTGCAGGACTGCTCCGTATAGCGGGCAAATCCTCTGGCGATGGCAAAGACCACCATGCAGACAAAGAAGAAAGCAAAGGAGTGGGCGATTGGAAATCCCCAAACCTTCAATGCCGCATAACCGGCAAAAATAGTGATAAAGGATGCCAGTAAATGTCCGATCAGACCTAATGTAATGGCAAGGAGCATATAGCCCAGAAGCGGACGTACCATGCCGATCAGTTTTGCCATGATCTCTAAATTCGATCTCTTTTTCATGCCTGTGCTCCTCCTTTCTCAGACTTTCCATAATTTTCCAATTCCTGCTGCGCCTGCCAGAGTGACGCGTAAGTTTTTTGCTCTTGCAAAAGGCTTTCATGCTGCCCCACTTCAACGATCTGACCTTTTTCCAATACATAGATCTGATCTGCTCCGACCACATTTGCCAAACGGTGGGAGATCAGAAGCACGGTCTTTGTCTTAGCCAAAGCAATGATCTGCTCCATGATATCATTTTCACTCTCGACATCAATATTGGAGGTTGCCTCATCAAAAATATAGATCAGGCTGTCATGCAAGAGAGCACGCGCCAATGCCAGGCGCTGCCGCTGTCCGCCGGACAAGTTGGATGCCTTTTCCAGTAATTTGGTATCCAGCCCCTCCTCTTGCCGTAAAAAGTCTGCCAGTTTGGTCTGCTCTAAGACCTTCCACATTTCCCCTTCCGTGGCGTCTTCCTTTGCCATCAAAAGATTATCGCGCACGCTTCCCTTAAAGAGGTAGGCATCGTGGCTGACATAGGTGATCTTCTGCATACGCACATCTTCCGGAATGGCTGCCAATGGCAGGCCTCCCAAGGTGATCTGCCCCTGGTCAGCCGTATTTCTTCCCATAAATAAGGATGCGATCGTTGATTTTCCGCAGCCGCTGACTCCGACCAGGGCAACAAACTGCCCGGATTTTACTGACAGGTTGATATGGACTAAGATCTGACGGCTCTCATCATAGGAAAAAGACAGGTCCTGCATACAAAGATCGTTTGTTTGTGGTACCTCATCTGCGATCTCCCCTGTCTCTTCCTTTTTGACATCCAAAAGGGCAAAGATCTTGTCACTGGCTGCCATACCATTCATGGCAACATGGAAAAAACTTCCCAGTTGGCGCATAGGAATAAAGAAGTCAGCCGAAAGCAGGATGATAAAAAGTGTGCCGGTAAGATCGGTATGACCTGCGCGATACTGAAGGATAGCAACGATCATGCCAAGTGCCGCACCGCCATAAGCAACAATATCCATAATGGTAATGGAATTTAACTGCATGGTCAGGACCTTCATGGTGATCTTTCGGAACTTTTCGGCTTCCTCGTCCATCTTTTCACTCTTATAGCCATCTGCCTGATAGATTTTCAAGGTCGTAAGCCCTTGCAGGTCTTCCAAAAAGGTGTCGCCCAAAGCCGTATATTGTCCCCAGTATTTTGACAAAAGTTTCTTTGCCCACTTCTGGACAAAGACGATCGCCATCGGAATCATAGGCACGCAGACCAAGAGTAGGATCGCTGCCGGCACATTGACAAAGCAAAGGACAATAAACAAAGTCAGGGGTGCCAACATGGCATAAAAGAACTGCGGCAGGTAGGCACCAAAGTAAGTCTCCAACTGGTCTACTCCCTCCACGGCGATCTGTACGACTTCGGAACTGGCAACGTATTTTTGATAGGAAGAACCCAGTGCCAGGAGTTTCTCATAGATCTTTTGTCGCAGGGTCTTTTTTACGGTCTTTGCCGAAAGAAAACTCATGCGGTTGGAAAGAAGGGTGCAAAGGAAACGTGCCGGGATACAGAATGCAACAACCAAGACCAGTCTTTTGATGTTCTGGTAAAAGTCGCCTCCCCTGCCGCTGTCCGGCAGTAAAGTTCCTAAAAATCCGGTAATGCTATACATCATCAGTATGTTGGCAAGCATGCCAAGCCACTGAAAGATGACATTGCCGGCTATGTATTTTTTGCTCTCGCCCACCATGGCGATGAGCCGTTTGTTCATCATCATATGTATGTTCTCCTTCCCTGTAGCTATGAAATATACTTTCGTTTTGATTAGTTGATGTGTACCGTGGTTTTTCATTCATAACATGAGTTCGTTTTAACTTACCACATTTTGCTTGATTTTTCCACTGGTTTTTTCTTCCTGCCATTGGATTTTTCTTCTTACCATCAGAAATGCAGAGTTTCTGTAATCAAAAAAGATGTAAGTCATTTTCGACTTACACCTTAAAATAGTATTGCATGATTATTATATTTTCTTCACTTTCCGATCATAGGTATAGATACCATTGACCTCGTCCTCGATATCAGATACCTGTGTGTAGACACTTGCACACAACCCCTGCGGAATCAATCTCATCGCCTCCTGACGCCGCTTTTCATATGCCGCCTTAAGGCTCTCCGTATCTTTATAAGTTCCATATCCATAGATAGCTTCTGTTGTGGTATGTTCCGGGATGCCATAGGAATAACCTCCATACTCTGACAATACAGCCACACGCTCATTCTTTTTTGGGTCACGTGGAATGACCAGTGGAAAAAAGTAATTGTGAAAAGAGTTCATATCTCCACAGCCCTGATCATACCAGCCGCTTGCCGCATCGATCAGCCTGCTGTCATCCGCCCGCCTTGCAAGTGTAACCATATCTTTTGTTGAAAATTGTCCCCATCCCTCGTTAAAGATCACCCAAGTACTGATGCAGGGGTGTTTCTTTAATAAGGCGATCGTCTCTAACATCTCCTGCTGCCATTCACGTTGTCCAGCCTCGTCCTCACGCGAAAGCAGTTTTCGATGCCTGTCATTGCTTTTGATCTGTAAAAACGAAAGTACGGTAGCCAGATATGTAACATACCAATCCTTGTAAGACCTACCGCCATTTACCATATCCTGCCATACGATCATCCCCAGCCTGTCACAATGGAAATAAAATCGCTCCGGTTCAATCTTGATATGCTTACGGATCATATGAAATCCGGTCTCCTTCATTCCCATGATATCAAAAATATATGCCGCATCCGCAGGCGGTGTCATGAGTCCATCCGGCCAATAGCCCTGATCCAAAACACCTTCCATAAATATCGGATGATGATTTAAACAGATGCGCCAGATTCCATCTTTATCTTTTTCCTTTGTGAACGTGCGCAGTGCAAAGTAGCCGTAAATAACATCCTCCCCCAGCAAGATTTCATAATCATATAAATAAGGTGTTTCCACGCTCCAGAACTTGCGGTCTGCTTCCGGTATCTCCAGCACAATATCTTCCAGATATAGATTAGAATTTTCCGGATTATCCGAACTTTCCACCTTTTTTCTTATGATGGTGCTATCCTTGTACTCTGCTATGACTGTTTTTCCACTTATTTCCTGTATTTTAGCATGCGGTGTTTCAATATTTGCTCGCGCATGAGATGATGCAAAAATCCGTATCGTTACAGGTAAGCCTGCATTTGTCATGAAATTTTCACAAATATCTGTTAATTCATTCGTTTCATTTTTTCCCTGTGCAAGAATAGTAAAACACACTTTTCCATGATCACTATCTGCCACCACATTTACTTCTGCGATTGCAAGCGCCGGTACATATTCCATCCAGACCGTCTGCCAGATACCACTTTGGGCCGTGTAATACATACCGCCACGCTGTAACTTTTGCTTTCCCCTCGCATGATAAGAAGTGTCGCTGACATCCTTCACCTTCACGACAAGATCCAGTGCGTCCGCCCGACTCTCCCTTGCATATGGTGTCAGGTCAAGGGTAAATGGGAGATATCCGCCAACATGTGTCATCACTTCTTTTCCGTCCACATAGACATATGCTGTCTGATCCACCGCACCAAAATGTAAGAGCAGACGCATCCCTTGATCCAGTTTTTTTCTATCCAGTACAAGTTCTCTATGATACCAGAGATATTCATCCGGTTGCAACTGATGCTCCACACCGGAGAGTGCAGCTTCCGGTGAGTATGGCACAAGGATTTTCCCATTATAAATATCCGGGATTTTCTCCCCATCCAACTGTTTTGTGATGGCATAATCCCACCAACCATTGAGATTCTCATAAGAATCGCGCATCATGGATGGGCGCGGATATTCTGTAAGTACTGCAAGATCTTCCTTGCCCACTTTCATCTCCTCTTTTAATTTTTCTCCCCAACTTGTATATAACTGCTTCATACGCACACCTTCTTTTCACCTTTGGGCTCATTGTATCACACCTTTGCGGTCTTTTCACTGTTTATCCAGCCAAGAAAAAAGAACCCTGCGACACAGCAGAGTCCTTCCTTTTAAATTCTTATTATGCTCTTATCTTCAAGGCTCTTGTGGCATTCAGGACTGCCAGCACCATGACACCGACATCGGCGAAAATGGCTACCCACATATTGGCAATACCAAGTGCTCCCAAGATCAGACAGACTGCCTTAACCGCAAGTGCAAAGACAATGTTTTCCCGCACGATCTTTAAGGTTCGTACAGAGATCTTCATAGCCAGCGCGATCTTTGCCGGATCATCGTCCATAAGGACCACATCGGCTGCCTCGATCGCTGCATCCGATCCCATGGCTCCCATGGCAATACCAATGTCTGCGCGGGATAATACCGGTGCATCGTTGATGCCGTCACCGACAAAGGCTAAGTTTTCCTTTTCTCCCTTGGCATTTAAAATGTGCTCGACCTGTGCGACCTTATCTGCCGGAAGCAGTTCACTGTGGACTTCATCAATACCAATCTCTGCTGCCACACGCTGTGCCGTCTCATTGGCATCCCCGGTAAGCATAATGGTCTTTTTGATGCCGTTCTTCTTCAGTCCGGCGATCGCATCCTTCGTGGTCGGTTTTACCACATCGGAGATCACGATACATCCTGCATAGGTGCCATCCACGGCAACATAGCAGACCGTTCCCTCTTTGTGCTCGGTCGTAACCGTCAGATTTTCACGCTGCATCAGGCGCATGTTTCCAACATAGACCTTCTTGCCGTCCACCCGGGCACACACACCATGTCCGGCGATCTCCTCAATGTCAGAGACACGGGAAAGATCCAGTTCCTGTCCATATGCCTTTTTCAAACTCAGGCTGATCGGATGGGAAGATGAACTTTCGGCATAGGCAGCCATACCAAGTAAGGTTTCTTTATCAAATCCATTTTCCGGGTAAGAGGCGGTCACCTCAAATACTCCCTTGGTCAACGTTCCTGTCTTGTCAAAGACAATATACTTGGTTGCAGACAATGCTTCCAGATAATTGGATCCCTTGACCAGAATACCATTGCTGGAGGCACAACCGATACCTCCGAAGAATGATAGCGGAATGGAAATAACCAAAGCACACGGACAAGAGATTACCAGGAAAGTCAAAGCTCGGATGATCCACTCGCCCCACATCGGACTACTTCCCATAAACAGGCGCACGATCGGCGGTAAAATAGCAAGCGCCAGAGCACCGTAACAGACTGCCGGTGTGTAATACTTGGCAAACTTTGTGATAAAGTTCTCGGATCTGGATTTCTTCATGGCTGAATTTTCCACCAGATCTAAGATCTTGGATACGGTAGAATCTCCAAACTCCTTGGTCGTCTTTACCTTGATCATACCGGTCATATTGATGCATCCACTGATGATCTCATCGCCGCAGGATGCGTCTCTCGGCAGGCTTTCTCCCGTAAGCGCGCTGGTATTTAAGGTCGTATTCCCCTCTGTGATCACACCGTCGATCGGCACTTTTTCTCCCGGGTTGATAATAATCTCGGAACCGATCTCCACATCATCCGGATCGACCTTTTCCAGTTTGCCGTCCACCATCATATTGGCATAATCCGGTCGGATATCCATAAGGGCTGCAATATTCTTGCGGCTCTTTCCTACGGCTACGCTCTGGAAGAGTTCGCCGATCTGGTAAAAGAGCATAACCGCAGCGCCTTCCTTGAACTCTCCCAAGCAGACCGCTCCAATGGTCGCCACTGCCATCAAAAAATTCTCGTCAAAGACCTGTCTCTTTAGGATACCTTTTCCCGCTTTTTTTAAAATGTCATAGCCGATTACCAGATATGGCACCAGATACAATGCCAGACGAAGGATCCACGGCATCTCTACCAAAGCATCCAGAATGGATACTGCTATTAATAAAATCAGGGCAACAACAATGCGTTTCAGTACTTTTTGCTGTTTTTTACTCATCTATCTTCTCCTTTACGACTCCCACCGCCTCCGTGGCACAGCCCCGAAACGCGGTTCTTCTTATAAAAAGATCTCGCAATCGTCTTCTACGACTTTGCAGTTCTTGTATGCCTGCTGCATAACAGCGTCCACATCTGCGCCTTCTTCAAATTCAACCTTTAACTTTAAGGTCATGAAACTCAAAGTTGCATTCTTTACGCCCTCTGTATTCTTTACGGCTTCCTCCATCTTTGCTGCACAGTTTGCGCAATCAACCTCTACATCATATGTCTTTTTCATAATTATGTTCTCCTTTTCTTTTTTATTCTTTATCATACAAGATGGTGATCTATCTGTATTTACTCCTCTACGTGATCCATGCCCATGGATAGGATCGTGCGCACATGATCATCATCCAGCGAGTAAAAGATACTCTTGCCGCTCCGTTTGAACTTGACCAACTTGGCATCCTTTAAAATGCGGAGCTGGTGACTGACCGCGGATTGGTTCAGATTTAAGATCTGTGCGATATCACTGACACAAAGTTCACTTTCAAACAAGGCATATAAGATCTTAATCCTGGTCGAATCGCCAAAGACCTTGAAAAGTTCTGCCAGATCATACAGGTATTCATCCTCCGGCTGGTTTTGGAGTACCTGTTCTACCAGTTCTTCGTGTGCTGCCAAAAATTCTGACTTCTGCTCTGCCACCTGAAATCCTCCCTTCTTTATCTTTATCTTTTGTATTTTTTCTCTTTATCATCTGTTCATATGTAATTATATTCATATGTTCATGCATTGTCAATATATCCAATGAATTTTCTGTACCTTTTTTTCCACGCCACATAGAATAATAAAAAAAGAAAGAATATCAACTATGGCAACTTTTTATAACCAGGCGACCTTGTCCTACAACGGCAACACGACCACATCCAATATCACGACCGGTGAACTGGTCGAAGTGCTCTCTGCCACAAAGACCGCCGTACAGACCGAGTATCAGCAGGATGATACCCTGACCTATGTCGTCAACATTTTAAACTCAGGCAATACCACCATGACCGGAGTGACGATCTCCGATAATCTGGGTGCCTATACCTTAAACACCTTAACACTGGTGCCTATGGACTATGTGGTAGGCACCGTCCGCTATTATGTTGGCGGTGTCTTACAGCCGACACCAACGGTGACCGCCGGTCCTCCTCTGACCATTTCCGGTCTGTCTGTTCCGGCAAAAGGCAATGTCACCGTCATCTATCAGGCCAAGACCAACGATTATGCTCCACTGGCACAGGAAAGTAGCATCACCAACACGGCGACCATCAATGCCAACAATATCGCCAATCCGATCACGGCAAGTGCTACAGTCAATGCTTACAGTAAGCCGGTGCTCCGCATCAGTAAATCCTTAACACCGACGACTGTCTCCGAAAACGGACAACTGACTTATACCTTTATCATTCAGAACTACGGCAACACCGCAGCGGATGAAGCCGATGCCCTGATCGTCTCCGACCGTTTTGACCCGATCTTAAATCCGATCACGGTCGCCTTCAATGGCACTGCCTGGACGGAAGGTACCGAGTACACCTACGATGCCACCACCGGACAGTTTGTATCGACCGCCGGCATCATCACCGTACCTGCCGCTTCCTATACACAGGATGCTGCGACCGGTGCCATCTCCATTGTTCCGGGTTCCGCAACCCTGACCATCACAGGAACAGTTTAAGTTTTCCAAACTTCTCAATGAAATAAAAGAAAAGCCCCCGCGCGTATCCTGCGCACGAGGGCTTTCTATGTGATCTTACTTTATAAAATTTTTAAAAGTCCCAGCACGAGCAGGTGCAGGGGATAGAATACATAAAAGAACCACTTATGTATGGGCTTCTTACTGCCCGCCTTTCCATTATAAGTATAATGCAGGAGCAGGGGCACCAAAAGGACACCCAGTTGATAAACACCCCAGATACCAAATCCCCCAAAGACAAAACTACAGACAGAGAGCAGGGTATAAGTCGACCACTTCTTCTTTTCATCCTTCCGATAGCAAAAGAAACACATGGTATAAAGGATATCAAAGATGGGCCAGTCTCCCCAAATGGACAAGATACAAAGAAAGGCAATGATGGCTTTTTTCTGTGCCTCCATCATCGTTCCCTTATCCCAAACCCAGATTGCAAGCAGGGCTAGAAAGAGGGTGTAGATAACGCCCGGCGAAAATTCAAATGTATAATTTCCATTTAATTTATAAATAGGTAAATGTCCATACTCAAAAAAAGTAAAGGGGATCCAGGAAATGACCGCAAAAATGGCAAGTCTCTTGGCATACTTCTTTACGCTTCGTGTATGCACATAGCCCTCGGCAATAAAATATGCCATGGTCGGACCTGTCAGCCGACCGATCATATGCATGATCTGCCCCTGCCAGGAGGCAAGCGGTACAAAAGCCCAGGCAATGTGATCGATGAGCATGGCTAGGATCACAATATATTTGATCTGATTTCGGTTTAAAGAAAGCATGGCTTGTTCTCCTTCCGGTGCCAGAACCTGACACCAGAATATCATAACAAGCCACTTCCTTTCTGTAAAGATTTATTCACCAAAGAAGATCTTCATATCCTCCTCCACGCTGCCAATGCCTGCAATCCCGAAGTTGTCTACCAGAACCTTTGTCACATTCGGTGATAAGAATGCCGGCAGGGTCGGTCCCAGGTGGATGTTTTTTACACCAAGGGCTAAGAGCGCCAACAAGACAATAACTGCTTTCTGCTCATACCAGGAAATGTTATAGACGATTGGCAGTTCATTGATGTCTTCCAGTCCAAAGATCTCCTGCAATTTCATAGCGATGACCGCCAGCGAATAGGAATCGTTACACTGCCCTGCATCCAGGACACGCGGGATATCTCCTATAGAACCCAGATTTAATTTATTGTATTTATACTTGGCACAGCCTGCTGTCAGGATGACCGTATCCTGTGGCAATGCCTTTGCAAAATCCGCATAGTAAGACCGGGACTTGGCTCTGCCGTCGCAGCCTGCCATGACAACGAATTTCTTGATCGCGCCACTCTTTACGGCTTCTACGATCTGGTCTGCCAGGGCAAATACCTGGCATGTGCAAAACCGCCGATGATCTGCCCCTGTTCGATCTCCTCCGGTGGCCGGCATGTCTTGGCTAATGCGATGATCTGACTAAAGTCTTTTTCCTGACCAATTTCTCCCTCAATATGTTTGCAGCCCGGATAGCCGGATGCCCCCGTGGTAAAGAGACGGTCTTTATAGGAATCCTTTGGCGGTACGATACAGTTGGTCGTCATCAGTATCGGACCATGGAAAGACGCAAATTCTTCCGTCTGTTTCCACCATGCATTTCCGTAATTGCCGACAAAATGCTTGTACTTTTTGAACGCCGGATAATAATGTGCCGGTAACATTTCTGAATGGGTATATACATCTACGCCGCTGTCCTTGGTCTGCTCCAGAAGCATTTCCAGGTCCCGCAGATCGTGTCCGGATACCAGAATGCCCGGGCGCTTACCCACGCCGATGTTGACCTTTGTGATCTCCGGATTGCCATAGGCTTGCGTGTTGGCTCCATCCAAAAGTGCCATACCCTTCACGCCATACTTGCCTGTCTCCAATGCCAGCGCCACCAGATCATTCACGGATAAGGTGTCATCTAAGGTTGCTGCCAGTGCCCGCTGTAAAAAGGCATCCAGTTCTGCGTCATCTGCCAGCAGTACATTGGCATGCTTGGAATAGGCGGACAGACCCTTGAGCCCATAGGTGATCAACTCGCGCAGAGACCGAATATCCTCATCCTGCGTTGCCAAAACGCCGACACTTTTTGCCTTTTCCATATAAGCCGACGGCTCCGCCGTCCAAAGGGCTGCCTCCGGCAATTCCCTTTTGTCCTCTAACTGCTGTAAAAGTTCTTCCTTGCAGACCAAGGTATCTGCGATCCGCTTTGTTATCTGTGCCCCATCAAAATTGGCATTGGTGATGGTTGTAAAAAGATTTAAGGTAATACGATGGTTGACCTCATAAGAAACCTCTTTGCCCTCACTGCGCAGCGCTGTTGTAAGGGCAGCACATCCCTTGGTCACATATATCAAAAGATCCTGCAATGCAGCCACTTCCGGTGTCTTACCGCAGACACCGCGCACACTGCATCCCTTGCATCCTGCTGTTTCCTGACATTGATAGCAAAACATCTTATTTTCCATTTTTCTTCTCCTTTATCTTGCTTATTTGTCTTGTTTTTCACTGACAGGCTCATTATAATATGGCTATCGAAACAATTATGTTGTCATAACAACAAAAGGAGAAAAAATGAATTACCAATTTTTAGCAAATACAAGATTATTCCGCGGCATTTCCGTGGATGAACTGGAAAAGATGCTGACCTGTTTTTCCGTACAGACCAGACAATATGAAAAAGGCAGTCTGATCCTGCGTGCCGGACAGACGGTCTCTGCCATCGGTCTGGTCCTCTCCGGCAATATCACCATCGAAAACAATGACCTCTGGGGCAATCGCACCGTAATGGACCGCCTGGGGGCAGGCGCGATCTTTGCCGAGTCCTATGCCCTGACACCGGAGGAGATCCTCATGGTCGATATCGTTGCAAATGAACCGACAGAAGTCCTTTTCTTACAGACCCGGGCTATCCTAAATCCCTGTCAGAAGTCCTGCTACAGCCACCGCGCCCTCTTAGGCAATCTGCTTGCCATTTCCTCACAAAAGAACCTGCATATGTCCCGCCACATCCTCCACACCTCGCCCAAGACCATCCGCGGCAGGCTCTTGTCCTATCTGTCTTTTTTGCACAAAAAGAGGGCAACTACGAGTTCGACATCCCCTTTGACCGCCAACAACTGGCAGATTATCTGGGGGTCGACCGCAGCGCCCTCTCCAACGAACTCAGCAAGATGCAGCGCGAGGGCATCCTGAGTTCCAAAAAAAATCATTTTAAACTTACACCTGATTGCCTGTAGGGATCTCTCCCTTTTCGTAGCCCAGCGCATTCTCTAAGGTAGTGTGGCTGATGGCTTCCATTGCCTCCTCGGTAAAGAATGCCTGATGTGAGGTGACGATCACATTCGGGAAAGACAAAAGCCTTGCCGTAACGGAATGTTCCATGATGTCTGCCTCACGGTTTTCAAAAACATTGCCGGACTCCTCCTCGTAAACATCCAGTCCCACGCCATGAAACTTGTGGGCACGAATCCCGGCAATCAGATCATCCGTATCGACCAGTTCCCCGCGGGAAGTATTGACCAGTACCACCTGATCCTTCATCAGAGAAATGGTCTTGGCATTGATCATATGATAGTTGTCGATCGTGAGCGGACAATGCAAAGAGATCAGGTCACCCTCCCGGAAAACTTCTTCTAATTCTTTATACTCGATAAAATCCAAAGATGGGTTCGGGTATTTGTCATAGGCGATCACCCGCATACCAAATCCCCGGCAAATGCGCGCCATAGCGGCACCAATCTTTCCCGTACCGATAATACCTGCGGTCTTGCCGTAAAAGTTGATCCCCATGAGTCCTTCCAGACTGAAATTGTTCTCCCGCACCTTGATATATTCTTTATGAATGCGTCGGTTGACACTCATAGCCAGTGTCATTGCATGCTCTGCCACGGCTTCCGGGGAATAGCCCGGTACGCGAAGGACAGTGAGTCCCAGTTCCTTTGCCTTTTCCAGATCCACATTATTGAAACCGGCACAGCGTAATAGGATCAGACCTACGCCTTCCTCGTGCAAAACTTCCAGAACCGGTGCAGATAAATCGGAACTGACAAAAGCACAGACGGCATCATAGCCCTTTGCTAAAGCCGCTGTTCTCACATTGATATCGGCATCCAGATACTCGATCTCTATGGATGCATAATCTGCCAGTTCCTTATCAAAAGAATCGATATCATATTTCTTTGCATCATAAAATAATATCTTCATTTAATTTTATCCTTTCCTTCATAGATCCGGTCTATGTAACTCTTACAGCCAGGCTTCTACCACGGCATCCACTACCGTCGCCTGCTCTTCCTCGCGTGAGATACCGGCTTTGCCATCGCCGTCCTGCTCTCCGTAATTGCCATAGTAGGCGTGATTGCCACCGGCAAACTGAATATCAACCGTCGTATCCTTTGGCAGATTGTCCGCATACTTTGCCAGTTTATCCCGGTTGATGACACCATCTTCGCTGCCGACCAAAGACACGACCGCAAGATCGCTGTCGGAAAGATCCTTGGTCGAATAGGCCGCCAGAAGAAGGAGACCGTCCAGTTCGTCCGCGTGATCTGCTGCATAGGATGCCGCCATGGCTCCGCCCAGCGAATGACCGCCGATATACCAATGCTTATACTTATAGGCTGTCATGACATCCGTTGCCTTATTCATGCCAAAAATCGCCAGATTACCAGGCATAGTGACCAGATAGCAATCCAAGCCATTTGCCGCCAACTGCTTCATGAGCGGTGCGTAGGAGATTTCCTCCACCTTGGCTCCCGGATAAAAGACCATGGCACTCTCCGTACCCTTGCCATCAAAAAAATAGCCGTCCTCCGTCTTGGTCACGGTAACTTCCACGTCCGATTCCAGTGCGTCCTCTACGCCCTCGGCGTGATAATACTGGTTGAGATAAGCCATGATCCCCGTGATCAGGGAAATAATGATGACAATGGTGATCTCTATTTTTAATTTTTTACGCTGACTTGTGTTTTTCATATTGCTGTCCTATCTTTATTTTTTGAAAACCAGAAAAATCTATACCTGTCTTTACAGGATGGCAGTCACGAGATTGTTCTCGATCTGCACGCCCGGAACACTGCTGACATACTTGGAAAGTCTGGCATAACCGTAATCCTTGTATTTGAAATCCGGGTATTCAGTCGCGATCATCCTGCCAAGTGTTCCCAGTTCCACCGTGCTGGCTGCCGCCTTCTGTACAAATTTCTCTACTTCTTTTTCGATATCCTTGCCATGGTCACTGCTGCGCAGGATGCAGATGGCAGTACCTTTTTGCATGGTCTCGAACTTGGTCGCTTCCTCAATAAAGGTACGCATGGAACTGTAGCCGTAATTTCGCTCATCAAAATCCGGGAAGAGTCTTTGCAGATTGCTCTTGGTGGATCCCAGATTGGCATGCTCGCCATTGTTCTCGCTCTGCTGGATCAATTCGTTAATTGCTGATTTAATTTCTCCGATCGGTGTGATAGAATCGCCCTTGCTGTCGTGATTACTTTCTTTGTGGCTCTTTGCCTTGGAAGTCTCCTTGACCTCCTCATCCACGATCTTATCCAAGAACTTGTATTCATTGCAGGCTGCAATAAAGGTCTTTGACGCGTCGGATTTGCCCATGCCGATCACAAACATACCCTCTTCACGCAGGCGGTTGACCAGTCTTGTAAAATCACTGTCCGAAGTCACGATACAAAATCCATCCGTCTTGTCCTGATACAAGATATCCATGGCATCGATCACCAGCATGATATCCGATGCGTTTTTGCCGGACGAATAGCGCGGCTGCTGGATTGGCACAATGGCATGCTTCAATGCCTTTTTGTGCCAGTCTGCAAGATTTGGACTGGTAAAATCTCCATACATTCTCTGATAGGTGATCACACCATATTTTTTTAATTCACTGATAATGGCATCAATATACTTGGAACTCGCGTTCTCCGCATCGATCAAAAGTGCCAGACGTTTTTCTTCCATTTTATACTCCACCTGCCTGTTACTGTAAATCTTTCAGGCTCTCCATCAATTCCAGATCCGACTGCAATACCTTAAAATTTGTCGTGATCGGTTCCTCTCCCGGCTTAGTCACGGTAATCTCAAAAACAGTTCCTTCCTCCACGCGGGAAGAAAATACCACCTGCAAGAACTTTACAAACTTTGGATGATTGTTTGTAAATGTGTTCTTTGCATTCATGAGTTTCATCATAGTTCCCGGATTGATCATCTCTTATACCTCTACTTCCCCTGCAAGCACACGCTTGTAGTCCTCGTAATTTTTCTTTAGTAATGTCGGTGTATCCAGTTCATACGGACACTTCTTTTTGCAGGCGCCACACTCTAAGCAGCCCTCGATCTTCTTCATTTCTGCCTGCATTTCCTCGGTCAGCCAGTCGGCTGACGGCGCACGGCGGAGCATGAGAGACATACGTGCACACTGGTTGATCATGATACCTGCCGGGCACGGCATACAGTAGCCACAGCCACGACAGAAATCGCCGGTCAGTTCCTGACATTCCTTGGCAATAAAGGCACGGATCTCATCGGTCATTTCCGGTGTCTGATCCATAAAGGCAAGCCATTCATCCAACTCGCTCTCTTTTTGGATTCCCCAGATCGGAAGGACATTGTCAAACTGTGTCATATATGCCATGGCTGCGGTGGAATTGTTGATAAGTCCGCCAGCCAGTCCCTTCATGGCAATAAAGCCCATGTTGTGCTTGCGGCAGTTCTCCACCAATGCCAGTTCCCTGTCCGCAGACAGATAGGAAAATGGGAACTGCAAGGTCTCATAAAGACCGGATTCGATGATGTCCTCGGCAATGCCGATCTTGTGCGCTGTGATACCAATATGACGGATCTTACCCTGGGCTTTTGCCTCAAGCATGGCTTCGTACATGCCTGTGCCATCCCCCGGTGCAAAAACCCGGTCTGCACAATGGAACTGATAGATATCCAGATAATCGGTCTTTAAATTATGAAGTGTGGTCTCAAGGTCTTTCCAGAATCCTTCCGGTGTCTTGGCTGCCGTCTTTGAGGCAATGTAAATATTTTCTCTGACATCTGAAAGACCTAAGCCCATTTTTTCCTCGCTGTCGCTGTAGGCTCTTGCCGTGTCAAAAAAGCGCATGCCGCCTTCGTATGCCTTTTTCAAAAGTCCCGCTGCATCCTCAGCACTGATACGCTGGATCGGCAGTGCCCCAAAAGCGTTCTGCGGCACTGTGATCCCTGTACTTCCTAATGTAATGTTTCTCATTTGCTTTTCCTCCCTTATTCTTCTGCTTGTCCGTAAATGCCGTTGATCTTGACGGTAAAGACTGCCTCAGCCCCATTGAAACTCTTGGTCTCGCCATTATCGTCTGTATAAGAACGTCCATAATTTTCCGGGAATGTGACATTGACCTCAACGGTCTCTCCTACCTTATGACCTTCCAACTGCTCCTCAAAGTCATCGATAAAAGTATTAGATCCGATCGTCAGATCCTGTCCCTCTGCGGTTCCTCCCTGGAAAACATAACCGTCAATACTGCCGGAATAATCGATATTGACCGTATCGCCTTCCTTTACTTCCAGACTGGTATCTGTCAGCAATGTCTCTTTCGTCGTATCTGAAGAATCCTGTGTGGTGGACTCCTGGCTGGACGTATCTGTCGCCTGCTGCTGGGCATCCTCTGCCTCGGCAGCCTTTTGCTTACGGCTATCGATCACGCCATAGACGATCATGCCGACAAAAAATGCAACGATAAGCGCAATGATGAGGGTATTTCTCACCAGACGCATGGTTGCCTGTTTTTTACGTTCTGCGGCTCTTCTCTCCTGTGCCATTTTCTTATTTTCTTTCTTCATTGCGTATGATTACCTCCTTAGATGATAACTCTTATATTATAATGAATCTTCCACATTCTGGCAACGGATAAGTCGCTGCTTTGTCAGCGCGATCCACTCGTCCAGACTGAGGGGCTGGTAGTCCGAATACATGCAAAAACAATTTATCATGTGGGAAGAAAGGGCCTGCGTTCCACCATCATGATCCGGGATCCGGGTCTTTTCCACCATCTGCTGATACTGCTCGATCAGGCGCTCGTCATGACTGTCATGCACATGCCCGTAGAGCATATAGGTCCGCGGCTCTCCCTTTTTATTTTTTAAATACTGCCCGTTATAACAGGCGATGGGATAATGGGAAAGGACGACCTTGCGCCCGTCATCATGGAGTTCCGCATAGGGATAGATCCAGCCAAAACGCTCCTTGTGGAAGATTTTGCTCCGCAGATAGCGGTTGTCATGATTGCCGACGATCAGGAACAGTTTGCCCTGCAAACGGTCTAAAAGGGCATTGGTCTGCTCGGCATTTCCCATGGAAAGATCTCCTAAGATCACGACCTCGTCGCGGTTTCTGACCTTTTCATTCCATCTTTTTATCATATATTCATTCATTTCCTCCACGGAGGCAAAGCCCCTGTGATCCATTTCCCGGTTGAGTGCTTCATGGAAAAATGGCAATCTGCAATGTAATACCGCATCTGTCTCTCCTTATGCTAACATGATATCATTTAATGTCCGCCGACATTCCTTATAATTTGGATAATAGGTCTCGACCTCCTGCCAGAAAGTCTTGGAGTGATCCATATGACGGCGGTGCGCCAGTTCATGCACCACGACATAGTCCAAAAGTTCCTGCGGCAGATAAGCCAGCCGGTAGTTAAAGTTGAGATTTCCCTTACTGCTGCAGCTTCCCCACCTGCTCTTTTGATTACGCATAGAAATAGAGCCGTAGTCTATCCCCATGCAATCTGCATAGTAGTCTACGCGCTCTATTATCTTTTGCTTGGCTATTTTTTTGTCGGATGCCGTCAGGCTCTCCCATTCCGGGATGTCGTAAGGATTTTCTGCCAGATACTGTCTTCTTGCAAACATCTGGCTGCGGTTTTCCTCGATCCACCTGGCATGCGAGGTCACAAAGCGGCGGATGGTCCTGTCTGAAACACGCATAGGTACCCGCGCTAAGACGGATCCATCCGTCCGGATCTGGAGTGCCATGCTCCGCCGCTTGGATCTTACGATCTCGACCTCGATTTCTTCATTTTCTAAGGCAATAATCAATTCTGTCAACATTTTTCCTTAATCAAGGATCCTGCCATCAATGGAGATGGTCACAACCTGCCATGGAAGGAACTTGCCGCTGTTCTGTAAGGCGGTCTTGGCTGCATACTCCAGCCCGCCACAACACGGTACTTCCATGCGCACGATCGTCACGCTCTTAATGTCATTTGCCTTGATGATCTCCGTTAATTTTTCACTGTAATCGATCGCATCCAACTTTGGACAGCCGATCAGGGTCACATGCCCCTTGATAAATTCTTCATGGAAGGATGCATAAGCATATGCCGTACAGTCTGCCGCGATCAAAAGACGGGCACCGTCAAAATATGGTGCCTGTGGCGGCGCCAGTTTGATCTGTACCGGCCAGTTAGCAAGACGGCTGACACTCGCAGCCTTTGTCGCTGCCGCCACTTCCGGCGCATCCTCATGTGCAATGGCTTTTGCCATGCTGCCCGGGCATACAAATGGCTTTGGTTGTTCTTGGGCTGCTTCCATGCGTGCCTTGACAGCGACTTCGTCGTAATCTGCCGCTTCTCTTTCAATGATATGGATGGCATCCATCGGACAATGCGGCAGACAGTCGCCAAGTCCGTCGCAATAGTCGTCTTTGATGAGTTTTGCCTTGCCGTTTACGATCTCAATGGCTCCCTCGTGGCAGGCTGTCGCACATGCGCCACATCCATTACATTTTTCTTCTTCAATATGAACAATCTTTCTTCTCATGATCTATGCTCCTTTACTTTTCCTAAGATGACTAGATCATAAGACATTTTGTCTAAAAAATATGTTGTATCTACAACATTTCATTTAAAATCTGACGCAAAACATCTTCCACGCGGTCGCAGTGGTTCGCCTTGACATCCTCCATGGTCGGATTACATTTTTGCATCAGATAAGGCTGTCCCACAAATTCCAACATAGAACGGTCATTTTCGTTGTCACCGAAAGCCACCATTTCTTCCGGTGCGATCCCCATCTGCTGACCGATGGCTTCGAGTGCCGTACCCTTATTGGCTCCAAGTGGTGCAAAGTCCGCCCACTCATTACCCGATACCATGAGTTGGCATCTTCCGGCGATCTTTTTGGTAAAGTATGCCGTCACCTGATCCCGGTAGTCCTTTGGGGTAAAGTAAGATACCTTGATGATCGGCTCTGTGATCTCCTCCGGTGCCCCGATCACGGTCACATCGTTCTTGATGTGATTTCTCAGATAATCCACATAGTCCTCTGTCTTTGGCACCACATAGCAGGTGCACTCCCCGGAGATCAATACTTCACACTTTGGATCATCAATGACCATATGGCAAAGTTCCAAGGCTAACGCTCGGTCAAACTCCCGCTTTAGGAGAACCTTGTCCTGGTAAAAGACCAAGGCACCGTTTTCACAGAGATACATGACATCTCCATCCACCTTTTGGAACATGTTATGTAAGTTAAAATACTGTCTGCCGCTGGCAGGCACAAAGATCACGCCCTTTTTCGTCAGTGCCGTGATCAGTTCGATCGCCTCCTCGGAACAATCCGGCATATAATTCTGTAAAAGCGTGCCGTCCAGATCCGATGCAATCAGTTTTACCTTTTGCTTCATTTCTAATCTATCCTTTTCTCTTTTTCGCTTACCTATCTTAGCAGAAAGTCCGCAGGATTTCCACCTTGCGCGTCGCAGACTCCCAGGAAAATTCCGACAGATCCTGTCCCAGCGTCGTCAGTACCGATGCCGCGTCCACGCTCCACGCTCTATCCTGCAACTGCTGATAGAGGAAATCCACCGCCTGCAGGTCCTGGTTTTCCAGTGCAGACTGCATCATCTCCAAGAGATTTTCCTTGGTCTCCGCCGTCGTATCCTTGTGATCCTTGAAATAATCTGCCAGGTGCTTTCCGGCATCTTCGATCTGCTCCATGAGTATAGGATGCAGGGTCTGCACCTGATCTATCCGACCGTCAGCCAGAGCTATCTCGATCAGGCGGGCTGTTTTTGACAAAAGCAGGGCACCCACGGTCGCCGCCGTGCCCTTTAAGGTATGGATACAGCGTCTGTAGTCCTCTTTTGTCTCATCCGTCCAGGTCGTGTCAAAAAGAGTCGTCAACTTTTCCTGCGCCCTTGCAAGATCACGGGCAAATTCCTGCAAACCGGTACGATAACGCGACGGACTCTTCCAGATCAGCATGGCATATTCCGCATCAAACTCCTCGATCTGCGGCAGTTCCATGTCTGCCTGCGCCTGATCTTTGTCATCCTTTTGCCCCTTTTTCACCAGATCTTTTGGCAGGTAAGTAAGGAGCATCTTTTCCAGTTGATCGTAGAGAATAGGCTTTGGCAAAAAGTCACAGAAGCCCTCTGCCAGATACTTTTCCCTTGCCCCCGCAGTCACATTAGCGGTCAGCATGACGATCGGCACCTGCCGACAGAGATTGCCCTCATCCGAAAGCATATTACGCCGCGTCTCGATCCCATCCATTTCCGGCATCATGTGATCCAAAAAGATCAGGTCATATGCATGTTCTTTTGTCAGACGCAGACACTCTGCACCACTATCCGCCTCCGTGATCTGGATCCGGCTCTCCTTTAAAAGTTCCACAAAAACACGCCGATTCATCTCGTTGTCATCGACCAGAAGAATCTTGGCTTTCGGTGCCACAAAACCGGAGGCAAACTCCTCATATGCCACATTCTGCGCTACCATCTGCGCAAATTCCCCGATCGGTGTTGGATCCGCTACCGGCTGGTAGAGAACAAATGAAAAGTCACTGCCGACGCCCTCCTGGCTCCAGACATCCAGTTTACTGCCCATCAGTTGTAGGAGAGAGGAAGAAATACTCAGTCCCAGGCCACTGCCTTCGATATGACGGACTGCCGTTTCTTCCACGCGGTTAAAGCGTTCATAGATCTGTGGGATCTTTTCCGGTTTGATGCCATTTCCGGTATCTTTGATGGAAAAACGTACGCCCAGATCACTACTGTCTGTCGTCTGTACCGACTCCACATAAAAGGTCACGCTGCCCTGGGCGGTGTACTTGATCGCATTGGTCAAAAGGTTGATCAGAACCTGACGGATACGAATATCATCCCCGATATAGGCACGCGGCAGGGTCGGATCGACAACGACCTGAAAAGTCAGATTTTTCTTCTTGGCATGAGGCGACAGCATCTGATAAAGATCGGATATCATATTGCCCAGATCATAATGTACCGGCAGGATATTGAGTTTGCCGGTCGATAACTTGGACGAATCCAAAATATCATTGACCAGGCTCAGCAGCATATTTGCTGCACTCTCCACGTCTTTGCCATATTGCAGGATCTGCGGATCTTTCGCCTCTCGCAGGATCATTTCGTTCATACCCATGATGGAATTGATCGGAGTACGCAGTTCGTGTGACATGCTGGCGATGAAATCACTCTTTGCCTGATTGGCTTCGTTGGCGGCTGTCACCAGGGACTGGATCCGCTTCATCTGCCTTTCCTCATCCGTCAGATCCATCAGAAGGATAGAATAGCCCATGAGCACATCTTCCTCATAAATCTGGTCGATATGCACATCATAGACCTGATCGCCCAAATACATCTTATTGGCAATCCCGGTACGCAGATAAGACAAAAGTTTTGTCTCAGTTAAAAGTTGTCCCTGCCGCTGATCGGCTAAAGATGGAAAAAGTTTTTTTGCCTTGATGTTTGCCTCTACAAAGCCGTAGTTCCCATCCACAATGATGATAGGTTCATGCATATTTTCAAAGATATTGTTGTGTGCCACACGAGCAATATCAAACATATCCTGCACCATGGCAGAAGAAAAGAATAAGATCATCCCCACCGCGGTCAAAGATGGAATGAGTTCGTAGCCCCGATCCAGTCCCGAAAGACGGATGGGAACGACCACGAAAGGCAAAAGGACACAGAAAAAGAGCATCTTACAACTGCGACGGTATTTTTCATCCTTTGCCTCACGCCAGCCCTTAAGCGCCAGATAGGCACAGGCAAAGATCTGCACTGTCTCATAGACCGAGTTAAAATAGATGACCGGTCCGTAGACTCTGTGCAGATAGGTCAGACTGCCGGCGGTCACATAATAAATGTCCCGGTAAAAAAGCGAATGATACTGACTGGTCCATGCACTGATCATGACAAGAATGTCCACAACGAGCATGACACCGACCAGGTGCTTGGGTATCTTTTTGTGGGTATAGCGCATACAAAAGAGTAAAAAGAAAGTATCAATAAATGCCACACCGATATATCGCAAGTTCATGATCAGCAGAATCGCACTGATCGAATCCGCCTGTATCTCCATCAGATATGCCGCATTTTCGATCAGGCATAAAAACGCCACGATCAGCATCAATTTAGACAGACGGTTGGACTTTTGGATCCCTGCCGCCAAGACAAAAGCGATACAGGCGATCGTTACGATCGCTTGAAAAATTAAAATTCCCTGACTCATACTCTCTTTTGTAAACTCCTCTTCTGTTTATAAAAGTGGTGCGATCAGACGCAGGAGCATCTGGATAAACCGCATGCCCTGACTGCGCCCGGTATTGTATTTTTCTGTAACTTCAAGACTTTCCCTCATCATGGCTTCCATATCCTGTCTGGTCTCTTGGACTGCCGGACCATAGGCATAGAGACAGCCATTTTCAAAATGATGATAGAGACTGCGGTAGTCCAGATTGATCGTGCCGCAGGTGGCTACCACGTCATCCACCACGCACATCTTGGCATGACAGAAGCCCGGCGTATATTCATAGATACGGACACCGTGCTTTGCCAGGCAATGATAGTAAGACCGCGTCACGGCATAGACAATACGTTTGTCCGGGATCGCCGGTGTGATGATGCGCACATCCACGCCACGCTTTTTTGCCAGACGGATGGCGTGCACCATCTCATCAGTCAGGATGAGATACGGCGTGACAAACCAGCAATACCGCGTTGCCTTATTGATCAGGCTGATGTAGACTTCCTCGCCCACATGCTCATTATCCATAGGGCGGTCTGCATAAGGCTGCACATAAGCCCGGCTTTGCCCGGTCTCTCCGATCTCCTCTGCCATGGCATGCGGATCCGCATAAGGCTGCTCCAGATATTTGCCAAAATCGGCATCATCGATATCGTTGCCCTTGACCGCGTTCCAGTTTTCCAGAAAAGTTGCCGTCAGGCTCCGCACTGCCAGCCCTGTGATCTGCACGCCTGTGTCCTTCCAATAACCGTAGGGATGGGTCAGATTAAAGTATTCGTTTGCCATATTGTAACCGCCGGTAAAGCCCACCAGTCCATCGATGACCATGATCTTTCTGTGGTCCCTGTTATTTAAAAAGAAATTCAACCCCGGCATAAAAGGGTTAAAGATACGGCACTGGATGCCAAGGGCATTGAGGTGCTTGGCAAAATCCCCGTTGATAAAGGCGATACTTCCGATATCGTCATAAAAGACGCGGACTTCCACGCCGGCCTTGACCCGCTCTACTAAAATTTTCTCTACCTGATTCCATGCTTCTGCCTGCTCGATGGCAAAATACTCCATAAAGATAAAGTGCTTTGCCTTTTTTAAGGCTTCTTTTTGTGCCTCAAATCCCTTGTAAGCCTCATCATAATAGGTAATGGGACAATCCGCATAGACCGGAAATCCGCTCTTTTCCTGCAAATAATAGGATATACTAGCAAGTTGTTCATTCTTATCCCGCAGTTCCTCCATGGAGGACTTCACATGGTCTGCCCCCGGTCCCTGATCCAGCATGGGAAGAACGATGGCATCCACGGCATCGTAACGCTGCCGCATCTTATAGGTGTGACCATTCAGACCGACCAGAAGATACATGATGATGCCAAAAATCGGAAAGGCAAGGATGAGCATGATCCAAGGGGTCTTCATACTGCTTGTCCGATCCTGCGCGTAAATGCATACGACCAGCACCACCGCCAGAATACGCGTGGCAATGTTGATACCTTCCGCGTAATCATTGAGCCTGGTAAAGACCACCACGATAAAAGCGATCTCTAAGGCGATCGCAAGTACAGAGAAAAAGAGTCTTGCAATGCCGTTTTTCACATGTGCTTTTTTCTCATAGGTCCGTATTTTCATGCCTGCTCCTTTCCTAATGTAAAGCACTCCAAATCTAGTCTTTCTATTATAATGCATCGCCGATGGATATTCAACACAGGCAGATCTTCTCGTTTTTCTATATAGTCTTTCGGTTATAAATAATATGTAATCTGTATTTTACATATATAAGACAGATTGTTATACTTGAATGCAGAAAAAGAAGGAAATGATATCACAATGAAACAAATTGATTTTGAAAATGGTGGTGTCGGCAAAAATATTCTGGCTGCCGCACTGCCAATGCTTATCGCCCAGATTTTAAACCTCTTATATAACATCGTAGACCGTGTCTATATCGCCCGCATTCCCCAAGTGGGAACGGCAGCACTCGGCGCAGTAGGACTTTGTTTTCCTTTGATTGTTATTATCAGTGCCTTCGCGAATCTGTTCGGCAGCGGCGGTGCCCCGATTTTTCCATCCACAGAGGAAAAAAAGAGGATACAAGGGCCAACCAGATTATGAACACATCCTTTACCATGCTGTGCATAGCCGCGATTTTGCTCATGGCGATTGGCATGCTCTTTGCCCATCCCCTTCTCATCCTTTTTGGAGCCTCCGAAAAAGCACTGGTATTTGCCTATCCCTACCTCATGCTCTACCTGATAGGTACCCTGCCATCCATGATAGCTGTGGGTATGAACCCCTTTATCAATGCCCAGGGCTATTCCACCATGGGCATGCTCTCCGTCGCCATCGGTGCCCTTGCCAATCTGCTCTTAGATCCACTTTTCATCTTCGCATTTGGCCTTGGCGTATGTGGTGCTGCAATTGCAACCGTCATCTCACAGACTCTGTCTGCTGCCTTTGTCCTTTATTTTTTAACTAGAAGATCTGAGTTACAGGTTCGCCTGCTTAAAAAGGAAGAATTTTCTGTCTCCTTAGGGCATGCCAAAAATATCGTCAGTCTTGGAACTGCCGGTTTTATCATGCAGTTGACCAACAGCCTGGTGACCATCTGCTGCAACCATGTCCTTTCCATGACCGGCGGTGATATTTATATCTCTGTCATGACGATCGTATCTAGTGTAAGACAGTTGGTCGAAACGCCAATCTATGCACTGACCGAGGGTTCATCCCCCATCATCAGTTACAACTATGGTGCCAGACGTCCGACGCGTGTCAAGAAAGCCGGCAGCATCATGAGTCTTCTGGTATTTGCTTATACCGCTGTTATGTGGGCTGTCATTATTCTGATTCCCCATACCCTCATACAGGTCTTTAGTTCCGATGCCAGCCTGATCAGTGACTCTGTTCCAGCCTTAAAACAATACTTTGCAGCCTTTATTTTTATGGATTTGCAATACATCGGTCAGACCATTTTCAAATCCTTAAATAAAAAGAAACAGGCCATATTTTTTTCCCTGCTTCGAAAAGTTTTTATCGTTGTCCCTCTGACCTATCTGATGCCTTTCGTTCTCGGCATGGGCACAGACGGTGTCTTTTTAGCCGAACCGGTATCCAATGTCCTCGGTGGAAGCCTTTGCTTTATCACCATGCTTTGCACCGTCTTACCGGAATTAAAACGTATACAAAAAAACAAATAATAAATGGAGGATATCTACAATGGACTTAAAAGAATTACAAAAAGACCCAAAAATGATGGAGATTATGAAAGAGATTGGCAGCATCATGCAAATGCGTTCCAAGCAGGAGCAGGCAGAAAAAGTCAAAAATTTCCGCATCCTAAACGAGAATGCCGTCAAAGGGCAGATCCTTTTTACCGGTTCTTCTCTGATGGAACAATTTCCCATCACAGAGATTGCCCGGAATCATGGCATTGACAAGATCATCTATAACCGCGGTATCGGCGGCTATACCACAGATGATTTCATCGCTGAAATTGACACCGTACTTTTTGACCTCGCCCCATCAAAACTTTTTATCAACATCGGGACAAACGACATGCGTCCTCGCGAAGACGGTCAGGACTGGGCTGTTCATCTTCTTAGCAATTATGAACACATCCTGCAGCAGATAAAAGAAAGGCTTCCCGAATGTCAGGTCTACATGATGGCTTACTATCCGACCAATCCGACGGTTGCTGATAACGAGGTCGTCCGGCACCTCTTAGCCACACGCACCCGAGAAAACCTTGACATGATCAATGAAAAAATGGCTACCCTTGCCGCCAAATACGACTATCATTTTATCAATGCCAACGATGGGCTTTGTGATGCCGAGGGCTATCTGAAAAAGGATTTTACAAAAGAAGGACTCCATATGTTTGCCAACGCATATGAAGTCGTATTCAACAATATCAAACCATATATTTAATTGTAATGCTCATCTAACAACTGACAATCCATAATGAGTACATAAAAGACATTGCCGTAATAGTTGCTTTCCACGATACGCCCATGATCCAATACCGGGTGTGTACTGCCATCTTTCTTGACAAAATGGAATTGCACAAAATCATTCGTTCCGGCGGCTTGGGACTGAATCTGCTGCCAGATGCTTTTCTCAACAGCCTCCTGCTCGTCGGAGCGAATCAGATTGCGGAAACTATGCTTTGAATACTGCATGAATTCATCCAGATCCTTACAGCCTGCATAAGTAACCAGTTCCTGATTGGCAAATAGAATCTGGTCATTTTCCGGATCTGCCTTGTAGATCAAAAATGCTCCAGGCAAGTGCTGGGTAATGTCACTAAGGGCAAATCCCAGACGGTTTCTCCGGTTTGGATCAAAATCTTTCTGATACCGCATACTCTTGGCTTTTCCACAAAGTTTTCCCTCATAAAGCGCCATATCCGCAAGTCCCAGCAGCCGGTCAGCCTCCTCTGTATCCGCCGGATACTCCGCATAGCCTACAGAAATATGAAAGTAGTATTTCCTACCCTTATACATAAAAGATCGGTCGCTGGCGGTAAAGGCTTCTATCTGCTCTTTGACATCATCACAGGTCGCCCCGGTCAAAATCAGCGTAAACTCGTCACCACCATTTCTGCCGTAAATGGCATTGGCAGGAAAAGCAGTCCGCATGCTCTGCGCCAGATTCTGTAATGCCTGATCTCCTACCACATGACCATAAATATCGTTAATCATCTTGAAATCATCGATATCTAACTGTATACCAACGCATGACTGGTTTGGATTTTTCCTGCGATATTCCCAAAAACACTTTTCAAAACCATTGCGGTTATAAAGACCTGTTAAGGCATCTGTCGTAGATAATTCTTCCAATTGCTGTCTATCTTCTTCCAGGATTAATACGGATCCAGTCAAGCCAGACAAAAGGATAATGATCAGTATACCGACAATAAGAATCCGTCCTACATTGTCTCCTCGATTCCAGCCTTCTTTTGGCATCACTTCTAATTTAAATGAGCATCCGCAAAGTTCAAATTCATAGGAAACCGGATCTGTCATGTCCTCTGCGGAGGCAGAAATCTCCTGATATTGGGATGTAAGCGGTGATTCTGTCTTAGACAGGCGGTAATCATATCCAAAGTTGTTAAGTGCCTGTACGGAATTAGCAAAAATATCCGGCACGCGGATGATGGCTATGGTAAAGCCCCAGAAATACTCCTGCCCTGCATCATTTTTCAGGTAAACCGGATTACGGATCGCAATGCCCATGCCACCCTGTTGGAGTGAAAAAGGTCCTTGCATGATGGTCAGGTCATGATCCCGGCTATAGCGAGAAATCTCTCCTCTTTGCTCATCATGGATCAGATCGATCTTGCCGGCCTCATTGCCCGCTGCAGGATAAATATCTGTTACGACACCATCCGGCGCAATCTGGATACTTTGAATCGTATCATCGATCAAGTCTGCAGCGATCTCATCAAAGTTGTCAATCCGTCCATTGTCACTGACAATAATCGCCTGTATGGATTCTGTGATGCCGATTCCATGGTTGAGGTCGCTGGCCATGCGCTCTGCATAATTCATAGCATTCAGTTCGGTGACCGTCCGTACCTGTTTATGATTTTTCTCTATACTAAAGTGTACTACTCCTGCCAGAACAACGAGCCCCAAAGCCGTCACGCAAACCGGCAATATCCATTTCCATGTTCCAATCTTCCTTCTCATAGCATTTTTGCTCCTTTAACGCAATGTACTGAAAAGCCTTATATTTTTATGTTATTTCGTATAGACCAGATCTTTGACGACTTCTCCTGCCACAATAAGACCGGCAACCGATGGCACAAATGCCACACTGCCCGGAATATCACGGCGCTCCGTACATTTGTGGGCTGCCCCGGCGGCAGATACAATGCGTCTGGCAACTGATCGCCATGTCCTCGATCGGTCTCGTTGGTTTTTCCTCCGAATAAACGACCTTTAATTTCTTGACGCCCCGCTTCTTCAACTCACGGCGCATGACCTTTGCCAGCGGACACATCTTGGTCTTATAGATGTCTGCCACCTGAAAAGCACTGGCATCCAGTTTATTGCCAGCCCCCATGCTGCTGATGATCGGCACGCCCATAGACTGACATTTCATGACCAGTTCAATCTTTGCCGTCACCGTGTCTACGGCATCCACTACATAATCATATTCTGCAAAAGGAAAGTCATCTGCATTTTCCGGCAAAAAGAAGCACTTGTAAGTCTCCACTTGTACATCTGGGTTGATGTCCAGCATACGCTCTTTCATCACATCGACCTTGTATTTGCCGACTGTAGAACGCGTTGCGATGATCTGACGGTTGAGATTGGTCAGACAGACCTTATCATCGTCGATCAGATCAAAACTCCCTACACCGCTTCGTACCAAGGCTTCGCACACATATCCACCTACGCCGCCCACGCCAAAGACAGCCACTCTGGCATTTTTCAGGCGTTCCATACCTTCCTTGCCTAACAATAACTCCGTTCTTGAAAACTGTGTCAACATGTGATCTTCCTCATTTCCTACCATTTTTCTTGGGGATTATTGTAGCATGGAAGCCGCAGATGCACAAGCCACAAGGGACATTCCTTTTGCCATATGGACTGTCCCCTTTGGCTTGGGTGCCTGCTTATCCCATCTGCACCAGCCCCACTCTAGGTTGCTCCAAGCAAAAAGAGACGCCCCTACTGCATAGGAGCGTCCCTGTGTCTGTCTTAGTTCAAGTCCAGATATTTTTCAATTTCCTGTTCAAAGAATGGTGTCCACCAGTCCAGATAGCCGGCACGGTTTGGATGAATGCCATTTGCCATATAATAATGATATTCCGGTATGTCTGCATCCAGATCATCCCACATATCAATGATGCCAATGCCCCATTTTTCCTGCAGTTTCTTGGTCAATTCCACCATTTCACCATACTGCTCACTGTCATACTTTGTGCCGGTATAGAACATGACCGGACAACCGTAATGCTGGTCTGCGTATGCGATGATATATTCCATGGCTCCGGCAACCGTTGTCGTATCAAAATCATCCATGTTCTTAGAGTCTGAGATCTCGCCCATTGGCTGTCCTGTCGTTGCATCGTTGGTAGACAATTGACAGATAAAGAGATCCGCCTTCTGATCCGGAATATTTGCCTTCATGCGGGCAATATAAGAAGTCTCTCCATTGTCTACAAGCGTGGTTCCACTAACCGCTTCTTTGACATATGCAATACCATCTCTGGCAGCCAAATATTCCACAAAGGAAACCTCATTACTGTTGCTTCCAAAAGTAACCGAAGAACCTAAGAAGATGATCTTTTTCCCCTTTAACGGAGAATCTGCAAATGCTTCCACATTTGCCGGATCATACTGCGGCAATTCATTGATCTTTTCCGATGCCACTTCTCCATATTTTGCAATCAATTCCGTCTGCAGTGCCGGACCATACCAGTTCATGTAACCGGCATCACTAAGCGTTCCGTCTTTCTGCTTGTATGTACTGATGTTCTTATCCTTATAATCCAGTTTTTCCCATAGATCCATGACATATGCATGATCCATGCCATATTTGACCGGCCAGACAGCCTGACGCATATCATAGATGTTATCTTTTTTTCCCTCCTGAATGCCTGTAACAAAAACAACCGGTGCCTTCCAGGTCTCCCAGCAATAAGATACGATATACTGATAGGCACCTGTCAGCGTTTCCAGATCATAAGTATCTCGATCCTCACTCTCTGATAATTCTCCTACTTCTGCTTTTTTGTCTGTCTCTGTCGGTGGAATTTCTACTAAGATCATATCCCATGTCGCATCCTTATCCATGGCATCCAACTGTGCCTTATAGGATTGTTCCCCATCACCGGTCAAGGTCGCATCTTTCTTGGCGAACACATCCACGGTCATTCCATTTTTCTTTTCCAGATAATCGGTGTAGGATGTCTTGCCATTTCCAACTGTAAGTGTAGAGCCAACCACTGCAATGTGACTTCCACTGAGCAGTGTCTCCTCCTCGCTGACCTCATCTGCTGTCACTGTTTTCGTATTCTCTTTTTTTGTGTCAGCATCTGCTTTCTTGCTGCTGCCACACGCTGTCCCTATGCATCCGAGACTAAGCGTCAGGGCCAGAAGCATTGCCATTTTCTTTTTCATGTAAAATACCTCCCAATCTTCATGATGCATTCAGTATAATTCTTTTATATATAAATATTCCAATATAAAAATCTCATATGTTATAATATATTATGTATAGATTATTGGGAGGTTTCTTATGATTACAGAAAAGAAATTACAGTATTTTATAGAAGTCTGCAAAACAGAAAACATTTCATCGGCTGCCAGAAATTTATTTATCGCCCAGCCGGCACTTTCCAAAACTATTCAGGAATTGGAGGAAGAATTACACTATCCACTGTTTGACCGTCAGGGAAAACACATCATTTTAAATGAAAATGGACGAATTTTTCAAACCTATGCCAAGCAGATTCTTGCCAATTACGATGGCGCCCGCGCGGCACTTGCGTCAAACAACCAGACAGATGACAAGCATATCTCCTTTGGTGTCAGCGTCTGTTCCCAGTTGCTCTCCGATATTCTTGGTGGTTTCTATGAAAAGCGTCCGGATGCCAACATCACGGTTCACACCGGCTATCCTCTGGACTGTATGCAGGATCATCTGGATCTCGTTTTGGATGCCTATCCACAACTAACAACACCTTCCTCTGATACAGAGTCCTTGCAAAAGCCAGTGGGCGATATACTCATGAGTGAGGAGATCTGCATTGCCTACGCCGCATCGCATCCTTTTGCCCGGGAGACAGCCATACCACGCTCCATACTCTATCATTATCCCTGCATTCTGCCATCGCCAGA
This sequence comes from Roseburia sp. AM51-8, assembly GCF_003478275.1. Taxonomy (NCBI): domain Bacteria; kingdom Bacillati; phylum Bacillota; class Clostridia; order Lachnospirales; family Lachnospiraceae; genus Roseburia; species Roseburia sp. AM51-8. The sequence continues at coordinate 77,433 of NZ_QUEY01000005.1, read as the reverse complement.
AAGCCGCATGGGCGATCTGTTAGATGACCTATGGAAGCGTTATATCCTGCGCCCCCTACAATCATCCAGCGATGTCAACAACTCCTATGTCCAATGCGAACTTGTCAGTCAGGGACGTTATTTCACTCTGGTACCAAAAAAGAGTTGGCGTCCTGCCTATACCGCAAATAACCTGATACTTGCACCTCTCCCGAATGCAAAAATCTACCGTCATATTTGTCTCTACCGCCAGCCCTATCTATCAGCCTTGGCTCAGGAATTTGCAGATTATCTGCACACATATTTTGCCGCGTTATAGCCAAAGACAAAAAATCCGCCGAGGATAAATTCCCCGGCGGATTTCGTTCTTTTTATAGGTATTATTCGGCTGTTTCCTCGGCATCCTCATCACTTGGAATATCTGCGTTGTTTGGTGCAAGTACCGTGACAACTACGCTATCCAGATGGGTCATGACCTCAACATCCTTATTCTTGGCAATATCCAGATCGCCGACTGTGATGGTATCGCCCAGATGTAAGGTAGCGCAATCCACGTCGATCTTGTCTACCAAATGCTCTGGTGTTGCCTTGTAAGATACTTCCTCAAGGAGTTGTTCCAAGGCTCCCTCAATGACTTTATCCTTGTTATGAAGAACAATCTCGGCTACGGAATGTACCTTTTCACCCTTAACCAATGCCTGAAAATCCATCTCTACGATGCTACGTTTCATGGAATCATAATCCATTTCCTTGATGAGGACATCATACTCCTTGCCCTCAACATCCAGCATGATCTGGCTACCTTTCATGCACTCACGCATGATCCTCTCGGCTTCCTTCTTCTCAATCTTCAGAAGTACAGAACCCTCGATCTGTTTTCCAAACAGATTACCGGTCACATAGCCTTCTCTTCTCAGTCTCTTTGCTTTCTCCGTTGTTTCTCTTCTTTGCGCTTTTAAAGTATTCATTTGTCTTTTCCTCCATGCTACAAATCTAAGAACAGAGGGATGTTTGCGGAATGTCATTAAAACAAATGGCCTTTCGTTTCTCTTCGTTCCACAAACTGTTATAGTCCTTTTATTTTTAAAATGCAAGAGGAAATTTCATATTCTACAACTGCGTATTATCTTTCCATAGAATGCCCTGCAAAGACACCTGATCTAAGAAAAGATCATGAAAAGTCATGCTACCACCATGCACTTTTTTTGTGCCGTCTGCCGCAATCTCCCCGGCTTTTCCCATAAAGGCACAGGAAGCAGCCACACTTTCCACCGATAGATCCGCCGTCAAAAAAGTAGCAATTGCTACCGTGGACATACAACCACTCCCTGTGATATAAGACATCATAGCATGCCCGCGCTCACAAGACTCTATCCGCTTTCCATCCGTGATCCAATCGGTAGGACCAGATGCGACCAGAATACAATCCAACTCCTCCGCCAGTTGCTTTAACCTCTGCGGATCCATACTTTTATCTACCGCATCCACACCAGCCGCCATATTATGCTGTTCCATCAAAGCCAGCATTTCAGAATAGTTTCCCCGGATACAGGTCGGCTCTATATGGCGGATCAGATCCATGCATTTTTTTCTGCGATAAGAAGAACCTGCCACACCAACCGGATCCAACACGATCGGATGTGCCAGATCATGTGCCTTTTCTCCGGCTAAGAACATGGCATCCAGACATTCGGTCGCGCCCAGATTGCAGACAAGCGCATCTGCGCCCGCCGCGATCTCTTCCACTTCTTTCTCGTGATGTGCCATGGTCGGCGATGCCCCTAGGGCCAGAGCCAGATTGGCACAGTCGTTCATGGTCACCGTATTTGTAATGCAGTGAATAACCGGATGCAAGGTCTTTATTCTGTTTAAATATGTTCTAATCTCTGCATCGCTTTCCATACAATCTCCACACAAAACTTATTCTTCCAGACTCGCCTGCATACGTCCTAAAACGCCTGTCTTTTTTAAAGAAGCCGTAATAACAATCGCAATCAAGGTTCCACCACATGTGCTAATCAAAAATGGAACTACAAAGGTAAAGAGTGCTGCCGCCTTATTTCCCATAACAAGATACGCTATCGGATAAGAGAGCATGCCTCCCAAAATACCCGTTCCTACCACTTCACCAATATAGGCAAAGGGTAGTTTTTTGCCATATTTATACAAAAGACCGCCCAAAAGTGCGCCACACATACTGCCCGGGAAGGCAAGCGGACTTCCCAGACCAACCAGATTACGAATGAGCGACGCGATAAAAGCCTGTGCCAATGCCCACCATGGACCTACGGTAACAACGCATAAAATGTTGACCAGATGCTGTACCGGTGCACATTTAGACCCAAATACCGGGAAGGAAAATAAGCTTCCAACCACGGCAACTGCTGCCATAAGTGCTGTGATAGTTAATTTCTTCAGATTTACTTTTTTCATGATACTCTCTCTTTCTTTCCGGAGACATCACGAAAAACATGTGTCCCCTAGTTTTCTTTTCCCTTACTTGCAAATTTTCCTACAATCAGGCAGAGAACGATTGTAATTGCCATATCAGGCAACGTATTTCCCACCGGTGTATCCACATGCATCAGCAAACGATACGCTATAAAACCAATAAGCCAAATCAACAGATTGGTCCACTGAAATTCTTTTTCTGCTGCATCCGCCTTTTTCAAGATGAAATAATCTGCAATTTGCACAGCAATCATCGGCGCAAATACAGAACCAATCAAATACAAAAAGTTTGTAATGTTATCCATTGGATAAAGCATCGCTGCAACCGTTCCAATGATGGTTACAACCACAGCTGCCCATTTTTCCTTTATTTTAGAAGAAATAGATACGGATGAAACACCTGCAGAATACGCATCCAAAAAGGTCGTTGTCACGGTTGAGAATACGATAATCAAAAGGCCAACAACGCCAAGTCCTGTTTTTACCATAATCTGGGCAATATCATATTCTCCTGTAAAAATCGCTGCTCCCATACCAATCATATACATAAAAATGCTGACAACACTGTAGGTAAGTACACTAACGAGTGTTGCTGCAAATGGCTTTTCTGCTTCTCTTGTATAATCGCTGATAAGCGGTAACCAGGAAAGCGGCATAGCTACTGCCAATTCCACTGCAGCGCCAAAGGTCAGGCTTCCATCATCCACAATCGGACCTGCTACTGCAGTACCAAAGAAAATTACCTTAAACAGAATCAGTGACAAAATGAAAAGTGCTGTCATTGCAATCGTATTGAGCTTACCTAAATTCGTAAGACCGATTACAATCCAAAGAATAATCAACGCACCAATCACCAAAGCCCATATCCAGAGTCCTGTATGCAGCAAACCATCTGCTGCAAGCGCACCATCATAAATCATAATTGATGTCCATCCAATCAACTGCAAAACGTTAAGAATGGCAAACAATAAACTTCCTTTTTCACCAAAACTCATTTTTACTGTTTCCATGGCACTACGTCTTTCTTTTGCGCCAATCATACCAGCAGCAAACATCATAAGACCACCGATGAAATGACCTAATAAAATAGCTGCCATAGCTTTACCAAAACCTAATGGAGCAAAATAAGTACCTGTCAAAATTTCAGCCAGAGATACCCCTGCACCAAACCATATCAATCCATTTGAAAAAACGGAAGTTCTATTTTCATTCATCTATGTATTCTCCTTTGATTGCAAATGCGTGATTCATCGGGCCGCTTCCCTTTCCAAGATTCAAACCGGCAGCAAGCGCTCCGGAAATATAATTCTTGGCATATTTTACGGATGTCTTTAGATCGTATCCCTTCGCCAAATTGCTGGCAATGGCAGATGATAATGTACATCCTGTTCCATGGGTATTTGGATTATCAATTCTCTTTCCCATAAACCAGGTTGCCTGCTCATCTTTTTGCCATAAAAGATCATTGGCATCGTTTAACTGATGGCCACCTTTTAGAAGAACACTACATCCCAAACGGTCGCAAATGATTTCCGCAGCTTTTTCCATATCTGCTTCACTTTTAATCTGCATTTCGGATAATACTTCCGCCTCTGGAATATTCGGTGTGATAACCTTTGCAAGAGGTAATAATTTACTTTTCAATGTGCTAATCGCATCCTCACTGATCAAGCGTGCGCCGCTTGTCGCTACCATCACGGGATCTACAACAATATTTTTAGCTTCATAGGCGGTTAACTTATCCGCAATAACCTCAATCAGTTCCGTTGATGCTACCATCCCTGTTTTAATAGCGTCTGGATAAATATCTGTGAAAATACAATCCAGCTCCTCTGCCAAAAACTGTGGAGTTGCCTCCATAATACTTGTTACGCCGGTTGTATTCTGGGCAGTCAAAGCCGTGATGGCGCTCATGGCATATACGCCATTTGCTGTCATCGTCTTAATATCTGCCTGGATGCCGGCGCCTCCACTGGAATCACTTCCAGCGATTGTTAATGCTGTGTACATATACATTCCTCCTTGTACGAATCGTGCATTAATTTTGTATAGCGACCTAAGGTGGTGCCCCCAATCTGCCGCTGTAAATCTATCTATAACTTACCGGTCTTTTAAAAGGCCGGAGAAATTATATGTGTTTTTCTAAGATGTCATCCATCTTTTGACGCAGTTTTCTTGTCTCCGCCTCGATATCATCGCTGGCAAAAATTCCGCTGACCACAGCAATGCCTGCCATTTTCTGACCTGTCAGTTGTGGTAAGTTCTCTCCGCAGATGCCACCGATCGCGACCACCGGAATACTTACGCTTTCGCAAATCTGTCGAAACAGTTCGAAGGACATTGGCTTGGCATCTGATTTTGTACTCGTACCAAAGACTGCTCCACTGCCCAAATAGGTAGCGCCAGCCGCCTCCGCTGCTTTTGCCTGTTCCACTGTCTTTGCAGTCACACCAATCACGGCGTTTTCTCCCAAAATCTCTCTGACTTTGGATATTTCCATATCGGACTGTCCCACATGCACACCATCCGCCCCGACCAACTTTGCTACTTTTACATTATCGTTAATGATCAGCGGCACATGATATCGATGGCAGAGCAAAAGCAATTCCTTTGCTTCCCCAATAAAAGTCTCTTCGTCTAAGTGTTTCTCACGAAGTTGTACCATTGTTGCACCGCCTGCCAGAGCACTTTCCACCGCTTGTGCAAGTGTCTGTTCGCCCAGCCAGCTGCGGTCTGTAATCGCATATACTTTTAATTGTTCTCGTCTAAATTCCATGTATTCTCCTTCGCGCGCCTGTGACCTGCTTCATGCTCGCGCGCGTGCGTATCTCCAGCACAAATTGCCTTTTTTATCATAAGCAATTTCGTAGGATTTTCTTATTTATACAAAAAACGCACAGAAACCAACGATGGATTTCTGTGCGAAATAATCATTTCTGCAACTCTCTATCTCCCTACGTTGGCATTATCCAAATCAGGTTATGGGTCAAAGCAACTCGCTTACTCTCAGCCTGCCTACTTGCAAGCTCCCCTTTTTATAAAATAAAGATGTCATTCTTTCGGACAACATCTTTATTATAGTCGTTATGACAAATTATGCAAGAAAATTTTATTGCAATTTAGTAGCGGTCAAAAAGTTCCTGGGTACAACGCCGCATCACTTCCACATTGACACTATTGCCAAATTGTTTATATGCCTGTTGATCACTGCTATCGCATATAAATCCTTCTCCTGCCTCCGGCGTTCGAACCGGATTCGGAAAACTTTGCAAACGCCCTGCCTCCTCCACCGTTAATCGTCTCTTGTATCTGCCAATAATCGGGATCTGTACCATGGCAACGAGTGCAGGGAAACACGTTGGTGCTTTCACGCGAATGCCTGATGGTCGCATCTGTATAATGCCCTCCCAAAGGGTGGAAATGGCCGTTCCAGCCTGCCATTCCATCTTATGATGCGTCGGAACAAAATCCTGTAAGTTGTTATATTTTTCCAGCCACGCGTCAATAAAGACTTGATTGCGTTGATAGAGTTCCATGTTTTTCTTTACAAAATTCTGTTTCCATGCCGGATACTCTTGTGGAACTGCCTTGTATTTGAAATAATCTGCCCAGATGGGAAAACCGATCACTTTTAAATCAATTCCCTGATAAAACTCATCCCATGCAGACAGTACATACTTCTCATACGCAGATATGTAATACTTGTCCTCTACTTTCTGCTCATCTAAAATTTCATAAATGCTGTTATCTTCTTTTTTGTAACCTCCCGATATCTGAATATCCAGCGGCTCATCTACATGCTTGGGATCATATTTTCCCAAGATGATCACGCGCTCTCGCAATTGTGGTATTCCAAACTGATGTGGACTAACGATCAGCGGTGCCTCCGTCAAACGATATCCACAATCCTGAAGCACGGCATGAATAATGCGCCAGGTATTATGGTGATCGTGACTGACAAGATTTCGTACATTTTCTAACACTATATACTCCGGTTTCTTTTCACGTAAAATACGTTCAATTTCAAAAAATAGGGTACCTCTTGTCTGGTCTTTCAAGCCTGCCTGTTTTCCGGCCTTGCTAAATGCCTGGCACGGAAATCCTGCACATAGTACATCATGATCCGGTATGTCTGTTTTTTCATTCAGATCTCGTACATTTACAGCAGAATCCATGTGATAATTCTGCTTATATACCTGATTACAATTGGCATCGATTTCTGATGCAAGCACACACTCTCCACCAAGTTGCGTCATCGCCTGATGAAAGCCCCCAATTCCGGAGAAAAGATCTATAAATTTGAAATTGTATGTACCCTTGTCTCGTTTTTCCAAAATATCGTTTCCTTCTGATTTATTGCGCTCAAACATATCTATTCTATCATAGCCGCCTTTGGAAAGCTAGACTTTTTTGATATGATTAAAAATTTTTATAACAAGGGCATTTCCGCTATCGCAAAATTTTTAAATTGATCACGCTCGACCATGATCTTGGGCGCTCTCGGTTTTCCATTACTGTTGATGCCCTGTTTAAACTGTGACAAGAACTGTTTATTACCGTCATTGATATCCAGCAGATAAAAATCTGCCAGCGTCACCTGATTCTTCATCCGTCCGCCATAACTACGCAGATTTTCTTTGTGTAGTGCGCGATTCCAGTATTCTGTCACTTCATAATTGCACACCCTATCTTTGATCGTCTCGTGTTCACAAACCAGATAATAGAGGTGTCCTCTGGGATTGCCGTCGATCAGTGAAAACACAGTATCCCAATCGTTGCCCTGCACACCGCGAGATTCTATGCTGTGGGTCTTTAAGTCTCCATAGCAACCTATGGTTGGAAAATATAGGTCTAAATCAATACCGTTTTTTGACTTATCCTGTGCATAGCGGATATCATCTTGTAGTTGATGCCCCACAAGATATTGTTCAAACAAAAATTCCAGATAAAATCCAGCCCATTCCGGTTGATATTTGTTGCGATAATTGGCAGCGATCATCTGTCGGTAGCAGTCTATTCCGCGCCATTCTTTGTTAACATCTTGAAAAAATGTCAAAATCTCCTGCACAATATGCTGCGGCATAGGATTAGAAACATCCACAGAAAATAGGTCGGGTGTACCCCAGGTCTGCCCTGTATTTTCAAATAGTTCCCTTAGGAAAACTTCAACTCCTTTTGGCGAAAAGACAGTGATCTGATTGCCAAAATAATCTGTTTTTTGAAAATAATCATGCTCTGCTGCATCGGACAGGTCACTGCTATACACATGTGCAGAGGAGTTGTGGGCTTTTTTGTATATGAAATCCTCAATCCGAAAGGCACAGAATAATACTGTTTGCTTATAGGTGTATACCCCTAACAAAATAGGCCGATATCCTTTGGCAAGAGATGCCTGGTAAAATTCTTTCAGATCATTTGCTATCTGTATTCTCTTTTTAAAAACCGGATGTGGATTGCCCAGATAGGAAACATTTTTGGCACGAATGGAATATTTACGTCCCTGATACACACCACAGATGATTCCGTCTTCATCTCTATAAATTCCCGGAAAATATGTCGCAATGCGTTCATATAGAGCCCGCACCGAAAGTGTCTGATCATAATCGCAGACAATCGTTCCATCTGTATTCACTTGTTCTACTAAAAAAGCCATCGTTGTCCCCCTCTTTTCAAGAATGCTTTCCCTGTCTATCCCACAAAAGCATCTAAATACCCCATAGCGATCGCATCATGCTTCCGCTTAAATCCGTGGGCTCCGTTTTCGATAAAGTAAAGCTGTGCATTGGCATAAACTTCCTTAGCCTTGCTGGCATAACTAGGATTTCTTCTGTAAAAAATTCTTTTTCCCCAGTTTTTTTAACATGATCGTTTCCTCCCAATTTTAAAACTATGGGCTTACATATAGCACAATTCTATGAAATATATGTTATATCTTACTATAGTTTCTTACTGTTTGCTATGCCATAAAATGGATTTTCTGTTGTACCATAAAAGGCGCTGCCTTTCGACAACGCCTTTCTTCTAGTCTCTATTCGATTATCTCTAATGATTATAAAACAAAGAATGTACAAGTTCCCGGTGCAAGTTCCACCTGACCTGCAGGCTGAACAACCGGACTTAAATCTGGCAATGCATTATCCTCTCCCAAGACAAGTGGCTTGTCATTGAGTGTCATAATGGTCGCACGCATATTGCCATCCTGGCCTGCCAGAGTATATCTTTCTGCTTCCTTTGGAAGTTCTACCTCGGTTGTCTCTGTCAGTGAGTTGTTGATCACAAGATAAACAAATCCCGGCTTGCCGTCCTTGCGAGAATGCGCGTAAACATGTGCCCCCTCACGAACCGGCTCCTTTGTATCATAACAGGTTGTTCCCATCAGGCGATTCCACAAGAGCACCGCAAAATAATTTGGACGTGGATCAAAGACTTCACGAGCCAAAAATCCGTAATCAGATGCTGCCAGTGTATTATGGAAAATCACACCATTACTAACCGTGGAAAATCCCGCCAATTCGTTTAAGGTTCTAAGAACATCTAATAGGTAGATGCCCATGTATCTCCACCGCCGCCTGCGTCGCCGGACTCGGTTACCCACATTTCTGTATCTGCTGCATATTTATCACGGATTGGAGCATATACCTTGGCACAATGAATCGGCACATAAAGATACTCCTCACTGTTTGCCTTTTCCGGAGCCCAATGAGCACTTGGCATAACAGATGCCAAACGATCAGATACACCATTATAGTAATGATAACTAAATACATCCAAAGGCTCTTTGGTACCCTTTAAAAGTTCCTCAGTTGAAACATTTTCCTTGGTAAGCTGTTCTACCCCGCCACCACTTGCACTATCTTCACTGCCCATAAAATCAAGGCCATCACCAACGCTGCTCGGTCCGATGCAAAGGCAATCCGGATAATTCTTGCGCAGCCAAACGAAGAAAAGATCCTGATCGCGTCTGTAATCTGCGGCTGTATAGCCATGTGGAAAACCGGTCTCCTCCATCATGTTCGGTTCATTTGCAAACTCTGCTCCATCGATCGGTACGCCGTATTCCTTACTCAGTGCAAAGATCTTCTCTGCCTCTGCCGGATGCCACGGCTGATCGGCGCTATGCAATCCCGGACAGTTTGCCACGGAGATCATGAGTTTTGCTCCGATCGCCTTAACAAAGTCAAGCACACCAATCCACTGGTCCTTGGTCAGCACATTCAGATAACCTTCCGGCACCTTGCCATTGCAGGTTCCATCAAAATCATAATAAGTCTTGGTCGCCCAGGTACCGGACACACGCACCCATGCCGTTCCCAGTTCCTTTGCCAGTTTGCGCAATTTCTCATCATAGAGGTTGATCGGTGCATAGACCTGCATCAGATCCTTATACATATCTGTGATATTTTCGCCTTTTCCTACCTGAAAAGGCTCTATTCCCGCGATCTGCTCCGGTGTGTATGCCTTCCAGAAAGTTCCACCCGTCACTTCCGCAAATTCAATATTATAAGACATGAGACATGGATTCATCTCACGCAGAGCACTCAGTTTTTCCGGTGCCAATGTTACAAATTCTGCCATTTTATTACCTTCCTTTCCAATATTTATGCTTTTATCCTAGCACGTTTTTTGTCTTGTGTATATCAAATATCGAAAATAGGCAAAAAATATTACCAATTTTATAAAATTTATTCATATAAAAAACTTTTTTGTGCAGTTCTACGCGTATGTAACCAATCCAAACACTTATTGATAACAACCGTATATAGAGATGCCAGCACATTGATACCAATACGCAGAGCCACCGCCATCGGCATACCAAATAAAGAGGATGCAATTGCCAGTGCTCCAAAGGTGTTAAAAGCCGTCTGCCATTTGTAGCCGGCAGAATATCCGACGCCAATACCACCGATAATACCAATCAAACTGTACATAGATTCCGGCAAAATCAGATACAAGGCAATAAAAAGCACACAACCTACAATATTAAACAGACCTCTATCCTTAGCCCTAGGCAGACATTCCTGTGTAAACGGCAAACTGACCGACATGCAGGCAATTCCTGCCCACATGGCGCGCGGCAAGCCAAGTATATTTACGATAAACATAGCACTTGATACGATCAGTGTTAATTTGATATACCAACGACTTCTGGCCGAATGCACATCAAACTCCCGGAAAAGGTCAAAAAAAGTTCTCCGATAAGGGCGATTTTTTTGATTTTTGTAAAAAACAGCCATGCAAATGACCATTCCGATAAACAAGCCAAGCAGACGCATCTGATACGCATGCCCAGTGACATCATAGCCATATAAAAGCAAATAGCCCAAAACGAAAGTGGAATGATTGTACATAATCACATTGTGACAGCCCAATATCATCAGCAGGAAAATACTGATCGTGTTGACCGCAAAGTCGCCAAATGCCGGTAAAACATTTGCCAGTCTAGGCCCCGCCATGAGAATCGCAAATATCCCCATGATGGAAAGCAGGCCATGCGTCGTCCTGATTCCAAAATCCGCCTGACGCAAAACCAAAAGCGCCAGTAAAACTGTCACCCCCACCACACTGTTCTCGTTTCCTGCCAACATGCTATAAAGTGTCACCACGGCAACACAAAACGCCATGACCAAATATACCTTGAAATTGTATATCAAGATATGGCGTCGTTTTTCTTTTTTATCTGTCGTGCTATGAATCAATTGTTTTGAGCCAACAGAACTTAATTGTAATTCTTGATAAAAAGTCATGCATTTTCTCTCCTATCTTTTGTAAAGCGAAGAGAATTGTACTGCAAATTTGATTTATTTGCAAGTGGGAAATCAAGCGCCTGCGGATATCGCTTCTTTCTGCCGCCTTGAACCATATAATAATTCATCGACATTTCCTTTTCCCACTGGTCTCTGCTGATGTTCTTAGGATTTTTGCTATACTCTGCAGACATTATTGAAGTCCCAGTTCATCACAATATTTATTCGTAATTGGCTGCAGATGATTTCCTTCTTTATCCTTATAGGTCAACAACACATTCTGCCATGCACGAATATCAGCTACTGAAATCTCACTCAAGACCCTCTTTTCAAAGTATGGTCTGATTTCAAGTTCGATAATGTACCTTTTCATGCTCATGGTACTTTCCCTAAGTCGAACCTCCATATCTTTATAGTAAATCTCCAGGAAATTACCAATTTTGTTGGAACCTTTCCCCTAAGTGTCAGATATGCCTGTTCTTCCAGTTCTTTGTTCAGGTTACCAATGATTTCATAAGCCGATGTCTGTTTTACTTCCAGAAGTTCACATATATCAGCCGCCTTTAAAAAAGTTTATTCTGCATACTCAGTACCTCCTGTATTTTGAATATTTATCTTTTCATATACTCTGTACTGACAGGTGCAAAACAGGACATCCTGTTTCGGATTTTGCAAAATTATCTTTTTTACGGTTGCTTCCATAATGTAGCTGGTATCCGGAGTTCATTGAAAAAGGGTATAAAAAAAACAGTTTGCTCCAACGGAAAATACTTCCTTTAAAACAAACTGTTCTTTAATTTCCACTAATTATATCTTTCTGAAATTAGATGATTTTGCAAAAATCTCGTCATTGTCCGGAATAAAAGCAAGAGAAAAAATAAATTTTAACTCCATTTGCACTCCACCGGGCAATTCAGAAGTCCCGCAAATCCTTTATTTACAGGCTTTTTCGGTATTTCTGTCCGTTATTCAAACTCCCCGCAGAGAAACTTATTATCCCTGTGAAGGCTTGATTTTTAAAGTTTTTAATGGCGATTATTACACCTTTTATCACAATTATTTTATGTTTTCAAAAATTTAGGTATCATATGGGTATCACATATACAATTTTCTTCTTGTGAATATTATTACTCATTTTTATTTAAAACTTGAATGATATCTGAAGAAATATTTCCCTTATATCTCATTGATTTGTACTCTTTATCAAATACTTTGTTTTTAATATATAAATAATTCATAACATTTCTCATATTTGTACTTGATGCATTGTATGTCTCATCCCCAAGCGGGCTATTCAAAATTATATCCTGTACTTCTTCCAACAAAAACGGGCTATTCATATCTATATCAAAATAGTAAAAAATCGTTGCCAGTACCATTGATACTCCTGTATGAAATTTAACCGATCTCTTGTCTTCTCCTTTAAATATTGCACTCGAAAATGGATATTCTATAAATTCAGATAGTTTTATAATAAACATATTAAACTGATTAAATTTATTCTTAATCTGCTGAAGGTTGCTATTTTCTCCATCCTTATATGCATTTGCCTGCACTTCTAAATACTTATCCGCTATTTCCACACCATCTTTATATATGACATTTGGACCATCATTAATTATACTAAATATAATACATAACTCCTGATGGTTTCGCTGCTTATTCTTTCTATCAGTTGTAACATTATATATTTTTATCAGTTTTTTTGACACCATATCCTTATCTTGGTTTTCAATATTATGGTTAAGGAAATTTGTTATATATAAACTTGTTTTTGAGTAAAAAGTTGCCATTGAAATTTCATGTTTTTCCAAAGGTTTAGTATTGCGATTATATCTCTTAAAAAGTTCAATCTCCATATCATCATTGGAAAATGCTTCAAACTCAAGAACAGACAAATGACTGCTTAAAATTCTAAACTTTATTTCTTTACTCAACTGCGAAAATTTCTTATTCTTAAAATCCTCATTATCTTTCAATAGTTCAAGTTCAGTTAATGCAAATTTATCCTTTACAAATCTATATATAGCTGTCAATCTATGCTGACCATCCATAACATGCCTCAACTGTATTCCATTGCTACCAGTTCTTACAAGAAAAATTTCAGGAATTGGAATTCCCACAATGATTGATTCAATTATTGAACTTTCCTCTTTTGCTTTTGAACGATATTCCCTTTGATAATCTGGACTCAAAATAATACCTTGCAAAAATTCCAGTTCTTCCTCCTCATTTAATTCCTCACTAGCCCTCTTTAAGTATCTTTCACCTTTATCTATGAAATTCACCATATCCTGAATAGATATTAAAGGTCTTGTATATTCAACATCTAATGGTAACTGCATTTTTTCTCTCCTTACATATGTTCTTTTATAAATTTTATTGTTCTCACCATATTATCCTTATCAGGATAAATATTCTCAAAAGTTATACCCAATTTAAATAACTCTTTTAAAATATTCTCTTTGCAATCTTTATCTATTATTGCAATCTTTGTATACTTTTCAAACATTCTATCAAGAGTATCCCTATGTTCGACCCTTAAAAAACAGCCTTTCTGAAAATGTATCCGTTCATTGCAATTTCCAACCCTAATAAAATATGATTTATCTGAATACTCTCTTTCCAAAGATGCCTTCATTTCATCATCAGAAAAGTCTACCAATTTTCTTTCAGCTTTAACATTGTCACGATTATACGATAATGCATCCACAAAGTATACAATGGAATGATTATCGGTATATTCAAAATCTTCAACTGCAAAAAGTAACGAAATCAAATGTGCTTCTGTAAAGTCTAAATAATTGGTCGGTAAACCATAGTGCTGCCCATATGCTCTTAACTCTTCAGCATTCTTTTTTTCTGTTGTTTCATCATAATACAATATACGCTGCTTAAATGCAGATTCGTATTGTGATGAATGCAGTTGAAAACTATCATTATATATTCTATGTAGCGATGGTTCTAGTTTAAATTTGCAATCTTTCTGTCCTCTTGAGACATAGTTATTTTCATCAAAATTACTAATAAAATCAATATAACTGCTTACATTATCAACTAAAATTATATTATCTATTGGCACTTTTAATTCTCTTGACACGGTCTCTACTACATTATCCCTGTTCCATTTATCTATTTCATCAATTTTGTTTTTTAATTTACTATTTTCTCCAAAATTATACTTAATGCATACATCCTTATCCGTAATTTCAATTTCATCTGGTTCTATAATTTTTTCAAATAAAGCAAGAACTGCCCTTTTCCTTTGTTCTTTTTCCTCATTTTCAACTTCATCAGTTATTTCTTCAATAGATTGATTTATTTTTAGTTTTTGAAACACTTTAAAAACCAAATCGTTCTTTTCTTTATCACATATTTTTTCATTAATGTACTCGGCAATTTGTTGATCCGTTATCTGTATCAACTCTGTTAAATCAACATCTTTCACCGCTTCATTTTTAATAATCTCTTCAACATCATCCGTGTCATCTATAATTTTATATATTATTTTAAATAATTCTTCCAGTATCACAGGTAATTCCTCCAATAGTACTTCATTTTTATCTTTATCCACTCCTATCTAAACCTTATCTGCAAGTTCAGCTTAATAAACATCTCACCATTTTCCTCGTACAAACTCATATAATCATGCCTACTTGTAGATGCACGTTCAAGAATGGTATTATCCAGCAAATACTGCTCAAAGAAATTTCTGTTATAAATATGATAAGCAAGAATCTCTCCGTCTGCTTTTACAATGATATATCCACCATTTGCTTCATCCAATCCATCCCAAGGCTTTGCGGGTTTCATTCCCAAAGCACAGGAACATAAGAACTTTTTAAATTTATATGTGTACATCATAGCATCTCCATATTCCAACGGATCCCTATCTCCAAGCATGTCCACTAACTTATCACATTCCTTCACATCTTCAGTATAAAAATATAACAGCATATTGCCGATGATTTCCGGCATGCTACTGTCTACCATAATTAAATTTCTCTTAAATCCATCATGATTCATTCCACAATACTCAATGTTTCCACCATACTCGGCTATTTTGGACATTTTATCTTTAATCTTTGTTCTGGTATCTATAGCATTAATTTCATTCGCCTGAGCTGACGATATGCCAGTCACTTTATAAATAAAATTGGTCGTTAAACCTGCATTCAATAATGTAGGTGCATTTCCAATTTCTGATTTAATCGAAAAGCCAACATTTCTAATATAGTTTGTATGTATATCTTCAATTTGCATAGAAATATCGGTAGTATCAGTAGATGGAGCCTTTATCTTTGTTACCTTTATACCATTAGCAAATTTAGCCACATCTTCAAGTTCAAAACTTCCGCTATGTGTAGCAATTTCGCTTAACAGCCTATCTGCCTGATTTCCCATTTCTTTTCTATCAATTGACAATATTCTATTAGCGTGCATTTCTACATTTATTTGATTATCACCAATAATATAATCAATAATCTCGCCCCTGGTTTCCTCTCGCATTATCTTGAGAATTGGATAGTATACATCTTCAATTTTTTCTACTTTTTCATTTGCTGCATATACTCTTCCCTGACTGAGCAATTTCATAAATGCATATAATTCTGACCATTCGCCTTTATTTCCAGACATTTTTGAATCTTTAGTTGTCATTTTCCAACACCTTCCTTATTTCTTTTGCTATTTCTTCAATAACATTAACCGTTACACTGTTGCCAAGTTGTTTATACAAATGTGTATCTGCCAGTTCAAGCTTAAAATCATCTGGGAACCCTTGAAGTCTTGCCCATTCTCTTGGCGTCATCTTTCTTATTCCTTCTCTATTTACTTCTCCCTTTATATGAGTAATTGGAGTAAAATTTGTCAATCGCTTATCAACAATTAAATTTCTTTCTCTTCCCATTCCTCCACACACAATTGCTCCTGCTTTTCCGTCAAGATCTCTTATTTCATAACCAAAGCCATTTCCTCTAGCTTCATGACGAGCTTTATGTCTTTTAAGTGTTTCAATATATACGGTTGAAAGATAATATTTTACACTTACTTCATGTTCTTCTATTATATCTCTGATACAAGTATTGGAATTTGTAGGTTCAGGGAAATGAAACTCACTACTATCAATGTTATTTCGAAATGCAACAATATATATTCTTTCCCTATTCTGAGGCACACCAAAATCTTTACTATTCAAAACCTTATCATATACTGTATAGCCAATCTGTTCAAAAGCTTTTTTTATAACCTTAAAGGTACGTCCACCGTCATGTATAGTTAATCCTTTAACATTTTCACAAAAAATAACTTTAGGTTTATGATATTCGCATATTCTAACAACATCCTGAAATAAAGTTCCTCTGCACATTCCCTTATAATCGTCATCGAATCCCATACGTTTTCCTGCAAGTGAAAATGCCTGGCACGGAAAACCCGCTAAACAAATATCGAACTCAGGTATTTCTTTTTCATCTATTTGTGTTATATCACCTGCAATGTCAAATCCATCATGATAATTCAATTTATATGTTTTCTGTGCATATTCGTCCCATTCACTTACGAATACTGTATTTATATTTTCTCCAAATGCTCTATCAAATCCTTTTCTAATTCCACCTATGCCAGCAAATAAGTCTATTGATTTATACATGTGAAATCTCCTCTGTTTCAATATCGTAATCATTATATTTCTGTTCAAATATAGTTTCTTCTATTACCTGTACACACTCATCGGTCTTCTTTATGATATCTTTTCCCCAAAAGCGTATAACAGTCCAACCCAGAAATTGAAGTTGTTTATTTATTTCATCATCGTGCTGTTGATTTTTAGATATTTTATTAATCCAAAAGTCTGCATTATTTCCCTTCTCCAACTGTGGTTTTAAAACCTCCCAGTCTTTACCATGAAAAAATTCACTATCACAAAATATAACTATCTTATATTTAGTGAGAACAATGTCAGGTTTTCCTGGTAATTCTGCATAATTTTTGCGATACCTATATCCTCGTTTCCACAGTTCCTTTCGAAGTCTTAACTCAATGGAAGTATCCTTCGATTTAATATTTTTCATATTTTTATGACGTTGTTCTTTAGTCAGTCTATCCAATTTATTCACTCCGATTCGTCAGGGACAATTTCGAGTATGTCTTCCATATCGCACTCAAGTGCTACACATATCTTAAGTAATATATCAGTATTAACATTTTCATTTCTTCCCAATTTGGCAATTGATGCATTACTTATCCCAGCTTTTTCTGCAAGATCCTTTTTTAACATATCTCTGTCTATCAACAGTTTCCATAATTTTTTATAACTTATTCTCATGTTTTCCTCCGAAGTCGAAACATACGTTCGTATATATATTACCACGCCGCAGTAGATAAATCAATGGTTATTTTAATTATTTATGAGTTCTCATATTTTATTGTTTGTTTTGCTCATTTTATAAAATCACCTTAGTCTTTCCATCACATTCCCTACACTCTCCAAAAACCTCTCCAACAGATTAACCCCATCAATCACAAACTGTTTCATAAATTCATAAGCCTTCTCCAACAACTCCCTTAACGACTTATTTTCCTCCTGCAGCCTCTGATTCTCATACATAACATCAATAAGTTTCTCCCTTACGTCGTCATCACCACCCTGACGAAACATATCATA
Source organism: Roseburia sp. AM51-8 (assembly GCF_003478275.1). Taxonomy (NCBI): domain Bacteria; kingdom Bacillati; phylum Bacillota; class Clostridia; order Lachnospirales; family Lachnospiraceae; genus Roseburia; species Roseburia sp. AM51-8. The sequence goes on along the minus strand of NZ_QUEY01000005.1, from coordinate 59,595 downwards.
TACATTCTCAGCAATTTTGGTACGCTCTATCAGTTCATTTTCTTTAGAATAAAGTTCTTCCAGCTTATTCTTTTTATCCGTAATCATATCCGCATATTTAACATACTCATTCTCTGCTGCATCAATGTTATATCTGACTTTCTCAAGTCTATCCTCGTCAGCGGCTATCATATCAATATTCCTGTTATGACTCTTCTCAAGTGTAGTTATCTGATATGATATACTTGCATTACTGCTTCTAAGCTTAGTATTTTTCGACTGTTCTTCATTGTTTTGTTGCTGAATCTCTTCAAGTTTTCTGCTCTCCTGTGCCACCTTATATTCCGCAACGGTCAGATCATGATTCCGACCTTTTGACTTTTCCTTTATCTGTTCTCCAAACCAATCATTAACCCCTTTATTAGCGACCTCCCTTAGCTCGTCCTGCAGCACTCTTGACAAGACTTCTTTCGTAAATACTTTTCTCTTTGACACCTGCTTACGAAGTCCCTTTTTATAACCATCTGCCACAGGTACTCCCACTATATGCATATGTGGACTGTCCTCATCAAGATGAACTACTGCATTTGCCACTACAAACTGCGGAAGTTTCTTTTTTAGTTCGTCCAATATTATCTCGTATGACAGTTTTATACATGATTTCATATCATCATACTGTTTCCAGAACTCCCTGTCGCCTATCTGAATGATTATTTCTACTGCCATATCCTGCTCCTTGCCAGCGACATGTTCAAAATAATCTTCTATCCGGCGGTCTGGTCGTGTCTGCTTTTTATTATATTCTTCTAATCTATTTTAAGTTCTTTCTTAGCTGCCTCAAGTGTACGTTTAGAAATCCCTTCCTGTACCGCCTGTTCAATGATTTCTGTACTAAGAATCATTACATTTGCCCTGGAACGATCCCTTAGAAACTGCTTTGCTATCTCAAGTTTACTTGCTTTGGGTACTATACCTCCAAGCACTTCATCAGCTGTAATCTCATAATCACCACTCCAGCGAAATCCATCCTGCGTAAGTTCAAATTCTTTAGGATGTCCAAATGGTGCAAGGTGATTTTTTATCTGTACAACAGCCCTCATATCAGACTGTCCCTCTATTCTGCCGACAAGCATTACGCTCCTTGCTACTGCAAAGAAATCAATTGAACCCATACCGTGACCGTTCATGTAGATAAGGACGGTGCAATGGTCATTACCCGGAATCCTACCCTTGCTCCGTCGGTACAGAAATCAAAGTATGAACCGAAAGTACAGGAAGCCGATGTCAGTGTCAGTTCCGACACAGTTAAGGACGCTACCGCTTTCTTGGAAACATTCTTTAAACTCTATCCGACAGCTACGGAAAAGGAACTTGCCTACTATGTCAAAGACGGTGTGATTGCTCCTATATCCGGCGACTATGTATTTTCGGAACTGGTAAACCCTGTCTTTACCAAAGACGGCGACACCCTCAAAGTTAGCGTGTCCGTAAAGTATCTGGATAACAAGTCGAAAATGACGCAAATCTCACAGTATGAGCTTGTGCTTCATAAGAACGATAACTGGAAGATTGTAGAATAAATGTTACAGCAGAATAGTATGGTAATTGTTTATCCAATCTATACTATTCTGCTTACAATTAGATTGACAAAATAAGAATCCCTCTCATATGATTGGTTGCAATGGTATTGAGGAAATACAACCTTAAATGTATAATGGGAAAGTAGCATTGCAGGAATGAGGTAGGCTAATGAATCAAATATTGATTATTGAAGATGATTTAGAAATAAATGCGTTATTGGCTGATTTTCTAAAAGAAAAAGGATATGCTGTGCATTGCCAATATGATGGACTTCATGTTCTGGATTTTTTGAATAAAGAAAACATTGATTTGATTATACTTGATATTATGCTTCCTTATCGGAGTGGTGATATTATTTTATCTGATGTACGCAAGAAATTTACGATACCTGTTATTATTATTTCAGCGAAAGAAACTACACAAAATAAAATCGACTTGCTTCGTCTGGGAGCAGACGATTATATCACAAAACCTTTTGATATGGAAGAAGTGCTTGCCAGAATTGAAAGTAATCTGCGACGAGTACAATTTCAAAATAGCCAGACAGAATGTTTGCAACATAACAATCTGACTTTAGACCTAGAGAAAAATACAGCATTTTTGAATGGAATAGAATTATCCTTAACCGCTAAAGAATTTGGCATTTTAGAATTGTTGATGAAATATCCAGATAAAGTATTTTCAAAATCGAATCTTTTTCAAAGTGTTTGGGATACAGAATATATTGCTGAAGATAATACACTTAATGTTCATATCAGTAATTTACGCAATAAATTAAAAGCGATATGCTCTGATACAGAATTTATTGATACTGTTTGGGGCATTGGCTACCGCCTACATAAAGCTAAGGATTAAACGTTCCTTAGCTTTATTATTTTTTTAACTTTTCTCATTAACGATTTAAGAAATTCTTTAAAATTGCCCGTTATACTGGTTTAAGTAAAGGAGGTTTGGGATATGAGTTCAATTATTTTAGAAGCAAAGTCTTTAACCAAAGAATATAAACAAACATTAGCATTAGACCACATAAATTTACAAATAAAAAAAGGAAAAATTTATGGATTTATTGGTCAAAACGGAGCAGGTAAGACTACTTTTTTAAGATTAGTCACAGGGCTTGCGTTTCCAACAAGTGGTACACTTTCTTTATGGGGAAATTCTGGAACAGAAGAATTGCAGAAACAGCGTAAACGAATTGGAAGTATGATTGAAATGCCTGCTCTATTCCCGTCAATGACTGCCTATCAAAATATGGAAGTACAGCGTATTCAACGAGGCATACCAGATAAATCAGTTATTAAAAGGACATTAGATATGGTTGGATTGCAAGATACAGGTAAAAAGAGTGTCCGCAATTTTTCATTAGGTATGCGTCAACGATTGGGGATAGCGATTGCACTTTTAAATACGCCAGAACTATTGATTTTAGACGAGCCTGTCAATGGCCTTGACCCTGCTGGAATTGTAGAAATCAGAAATTTATTAAAAATTTTGAATAAAGAATATGGTATGACCATTTTGGTTTCAAGCCATATCTTAGAAGAATTGTATCAAACAGCATCAGAATTTATTCTGATTGACCATGGAAAAATTATAGAAGAGATTTCTGATTATGAATTAAATGAACGGTGTAAACGACATATAGCAATTAAAACAACAGATGTTCAGAAAACGGTTCTGGTTTTGGAAGAGAATCTTCATACAGATAACTTTAAACTAATGCCAGATGGCATAATTCGTTTGTATGATTATTTGAATGATTTAGAGACAGTTGCGTCTGCTTTGGCAGAATCGCACATTCTTGTAACAGGACTTTCTGTATCTGGCGATACTTTGGAGGACTATTTTTTGAGCAAAATAGGAGGAACAAAAGATGTCAAATCTCCTAAAAACTGAGTTATATAAGTTGTTTCACAGTTGGTATTTTTGGGGAATTGGAATATTCAATCTCCTTTTAAGTAGCATATTGCTGTTAGATAGTAAAGAACGCTCTTCAAACTTAATTATGGCATCATTATACAATATTCCGTTACTCTATTTTTTGAGTATAGTGTTTATAGCATTGTTCATTGGAAGTGATTTTAGTGGAAGAACTTTAAATACTTATATTACTGCCGGACATAAAAGAAGTTCTATATTTAGAGTAAAGTTAATTGTATCTCAAATAGGTTGTATTATCATTCTGGTATTTCCATTATTTGTACATGGAATTATTAGTCAATTTTATATTGGAGAAAAACTTTTTTGGAATGATAGCACATATACTATGGTTTTACTAACTCTGTTTGCCATGATAACACTGTGTGCATTACCGATGTTTTTTGCTTTTATTTTTCGTGATATGGGGAAAACACTGACAGTTTCAATGGTTTTATTTTTTGTTATGATTTTTTTGCTGAACAGTGAATCTGCACAAATAATCAGCAGAATAATACCAATGGGACAACTTAGGTTAATTTCATTGCAAAAGGTCTATTCGACAAACTTTTGCTTGTTTGTAGATCTTTTATGGAATTTTATTTTATATTTCATTGCAGGTAGTGCTTTTTTACATACAGACTTGAAATAACCGGAGGTGTTTTTATGGATAAATTATTAAAACTGGAAAAATATCAGTTGTTACATAATTCTATTTACTGGTGTAGTATGATTGGAATATTTATTTTAGGATTTTTTACAGCAGATACTTATGTTACAGAGATCATGGGATCGACAGAAGAAATTGCTTCTTCTCTTGCTGATATTTTTAATGGAATGGTGTATGATTCTACGTTTCTTCTTATCATCATGTCGGCTATACTTGCATTGATTTTAGGACAGGAATTTTCTAAGAGAACAATAAACTTAGAGGTCAGTGCTGGACATTCCAGAAAACAAATTTTTACAAGTAAAATAATATCGTATTTAATTGCTTTTAATCTTATGGCTCTTGTCTATCCAGTTTCAGGGTGCATAAGGGAATTTGGACGCTTTGGTGTTGTAGACGTGGGAATGTTTTTTTACAATATTATAAAAGCAATCATTTATTCTTGTCTGCTTAATAGTGCGATATTTCTAATTGCAATACTTATTTGTTGCTATTTACAGGATGCTGTAAAAGCAACCTCGGTTACAGCAATTATTATTTTTGGTCTTAGCTTATATCTTGGCTATGGAATGATGTTGAGATTACCAGTCGGTTTTTTACCTACTTATCAAATCAGAATCGTTGTCAGCATGAAAACCTTTTTTCAACCGATAGCTATTTTAGTAGGATGTATATGGTCTGGTATATTGGTATTGCTTTCGTGGATAAAATTTTGTAAATGTGATTTTAAATAGGTGGAGAAAATGTCTAACATAGAATGGATTTTAATTATCATAACAATATTTTTAGTAATACTGCTATTTCGATATATTCAATTAAAAAAACAAATCCGTAATCTTGCGGATCAAGTTAATGAATTGAATTCTGGAAATTCACAGCAGATGTTAGACATTTCGTTGATTGATAAAGATTTAGAAAGACTGGCTGGTATATTGAATCAATATAATATCAGACAACGACAGGCTGTTGCAGGCGTATTACGCAATGAAGAGTATTTAAAAGAATCTGTTGCTAATATATCACATGATTTGCGTACACCTCTTACAGTCATTCTTGGTCATTTACAATTATTGCAAAAAGAAAATTGGGAATCCAGTCAAGCACAGCGCGTAAAAGTGATTTTTAGCAAAGCCGAAAAAATGAAAGAATTGGTAGAGACATTCTATGACCTTTCTATTTTGGAGGAACAGCAGACAGTTCCAGAAAAAGAAAAGTTTAATATATCTAATATGTTAATAAATTTAATTACGGAAAATGCCGTTGCATTAGAAAAGGAGAATATTTTACCCGAAATAAATCTCCCAGATTATTCAATATACGTATATTCTGATAAAAATATGGTAGAACGAATTTTACAAAATCTGTTGACAAATGCAATTAAGTATTCTGTTGGAACGATAAAAATAACACTTATGGAGAAAGAAAATAATAATATTATATTTACCATTGAAAATCCAATGAGTGACAGTTCAGAAATTGATTGCAATCGACTTTTTGACCGTTTTTATACAGGCGATAAATCAAGACATAATGCAAGTACAGGATTGGGACTTGCGGTAGTAAAAACACTTGTTGCCATTCTTGGCGGAAATATTGTTGCAAAAGTACATGCCAATAGCCTTATTATTACTCTTGAATTATAAAGTATTGAAGATATATTCGTATGATAATTCATTGAAGAGTGGACATCAAAATGTAAAGTCAATAGTTTGTAAAGTTCAGTTACAAACTATTGGCTTTTTTCATTACTGTGTAACAAGTAAATTTACGATAAAGAAATAAGGATAGTCGGCTCTTATTTGTTGTCTGCGGAGCAGATCAACAAATAAATGTTGAAGAATCTGTATAGGAAAACAGAGAAAGCAAGAAGCAAATCACTTCTTATTCTCTCTGCTGTTCAAGATACCGTCAATCGTACCTTGAATGATTTTTAATTCATTCAAACTCTACAAAGACTAACGCTTTTTGTTTAGGAATTATTCTCTGTAATGTTTCTCGTTCTTTTGATTATTTGATATATCCATATTATCCTGCCTATACGAGCTAATGTTATCATTTTGTTATCGGCATTGATAACACCTACTCGATAACTGTGGATAATAACTATATGTAGCATGTCAAATTATAAGCTATTTTGCTTAGAGATTCAACACAAAACTGAAATTTTACTTTTCCTTATATTCATCTGGTATTGCTATTTGAAATGTTTCACACAACAGCATCACATCATGCACATCATTTTTATCGTGTTCATATCCCAAATGAAGCATTACCTGACTCAATGGTTCAATACAAGAAACAGTTATATCTCCAACTTTTCCAATACCGGAAAAAGTTTTTGATGGAAATATATCTCCCTCATAAACAATTCCGTCATCTGTAAATTCAAAACAATGTAAATCAATGATTCTTTGTTTATCATCTTTCCAGACAGTATGACCATCCGTTGTATAATCAGTATTTACTTCCTCAAATCCATGCTGCTTAATCACATAAATATAATCATGATAATGTTTCAGTTCAACAAACAAATCAATATCATTGTGTATTCTTGATTCTCTTTTAAGAAGTGCATCAACACCCCATCCGCCATCTAAATATACTTTAATTTCGTTTTGCAAAGCATATTTTATAATTTCACATGCATCTTCTGTACGTACCATAATCTATCCTCCAAATTCAAATCTTTGTATGCTTTCCAACTCACTAAAAGCCTGAAATTTGTCAGTCTTTCATCCTTTTTGTTATCAATCACCAATTAGCTGTAATCCATTAGGATTTAGCTGATATATTTTATCGCACACCTCTTCAATATACTTTCTATCGTGAGAAATGCTAATGACAGCCCCCGGAAATTCTCGGAGCATTTTTCTTATTACCGGACCGGACAATGGTGAAAAATTTCTTGTCGGTTCATCCAGAATAAGAACATTTGCACCACTTAAGCTCATCCTCAAGAGAAGCACTTTCGCCTTTTGTCCGCCTGATAACTCCCGAATCGGATGCTCCATTTCATCTGGTGTGTATTTAAGTGAACCAAGGTATGTTCTAATTCTTGTACGCTCTTCTTTATCTCCTGTTTTATCAAGGTAATCAACCGGTGTAACATCCAAATCCAGCAGGTCTTCATAAGTTTGAGGCATATATTCTGCTTTAATGTCATTCCGATTTAGGAGTTCTTCCGCTATCTTTTTTAGAAGAGTCGTTTTTCCTGCCCCGTTGGCTCCTATCATACAGATTTTTTCTGAACCTTTTATTTTTAAATGAATTCCTTCTGCTAAAATTCTTTTGCCATCCGGAGTCACAAGCTTTGAAAGTTCATATTCTATGACCGTTTTTCCTGCGGGAATGTGTGAGTTTTCATCCCCTAATTTGACAAAGATTGCTTCTTCCTGTTCCGGCATCTGAGTCATATTTTCATCTTCTTTTTCAAATCTTCGTTCCATTGCCTTAACCGTATGCATTTTGTCCTTTAAGTTTTTGGCAACAGACGGTGCTTGTCTGGTACAACTTCTTAATGCACCTTGTACACTCTGCATAACTCTTTGATATTTTTCATCGCGAATCTTTTTCTCCCTACGGTCACTCAGTGCCCGCTGTTTTTGGATTTCAAATTTATGAAGCCGTTCTTCCACATAGCGTCTATAGGGAAGCTTTGCCACGGTATATCTCGCCTTTGTTTTTCGTATAATCTGCTCGATATGTATCACCATGTTGGCAGTACGCTCTATCAGCGTTTCATCGTGTGAAATAAAAAGCACAATGTGCTTCCAGTCATTTATGATTTTTTCCAGTAATGTAAGCGTCGCAATGTCGATGTCATTGGAAGGTTCGTCCAACAACAGCACAGAAACATCGCGAATGAAAAGCCTCATAAGTTGTGTCTTGACTTTTTCGCCTCCTGAAAGACTACCCATTGTCTGGTTACTGTAGAAAAAATCATTTTTCATTCCAAATTTTCCCGCAATAACAGACAATTCTTTAGGCGTTTTCTCCCAGAATATTTCCTCTTCAGAAAAATATTCGTATATTGTTTTTTCCTTATCTTCATCGAGCATCTCCTGCGGAAGATAACCAAGACGTTCGTGTCCCATTATCCTTTCCCCATCTGCTTCTATATAGTTTTCTACAAGCGACGGATTGTATATCCACTTCATTAATGTCGATTTCCCATTTCCCTCTTCTCCAATAATAACTGCCTTATCTCCATCATTTAGCACAAGGTTGAAATCATTAAGAATTATTCTCAGGTCTTTTTTATGTGTTAAATTTAATTTTTTTATCTGCAACATTAAAGTTTCTCCTTTTCGAAGTCTGAGCCAATTATTATTTTGAACACACAAAAACGAGTCTTTTTTGCATACGCAAAAATAGACTCGCTAAATAGCCCCTTATTTCTTTTCCAAAAGGAAAACAAAGGAAATGCCTCTTGCGATAATCCAACTTAAGCGTACACAAAACAAACCTATTCTCTACAGGCTCAATAACTATATGTGTCTTACTTAAATCAAATTATCTATTAATCATTTCCTCACCTTACACAAAATGTGCCTTTCTTTCTTCTAATGGCAATACTATCATACTGTATTTTTTGTGTCAATACATTTCACCTTATGGAAGTGCAAATTAAAATTTTCACTTCCTAATTATACATCCAACCATTACGAAATTCAATCTTTCACAACCTCTTTACAACCACAACCACAGCACTCCAGCAAACGCAGGAGCACCATACCGTAAAACGCTTATGTGTAAATCAACTCCGTTCCTACAACTTCCCTCACACAAGCCTGAATATTATTCATTCTTCCAATCCATTCGTAGGGATTATCTTTCTTTAATTGTTCCGTCACATCTTGTCTGTCGGCATATTCCTTTACCAGTCGAAGAAACATATCCTCTGCTTGCTTATCGACTTCTGCAAGATAACTATGCAGCTTTCCGCTTGTCAGCAGGTTCATATATAACACTTTATAGTGTTCCTTTAAATGCCTTGCATGTCGTTTCCCCCATAAACCAATCGGCTCTATTTCTTCTTCGGCTGGTACTGTGATGTTCGGCAATAAATAATCACCCACCTGTCTATAAGTTCCGCCCATTTCTTCAAAAATTGTCTTTGTCATTTTCCTTTTCCTCCTGTGATTTTTGTCTATCGTGATCGTGTATTATCACGCTTGCGACCTTTAACTGTTCTTGCCTGCTCCAACAAATCATCTATCTGTTTGCGACCAAAAACCTTACGGAGCAGGCTGTAATCTTTATTTTCTGCTTTTAGGATTTTGTTTTCTTCGGTCAATCTTTCATTGACTTTCTCCAAACGCTGATTGGTGCGGTATAACTGTGCATTCGCTGTATTCAGCCTATGATAGTTGTCCCACCCCTCAAAGCAGCGGGCAAGCACCGTTTTGACAAGTTGCTTCAATTTCCTTACAACCGGCTCTGCCATTTTGGTTTATATGCCTTTGCAGTCATAAATTTCTCTGGTTCTGGCAACTGATATTTCGGTGCAGTATCAAGCTCTATTTCAAGATTTGACAGCTCGTCTTTTGCCTTATCATAGTTCAATACTCGTTCCGACAACACATCAAATTCAATCTGTTTCTGCTCGATTTTCGCACCTAATGCCGCCACTTCTTTTTCTCTTTCCTGCTTTTTATAATCCAAAACAGAAAGATGTTTTTCGTGTGTGCCTAAATGTTCCCACTCAATCCCATAACGTTCCATCACCGCCGCAAGCTGTTCTTTTTCGGACTGTATCCATTGCGACCACTCCGTATCGCCACGACTGCCGCCCTTAAAACCTTGCGTTGCAAGAGCCTGCTTTAGTGACACTCTTGTATCAAGTCCACGCTTGCTGCCTGTGGTAAAAGGTACAAAATCTATGTGCAGATGTGGTGTAGCTTCATCCATATGCAGATGAGCCGAGAACACCCGAAGCTGTGGATTTCGCTCCTGAAAACCCTGATAGTATTCATCTAAAATCTGCTTTGCCAGTTCTCCGTTTTCCGTATCGGCGTTCATATTTCCCTTACCGCCCACCTGTAAAATGATTTCGTGGAACGGTTTTTCCTGCTTGGAACTTCGGATTTTTTCATAATAATCTTTTATCTTTCGGTCTGACCTTATCTGCTTGGCATTGTATCTTTCCAATGCTTCATCAAACAATTCGTGATAAACTGTCTTTATATTTTCATTGCAGTAGTCGATATTGAGATGAGTACGAGTTCCGTCTACATTTTCTGCTCGGAACTTTCGGCTATTGTGATTGACCGAGCCTTTACCGACCATTGCACTTATCGTTCTCTGCATTTTTTCATCTCCCATCTGTAAATTTCAACATTCTCAGGTTTTGTTACTTTTGTCAAAAGTAACGCAAAAAGCACTTTGACGGGTACACCCATCAAAAATGCGACCTGTAAACAGGTTTTGCGTTCTCCGAAGGCTCTCCGAGGGGTGAGCGTGTGCCGGTGGCACACACGCCTGCGAACCGACCGAGCCAGCAGGCGAGACCAAAGAGCCGCCTTTGAAAAGGCACTCTCTGCACACTCCCCTAAACTTTATCCGGTGTCAAAGTGTGACGATGGTGACAATGTTTTTCACAGCGTGCTGCTCTCAAAAACATTGACACCTTTGACACCGTTTGTCACGCCGTCTGCTCGGTTTCTTTCCAAAGTGAAACCTTTCTTCCGTCGTGTGTGCGGCTGTTCTGATAACGGATACCGTAATCACGAAACAGCCTGCTTGCGTTGATACTGAGCCTTAAAGAAAGTACATTCGGCTTTATATCCACCGCAAGCCTTTCGCAAAGTTCCGAAGCAGTTCCTTCCCATCTGTCACTTTCCGAAAAGAGCGTATCCGCTATCTTCTCAAGCAGAGGTTCGGGCGGTTCTTTCCACATCTCCGTTTCCGATTTTGCAAAGTTCCACACCAATCGCTCGCTGTCCCTTACAAGATGGATTTTCATATCCTGCTGGTCTCTGCCAGCAACATCAAGTGTGGCATTGTTGGAAGTACGCTTGTCCTTACTGAGAACAAATGCACCGTCTGCCGCACCCATCAGACCATTCGTGCCTGAAATCATATCGAATATATCTTCCGATTTTTGTTTGCGTGTATGATGAACAATAAGCATTGAAACCTTGTAACTGTCTGCCAACGCTTTCAGCCTTGCCACAACATCATAATCACTTGCGTAGCTGTAATCTGCTCCGCCTGCTTCACGCACACGCTTTAAGGTGTCTATGATAATCAAGCCTGTGTCTGGGTGTTCCCTCATAAACCCTCTTATCTGTTCTTCCAGTCCGCCATTGACCGTTTTACATTCCGTTGCGAAATACAGATTGCCTGTCTCCTTTGCACCGAACATCTGAAACAATCGCTTCTGCAAACGTGGGTAATCATCTTCAAGGGCAAAATAAAGCACCGTTGCCTTACGCACCTTATACTCCCAAAGCGGTGTGCCTGTGCTGATATGATAGGCAAGCTGTGCCATCATAAAGCTCTTTCCCACTTTCGGGGAACCTACGAAAAGGTAAGTTCCCCTTTGGAGCAGACCGTCGATAAGTGGTGTCTGAACCTCAAACACCGTATCATACAGCGTTGTCATTGATACTGTTTTCAGATAGGAAGGGTCTAACTGTCTGAGTATTTCCCTTTGCATTTCTTCAAAAGATTGCTCGTACCCCTTGAAATCCGTATCCTGATTGACTATACTATTGTCAGTACATTTGGAAAGTGCTGTTCCGCATCTGTTGCCGCAGATACATTTGGAATAGTCATTTCTTTTTTATTCTCCATTCGCATCCTCTCCTTTCAAACCGCCGAGAATAATGGAAATCAGTTCTATTACACTCAGCAGTTCATCATCCACACCTTTTCCTGCTTCAATCCTTTTCAGTTCCGCAAGGCTGTGGCAAATTCCGTTTTCAACGCCTTATACACTCTCGGATTGCCCTGTACCACCACATCCTGATTTAAGCAACGGCGGTAACAATACTCCTGTTTTGGCAATCCTGATAGAGCTACAGCTCTGTTAATGAGTTCGTTTTCTTCGGGCGATACTCGAAACCCTACTGTGATATTCCTCCAACGATTTTTGTTATCTCTGTTCTTAGCTGACATTTTCAAAATCTCCTTTCCCTAAATCATCTAATTTTTCTGCCATCTCAATCTGCTTTGACGGAAAGAGGTGTGCGTACTGATAAGTAATATCAATACTTTCGTGACCAACTCGGTCAGCAATCGCCACCGCAGAAAAGCCCATATCAATCAAGAGTGAAATGTGGCTGTGCCGTTACGGTATAATAACGACAAACAGAAAAAGCCTTTATTTTCAAGGGGTTTGAGCGTTTGTCGTCTTTTATTCAATTCCTTTTCCAAGTTGAAAATTGACGAAAACTATAAAGAAAAAAGGAGGCTGTTTTATTAACGACAAAATTTAATAGTGCCAGCGGTCCGGCTTTATGTCTGACCGCTGGTTGCCGTGGGCGTTTCACTTTTATAGGTGGACGCCCTTTTTTCATACTCATTTTCGAGAGAAAGGAGATCCCCATGGAATTAAACGAAATGGAAAAAAAGCTGCTCTTTCAGGTTGAGGGCGATTATCAGACAAAGATCCTGAATGAACTTTATATGACCGTGCGGTATTCAAATAATTCCGAACAGCGGGAGGCGGCAGAAGGTCTTATGGCAAAACTTCGTGTTCTGTCAAATGCAGAGTGCATGGACTTGGTAAAAGATATTCAGAAGAATTACCGTCTGCCCTATCCAGCCCGGACGATTGGAGAAAAGATCGCCGAGGCCAGACAACAATCAGGTGCAGAAAAATTGAAGGGGCATGACATCATGGCGCTTGAACGTTTTGACCCGGAGGTAAGGCACATGATCATTTTTGATGTATTGTCTTACGATTCCCCTGTTGGCGACAAAGGCGATAAGATGCGCTTGTTCCTTACAGATGCCGGCTATCAGAAATTTTTAGAGAGCCAGGAACGGGGCGAAGTGAAACTGAAAAACCATGCGAAGGTCTCTGGCGGTCATCTCCATTATGACCACAGGGATCATGCCTTGTAACGGAATAGTCGAAGAAAGGAGGCGATACAATGGCAGTATTCCGTGTAGAGAAAACAAAGGACTTTACGATAATGAGCAATCACCATCTGCGCAATACGGAGTTGTCCTTAAAGGCAAAGGGGCTTTTATCACTTATGTTGTCGCTGCCGGAAGATTGGGATTATACCACGAAAGGACTCGCCCATATCTGCAAGGACGGTGTGGATTCTATCACTACTGCCCTGAAGGAACTGGAGCGGCATGGTTATCTCACCAGGCAGCGCCTCCGCTATGATAACGGGCAGTTGGGAGACATTGAATATACGATCCATGAGCAGCCTGTAAGCACCGAAAACACAGGGCTTTCACCTAAACGGGAAAATCCAAGACAGGTAAAACCTGAACAGGCAAAACCTAAACAGGCGGAACCTGAACAGGCAAATCCGGTACAATTAAATACTAATCCATTAAAAACAAAAAAATCAAAAAAAGATAAATCAATAACTTATCCATCAATCTATCCGGCAGAGCCGGAAGCGGCAAGCCGCACGGATGGGATGGATCGGATAGAGCTGATAGAAGCCTATCGTGAAATCATCAAAGAAAATATCGAATATGACTTACTGGTCTTACGGTATGGCAGGGAACGTCTGGACGAAACCCTTGAACTTATGCTTGAAGTGATTTTGTCGAAACGCCCTTACATACGCATCGCCGGAGATGATTTTCCGCGGGAGATCGTCAAGAGCCGGTTCCTGAAGATCAATTCCGGTCACTTAGAGTATGTCTTTGACTGTATCGACAAGAACACGACGAAGGTTGGAAATATCAAAGCATATCTGCTGGCGGCGCTGTATAATGCCCCGGCTACAATGGACAGCTATTACCGTGCCGAGGTCAATCACGATCTGTACGGCTGTTAGGCACCTTTGGGTGTCTTTTTTCATTCCATCACAGGAAGGAGGCAAAGCACGATGAAAAGAATCACTGTGCCGGTACAATGCCCGGCGTAACCAAAGAACAGATTCAGGCAGCGCGGGAAGCTGATCTGTTTACTTACCTGCAGTTCCATGAACCGGTGTGCTGAAACGGGATGGACCTAATTTCCGGCATAAGGAACATGACAGTCTGGTATATGTGACCGGGAAAAGGTACTGGTACTGGAACAGCCGTGGACAGAGTATCAATGCGCTGGACTACCTGATCCAGATTCGGGGATATGGTCTTGTGGATGCGGTTCATGCTCTGGTAGGTGGCGAAATCCGACATACACCGGCTTACCGAAGTACGGCAGAAATACAGGTATCAAAAGAACCGGAAAAGAAAGCATTCTCTCTCCCCTGGGCCAGACGTTGCGCGACCGCTGCGGTCTCCTATTTGCAGAAACGGGGAATCAGCTCAGAAGTCATTCGCCAGTGTTTACAAGCCGGGATTTTTTACGAAGCCCGGTATCATGGAGAACCGGTTTGTGTATTTGTAGGGAAAGATGATTCCGGGAAAGCGAAGTTCGCCTGTATGCGCAGTATCGGCGGCAATCTCAAAAAGGATGTCTATGGCAGCGACAAAGGATATAACTTTTGTTATCCCCCGCAAAGTCCGGGTAGCCGGCATGTGGCAGTCTTTGAAGCTCCTATTGATGCGCTTTCCCATGCAACGCTTCAAGAGCTGGAGGGATGGAAATGGAATGGTTACCGCTTGTCTTTGGGAGGTACTTCCCATGTGGCGCTGACTTCTTTTCTGGAACGCCACCCGGAGATCCGGCGTGTTACCCTTTATATGGACCACGATCTTGCCGGATTTGTCAATGCCCGGAAAATCAAGACCATGCTCCACGAGGATAAACGTTTCCGTCATATCCGGGTAAGTGTCAACCCTCCCCGGATGGGAAAAGATTACAATGAAAAATTGCTGGAGGTTCGGGAACAACTGCAAACCAGCCAGCACCAACGCCGCCCAAAAGAGGCGGCTGTTTCAATTTAGGGAGGATTTCAACATGAATGGATCTCAACAGATCTGCTTTACAGACAGCGCCGGAAAAGCGCTGTTTTCTATTCCTGACAATGGTTTACTTTGCCTGTTCTATGGAAACGGGGACAGGCATTTTGCTGTTTGCCATCGTCTGGATGACACCCATGCAGAAATTGACGGGGTAAATTATTCGATGCCGGACTTTGCCAAAAGGATGAAACACAACCAGATCGGCTTTGCCCCGGCATAGGGCTGGAAAACAAATAACAGGAGGATTTGAAAATGAAAAAAATTGAAAATACCGCTTTGCAGATGATTGCCGAGGCTTCCCGGTGTCCAGACTACGGCCCCGATATGGTTAAATCGCTGATGAAAAAGCTGGACATGAACGAAAAGGGCTTTGCGCTTTTGATGAATGTTGCCCCATTCACAGTGCGTCTTTGGACCAGCGGAGCTGCACAGCCCTGCGGCACAGCAAAACGCCTCATGCAGATTTATGAAACCGGTCCGGAGATTGTTGGCAAGATTGCCAGAGGGCAGCTACCGGCAGATGGGAGGGATTGATGAATGACGGAGACAGATAGCCAGCCGATTGCGGAAAATGAGCAGGTCAAAGAGCTGCTTGCTCTCCTAAAAGACAACAATACACCGGGATATGAAGAATTTGCCAAGCTAATCGAGCATGTGACCGGGATGGAGCAGCGTCTTTTGGAGGCAACCGAGGAACTAAAGGCAGTGCGTCAGGAAATGCAGGGATTACAGAACCATTCCCTGAAAGATACTCTCCAAAAGAGCTGTAAAGCTATGGAGATGAATATTTCCGTTATGCGTCACCGTCTTTCCGAACTCAAAGGCCAGATCATAAACGGGTGCAGGAATATCCTTGCCGATTTCAGGGAACGAGGTACTGTTGCTTTGAATGGGATCACACAGTTTTTACATGTCAGACCGGTGTTGGAGTCCATTCAAAGTGCAGCAGAAAAAAGTATGCAGGCCAACAACAGGGCTGTTGCCAGAATTGACGCTTTCAGTACGGAATATCACGAAATGGAGCGGCATCTCAAAAATATGGGCCGTGCTATTCAAGGAAAACCTGCGGAGACAGACGCAAAAGAAAATGGAAAGATTGCCAGGGTGTTCAAAGGTGCTTTCAAAGTGGAGGGCGCTCTTATATCCTCCATTAACCGTAATGCGGAGTGGGCACTTAATACCCTTGCCCGGTTGGAACAGACTGCGGAAAGGCGCCCTTCTGTTTTGGAAGCAATGCGGGAACAGGCAGCAAAAACGGAACCGGCAAAAAAGCAGCCGGCATCTTCCCATGATAAGGAAAGCCGGTAATTGTCAGGTTCACATGAAAGGAGGAATTTGATTGAATCAGGAACCACTACCGCAGATTCATTTGATCCGTGATACAGACTTATCCATCTTTGCGTATGAGCTCCATATTTTTGCCGGAGATTTTCTTAGGGAATGCGAATTTAATATGCGTTCTCTGGCGACAAATACCGGGGCTGATTCCATTGCCATCATGGAGAAAAATCACATGTGGCTTTCCGACGCTTTGTTTGCTTATTGTTCTACGGCGGATCTTCATCAAATGATCTCAACAACGGAGTTTATCGGAGCGAGGGTTTTCCTGTTTCATACGGATCGCAGAGAGGGCGGTCACTTGTACGGAGATGTCCTGATGATGGATTTAGACACGCTGCGGCAGGATATAAAAAGAAATATCCTCTATCCCTGCGGCGTCAATGTCGAACGCAAAGATGGTTCAGCGGCTACGGTCAGCCTGAAAGAATGGACTGAAATGGAGCTTTACGAAAAAGATGCTCTGAAAAGTTGGGGATTTTCTTATGCCCCGAATCAAGTTACGGAATGGCAGTACCACTATTCCACGATGTTCAGACAGTGGATGGATCAGGCATTTCGTTATATGCCCCAGGATTTAGAAGAACGCCTGAATATGCAATATATGGAGGCAGCCCAGAACCCGGATATGGATAAGTACCGCATACCACAGGGAACGGCAAAACAGATGCTTCTTTATGACGAAGCCCCTGTGTATCGCCTTCTTCCATCCGGTTCGGAGAAAATTGCGCCCATTGCGGCAGTCTCTACGGGCCTGTGGTATGAAAATTACCGGGAGTTTGCCATTGCACCGGAGGATTTAGGCGCTCTGGACAAACTGATCCGCAGGGAAACTGACCGGCTCACAGGAAACCTCCCACAACTTCTCAAAAACGAAGAACGCCGCCCTGCCCCGGAGCGATAAGAATTCTACACAGACTGGAGGTGATGAAGATTGGCAGGAGTGCATGAAGATTTCGGCGAAAAGATCGGCGGTGCGAAAAAAGACCTGTGGAAAGACCGCGGGCTGTATGCGGATGATCTGGAAGCCATGAATGAGCGCGAAGCCGAAAAATTTGTGAAAAAGGATAATGTCTGGAAAAAGCCGGACTATGCAGCCATGCTGGAGGAAGGGATTCCTCTTGGCGTGGTCTATTTTATCAAAAAAGCGAGGGACGGCTTAAACGCTTCCCCTCAGTATTACCGCACGGATGACACCCCGGAAAAACGGACCGCGAGACAAAAGGAATATATAAAAACAGTCCGGGAATTGCAGACAGTGCTTTCAGATGTCCGTACTGTGGAGGATGCCATAAGAGCCTATGACCGCTTTTTCGCTGACAATGGATACTTAGAAAAGGTACAGGGCTGGGGAAGCGGAATCCATTACCGGGCAACGAAAAAGGGACAGGACAATCCCGTGATCACAAACAAATTGTCCAATACCATGCTGATCCGCTCGGCTGAATATTTTGAGCGCAACTTTGCTCAGAAAGCAAAAAAGGAACAGTTTTGTGTTTCCAAAGAGCAGAAAATACCGAAAGGTTATGCGATCCACTTCAACGACGGGAAACAGACCTATTCTAAAAATGGGGACTGGAAACCCGGTACCTACTATGTGACAAAAGGCTATTCGATCCTGCGGACCAATTTTGAGACCAAAGAAGCTGCCCTGAAATGGGTGCAGGAACTTGCCAAAGGCAGGAACAAAAACGGAAAGATCCGTTTTGTCCCTCCACAGCTTGCCCATGTCAAACGTACCGGACCGGATTATCGGAATGGCGTGGAGATCACCGGACAGCATTATCTTGATACCTTTGGGTTCCGCGGCGGTGAGTTTGGAAACTGGATGAACCAGAACGACCGGCAGACCTCCCTTAACATGGGATTTGAAGCACTAAAGGATCTGGCGTCAGCCCTTAAGATCAGCGATAAAGATATTGCTTATCAGGGAACACTTGCTATCGCTTTTGGTGCAAGAGGCAGTGGCAATGCTGCAGCTCATTATGAACCTTTGCGTACAGTCATCAATCTTACAAAAATGCACGGGGCCGGTTCCCTGGCACATGAATGGTGGCATGGACTTGACGATTATCTTGGTACAAAGATGGGAGCAAAAGGGATGCTGTCAGAACAGCCCCACCTCTATGCGCCGTTCCAAAAACTCATTGACACCATGAAGTATAAACCGGAAACACCGGAACAGGCAGCAAAGCGCACGGAAGCACAAACAGAACGCACCCGGAAAAATGCGGCAAGCTGGCTGGATTCCTCGGTTCTTGCCTCCCTGAAACGGTATGGCAATGAGGAACAGATGGAAACCTACGCAGTCTTGCGGGAAGCATTTTTGTCCGGCGAACCCGGCTCTGTGGAACAGATCAGCGCATTTAAGAAGAATGTTACCGGCCGGGTAATTCCCAAAAGTGAACGGGAACGGCTGGAAATTTTTGAGCGTATGCTTTCCGGGATGCAGGCGCAGGAAGCTCCGCAGATTGGACGGACGGAAACTGATTTTTACCGTAATTCGGTACGCATGGGAAAAGAATGTGAAAAAGACGGCGGTTATTGGGACAGCAATGTGGAAATGACAGCCAGAGCCTTTGCCTGTTATATCAAGGACAAACTGCCCTACACATCGGATTATCTGGCAGGCCATGCCGACTGTGCCCTTACCCTGGTTTCCGGTAAAGACGGAGAAATGGAGGTATTGAAAGCCTTCCCTGTGGGGGAAGAACGCCGTGCAATCAACGCTGTTTTTGACGAGATCATTCAGGATTTGAAACGGGAACAGCTATTGACCCATGCCGATGTAACGCTTCCCCTCTCTGTTTCTGAACTTCGTGAGGCGGCGGACGGGCAGCTATCCATGTTCGGCGTCGGCCGTCCTTCCGTGATGGATCAGCTTGCGGCAAACAGGCCGGCAGATAAAAAATCACCGGCACAGACGTTTTCCAGAAAAAACCACGAGCCGGAAATATAGCAGGAGGTGAACAGCATTTTGGAAGAAAATAAAGATTATCATGCCTACCGGTATGGCGACCACTTGACGCCGGGATTGGAGCTTAAAATTGAGCACAGCGTAGTTTGTGAAAATGTGGATATTTCTACACTGATCACAATGGGAACAGATAGCCTGGAAGCCATGCGCCAGGGAAGTATCGACGGGGAGCAGAAAGCCTATGAAATCGTGGTGGCTGCCGCAAAACAGTGGGAACAGCAGGCAGCGGCAACACAGACGATCAACCGGGCTTTGGAATATCTTCGTACACCTGAGATTGAACATACCGGCAATCAGTGGAAAGACACCGATAACTGGAGGGCGGATCAGAAAATCAGCAACCGGGTCTATCAGATGACCTGCAGTATTTGGGAAGATACGAAATATGACAGGGAAACAAAACAGAGTATTCCGGTTGCCTGGTATGTGACATGGGAAGTCCGTATTCATTCCCCGAAGCAGGGATATGGAGAAAAGATTGCCGGACAAAACCAGAAACGATATACAGATAAGAATGCAGCCATAAAATACCTGGACGGGCGGAAGAAAGCCTATTCCCATTTATTCACGGAAATTTCCCCGCCAATTCCGAAAGAATATGAGCGTCATTTTATGGTTCATGGCACTCTCTTACCTGGTTATACGGTTGAAGGACTGGAACAGACCAAAACGGAACATGCCGCCGCCGAGGTTTCGGAGGGCGGTATTTTTACGCCCCAAAACCAGGAGAAGCCTTCCGTCCTGGGGAAGCTCTCTGTGGCAAAAACCCAGGAAAAAACGCCAGCCGCTCCCGGTATGGCAATGAAAAAGAAGGAGGATATACAGTTATGAAAGTGTTAATGGTAGAGCCGGGCAAGTCCCCTTATGCTGCGGAGATTGAAAGCGGTCTGAAATCTTTGCAGGCGGCAGTGGGTGGAGACATTCAGGCGGTCTATCCGTATGAGGACCCGGTGGCTCTGATCTGCAATGATGAAGGCAAGCTGATGGGACTGCCTCTGAACCGGGCTCTCTTTGATGATGACGGCCACGTTTATGATATTGTGTCCGGGAATTTTCTGATCGTTGGTCTTGGCGAGGAAGATTTTACAGACCTTTCCCCGGACTTGATGGAGAAATACGGGGAGCAGTTCAAGTACCCTGAAAAATTTGCAAGGATTGCCGGCGAGATCATTGCAGTCAAGCAGCCTGCAACCAATGAACACCGGGAAAAACCGATGATGCACCATTCCGGCCCGGATTTGTAGAAAGAAAGGAGCCAATTATGTTAATGGCAGTAAATGAACCTTATGCCCTTATGGTGCAGCCGGACGATATTCTGATCTCTCCCCGTGAGGTAGATGAACATTTTGGGACGATGGTATGCTTCCATCCCCGCTATGCGCTGGGCGACCATCACAACTATATGGACAAAGACGACTTCCTGCGGGAAATGTATTTAGATACCGTAGGACATGATGAAGCCGGCATGAAACGCTATGAACGGATGGTAAACATTGTAAGCAGCCGTTTCCGGCATGGACCAAAGACAGAGGAACGGGCGATCGATGAAGCAATGCAGAAAGTAATTTCGGAAAAGTATCTGATGCTCCCCCTCTATCTCTACGACCACTCAGGTCTTGCCATGAGTACAGAAAGTTTCTCAGGCAGGGCCCCTCATGCAGAATGGGACAGCGGACAGGTCGGCTGGATCTATGTTTCCAAAGAAGATGCCCTAAAGGAATTTGACGCTGACAAGATGACCGGCGCCATCCGGCAGAAAGCGGACGCACTGATGCGCAGTGAAGTCGCCGCTTACGATTCCTATCTGCATGGCGAATGTTATGGGTTTGAGCTTTATAAAAACGGGGAGCTGTCGGATAGCTGCTGGGGCTTTATGGGTAACTTTTCCGATGTGTTGAAAGATATGGCGGAATACCTCCCGGATGAGTGCAAAGGGATGGTCGATCATCTGGAGGAACAGGAACGCCCGGCTACGATCATCAAGACGCTTTTGAAACATGCTAAAATTCAGGTCGATCAGGCAGCAAAAGCCTTTGAACACGCTTCCCGACAGCAGGTTCTTGGGGAAAGCCGGTAAAAAGTTATTTCCATATTATAAATACCGATTTTATCAGAAAGGAGGATGCTCTTGCAGGAAGATCTCGAACAACGAACGGTTTCTGTTTCTATACAGGCAGCAAAACTGTCAGGGCGGGTACTGCGTGCGGCTATTGCTGCGGTACTCCAAAAGATGGAACAGGAACGCACAATGCCAAAAGTCGGGCGCAACAGCATGAAGCGGCTGACTTATAAAGACCCCGGAGCCAATACCATTGAAGTTTCAGGGCGAATCCGCTCTTTTGAACGGTATGCCAGGAAACATCAGGTACGCTACCATATAGAAAAGGAACTTGGGACCGATCCCCCAAAATGGACGGTATATTTCAAGGCAAACCAGGCGGATGCACTGACGGCAGCTTTTAAGGAATATACGAAGAAAGACCTTACACGCAGCACCAGACCGTCGCTGCTTACACAGCTTCATAAGTTCAAAGAACTGGCGCAGTCGCTTGGCCGTGACCGTGTAAAGAACAAAGAACACGGAGGACCGGAACGATGAAGATTGATGCAGAAACACTGAAAAAACAGGTCATTCTCCATCTGCCTTATATTCTGTTCCTTCTGGTATTTGCCAAGCTGGGCGAGGCGGTGCGTCTGGCTCCCGGAGCAGACGCTTCCCAAAAGCTGTTAGGACTGTCCGAAGGCTTTGCCCTTGCGTTTCAGAGTATGTGGCCGGGAGCGGCAATGGACTGGCTGATTGGTTTATGCGGTGCAGCCATTATGCGGCTGGCAGTCTATCTTAGAGGGAAAGACGCTAAGAAATACCGCAAAAATGTGGAATATGGTTCTGCAAGATGGGGAAATAAAGCCGATATTGCCCCATTTATGGACCCAAAGCCGGAAAACAATATCATTCTTACCCAAAGTGAAGGACTGATGTTAAACGGACGGCCCAAAAATCCGGCCAATGCAAGAAATAAAAATGTACTGGTAGTCGGAGGATCAGGTTCGGGAAAAACGCGCTTTTTCATCAAGCCCAATCTGATGCAAATGCACAGTTCCTACGTCGTCACCGATCCGAAAGGTACAGTCCTTGTGGAATGCGGAAAGATGTTGCAGCGAGGCACACCAAAGCTGGACAAGGACGGAAAGCCTATGCGTAATGAAAAAGGAAAGATTATCTATGAGCCCTATAAAATACGGGTATTCAATACGATCAATTTTCAGAAAAGTATGCACTTTAACCCATTCGCCTACATTCATTCCGAGAAAGATATTCTGAAGATCGTCACTACCCTGATCGCCAATACCAAAGGCGAAGGAAAAGCCGGAGACGATTTCTGGGTCAAAGCAGAAACCTTGCTTTATACGGCACTGATCGGATATATCTACTATGAAGCTCCGGTAAACGAACAGAATTTTGCCACACTGGTAGAAATGCTGAACGCAATGGAGGTCCGTGAGGATGACGAGTCATTCAAAAATGCCGTTGACCTTCTCTTTGACGCTCTGGAACAGAAAGACCCGGATCATTTTGCCCTGCGTCAATATAAAAATATAAGCTCGCTGCCGGAAAAACAGCGAAGTCGATCCTTATTTCCTGTGCTTCCAGACTGGCTCCTTTTGACATTAAAGAAGTCAGGGAAATTACCATGTATGACGAGCTGGATCTGGATATGCTGGGGGATGAACGGACCGCTCTTTTCCTTATTATGAGTGATACGGACGGAACCTTTGCATTTTTGATCAGTCTGATCTATTCCATTTTGTTTAACCGCTTATGCGAGCGGGCGGATGATGTATATGGGGGCAGGCTTCCCATCCATGTGCGCTGCCTGATCGACGAGGCGGCAAATATCGGGCAGATCCCGAACCTGGAGCGTCTTATGGCGACCATCCGAAGCCGTGAGATCTCTGCCTGCTTGGTGCTGCAGGCGCAAAGCCAGCTCAAAGCCCTGTATAAAGACAACATGGACACCATCATCGGTAACTGTGACGCCTCTCTTTTCTTAGGAGGCAAAGAAGAAACTACCTTAAAAAGCTGGAACTCCCTATTAGGGAAAGAGACTATTGATCTGTATAACACCAGTGTCACAAAGGGAAATCAGGAATCCCACGGACAAAATTTTCAAAAGCTGGGAAAGGACCTGATGTCGGTGGATGAACTGGCAGTTATGGACGGGGGCAAATGTCTGCTGCAGATCAGGGGTGTGCGGCCGTTCCTCTCCCGGAAATACGATATAACCAAACACCCAAATTACAAACTGCTTTCCGATTTTAATGAGAAGAACGCTTTTAATATCGAAAAGTTTCTTTCTACCCGGATGCCGATGCGTCCCGGTGAACGATACCGTAATTATGAAGTCACAGCCGAAGATCTGGCTTCCCAGACTTTATAGAGTTGTTCCTGCCTGTCAAAGCATGACGCCCTGGCAGGCTTTGTTTTTGTCACGATGAAAGGAGGATATTTTGAGGATTCGTGATTCTCCCTGAAAAGTAAATAACCGCAGGATTTTTCCTGCCCCATGCCGCCGTGCTGTTTGAAACAGATTTTTTTCTAAAAACAGTGCGGCGGCTTTTTTTGTTTCCGGCCTGATACGGCCATATCACAAATTAAAATTTCTGAAATTAAAGGAGGAACATTATGGCATTTTTTGCAAGCGCGATTGATACTTTGAAGATCCTTGTGATCGCCCTGGGCGCAGGTCTGGGCGCATGGGGTGTTGTAAACCTTCTCGAAGGTTACGGAAATGATAACCCAGGTGCAAAATCCCAGGGGATCAAGCAGCTTATGGCAGGCGGAGGTATCGCTCTGGTTGGTGCAACGCTGATCCCGCTGCTTTCCGGCCTGTTCGGTTAAGGGCTGACTTATGGGCAGTCTGTTTGAATGGATAACAGACTGGATTAAAGAGGGCCTGATCGATGCGATCACCGGACAGTACACCAGTATTTTCAACTCCGTCAACAATCAGGTTGCGGATGTGGCAAATCAGGTAGGACAGACCCCGCAGGGCTGGAATGGCGGCGTGTTTTCCATGATTCAGAATCTTTCAGAAACCGTCGTCATTCCCATTGCGGGCATGATCCTGACCTTTGTTCTGGTGTATGAACTGATCCAGATGATTCTCGAAAAGAACAACATGCACGAATTCGATACATTCAACATCTTCAAGTGGATTTTCAAGACTTTTGTTGCCACTTACCTGCTCACCAACTGTTTTACGATTGTGATGGCGGTCTTTGATGTGGCCCAAAATGTGGTGTCGCAAAGTGCCGGTGTCATAAACGGGAACCTGGATGTGCAGGCGGCGTTGTCTGATCTGAAAACCCAGCTTGAAGCAATGGGAATGTGGGAACTGATTGGACTGTGGCTGGAAACCAACATCATCAATCTGTGTATGTGGGTACTGTCCATCGTGATCTTTGTCATTGTATATGGCCGTATGATCGAGATTTATTTAACCGTGAGCCTTGCACCGATCCCGTTTTCCACAATGGCAAACCGGGAATGGGGACAAATGGGAACCGGGTATCTGCGTTCCCTTTTTGCCCTGGGCTTTCAGGGGTTTTTGATCCTGATCTGTGTTGCCATTTATGCAGTGCTGGTCCAGTCTATCCCATCGTCCGGCGACGTGCACGGCGCGATCTGGGGAACGGCGGGTTATACGGTACTGCTGGCTTTTGCCCTGTTTAAGACAGGTTCGTTATCCAAATCCATATTTAATGCAAGATAGCATGAACAAAACCAATTCTAAAAAGGAGGATTTTATATATGAGTAAAACCAATACAGAAAAAATGGCGCCGGAGACACAGACGCCGGAAATGGCAAACGGCATGAAGCTGGATGTCCGCGTGCGTCCGATTGCCCCAATGGGAAACCTGCTGGCGTTTGCCAATGTTACGATTGGCGGATGCTTTAAGATTGACGGCTTCCGTATCTGTTCCAGTGAAAAGGGGCTGTATGTCAATATGCCCGCAACCCAGGATAAGGGAGGCAACTGGAAAGATGTCTGCTGGCCGGTTACGGCAGAGTTCCGCAAGCAGCTCAACGATGCCTTAATCGATGGGTACGGGCAGGCTATTGAAAATTTGCAGGCAACTCTTGAAGCGACAAAGGGAGCAGCGGAAAAACCTTCCCTGACCGGTGCATTGAAAGAAAATGCCGGTAAGGTCAAAGAACAGCCGGCCAAACCGGCCACATCTAAGAATGAGCAGGCTCGCTAATGCCGGAAACGAAACAGTACGGCATTATCTATGCCGATCCGCCCTGGCATTATGACAGGAAACATGGAAGCGGCGTTGCGGAAAACCATTACCCCACAATGAGCATTGAAGAAATCTGTGCCCTGCCGGTATCGGAACTTGCCGCAAAAGACAGTGCCCTTTTTCTGTGGGCGACCTTCCCGCAGCTCAATGAAGCCTTCCGGGTGATCGATGTCTGGGGATTCAAATATAAAACGCTGGCTTTTCTATGGCTCAAACAGAACCGGAAAGCGGATAGCTGGTTTTATGGCATGGGCTTTTGGACCCGCTCAAACGCGGAGGTCTGCCTGCTGGCAACCAGAGGCCGTCCGAAACGCCAATGTGCGGGAATCCATCAGTTTGTGATCTCCCATATTGAGCAGCACAGCAAGAAACCGGACGAGGTGCGGGATAAGATCGTAAAACTCATGGGCGATCAGCCAGAGTGGAACTGTTTGCAAGACAAAAGACACCCGGCTGGGATGTATGGGGCAATGAAGTGAACTGTACGCTGACTATACCGGAGCGAAAGGGGTGATTTTGATAGAACAAGATGCAAAGCGGCTGCTTATGGAACGGCTGGACGAGTGTTTGAAGGTTCATGCGGATATGCTGGATGCACAGAACATCGGCAGTATTTACGAGTTACAGGGACTTTCGGAACTCCACTATTATCTGAAGGTTGAGCATGTATTTACTCCGGCGGAAGTAGAGGCGCTTCTTTCTTTTCAGGACCCGTTGGATGTAGCCCGATGGTGTTGGGAAGAAAATAACCATGAACACAGTTTCCCGATCTGCGATCTTCTCAAAGAAATTGATGCAGCGCAAAAATTTGAACATTTCACAAGCGAACCTTCCGCACAGGACAAATATACGCTCCTGATGAAACGGCTGGGACAGAATTACTTTGCTTACAGGGAAAGCCTTATGTCAAGAGATAAGGAATCCTTAATTGAAAAAGCTGCTGAAATTACAGCCATGCAGGAGGCGTATTCCTATCTGACAACAAAGTTTGAGTTCAGGGATGAAATGCTGGATGATGTGCTGGCGCTTGAGAATCCTTTGAAATACTTTGCAGACCGTTGGCTTATGCCGGTTTCAGATGTGTTCGACGTGGATATGGATATTCGGGAAAATATTGCCGGAATCCGAGACAGCCAGGAATACCTGTGTCAGAGAGAGCCGGCTGTTTCTGTCCTGGCACGGCTGCAAAATGCGGCTCAGGAAGTGCGGGAATGTCCGGCTGCGGAGAAAGCGGTACGCGATTTTGGTGCACGCTAATGGACCGGAAACTATATTACGATGGGAGGTGTATAGATGCCTTATGTACCTGTACCAAAGGATTTAACCAAAGTTAAGACCAAGCTGGCCTTCAATCTGACGAAGCGCCAGCTTATTTGTTTCAGCCTTGCCGGGCTTGTCGGCCTTCCGGTGTATTTCTTTACCCGCGGGGCGATCGGGAACTCGGCGGCTGTACTTTTGATGATCGGGCTGATGATGCCCTTTTTCTTCTTCGCCATGTATGAGCGTGACGGGCAGCCGGCAGAAAAGATTTTGAAGAACCGGCTCCGTTATAAGCTCTGGCCGAAGGACCGTCCATACAGGACGGATAACCTGTATAAATCTATGTCAAAGAAGGAGGTTACAAAGATTGCCAAAAAACAAGCAGCAGGAAGCTCAGGAAAAGCGTCTGCAAAAAAACATCAGGCAGGCCAAAAAGACCAGAGCCGATGCAAAGCAGGGCAAAACTAAGTCTGCCCGTTCCAAGCCGTCTAAAAAAGGCGGCTTTTTTGCCGGGCTGAAAGCAGATGCCCCGCAGACGGTCCAGCAGAGCATTCCCTACCGTGAAATGTACCGGGATGGGATCTGCCGGCTGACTGATACCCTTTACACCAAAACGGTGCAGTTTTTTGATATTAACTATCAGCTTGCACAGGCAGATGATAAAGCACAGATCTTCGAGGGTTACTGCGATTTCTTAAATTACTTCGACGCCTCGATCCATGTGCAGCTTACCTTTATCAACCAGCGGGCCAATATGCAGGATTTTACCAGAAGCATTGACATCCCTCCCCGCGGCGACGAGTATGACGGAATCCGCAGGGAATACGGGGATATGTTAAAGAACCAGTTGCAGAAAGGAAATAACGGTCTCACCAAACGTAAATACATTACCTTTGGGATCGAGGCAGATGACCTGCGTACTGCGAAAATGCGTCTGGAACGCATTGAAACGGATGTGCTGGCAAATTTCAAGACCCTTGGAGTCCAGGCAAGATCCTTAAACGGACTGGAACGTCTGGAGCTTCTTCACAGCCAGCTTCACCCGGACGGTCAGGAAAAGTTTCATTTCCAGTGGTCGGATCTGCCTAAGACCGGTCTTTCTACCAAAGACTTCATTTCCCCATCCGGGCTGTCTTTTTCAAAGGATGGAAAGACATTCCGGGTAGGCGATCATTCCGGTGCTGTCTCCTTTTTGCAGATTTTGGCGCCGGAGCTTACCGACCGGCTTTTAGCGGATCTTCTTGACTTAAACGACGCCGTGACCGTCAACCTGCATATCCAGTCTATCGACCAGGCGCAGGCGATCCGAAACATCAAGCGTAAAATGTCGGACCTGCAGAAAATGACCATTGAGGAACAAAAGAAAGCGGTCCGATCTGGGTATGACATGGACATCATTCCCACCGACCTTGCCACCTATGGAGAAGAAGCCAAAAATCTTTTGCAGGATTTACAGAGCCGCAATGAGCGCATGTTCCTTGTGACGGTACTGGTGGAAAATATCGCTGCCAAACGTCAGAAGCTGTTCAATGATATTTTTGCCGCTTCGGGTGTGGCACAGAAATACAACTGTGCCTTAAACGGCTGGATTACCAGCAGGAACAGGGGCTTATGTCCTCGCTTGCTCTTGGTACGAACCAGATTGAGATTGAGCGCGGGCTTACGACTAGCAGCACAGCGATCTTTGTACCGTTTACCACCTGTGAACTGTTCCAGGAGGGCGAGGCATTGTATTACGGCCTGAACGCCCTTTCCAATAACCTGATTATGGCGAACAGAAAAACGCTGAAAAACCCCAATGGGCTGTTTCTCGGTACCCCAGGAAGCGGCAAATCTTTCTCTGCCAAGCGTGAGATCGTCAATGTGTTCCTTCTGACGGAGGACGACATCATTATCGCCGACCCGGAAAATGAGTATGGGCCGCTGGTACAGCAGTTCGGTTCCCAGGGGCAGGTCATTGATATTTCCCCTACTTCCACGAACTACATCAACCCGATGGACATCAATCTGGACTATTCCGATGATGAAAACCCGATCACTTTGAAAAGTGATTTTATCCTGTCGCTGTGTGACCTTATCATCGGCGGCAAAGAAGGACTTTCCCCCATTGAAAGGACGATCATCGACCGTTGTACCAGACTGGTGTACCGGGAATACCTGCAGGACCCGTGCCCGGAAAATATGCCGATCTTAGGTGATCTTTACGAGCTGCTTTTGAAACAGTCTGAACCGGAGGCACAGAATATCGCAACGGCGCTGGAAATCTATGTCAATGGTTCCCTTAACGTGTTCAACCACCGTTCCAATATCCAGATGGATAAACACCGGGTACTGTGTTTCCAGCTTAAGTCACTGGGAAAAGCCTTAAAGGAAATCGGGCTTTTGATCATGCAGGATGCGGTGTGGAACCGTGTCACGGCCAATCGCTCCAAACATAAAACAACCTGGTTCTATATCGACGAATTCCATCTTCTTTTGAAAGGGCAGACAGGAAGTTTCAGCGTGGAGATCTGGAAACGCTTCCGTAAATGGGGCGGAATCCCATCAGGTTTAACGCAGAATGTCAAGGACCTTCTGGCTTCCCGTGAGATCGAAAATATTTTTGAGAACTCGGACTTTATCTATATGCTCAACCAGGCCCAGGGAGACCGTCAGATTTTGGCAAAGCAGTTGGGAATCTCCCCGCACCAGCTTTCGTATGTGACCCATTCCGGTCCCGGCGAGGGGCTTTTGTTCTTTGGAAATGTGATCATCCTTTTGTGGACCACTTCCCGAAGGACACACTCTTGTACAGCGTGCTTACCACAAGACCGGATGAAGTAGCGGGGACCAAAGCGTGAGACAAAAATTAAAATGGATCGGAGGTGAGAACAATGGCACACGACAGGGAATTTCAAAGGAGGCGCAAAGATACCCGGATGCCGGTGCGTGATTCCCACGGGGAGGATCAACCGGCAGCCAGGCAGACCGAACAGAATTTTGACCTGCGCAGGGCACGGGACACCCCTTCTTCTGTCAACGGCAAGACACACAGGCAGGACATCCCTGTACAGACGGAATTTTCCCATCTGTCACCGGAAACACCGGCGTCCTTGCTGGAACAGGGCGAAGCGTATGCAACCGCTTTGGATGGTTTTTCGGAACACTTTGAGACACCGGATGCTACCAGGACAGCGCCCCCGATACAGGACAACGTGCGAAGCAATTTCCGGCAGGAGGCTTCCAGGCGTTCTTTTGTAACAGAGGATGTGACAGACCATGATACCGGAAAATATGCTCCTTCTTCCGAAGGCTCAGCCCCACCGAACGGCACAGACAGATCCGGTCAGGAACACCGTTACCGAACACACCAGCATGGGAACAAATATCAGCAGCGTTTTCAGGAAGCGGCACAGGCGGAGGAACAGGCAGCGCAGAAGGAAAAGGGTATGGATAGCGAACCGCCGAAAACATCCAAACTGGAATTTACTGCGGATGAACTGCCGCCGGAGCCAAAGGATAAAAAGCTCACCCATGCAAGACGGAGGGCGGAACGGACTGCACAAAAAGCAGAGCAGGCACAAGACCGTCTGCCAGCCCGGAAGAAACTGCGCATGGAGACGGTTTCCGACCCGGAGACCGGAAAAGCCAAAAAACACTTAAAATTTGAAAAGGAGGTTAAATCCCAAAAGGCCCATGTAAAAGGACCTGTACCTCTGCGTCCGGTCAAGGCGGGCGCCAATACTGCCATTGGTTACGCTCATAAAAAGATTTATGAGGCAGAGGATGAAAATGTGGGGATCAAGGCAGCCCACCGCTCTGAACTTGTGGGCGAGGCGGGGCTTCGCACGGCATATCACCGGCATAAAACTGCCCCCTACCGAAAGGCAGCGAAATTACAGCAAAAATCAGCAAAGGCAAACGCAAGACTTGCCCACCGGCAGGCTCTTAGCGACCACCCGGAGTTGAAGAAACATGCGATTGCCCGGATGTGGCAGAAACAAAAACTGAAAAGGCAGTATGCCAAGGCTGCCCGTGAAGCCGGGAAACAGGCCAAAAATGCCGCAGTCGCAACAGAGAGGGTCAGCGTCGGTATTGTCCATGCGGTCAAACAGCACCCTGTGATCTGCCTTGTTCTCCTGCTTCTCCTTTTGGTAATTTTCCTGATCATGTCCCTGTTTTCTACATTCTCCAATATCGGAACCGGCGGTCTGGGAAGTCTGGCTGCTTCTACCTATCTTGCAGACGATCAGGACATCAATCAGGCGGAGCTTACCTATACCGAGTGGGAAACAGATCTGCAAATGGAAATAGACCGGGTGGAATCAGACCGCCCCGGCTATGACGAATACCGGTATAACCTGGGCGCGATCGAGCATGACCCGTATGTGCTGATGGGGTATCTGACTTCTGCTTATCAGGGATTTACTTACGATGAAGTGGAAAGCGTGCTGCGGCAGCTTTTTCAGGAACAATATACCCTGTCCTTTTCAGAAGAAACCGAGATCCGTTATCGCACAGAAACTTCCGTTGACCCGGAAACCGGGGAAGAAACCCAGGAGGAAGTGCCTTATGAATGGCGCATCTTAAATGTCAAGCTCACAGTCACACCTCTGGAAAACCTGGTCGTTTCCCGGATGAACGCAGACCAGAAAGAGATCTGCGAGATCCTGCTGCAGACAAAAGGAAACCGCCAGTATGTCAAAAATGTCTTTGGCACCAACTGGCTTCCTTATGTGACCAGCTACTACGGCTATCGGGTACATCCCATCAGCGGGGAAAAGAACTATCACACCGGTGTGGACATCGGGATGCCGGAGGGCACAGAGATCCTTGCCGGGCATGACGGAACGGTCACCCTTGCGGGAAATGCCGGCGGTTATGGCTTGTGTGTCGCTATTGAAGGCGAGGCATACGAAGAACATACCCTGACGACCAAATACGGGCACTGTTCCCAGATCCTTGTTTCTGCCGGGCAGGAGGTCAAAGCCGGGGATGTGATTGCAAAGGTCGGGAATACCGGAAATTCTACCGGGGCCCACCTGCACTTAGAAGTCCTGGTTGACGGCCAGTATTTGAATCCCCTGTATTTTGCCGATACCGGCGATACCAGCGAACGGCACCTGCCGGAAGTTGGTTCAGGCGGCACAGGAAACTACTTCGATTATGACATTCCACCGGAAGCCCTTGCAGATGAACAGTTTGCCGCAATGATGGCCGAGGCGGAAAAATATCTTGGCTATCCGTATGTATGGGGAGGCGCAAGCCTTCCACTTCCTTTGACTGTTCCGGCTATGTGTCCTGGGTAATCAACAACTGCGGCGTTGGCTGGAATTTTGGAAGGCTGACCGCGGATGGTCTTTTAGGTGTATGTACGCCGGTATCAAGTGCGGATGCAAAACCGGGCGACCTGATCTTCTTCCAGGGGACCTACAACACCAGCGGCGCAAGCCATGTAGGGATCTATGTGGGAAATGGAATGATGATCCACTGTGGAGACCCGATTTCTTATGCAAACATCAATACAAGCTACTGGCAGCAGCATTTTTATACATTTGGGCGTCTGCCTTAACAGATTGGAGGTAATAAATTGAATCCTAAAATTGAAAAACTGGAAAAGGAAATTGAAAAGACCAAAACAAAGATTGCGGAAATGCAGGCAAAGCTCCATAAACTGGAGGAACAGAAAACAGAGCTGGAAAATACCGATTATGTAGCGGTGGCGCGCAGTTTCAAACTGACGCCCCAGCAGCTTGCGGATTTTTTGAAATCACAGCAGGCAGCCCCTTCGGAAACTGTTTTACCGCAGGAGAAGGAGGATGTGCATGAGGCTTAAAAAACTTTCCCTGCTGCTGGCGCTTACGCTTCTTGTAAGTGTCAGCGCATTACCTGTAACGGCTCATGCCGGCGGTTCCAAAGACACCACACCGCCAACGCTGACTGCTTCCATGGAGGGCGATGCCCTGAAAATAGAAAGCAGTGACGATCTATCCGGCGTGGAGGCGGTCTTTGTTGATGAAAACCGTATCAACTCCCTCACCGACGGGAAAGCGTCGGTCGCACTGAAAGATTATGCCGGAACAGAAAAACAGGTAAGCATATACGCAAAAGATTATGCCGGCAACCGTTCTGATGTGGTAAAGCTGGATAATCCGTATTACAAAGAACCGGCTCCTGAAAAGAAACCTGCTACGACAGCACCCCAGAGTCCGTCCGGTACACAGACAAAACCGCCTAAGGAAGAAAAACCTTCCGGCTCAAACGCTGCAACCCCTTCCGGCGGCGGAAATTCTTCCGGTTCAGATAACAGTACCGGACAGCAGGAAAATACTTCTGCGATCCCGGAAGGTGCATTTACCCCGGAAGGCACCGGAACGGTACAGGACAACATCAGCGGTACGGATGGGGAAAAACAGTTTACACCATCACTACGGACGCGGGCAATGTCTTTTATCTGGTGATCGACGGGAAACGGGAAGATAACAATGTCTACTTCTTAAACGGCGTCACAGAGTCCGACCTGATGGCACTTGCAGAAAAGAACAATGGCAGCATGAGCATGATCCCCCAGGAAGAAAGCTGTAACTGCACAGAAAAATGTGAGGCAGGAAAGGTTAATACCGGCTGTCCGGTCTGCAAAAATGACTTAAATGGCTGCAAAGGAAAAGAAAAGCCGGCGGAAACTGAAAAACCGGCAGAACCGGAAAAGCCGAAGAAAGAAACCGGCAGCGTCGGCACGATCCTGTTTATCCTTGCTGCCTTACTTGCGGTCGGCGGGATCGGTTACTATGTAAAAATCGTGCGTCCGAAACAGCAGGCCGAGGACGATGCGGAATTTGAGGATGACGGTTATGGCGAAGGCTTTGACCCGGATGAGGCATACGGGGAACCGGAATATCTTTCCGAGGATGATTTTGACGACAAGGACAGCAAATAAGGCCGTCCTTTTAGATTTTATGAAAGTGAGGATTTTTTCATGGAACATATCATAACCAGACGCCGCGGCTTTCGCAAGCTGTTGGCGTTTTTGCTTTGTATGGCAAGCATTTTGGGGCTTCTTCCGGCTCAGGCTTTTGCCATGTCTGTCGGACAGACGGCAAGCTCCTGGCTGGGCGACCAGTATGTGGGCTCTGATGGGAACCACTACCGTGCCCCGGCGCCTTACACCTATCTTGCCTACCATGCAGACGGAACCATCGATGTACACACCAGTTCCGGGGGCAATGCTTACCGGCACTATATGCTGACGGATTCTGACGGGATCAGCCACCAGGTTTACTGTGTGGAGAGCGGGATTCCTTACCATACTTCGGAAAATACCTATGTTTCGGAAAGCGGGACCAACAGCCAATACCTGAACCTGCTTCCTGCCGAGGCAAGGAGGGGGATCACCCTGACTGCGATCTATGGCTGGAAACCCGGTGCGGCGCTCCCTGTTTCCGGAATCAACGAGGATGACTATAAGATGGCAACCCAGATCATCCTTTGGGAATACCAGCAGCAACTTAGAAGCGATCCGTACAGCCGCCACGGAAACGGCCACGCAGACGCCGACCAGTATTTCAGCGTGATCGCCGGACGACCGGCAGAAAAAGCCTATGACTGGATTCTTGCACAGGTCGCTTCCCATTCCACAGTACCTTCCTTTACTTCTTCTAAGAAAAGCGAAGCACCGGAACTGGAACTGAAATGGGATGTAGAAAAAAAGGTCTATACCCTGACGGTCACAGATACCAATAACTTGAAGATCGATCTGGAGGCTTTGAAAGGCAGCGGCGTTTCTGTGACAAGAAACGGAAATGAATACACCTTTACCAGCAGGCAGATGATGATGGACCCGGTGCTGTTTGAATTCCGAAAGAATATCCCGGTGGCAAACGACATGCTGATCTGGGGCAGACCCGGCTACCAGACCATGATGACCGGCGCCAGCGATCCGGTTTCCTTCTTTGTAAAATTCAAAACGGAAACTTACGGTACCGCAAAACTTGTCAAGACCAGTGAGGACGGCATTGTTTCCGGTATCACCTTCCATATCTCCGGTACGGACATTTTGGGAAATGAAGTCAATGAGGAAGTTACGACCGGAGAAAACGGCCAGATTGAAAAGAAGCTCCTGCCGGGAACCTATCTGGTAAAAGAACTTCCGGTGGACCGCTATGTGACCCCTTCCGCACAGTACGTGACCATTGAAAGCGGGCAGACTTCTTCGGTACATTTCAGCAATATTCTGAAGAAATTTCGCGTCCATGTGGTAAAGAGTGATGCTGACACCGGAAATGCTCAGGGGGATGCCACGCTTGCAGGGGCGGCCTATGGGATCTTCCGTGATGGCGAACTGATCGACACTTATACTACCGGACCGGATGGCAGCTTTATGACCCGCTATTATGTATGCGGGGATGGCTGGACGATCCGGGAAATCGAACCGAGCACCGGGTATCTTCTGAATGAAACCATTTATGAAGTGGGTGCATCCCCTTCCCTGTATGAAGTGGAACTCAATACCACAGAAAATCAGGTGACGGAAACGGTTATTTACGGAAATATCCAGCTTGTCAAGCACACCGATGACCTGGACCCGGATGTGCCTGAGGGCGAAAATACCGACGATCCCAATGCTGGTATCATCGAACGCCCGGAAGCAGGCGCAGTCTTTGAAGTTTACTTAAAGGCAGCCGGGAGCTATGACGCGGCAAAGGAAAGTGAACGTGACCTTCTTACCACGGATGCGGATGGTTTTGCTTCCAGTAAACCGCTTCCTTATGGACATTATACGGTCCATCAGATCGCAGGCGAGGAAGGCAAAGCCTTTGTCCCGGACTTTACGGTATTCATTTCCTCTGACGGAAAGACTTACAGCTATATCCTGAACAACCGCACCATCACAGCCCGTCTGAAAGTTGAAAAATGTGACGCAGAGACCGGAAAGATTATCCCTGTGACCGGAACCGGTTTTCAGATCAAGGATCTTTCCACCGGGGAATTTATCACCCAGACCGTCTACTATCCGAACCCGGAAACACTGGATACCTTCTATGTTTCTGACGAGGGCTGGCTGATGCTGCCGGAGCCTTTGGCCGCCGGGGATTATGAACTTTATGAGGTGGCTGCCCCTTATGGCTATGTGCTTTCCGATCAGCCGGTACCGTTTACCATTGACGGCAGCGAGGCGGTTGTGACGGTCACTCAGTACAATATGCCGCAGAAAGGCCAGCTTACCATCACAAAGACCGGAGAAGTATTTGCTTCTGTCCAGGAAAACGACGGACTGTACCAACCGGTATATGAGGTTGCCGGACTTCCCGGAGCGGTCTATGATGTGATCGCAGATGAAGATATTTATACCGGTGACGGTACCTTGCGGGCAGAAAAAGATACGGTTGTGGAAACACTTACGACCGGCGAGGACGGCACAGCGAAAAGCGGGTCTCTCTATCTTGGCCGTTATCGTCTGGAGGAACGTCAGGCGCCTTCCGGCTGTGTGTTGAATCCTCAACCGGAATATGTGGAACTGACCTATGCGGGTGAGACCGTAGAGGTTACACAGACAGCGGCCGGTCTTTATGACGAACGCCAGAAAGTGGATGTCACACTTTTCAAGGCAATGGAGACCGATGACCTGTTCGGTCTTGGCATGAACGAGGAATATAAGGATATTTCCTTTGGACTTTATGCTTCCGCAGACCTGACGGCGGCAGATGGCAGCGTAATCCCGGCAGGTGGACTTCTGGAAGTGGTCTCTGTTTCGTCTGAGGAATCCGGCGGTTACAGCGCTTCCTTCGCTTCCGACCTGCCTTTTGGCAGCTATTATGTCAAGGAACGCACAACCAACGGCGCCTATATCCTTTCGAATCAGGAATATCCGGTTGTCTTTGAGTATGCTGGTCAGGAAACCGCCCTGGTACAGATCCTTGTCAATGAAGGCGAGGCTGTTTCCAATGAACTTCTCCGTGGGCGTGTAGACGGTGTAAAAGTCGGGGAAAACCCGGAAGGCGGCGAGGATGTCACGCTTGCCGGTGCGCTCATGGGTCTGTTTAGACCTGATACCGAAGAATTTACTGAAGAAAATGCGCTGCTTACTGCTATTACCGGAAAAGACGGCAGTTTTTCCTTTGAGAACATTCCTTACGGACACTGGATCGTCAAGGAGATCTCTGCCCCTGACCTTTATACGGTAAGCCCGCAGCAGCACCATGTATATATCGGTGCAGACGGACAGCATATCGAGATCCGTGTGGAAAACACCCTGATCCGCGGCAGTGTGCAGGTAACTAAAACCGAAGCTGTGGAGGAACCGTCCCCTGTGGAAAAGGAGGATAAGAAAGACAAGAATTCTTTCCTGCGCTTCCTGCCCGGTGCAGTGTTCGACCTGTATGCGGATTTCAACGCCAACCAGGAATATGATCCTGACGATCAAAAGATCGGTACGCTGAAAGAAACCGATGCAGGCTATCATACGGCGGAAAACCTTCTGGCTGGCGGCTACTTTATCAAAGAAAGCAAAGCGCCGGAGGGCTATCAGCCTGACTCAAACGCTTACTATTTTTCCATCACAGAAGATGGACAGGTCGCAGTTGTGGAAAATGGAGAAGCCGGGCACGGATTTACCAATGAGGCTTACCGCGGCAACTTAAAGATCACAAAGGATTCCAGCGACGGGCGCAAAGATGGTTTTGCCATCGAGGTTAAGAGTGCGGACGGCTCCTACTGCGAGACATTCACCACTCCAAAATCCGGCGTGATTGAAGTTAAGGGCCTTCGTGTCGGTATTTATACCGTAACAGAAGTTGCAAACCGGGCAAGCAAGGATTACATCATTCCTGATGCCGCCACGGTGGAGATTAAGGCAGATCAGACATCTACAGTCCAGTTCTTTAATGAAAAACCGGAAAAGCCGGATAACCCAAAGAACCCGGAAAAGCCTTCTGTTCCCTCCAATCCTTCCACCCCTCAAAAGCCGGTACCGCAGACCGGGGATGATCCGTATATTTTCCTGTATGGCGGACTGCTGGCAGCCGTACTGATCGGCGGCAGCGTATTTGCTGTGTATTATTTCAAAAAGGGAAAATACAGCAGGACTTCCCCGAAAAGAACGGCTGTCGGGGTTTCTGTCCTTTCACTCTGCGTTCTGGTGGCTCTTGGCAGCGGTTTTTTGGTGTTCCGTGACTTGAACCAGTATGCTGAGAGTAAAGATGCCTATCGAGATCTTGCCGGATATGTGGAAGTACCGGAGCAGACAGCTTCCCCGGAGTCGGCACCCGATCCGACAGAACCAAAACGGGACGATGCCGATATTGTCCTGCCTTCGGTAGACTTTGAAACGCTCCGTGAAAATGGACCGGACATCATCGGATGGCTTTCCCTTCCTGATACGGTGCTCAATTATCCGGTAACGCAGACCGACAACAACGAATATTACCTGAACCATCTTTATGACGGAACCTATAACAAGGTTGGCTGCCTGTTTGCCGATTATGAAAACCGGGCAGATTTTTCAGACCGCAATACGATCATTTATGGTCATAATATGCGGGATGGTTCCATGTTTGCGCTGCTGAACCGGTACGATGAACAAAGTTACTTTGATGCTCACAGGCAGATGTATCTCGTTACTCCGAAGGGGGATTATGTCATGGAGATCTTTGCGGCTTTTGCAGCAAAGCCGGAAGAATCCGGCAGTGAAACTTCTCCCTGGCAGCTTTCCTGGAAGGATGACGGTGCTTATACTACCTGGCTTACAGCTATGAAGGAACGTTCTGCGGTGGAAAGTGATGTGACTGTGACCTGCAGCGATAAGGTACTGACCCTTTCTACCTGTACGCCGGGCGGCACAGGACGCTTCCTTGTCATGGGAAAACTCGTGAAAGTAGATAACGAAATATAGATTTTAGACGGTGCGGGGGCAAAAGCTCCCGCACCTGCTGTTTACAAGGAGGATTTTATTTTATGGTAAATACCATGATTTCCATTCCCGGCTATGTCCATCTTTACCGCTCACTTTTGCGGTTTTACGACATGCCGGAAAATGAAGTCCGGGAAATGCTCTATCTTCTGAATACGGCAAACCTGGACTGCTACGAGTATTATCACCCGGACCGCAGTGTGATCCAGAGCGGACCGGTCGCTTTTTGCGGATGGCTGGAAACGAAAGACTGCCGCCCTTACCGCACAGAGGTACAGCTTTACAAGTCGCTGCTGTTTTTGAAGCGCAGCATTGACCGTGACCTGATCGTATCAGCTCAGAGGGAGGCTCTGCAAACCCTGCGCTGTATCATCTCCAATCTGGAATACCGCTTTTATAAAGCCTATGGCATGGAGATCGAGGACAAACGCACGGTCTATGGGGAATGTACCTACCGTCTGGTTCCAAGGGAGGACGAACCCAGCGTGTGCCTGATGCACGACTGGATCTACCTGCCGAGTGCTTAAAATGTCCCGAATAATACACAATATTCGGGACAAAATAAGAATACGATAGTTCCCATCTCCTGATATAGAATTTGAAACTGATGTATAAATTCTGTTCTATGTGGAATACTATTGCTAAAACTCTTGAAGCCTATTGAAAATTTGTCCCGAATAATATATAATATTCGGGACAAAAGGAGGTGAGCAATATGGCAAATGGCTATTCCAAACAGATTCAGGAGCAGATAAAAGCAGCGGCGGAAGGAACTATTTTCATCAGTTCTGATTTTGCGGATATTGCCGATACGGAAACCATAAGACGGAACTTAAACCGGCTTACACAGGCAGGTATGCTTCGCCGCATTTTGAAAGGTGTTTATGAAAAACCAAAATATAGCAAACTTCTGGATGAATATGTGGCGGCAGACCCGGAAGCGGTGGCGAACGCATTGGCACGAAGTTATCACTGGACGATTGCCCCATGTGGGAATACAGCATTGAACCTGTTAGGTCTTTCAACACAGGTAACAGCAGTATGGTCCTATATCAGCGATGGTCCATATAAGACCTACGAGTGGAACTCTACAAAGCTGGAATTTAAGCACCGGACCAATAAGGAGATTACCGGATTGTCCTATATGACAAGTTTGGTTATACAGGCATTAAAAACGCTTGGCAAATCGAATGTTACGCCAGAAGTCATACAGATGCTTTCCGAAAAACTGACAGACAAGGATAAACAGGCTTGTTTGAAGGAAGCAACAGAGTCTACGGATTGGGTTTACGATACGATACGACAGATTTGTGGAGGTGAAAAGGTACAATGAGAAATATAGCAAGACTTTCAGATAACGACCGCAGGGAGCTGTTCAGAAATACAGCAGATAAAATGGGACTGAATGATGCCATCGTAGAAAAAGACTTTTGGGTATGTTTTACGCTGGATTATTTATTTCACCGCTCACCATGGAAAGAGTCCATCACCTTTAAGGGAGGTACCAGCCTTTCAAAAGCCTTTCACCTGATCAGCCGGTTTTCAGAAGATATTGATTTGATTCTGGACTGGCGTGTATTGGGATATGGCAAAGATGAACCATGGGAGAAACGTTCCAATACAAAACAGGATGCTTTTAACAAAGAAGCCAATGCGCGTGCGGAGGTATTTCTGTCCGAAACATTCTGCCCGGCAGTCAAAGCCGGCTTATCCCAGGAAATCGGTTGTGAAGCAAATGTCTACATAGATGAAAAGGATAAACAGACGGTCATTTTCGCCTATCCGCACCTTTTTACAAATACGGCGACCTTACAGGTGATCCGTTTAGAGATTGGTGCGCTGGCAGCGTGGACTCCTGCAAAAACAGCGCAGATCGAACCTTACGCGGCAAAATATTATCCGAAGATTTTTGAGCAAAAAGAAACCGCAATCCTTACCGTTGCCCCGGAACGGACCTTCTGGGAAAAAGCCACAATCCTGCACCATGAAGCGAACAGACCGGAACATTTGGAAATGCCGCAGCGATATTCCAGACATTATTATGATCTCTACCGCATGGCTGCAACACCGGTTAAAGAAGCTGCTTTTTCCAGGCTGGATCTCCTGAAGAAAGTTGTAGATTTCAAAATGAAATTCTATCCCAGATCATGGGCGAAGTACCCGGAGGCTGTGCCGGGCACATTAAAATTACTCCCGCCGGAATATCGGTTTGCAGCATTGGAAGCGGACTATAACTCTATGCAGGATATGTTGTATGGGGATGTTCCGACATTTGAGACAGTCATAGCAGCGGTCCAGGAACTGGAAAAAGAGATCAATACACTATAAACAATTACATATCCATTTATTTGCCGACTATTCTAAGATGCTTTAGAATAGCCGGTTTCTTGTTTTCAAAGGAGGGATGCTATATTACGCAAAATGAAGTCAATGCCGTTTTTGACGAACAGGTGCGGCTCTGTGCTGATACCTTGAAACGGAAAACCAAAGAATACACCGGGGATGACCCGGACCGGCTGGGTGCATTTAAGGCAGCGGCAGCTTTACAGCACACAACGCCCCAGCGTGCCCTTGCCGGTATGCTGGCAAAGCATATTGTTTCTCTATACGATATGTGCTTTGCCGAAGAAGTGGTTTATCCGATGGACACATGGGACGAAAAGATCACAGACAGTCTTAACTATCTGTTCTTACTGAAAGCGATTGTAAAGGAGGGACATACCAATTAAACAGATTGAAGTAAAAATTTTGAACTGCCAGGCGGTAGCGGAAGCAGAAAAAAACATGGTCTTTGCGGCAAGGCTTACCCAGCAGGGACATAAGATTGCCTCAATGGACGACCTGATGGAGCTCTACGAAAAATCATTCAGCGTTCAGACAGTAGCGGCTATGGGGGCGCTTCCCCATCCTACCATCCAGAAATTTGCGGTGATCACGGTAGCCATTGTCGGCGCCAGCAGGCGTTTTCTGGCGCAGATCACCCGCCACCAGAACGAAGTAAAATTTATGAGTGCATCGCTGCAGTACAGCAACTATACGGGACAGGCGGATTTCGCTGTCCCGTATTCTATTATGACGGCTCCGGCAGTGGTACGGGAACTGTACTTAAAAAGCTGTAATGAAAGCATGAAATGTTATGAAGCCCTGTGCACTGCCGGAAGCGGGCACGATGCGGCCGGCTATGCCACGCCCCAGGGATTGCGGAATGTACTGCTCATCAGCGCCACCCCTTATCAGTGGAAACATATCATCAGCCAGCGGGTATGCCGGAGAAATACAGATGAAACAAGGATCGTGCTGCTAAAGGTCTGGAAAGAACTTTATGAACTAAGCCCTGCTTTGTTTGCCCCATCACTGACCGGGCCTTTTTGTCAGATGGATCGATGTCTGGAAGGGAAAATGACCTGCGGACGAAAACTGCAGGCAAATATGACGCCAGAGGATATTTTGGAAAAAGATTATCCTGCTCTTTGGGAAGGAGACTGCCGATGAAAATAAAACTGATCGACTTTGGCGTGCCGGAGCACCAGCGTCCTTACCGTCCGCATGGCAATGATGCCGGAGCGGATGTTTATCTGCCCTATGACTGTACCTTACAGCCCGGAGAAATCGCCAAAATTCCTTTGGGTTTTGGACTGGAAATACCGGATGGATATGCGGGATATATCTTTCCCCGTACCAGCATGGCGGTAAAAGGTCTGGTCTGTGAACTGCCGCCTGTGGATTCCGGCTATTGTGGAGAGATCCATGCGATCATCAGCAATGTAAGCAATCAGGCGCAGTCTCTTTTTAAGGGAGCCCGTATCGGGCAGCTTGTGATCACGCCGATCGTCATTGCGGATTTTGTAACCGATCTGGGAACAGAACGAGGAACCGGCAGCTTTGGCAGTACCGGCGAATAGAAAAAGGCTGTTTGGAGAACAGTTTTTGAATACTTATCGGTATAGGGAGCGGACATTTCGAGAACATTATAAAATATAATAAAGAAAGTCACGAAAAAAGCGGCCTTTACCGTGACCGCTTACTTTCTGCTATTGAGTTCTTTCATAATACCGAGGATATATTGCATGGATTGAGGATCAAGCTGTCTTGCCTCTGCAATGAATTCCTTTAAGGTTTCCGGGTAGGTATTTCCTTCATCAAAGAATTCCTGCGGTGTCACACCCAGATATTCGCAGATGTAGAAAAAAGACTGCATAGCGGGAAGTGACTTTTTATTCTCAATATTATTGATGTAGTTGTTTGCCTGACCTAACGATAAAGACATATCGCGTGCGGAAACTCCTTTTTGTGTCCGCAGTTTCGCTAATCGTTCCGGGACAAAATCTTCATACATCGCCTTCACCTCCCATTCTGTAATAGATTGTACCTCACGCCCCTTTATTA
The DNA here is from genome assembly GCF_003478275.1 of Roseburia sp. AM51-8. Lineage (NCBI taxonomy): Bacteria > Bacillati > Bacillota > Clostridia > Lachnospirales > Lachnospiraceae > Roseburia > Roseburia sp. AM51-8. Next base: position 16,247 of record NZ_QUEY01000005.1, on the reverse strand, counting down.
TCCGCAAAAGGAAAAAGGGTATTATCGTTGACTTGCTAAATTAAATCTATTACTATATGAAAAGTGAAGAATTTTACCTATCAGATGGAGGGATGACCGATGAAAGGAAAAACTTGCTGTGTTACCGGACACAGGGATTTACCGCAGAATGAGATCAACAAAATAAAAACAGCCTTGGCACATGAGATCGATGCTGCTGTTACAGATGGGTTCACCTGTTTTATGAGCGGTTTTGCAGATGGCGTAGACCAGTATTTTGTGGAGCTGGTGCTGGAAAGAAAGCAGACCACCCCGGCACTGGAGCTGATCGCAGTGATCCCTTACCGCAAGCGTCTGGACAGCCTAAATAAGAAAACAAGAACCCGTGAACTGCTGGAGGCTTGTGCGGATGTTGTTGTGATACAGGAAAAATATCTCCCAAGCGTCTACTCCCACAGAAATCGTTATATGGTGGAACACTCCGACCGAGTGATCGCTGTATATGACGGACGGGAAACCGGAGGTATAGCAAAGACGATCCGCTTTACCCACCGGATGAAGAAGGAACTGCGGGAAATCCCAGTTGGAGAAATCGTCCTGCCGGATCACTTGAAACCAAAAACAAAATAGATACCTGTTGATGCGCTCACTTTGAAGTGGGCGTTTTTCTTTACCCATTTTTAGGAGGAATGCTTATGTGGAACCTGATTTCACATTTCCTTACCTTTGCCGGAGGAATGGCTTCCGGCGTTATGTTGATGTGTCTTATGCAAACCGGAAAACTTGCGGATAAAGAATTTGAAACTATGAAGGAGGAATAAAAATTGAAACTTGTGATTGCAGAAAAGCCCTCTGTTGCTATGTCACTGGCAGCAGTATTAGGCGCAACGGAAAGAAAAGACGGTTATCTCGAAGGTTCCGGCTATCTGGTGAGCTGGTGCGTGGGACATCTTTTGGAACTGGCACAGCCGGAGGCTTACAAAGAACAGTACGCCAAATGGCGGTATGAGGATCTTCCGATCCTACCGGAAAACTGGAAATATGAAGTGCCAAAGGATAAGAAAACGCAGCTTGCCCTTTTGTGCCGATTGATGAAGGACAAACGGGTGGATTCCGTGGTATGCGCTACGGATGCCGGACGAGAAGGAGAACTGATCTTCCGTCTGGTCTATGAATATGCCGGATGTAATAAGCCTATGGAACGCCTTTGGATTTCCAGTATGGAGGATGCGGCGATCCGTGAGGGTTTTGACCATCTCCGTCCCGGCAGTGATTACGATAAACTCTATGATGCGGCGGTCTGCCGGGCAGGAGCCGACTGGCTGATCGGGATCAATGCCACCCGGCTTTTTTCTGTCCTGTATGGTGTCACCCTAAATGTCGGCCGTGTTATGTCACCGACACTGGCACTTTTGGTACAGCGTGAGTCGGATATTGAATCCTTCATCAGTAAGCCTTTTTATGTGCCGGAAATCACCTGCGGAGGTTTTACTGCTTCCGGCGAAAAAATGACGGAACGATCCGAGGCTGAAAAAATCCGTATGGACTGTGACCACAACTCCGCTTTTGTGCGTTCTGTGGAAAAGCAGGTAAAAACTATACAGCCTCCCCGCCTTTATGACCTTACAACTCTGCAAAGGGAATGTAACCGTATTTATGGCTATACGGCTCAACAGACCCTTGATTATGTGCAATCTCTCTATGAAAAGAAGCTGGCAACCTATCCGAGAACGGACAGCCAGTATTTGACGAAGGACATGCAGGCAACCGCCGCTTCCCTGATCCTATGGCTGCGTGACAATATGCCCTTTGGAAAAGGCTGCGCCGGAGAGCCGGACATTGACCGGGTAACAGACGACAGCAAAGTGACCGACCACCATGCCATCATCCCAACTGTGGAGATTGCACGGACAGACCTGTCGGAGCTTCCTTCCGGGGAGCGGGATGTGCTTACCCTGCTTGCCGTCAGACTGCTTTGTGCCACAACGCAGGCAAACCGGTTTGAAGCGGTCACCGCTATGTTAGACTGCCAGGGATATACTTTTACGGCAAAAGGAAAGACCATCTTACAGTCCGGCTGGAAAGAGGTGGAACGGATTCACCGTATGAGTATCAGGCAGAGTGAAACGGAACACAGAGAAAATGAAGATGCCGCTCTCCCTGTGCTGAAGGAAGGACAGACTTTTGAAACTGTGTCAGCAAGTCTCCGTGAAGGGAAAACTTCACCGCCGAAACATTATACGGAGGACACGCTGCTGTCCGCTATGGAGACGGCCGGTGCGGAAGATATGCCGGACGATGCCAAGCGTAAAGGATTGGGTACTCCGGCTACCCGTGCGGCAACACTGGAAAAGCTGGTTTCTGCCGGATTTGTACAGAGAAAGAAAAAGCAGCTCATTTCTACGGAAAAAGGAAGGAACCTGATCGCAGTCCTGCCGGACAATATCAAATCTCCCATTTTAACTGCAGAATGGGAATCTATGCTGAAACAAGTGGAACATGGCGAACTGTCGGCAACATCTTTTATGGATCAGATTGCAGATATGAGCCGGACGCTGGTAAAAGAACATACCGCCCCGGAGAAACGTTTTGCGGATCTGTTCCCTTCTTCCAGAGAAACTGCACATGAAGCCGTGGGGGTATGTCCTCGCTGCGGAGCCCCGGTATATGAAGGAAAGAAAGGTTTTTTCTGCGACAACAGGGAATGTTCTTTTGCTCTTTGGAAAGATAACCGTTTCTTTTCCAGCAAGAAAAAGTCCATCACAAAGTCTGTGGCAGCGGCTCTTTTGAAAGAGGGCCGTATTTCTATGTCCGGGCTTTACAGTGAAAAAACAGGAAAGACCTATGATGCGGAAGTGATCCTGGATGATACCGGCGGTAAATATGTGAATTTCAAGCTGGAATTTCCCGTAAAGAAAGGCAGGCGTAAATGAGTGACCGAAAAACCTTTGAATATGGCGGTTATCACTTCACGCCCATACGAAAATTTCACAAAAAAGAAGGCGACTTTTTCGTCATATCGAAACGGCTGGCAAGTGACTTCAACTTAGGGTTGTGTACCTATCAGGATCGGCAAAAAGCACCTTATGATTACAAAGACTTTTATACCGTCGCAACCGACAAAGAATGTGACATTTTCCGGTGCGAAGAAAATGGTTTGTTGTATGTGCCGGGGAAAAACGAACTTTTTATTTACCATGAACCAAAACAGAAAAAGCGGAACTCTATTGCCGATGCCCTTTCACAGTCCAGGAATGTTACTGATATAACCGGATTTTCCAGCGGCCGGCAAAGAAGTGCCCCGGAAAGGTAGGCGTTATGGCAGAGAGAGAATTGAACCGCTCGGAGCGGGCTGCGATCCGAAAGCTGGTTACGGAGCTTTGCGCCAACTATGACTCTCAGGATAAGATCTGCCTTCCTTTGGACAGTCCTTGCTATATGCTGAATAAATGGTGGACCGGTGCTTATTGCAGGTACTTTGAAAAAGCGGTGCTGCCGGTGGATGCAGCACTGGAATCAGCCATTACCGGCGAGGACACCTCCATGAGACAGAAAATATGCCCTGTGTGTGGAAAAGTGTATCTTCCTATAACCAGCCAGGCATATTGTTCTGATGCCTGCCGGATCTATGCAAGACGGAAATCCGAGCGGGAACGCAAACGCCGGAAGCGGCAAAACCAACTATGATATGTACGCAACTTAGCCCCAAAAGTCCTTGATTTTCAAGGGCTTTTTGCACCTGTTTTCAAGGGCGCTGTATAAGAATACTCCAGTGCTTTGAAATGAGGTTAAGTTGCGGACAAAACATATATTTTAACAAAAACGATAGGAGGCGATTTTTTTGAATATCAACACGATTACTGCGGAGGATCTTCGCCGCATGCCGGATAAGGAAGGACTGATTTTACAGGGCTGTGGCGGGGATCTGACAGAATGGGTAGACGGAATCAATGAAATGCTGACACAGGCAGGCATATTGAAAGATGGCAGTCAGTTTGAGAATGTGTTTGCTTTTCAGCACGGAGAACTGACCTGTTTGCTTTACCCGTTTGATGATGTGAAACTGGATATAGGAAAACTTGCCCTGTGGCGTTTACAGACCCATGAAGTCTATGGCGGCACATGGCTGTCGGACTTTGTGCCGAATTATTTAGGCGGATTTATAGAAACACCGGAAGCGTTGGCAGATAAACCGGATTGTCCACTGATCGGAGCAGATGGGAACATTTTTAATCTGCTGGGTATTGCTTCCCGTACTTTGCGGGAGCATGGTCTGAAAGAACAGGCAAAAGAAATGTCTGATCGGGTATTTGCTTCCGGCAGTTATGGAGAAGCGCTCTGTATCATTGGCGAATATGTCAACATCACAGATTCCGAACCGGAGCATAAGAATTCTCTCCGTCAGCAGCTAAAAGCAACAAAACCGGCAGACCCGGTAAAAAAGCAGCAAACTTCCAAACAGCAGGAACGATAAGGAGGGATGCGGAATGGAAAAGAAACTGACCTATGGTGTATGGGCGGTACGAAGCAGCACTTCTATTTTCGGACCGGCACAAAGCTGGTGCAAGGAAAATGGAAAACCGTTGGAATTTGATAGCAAAGCCGATGCTGAAAACTATGCAAAGGAAGCCAACGAGCATACGACAGCAAATGTCCGATACTATGTGAAAGAAAAAGAACCGGAACCCGGTGCTGTTCGGAAAGGAACATCTCAACCGGAGCTGGATGCACGCAGCCATGAAGAAGTGACACCAAGAAATGATGCATCGGAAAAACAAAATGAGATTCCGGGCAGACAGATTCCTTCTCAAACAGATCCGCTGGTAGAAATCCGCTCTGCGGTTCATAGTAATTACGCAGGCATGGTCGCTATGCTGGGTGCGGACAACCGTGTGTATTTGGGGCGTGAGGAACGCTGCCATTGTCAGGATATGCAGCCATCTTACTATGACAATCAGGATGGTTCCCTGTGCTTTGTCTGTGATCAGCCCGACATGTATTATTTTCTTTATGGAGAAGGCTGGGCGCATACCCAGACGGAAATGCTGGAACGAGGGCTTACCCTGCGCCAGTATGAAGAATTTGCGAGACTGCAAAATGGCGTCCTTGCACAGTTTACCACACAAAGAGAAATCCTGTTTGCCGGACAGCCATTTCAAGCGCCAGAAAGTTATCTTCGCAATGCGGAACTTTATGAGGAAGGACAAACCGGCAACTACAATATGCTGGATGGCAGGCTGAACAACGAACCTCTTGTGCGTCCGGATCTGACAGATGGACAGACGGATGAAGAAATCCGGGAGCTGGTGCCGGAAGCAAAGCCGTCCTTGATGGACCGTCTGAAAGCAGATAAACCGGAGCATGAAGCAAGGCAGATGATCCCTCCGGTGCCGGAAAGGGAACGCTGATGGCTGGGGTAAGATTTGAGGATGTAGATCTTCTGGGTGCTCTTTCCCGTATCGTAGATCTTCATACCCAACATTATAAAGAGGACTTTGACCTGGATAAAGAACTGATCTCAAAACTGGCTGTGTCAGACCGTTCAGAGGATAAACAGCTTCTTTGGATGTCACGCCCCTGCGGAACCTATACCCTGCGTGAACGGGAAGTTTATCTGGAGGGCAGCCATGAAAACAAAGTGTGGCGGTTTTACCAGGAACATACAAATGATCCCGTTTTGGCTTATGCTATCTCTTTGAAAGAAGTCAGGGACGGAAAAATATTTGGCGATCTCTATCCGCTAAATTACAGAGAACATGTGGAACGGATGAAAAAACTGACCTGTCCAATCGGAAATGTAGCCGTTGCATTTGAGGATGGAAATATTATCACGATTCCCTATCAGGAACGGAGACAGCTTATGAACCGGCTTATGCCAGAGCATGGAGCACCTAAAACAATGACGTATCTGCCAGAAAATGAGCCGGAGTTGATGATGATCCTAAAACGGGAACGCTTCAAACGCAGCTATCATGCAACAGCCGGAAATCTGGAGGAATATCTTGATAAGCTGGAAAAGACCACCTTGCGGGAAAAACTCAAAAGAGCAAAGACGGTGGTTTCAACACAGGAGGTCTCATCTCATAAAAGAGGGTTGGAACGATGAAGGGCAGGCATAACAAAAAATCTGTCCGCGTCGAATTTGTCATGTCCGAAGCGGAGGCCGAACTGGTAAAAGAACGCATGGCGGAACTTGGCATTACCAATCTGTCGGCATATCTGCGAAAGATGGCCGTAGACGGTTACATCATTCACCTTGATATGGGAGACATTCAAGAAATGATCCGGCTTCTCCGCATTTGTTCCAATAACTTAAACCAATATACCAGACGGGCCAATGAGACCGGCAATATTTATGCCGCAGATATAGAGGACATCCGCACCCGTCTGGACAGCCTTTGGGATGGCATGGACAAACTGATCCGGGGATTTGCAAACATTTCATAAACATCCGGAAAGCCGTTGCTTTCTTTTTGCCGTCACGGTAAAATTTTTATAAGGGCAGATACCCTTCTGAAAGGAGGCAAAGCGTATGCGTTTGATAGGTAAATTACTGGCACTTCCTTTTATGCTGGTTACGGGAATTCTTTATCTGGTATGTAAATTTTTGGTGGTCCTTTCCGGTGCGGTACTTGGGATTCTTTCCGGGATCATCTTTTTGGCAGCATTGGTGCTGTTCTTTGTCGCAGGATTTTTGCCGGGTCTTGCCTGGCTTATGATCGCCTTTCTTATCAGTCCATACGGTCTGCCTCTGGCGGCTGCATGGCTGGTAGGGATCATTGGTGGGACAAACAGTGCCTTAAAGGATTTTATATTTGGTTAAGCAGATTTGGCGGGGCGCATAGGCAGCCCCGCTCTTTTTCTGCAATTATAACTTCTCTGATTGAAATTAAGTTAAGGAGGTGACGAAAATGGCGACCACAAGACTGATGCCGCTGCACATAGGAAAAGGCCGGGATATTTCTACTGCGATTGCAGATATTATTGATTATGTAGAAAATCCGCAGAAAACCGATTTGGGAAAATTCATTTATGGCTATGAGTGTGATACCCGGCTTGCTGATGCAGAGTTTCTTCTGTCCAAACGACAGTATGCAAATCTGACCGGCAGAAATCAGGGTGCAGATGATGTGATCGCCTACCATCTCCGTCAGGCATTTAAGCCCGGCGAAGTTACGCCAGAAGAAGCTAATCAGATCGGCAGGGAGCTGGCACTGAAGCTCACAAAAGGAAACCATGCCTTTGTTGTCTGCACCCATGTGGATAAGCACCATGTCCATAATCACATCATTATCAACTCTACTACACTGGACTGTCAGAAAAAATTTCGCAACTTCTGGGGTTCTACCTGGGCAATCCGGCGAATGAATGACAAGCTGTGTTTGGAGCATGGACTTTCGATTGTAGAAAATCCGAAACCCAGCCGGGAGCATTATGGCACATGGCTGGGAAATAAAAAGCAGCCTTCCTTTCAGGAGCAGATACGCATTGCTATTGATGCTGCATTAGAGGAAAAGCCAAAAGATTTTGAGGAACTTCTACAGAAGCTGGAAACTGCTGGGCTGGAAGTCAACCGTGAAAGAAAACATCTTCGGTTCCGAGTTCCGGGACAAGAAAATTATACCCGATGCGATACGCTCAAAGGCGATTATACAGAACAAGCCATCAAAGAACGGATTGCCGGTACACGGACAGTAAAACCCCGCCATGCCTTTTCTAAAAAAACGGTTTCCAAAGTTGGATTGCTGGTTGATATTGAAGTTGCAATCCGTTCCGGCAAGGGCCCTGGTTATGAGCGCTGGGCAAAAGTGTTCAACCTAAAGCAGCTTTCTCAGGCAGTGCTCTACTTAAAAGAACATGGCGATATGGGTTATGAGGATCTTCTGGAAAAAGCCAACGCCACTACCACTAATTTCAATACCTTATCCGTTCAGATCAAAGATCTGGAGTCAAAAATGAACGCCAATGCCGAGCTGCAAAAACAGATCGTAAACTATGCGAAAACGCGGGCTGTCTATGTAGAATATCGCAAAGCCGGGTACAGCAAAAAATTCCGAACAGAACATGAAGCTGAAATTCTGCTGCACCAGGCGGCAAAGAATCATTTTGACGAGCTGGGAATCAAAAAGCTCCCCTCTGTCAAATCTCTCCGGGAGGAATACACCGATCTTCTGGAACAAAAACGGAAAGCCTATTCTGCCTATAAGCAGGCCAAAAATGATATGAAAGAACTTCATAATGTTCGGGCCAATGTGGAATACCTATTAGAGATTTCTTCCCCACCACAACCGCAGCGCAGCACAGAAAAATCCCGTCAATAAGGTTTGCTAACTTGAATTCTATAGACCTTGACTTTCCTGGACTTCTTAACTATAATAATACTCAAGCAGGGGGACTACCTTGTAGTTGAGAAGGTTAAAACCTGACCGTTTGAACCTGTTGGCTAATACCAACGCAGGGAGCTAAAGAATACAGATTCGTATTTTTTGGACATTCTCTGTTTTGGGAATGTCCTTTTTAATTGAATAAGATATGATATGTGTTTGCGAGGGAACTGAACAAGTTGAAAAAGGTAAGACCTGACCTCTGGACCTGTCGGCTAATACCGGCGTAGGGAAGCAATTTCTTACGCTCGTATTGCGTCTGAAAGAGCTTCTAATTGTTTTAGAGGCTCTATTTTTTTATTTTAGGAGGAACAAACATGGCATTTATGAAAGACATTTTAACCCGCAACATCCCCATTTGGGAAGAATGTGCAGCTACCCCATTTGTGCAGGAAGTGCAAACTGGAAAGCTACCTCTTGAAAAGTTCAAGAGATATATGATTCAGGATAGTATCTATCTGAAAAACTATGCCCGTATATACGGCAAGGCAATTTTTCATGCTGATACATTAAGAGAAATTCAGCTTTACTATTCCATGCTGAATTTTGTAAATGATACGGAATCAGAAGTGCGTCTGGATTATCTAAAGCAATTTTGCATGACGGATAATGATATTGAACTGATCGCTCCTCTGCCTGAAAATCAAAATTACATTGATTTCATGTTTGAGATTGCGTCACATGGAAAGAATGAAGAAATTTTAATGGCGGTTCTTCCCTGTATGCTAAGTTACAGCTATATATTCCGCAAATTGGCGGCTGTTCCTACAAGCAGACAGTCAAGATATTGGGACTTTATCAAAGATCATGCGGATGAACAATATGCAGAAAGCTGCAAAGAATGGTCTGCTTTTGCAGAGCATAAATGTGCCGGGTTATCAGTAGCAAATAAAAAGTATCTGGCTGATATTTTTGAAAAAGCAAGTTTGTTAGAGCTTGCTTTTTGGAAGATGGCCTATCGGAACGAGAGAATGGAGGAAAATGCAAAATGAAAAAAGTATTGTCCATTGCCGGATCAGATTGCAGCGGAGGTGCAGGTATTCAGGCTGATTTGAAAACTTTTTCTGCTCACGGTGTATTTGGAATGAGTGTTATTGTTTCTGTTGTTGCAGAGAACACCAGCCGTGTTATCGACATCCAAGATATTACCCCGGATATGATTGAAAAACAGATTGACGCCGTATTTGAAGATATTGAAGTGGACGCAGTAAAAATCGGTATGCTTTCTACACCAGAATGTATGAAAGCGGTGGCAAAGAAACTATTACAATATAAGCCCCAAAATGTTGTAATCGACCCGGTTATGTATGCCAAAAATGGCTGCCCATTGATGAATCCTACGGCGGTTTCCACCTTGATAGACACAGTAATTCCACTTGCCGATGTACTTACTCCAAATATTCCAGAGGCAGAGAAAATAGCGGATATGCAGATTTCCACAGTTTCAGATATGGAGGCTGCCGCAAGAAAAATATATGCCATGGGTTGTAAGGCGATTGTTGTCAAGGGTGGACATCATATAGGAAATGCTGTTGATGTCCTATTTGATGGAGAAAATTTCTACCATTTTGAAACATCCCGCATTGATACGAAAAATACTCATGGGACAGACTGTACCTTTTCTTCTGCAATCGCTTCCCAGCTTGCAAAGGGAAAAAGTGTTCCGCTTGCAGTCGAATCTGCAAAGGCTTATGTCACAATGGCAATCGAACACTCTCTTGCGATTGGAAAAGGCTGTGGCCCGACGCACCATTTCTACGAATTGTATCAGCATGGTTTATCTAAAGAATAGGCAGGTGCAAAATGAACTTTGATTATACACTTTATCTTGTTACTGATCGTCAACTAATGAGCTGCGATAGCCTGACAGAAGCGGTAGAACAGGCAATTTTAGGAGGCTGCACAATGATACAACTCCGAGAAAAAGAATTGTCCTCATTAGAATTTTACAATCAGGCTGTTGCCGTGAAACAGGTTACGGATAAATACCATATTCCCCTCATCATAAACGACAGAATAGATATTGCAATGGCTGTGCAGGCTGCGGGAGTACATATTGGACAGCATGATTTACCTGCGGCTGCCGTCCGCAAAGTAATAGGAGAAAATATGCTGTTGGGGGTATCTGCTTCTTCCATTGTAGAAGCAATACAGGCACAACAGGATGGTGCGGATTATTTGGGAGTTGGCGCAATGTTCCCTACTGGAACTAAAACCGACGCTGATTCTGTATCAATGGAAGAATTACAGAAAATCCGCGCAGCCGTTTCTTTGCCGATAGTTGTTATTGGCGGTATCAATAAGGGAAATGCAGGGCGTTTCAAGCCCATGGGAATTGACGGGCTGGCTGTTGTATCTGCCATCATAGCGCAGTCTGATATAAAAGCTGCTGCTGCGGAACTGAAAGATTTATTTTGCGGAAAGGAAAAGAAAAATGGATTTTAATGCGGCAATCTTTGATTTAGATGGAACAATTCTGGATTCAATGGATGTATGGGAGCATATAGATATTCAGTTTTTGAAAAAGAGAAATCTTCCCGTCCCGGAAAATTATGTAACTGAAATATGTGCAAGGAGTTTTGAGGAAGCCGCACAATATACCATTGATCTTTTTGGATTGCAGGAAACGGTAGAGGGAATTATTGAGGAATGGAATAATATGGCGGTCGAGGAATACAGTAACCATGTCGGTCTGCTGCCCCATGCCCTTGATTATCTTCTGCGCTTAAAAGAACATGGAATAAAACTTGCAGTTGCTACGGGGTTGCCGGAAAAGCTCTATATTCCATGCTTAAAGAACAATTCTATTTTAGAATTATTTGACGCTCTATGTTCAACAGATGAGGTTCAGCGGGGAAAAGAATATTCGGATGTCTTTGAATTGGCCGCAAGAAAATTAGGGGTTGCACCTGAACACTGTATTGTGTTTGATGATGTGCTTCCAGCAATTAAAAGCGCAAAGGCAGCCCGTATGTTAGCAGGCGGGATTTATGATAAGTATTCCGCAGATCAGCGTACAGAAATAGAAAGGATTGCGGATATTTACTTACTTGATTTTCGGCAAGCACCGATCCCACACAAAGAGGTATGAAAATGGAAAAATGGGATTTATATAATGCAAAACGGGAAAAGTCTGGAATAACAGTGTGCCGTGGAGAAATCATACCCAAAGGGCTGTATCATTTATCTGTGAGTGTATGGATCGTCAACCAGCAGGGGCAGTATCTTTTATCACAGCGGCATCCGAAAAAGCAATACCCTCTTTATTGGGAATGTACGGGTGGTTCTGTACTTTCCGGGGAAACCAGTTTACAAGGAGCAATCCGAGAGGTAAAAGAAGAATTAGGAATACTGCTTACTCCCGGAAGTGAAAAATTGATTTATCAGAGCAGACGGGAAAATGTGCAGGATTTTTACGATGTTTGGCTATTTCATAAGGATATAAAGATTGAAGAAATGCGTTTACAGGAAACAGAAGTTGTGGATGTTCAATGGGTAAATCCAGATAAGTTATTTGAGATGTTTCGCCTGAAACATCTGCACCCTCTAATTACCTATGTAGATCAGCTAATAGGCTGAAAAAGCGCCGGGCGCAGAGGTATCAAAGCCTCTGCATCTGGCGCTTCTTTTTTGTCATTTTTCCCGCATTTAGAACCCCGTTTTGCGGGGAACAGGATAACTTTATCCACCTGCCTGCCTGCCATGCGGAAAAACCCTTGATTTCCGTGGACTTTTAACGCCCTAAATGCGTAGACAGGAGGTATCTTTTCCGCTGGCGCTCAGCCTTTTAATTCCGTGTTGCACATGAGGCGGAAATCTTACTGCACCAGACAGCGAAGAATCATTTTGACGAACTGGGAATCAAAAAGCTCCCCTCTGTCAAATCTCTCCGAGAGGAATACACCGATCTTCTGGAACAAAAACGGAAAGCCTATTCTGCCTATAAGCAGGCCAAAAATGATATGAAAGAACTTCATAATGTTCGGGCCAATGTGGAATATCTATTAGAGATTTCTTCCCCACCACAACCGCAGCGCAGCACAGAAAAATCCCGTCAATAAGATTTGTCTGCTTTTGGTTTTCAGCGTTCCAACGGAACGCGCAGCCATTGCCACCGGCAATGATCTCAGGGGTTTGGGGATATGTCACCAACAAGCATTAGCAGGAATTCCGGAAACGGGATTTCTGCTAAATACGCAATCTTACGTAAGATTGCATTGCTTGCCAGTAGTTTTAAGAGTCTTTGGCAGAGAATCTGTTTACAGTTGCCGCATTGATAAACCTTTGATAACTGCCTATAATAGAGTTATTATTTTGAACTGCTATAACAGAGAAATGCAAAAAAATAAAATTTTTTGTCCGCTGTAACATTTCGCGGACATTTGGGGTTTACAATGGCCTTATCAAATATGGAGGTGATACAACTATGACATGGCCTTTTGAGAATGACACCAGCGCCATTGTAAAAAAATTAGCAGACCGAAGCATGAAAGCGGATAAAAGACGCAATGCGTTTATTATCATAACGATTGCTTTTGCAGTTAGTTTGATGATGGTATTAGCACTATATAATCTCGGAACAGACCGTGAAAATAGGCTTTATCTGCAAGGACGCTATCAGGGCAGCTTTATTAACAGTACCAGTACCGTCTTTGAAAAACTGGAACATAACAACCAGATTGAAGCAGTCGGCAAAGAGGCTGCAATGGGAACGAGCCGTATCAATGACTATACTTTGGATGTGTATTACAGAGATCAAAATGCACTTGAACTAAAAGGCGTTACTGACTTGCTGGGAAAAATGCCGGAGGCAGAAAATGAAATCATTGTGGAACAGTCCTATTTGGAGCATTTAGGGTTGCCGGTTCAACTGGATCAAACCGTTACACTGGATATGCCTTTTGGAAAAAATCAGACATATCATGTTTGCGGCATTATTCAAAGCAGTAATGCGTCCCGTATTTATCAAGTCATTGTATCGGATGGCTTATATAGCCGGTATGAAAAAGCAAACTGTTACGATCTTTTGGTTCGCGTGAAAAATACCGAAAATATGGACAGCGAAACTTTGAAACTGCTGATAAACGAAATTGCGGAACAAAGCGGTGTACCTGAACAGTATGTTATGTATAGCTCTACCTACTTTGGATTGGCAGAAGAAAAATCCACGCTGGAGCTATTGGTGATTATCGGAGCAAGCAGTTTAATTGTACTGGCCTGTTCTTTGGTTATTTACAGCCTGTTCTACATTTCTGTTATCGGGAAAACACATGAATATGGCAGACTGCGTGTGCTGGGGGCTACATCGGTTCAGATCAAGCGTATCGTGCGAAAAGAAAGTTTTTTGTTATCCTGTGCTGCAATTCCTATCGGTGTTGTATTGGGAAGTGTTTTGGGCTATTGTTTCGTCCCGGACGGCTGGCATTGGATGACTACACTGGAATGTGCCGTTGTGATTGCCCTTGTTACAGAAATTGCCTTGAAAATTGCTGTCCATACCCCTGTAAAGAAAGCCTCTATGGTATCGCCTATTGAGGCGCTGCGAATCAATACGACTGATACACCGGCGACAGAAAAAACGCGGATCGAACATCGAAAAATTACGCCATCTTCGCTTGCCCGAATGAGCTTTGCCCGGAACAAGAAAAAAGCTATACTAACCGTATTGTCTTTGGGATTTGCCGGAGTTTTACTGATGTGTGCCGCCACCTACCTTAATTCAACTGATGTAGAAAGCATGGCAAAACAGCAATTTGCAAATGGCGACATTGTACTTTCCCTTGATCCCGCCAACACAAATGCGGAAGATCGCCCCGCCGGGATCAATGCACTTCAAACGAAAAATCCATTGGATGAAGTTTTGGAAGAAACGATTTCAGATATGGATGGCGTAAAGAATATTGAATTTATACAGGGCTGTGTTTCAAATATGGAATTTCCCACTCCTTTCAAGGATGGTAACAGCCATTTCTTTACCCAAATTGGAATCCCCGAAAATCAGTACGAGGCCTTTTCACAAGGACTAATTGAGGGAACCGCAGACCGCCAGAAACTTATCAACGGAAAAGGAGTTATTGTAGATAATTCCGCCAAGCTGTTAAGCGACTATTATAATTACACTCCTCAAATTGGCGATATAGTCAAAGTGGAAACAGCGGATGGACAATGGGAAGAATTTACTGTAATGGGGATTGGGAAAGCTCCTAATCTCGGTGGGGATTCAGCTTCTTTCTATTTTCCGCAGGAACTCTTACCTATGATGAAAGAAAATGTTTCCAACTTCAACATAACCTGCATTGTAGATGTGGAAAGAGATCAGCTTACAGAAGTTGAGAATAAGATTTTCCAGTTGGCGGAAAATCGTGGAGGTATAGAAGTTTTCAGTATCAGCGATATTATTACTTATCTGCAAGAGGAAATGGATAACATAAAAATGCCGTTATACGGATTGGTATTTTTCATTGCTGTTTTTGGACTAATCAGCCTTATCAACACGCTAATGACAAACATTATATCAAGACAGCAGGAATTTGGTATTTTACAGTCTGTGGGATTGAGCAGTAAGCAATTCTCCAAAATGCTGCAAACAGAATGTTTCTATTATGTTTCTGGTACGGCTATTTTAACTTTAACGATTGGAACTTTAACAGGATTTGTACTTTGCAAAGTTTTCAATCAGGTTGGGACATTCGGGACATTGACTTATCATTTTCCAGTTTTAGAAATAAGCATATGTTTTGTAGCGCTTTTCTTCATACTGGCCGCTTACTCCGTTTTCTCTGTACGATATAGCAAAAGACATCCTGTGATCGAGCGCATTAAAACAATGGAGTAAATTTTCCTTTATCAGAAAATTGTGTTTTCTGCAACAAAGGACATTTGCCTGTTATACTATCTACAAGAAGCAAAGGAAGTGAGGATATGAAGCAGATTTTAATTGTCGAGGACGACAGTTTTTTGAATAAGATGGTGGCCTATAACCTGACCGCAGACGGCTACGGCGTGACTTCTGCCCTAAACGCCAGAACCGCAGCCGAAGCCATACGCCAGCGGGAATTTGACTTAGTGCTGCTGGACATCAACCTGCCGGACGGCAACGGTTTTGAGCTGTGCAAACTGATAAAGCCCCAGCACCCGGACACCATTGTGATTTTCCTGACCGCTAACGATCAGGAGAGCGACCAGATACGGGGCTATGAGGTGGGCGCGGTGGACTACATCACAAAGCCCTTTGTGATCGGGGCCTTGCAGCGAAAAATCAAAGCCATGTTCGCCATGCTGGAACACCACAAACCGGCCAAGGACATTTACGACGACGGGCGGCTGTTTCTGGACTTCTCGGAGCAGACGGCTTCCTTAAACGGCAAGCCCCTGACCCTATCCCCGATGGAGTACAAAATGCTGAACCTGTTCCGTAAAAATCCCCGGCAAGTGCTGACCCGTGGGCAGCTTTTGGAAAAGCTGTGGGATATAGACGAGAAGTTTGTGGACGAACACACCCTGACAACCTCCATCAGCCGGATTCGGAGTAAGATCGAATCCGACGGCGGCGCGCCCTACATCAAAACTGTTTACGGCATGGGCTATCAATGGACGGGAGGCGAGGCAAAATGAAGTTGCAAAACCTCTCGGTAAAGCGGCTGTTTGGCCGGGTAGCAATGGGGCTTGTCCTTTCCATGTCCGGGATTACCATAGTCCTGTTTTTTGTGACAAAACAGACGGCGGTGCTGCTGACAGGCGGGGCGCTGCTGCTGTGCGCCCTTGTGGGGATTTTCGTACTGACGCAGGCGTTTGGAAAGCGGCTGTCGCAGTTTACCGCTGACCTGTGCCAGACCTTAGACCACATGATCGCCGGGAATGAAGCGCCCCAGCGGCCAGAGGACA
>NZ_QUEY01000004.1:0-282114 GCF_003478275.1 Roseburia sp. AM51-8 | reverse complement strand
TTGGACGCTCATTTGAATTTTCCCTGCCGAAAGAATGGAGCAGACAGGAACAGATTGATTATACAACCGAATATATTCAAAAAACTTTCGTGGACAAGGGAATGTGTGCCGATTGGAGCATACACGATAAGAACGATGGGAACCCACATGTGCATTTACTTGTAACCATGCGACCATTCAATCCAGATCACTCATGGGGCAACAAAGAAGTCAAGGACTGGGATTTTGTCAGAGATACTGACGGAAATATCGTGGTTGATGAATCCCACCCGGACTGGTGGCAGGATAAGAAAAATCCTGACCGGCATGGAATCCGCATTCCGGTACTTGATGAAAACGGAGTACAGAAAGTCGGGGCAAGAAACAGAAAACAATGGAAACGGGTTCTGACTGACGCTACCGGATGGAACAATCCAAAGAATTGTGAGTTATGGCGAAGCGAATGGGCTGGGATGTGTAACCGGCATTTATCCATAGACAATCAGATTGACCACCGCTCTTATGAAAGACAGGGCAAATTAAAAGTCCCTATGATTCATGAGGGTGCGGATGCAAGAAAGATTGACGAAAAATATCTCACCGGACAGATAAGGAAAGGTTCATGGAAGGTTGAGGAAAACCGGATGATTAAAAAACAAAATGCACTGTTACAAAAGGTAATTGCAACCTTTGGTAAGGTATCCGGTGCATTGTCAATGTGGAGGGAGTGTTTGAATGACATTAGAAGAAAGCAAAGAAGTAATTCCCATGATGGAAGCAATGATTACACAGATAGAGGGACAACAGAATATCATGGCAGAGATGCTTCAGGAGATACAGGAAAAGGACGAGAAGCTGATGTGCTTTCAGGAGCAGGAAGAACGATTGCAGCAATTAGAGAAAGAATTATCAGAGCTGCTTCAAATCTTGCCGGATACAGAAGAACTGCTGATGCTTCTGGAAGAAAAGGCAGACCAGATACAGCGACTTACAGACGAGAATCAGCAATGGCAGGAATTAGCACAGAAATTAAACAGCGAGAACCGATTATTACAGAAACAGAACAGCGAATTACTGACATTGAACAGCAGATAGAGAAAGCGAGGGATATAGATGACAGAATACGAAAACTCAAAGAGCGACGATCAACTGGAAGAACTGCTAATGCTGACAGAGCAGATGCAGGAAGAACTCGACCAGAAAGACCGGACTATCGAGAAATTGAAAATGCAGATCGACGAATCGCTGACCTTGAACGAGAAGTTAAACAGCGAGAACAAAGCAGGGAACATTCAAGCCTTAAAGAACGACTTGAGGAAAACAAAAGAATTATTGCAGAGCGAGAAAGAGAAAACGCACGCTGCCGAAATCATGACAGAGGAATGTCAAGATAAGCTAAGGCAGGCAGAACAGGAACGGGATTATGCACTCTCCCATCAGAAAAAAGTAGAGATACCGGTTGAAAAGCCGGTATTCTATCAAAAGTGCTGGAATTGTAACCAGACAGCTTATCTGAAAGCGAAGGAAAGGTATGATACACAGAGAGAAAAACTGGCAGGCAGATATAAAGCAAAAACAGTCATGTATGAAGCATTGATATTTCTGTTGATATGGTATTCCATATCAACTACTCTTTTTCAGATGATACGGTCAAAAATATTTATTTCTGATTGCGTGGTATTCTTTGATACAATCGCAACTTTCACACAGACCATTGCTGGCTGGGTTGTACTGACAGGAAAGACCGTGGCACAGATTAGTAATGGAATATCCAATCCTGTCGTTGCTGGAATTATATACTGGCTGATAAAAATACTGGTTTATAGTGGATGTCTGGTGGGTGCGGGAATACTTGTAGTGTTTATAGGGATGAAGATTGCAGGGTTATATAAGAAATACTGTTGGGATATGATTACTGTAATGGTGATACTTATAAGCATGGCAATAACAATCTACTTTGGAGATTCGATAAAGACAGTATTGCCGATCAATCTGCTATTTCTCTTATTATTTGTGCAACTGGTATATGTTGGAATCAGGTGGTATGTAAAAGGATGGCGGGAAAACAGAGGTTATGTTTAGTGATGGAAAACTTGTCTGAGACGCAGCGAAGTAAATAAAATGAGTAGTATAGGAAGTCAGTAGTGTGTGAATAAACTGCTGGCTTCTTTTTTGATAGATACAGTCACGCCAAGAGGCGTGTCGGATAGTAAAGTAATAATATCAATAGAACAATATAGAAAATGCGGGGAAGCATGGTATTTCAATGAGTTTGAGATACAGTGTTTTTGCGTATTAACAGGAATCAAATAACGCGTTATATGTGATATTCTATTTCACAACAAAAAAAGGTCGGTTCACAACATGGTGGCTAGCTATTAAAAGAACTTTTCCGATATAATAAATATAATTGTATGTAAGCAAGGAAGTGACAAGATGCAAATTGCAATCTGTGATGATGATAAGTCTATAGGATTGATATTAGAAGAAAAAATAAAGAAATTATTACCGGATGCAGTAATAGAAAAATATTTATCTGGTGATGAATTGATTGCAAGTGGTTGTGAGCCGGATATTCTATTTTTGGATATTCAGATGCCAGGAATGGATGGAATGGAAACGGCAAGGATTCTGCGTCAGAAAAATGAAAGAATGGTATTGATATTTGTAACTGCTGTGGAGGAGTATGTTTTTCAGGCATTTGATGTTGCAGCATTTCATTATCTGGTGAAACCGTTTTCAGATGAAAAATTTGAGGAAGTTGTGAAACGTGCAGTCAGAAGCATTGAAAAATATTCTGAAAATCAATCGGATGAAAAATACATGATGGTGCAGTCCGGAGGAAGCCATATGAAAGTGTTTTTGAAGGATATTGTGTATGCCGAGGTATATAATCGAAAAGTCATTATCCATACACGGGATACGAATATTGAATATTATGGAAAATTGCAGGAACTGAGTGAAATTGCGGGAGCAGATTTTTTTCGTACACACAGAGCCTACCTCGTACATTTCAAATATGTTCAGAAATATGATGCAAATTGTGTGACGATGGAAAATGGAACTGCATTGATTGCAAAACAGAATTATTCTGAGTTTGTAAAACAATATTTGAAATATAATCAGAGGAAAGGAAAAGAAATCGGATGAGTTTGGTAGAAAAATGCTGGATGGTTACATCGAAAATTTCTGTTATTGCACTCCTTATGATTACAGGAATCTATTTTGGAAAATTTGTTTGTCCCTATATAAAAAAGAAAAAAGGGGCTGTGGCAGTCAGTATTGTTTATATTACGATTATGCTTGTTTTATATATGATTCCGCCACAGATTGATAATTTTTCCGCATATCTGATTGGAGTTATAGCAGCGTTTCTTGCAATGTATATAGAGGACAGAAGAAATATATATCAGAAAATATTTCTTGCAATTACGTTCTTTTCGATCCGATGGTTAACGGTTGCAATGGCAGCCAGACTTGATGATCTTGTTACAAAAGCACTTGTATTTCGGAATATGAGTGCAGAAAAAGTGTGGTTGCAGTACGGACTATATGTTGGAACCAGAGTTTTGGATATTGTACTTTGTATTGCTTTTATTGCGGTTGCAATAGGACTGATCAATAAAGCGTATATATACAAAAAAGATGAAATGAGCGTCAAAGAGATGGTAATGCTTATTATACCTTCACTTGTAGGCGTCACTGGGTATGGCATTTTACAATATTATCTCATGATATACGAAAGAGATACTGGAAAGAACTTGATTGATACATATGGATTTTATGGAGCTTTAAGCTTTTTACACTATCTGATTTCCATAGTTGCTATTCTTGTTGTGATTGTAATGTTTCAAAACTGGAAAGAGATGCAGGAAGAACAGCGGGGACAAGAGCTGGTATTAAATCAGATCAGTGACATGAAAAAGCATATCGGGGAAGTCGAAAAGTTGTATCGGGATATCCGCTCCATGCGCCATGATATGGGA
Source organism: Roseburia sp. AM51-8 (assembly GCF_003478275.1). NCBI lineage: Bacteria > Bacillati > Bacillota > Clostridia > Lachnospirales > Lachnospiraceae > Roseburia > Roseburia sp. AM51-8. Next base: position 278,149 of record NZ_QUEY01000004.1, on the reverse strand, counting down.
AATCATATACAGACACTGGAACATCTGGTGGCACATAATAATATGGATGATGCTGCAGAATACTTGGAACATCTGAAAAATGAATGGGACGAGGTATCTCTGGAAATAAAGACAGGAAGTCCGGTAATTGATGTCATTTTGATGGAAAAGCTGAGAGAAGCAAAAGAAAGGCAGATTCGGTTTCTGTCGGATTTTCATTATCCGCAGAATACGAAGTTAAATGCATTTGATCTGAGTGTGATCATGAATAATGCCTTGAATAACTGCATGGAAAATGTAAGTGGAGATGATCCGTATATCAGCATTTCTTCTTTTCGGAAAAACAGTATCTTTATGATAACCATAAAAAACAGTTTTGGGGGTCAGCTTAATTTTGGTGATAGCGATTTGCCAGAAACAACCAAATCTGGGAGGGAACATGGAATGGGTCTGAATAACATTCGCCGGGTTGCCAGAATGTATATGGGAGATATATCTTTGGAGCAGGGAAATGAGGAAGTAATCCTTAGCATTATGATGCAGGTAGAATAAAGAAATAAATTGGCACTATGTATTTTGTAAATTACAGAAATATGTAGTGCTTTTTTTGCGCAGGTAGCGATGAAAATATGTTGCTTGCAACAATATTTGAGGAGCACTGCGACAGTCTGAAAAGCATTTTCAGACTGCTTCACAACAAAAAAAGGGCGGTTCACAACATCACAGTTTATTGTGAAGAAAGATATGCCGAAAGAAAAAATAAAGAGAAATCATGTTATACAGATTTTCAGGAAACGGATTTCAGAGTATTAGCTCAAGGAGGACAACGAAATGATGAAAATTAATGGATTTAACGGAACGAATACGCAGACAGGAGCAATGGGAATGGCACAGGCGAATGATTCTGTGAGTAAAAATATTCAGAATCAGATTGCAAATGCACAGCAGAAATTGCAGGACTTATCATCAAATGAAGAACTGTCATTAGAGGATAAGATGAAGAAACGTCAGGAGATACAACAGGAAATTACAAATCTCAATCAACAGTTAAGACAGCACCAGATTGAACAGAGAAAGGAACAGCAGAGTAAAAAATCATCTATGGATGATATGGTGGCTGGTACAAAAAATACATCTGCAAAGAAAGGAACAGGCTTGTCACAGGCAGGTATGCGGGCAATGATTTCCGCAGATTCATCTATGAAGCAAGCAAAAGTGCAGGGTAGTATGGCAACACAGATGGAAGGAAGAGCCGGTGTGCTTGAGTCTGAAATCAAGCAGGATGCTGGAAAAGGCAATACCGAAAAGAAAGAAGAAGAACTGGCAGATTTGCAGGCAAAAGCGCAGTCTGCAACAGCATCACAGATGTCTTCACTTTCAGATGCAAATAAATCTATGGAAGAAGCAGCAAAGGCAGACAACCGTACAGATGCAGCAGAAACAAAGAAGGATCAAACGCAGAAAGCAGAGAATACACAGGAAAATGCAGATACGGCAACAGATGCATCAGAGAATGCAGATGTTAAAACAGAAACAGCAGAAACAATAAAAAATCCAGCATCAGAAAGTGGACAGTCGGTAGTATATACACCGATCGATATACGTTTATAGTTCGGAAAGGAGGCTGGTGTTATGTCAGAAATCAAAAGTTTTAGTGATTATACAAGTAAATATAACAGCAATGTAGATTTTTCAGCGTTGTTTAGTGGAACGTCAGATAGTTCATCAGTAGGCAATACAAATATGCTTTCTGATTATGCTGCAATCAAAAATGGAAGCTATGGAAAACTTATGAAAGCATATTATGCAAAACAGGATGCTGAAAAATTATCGGGAAAAGGTGATACTTCACAAAAACTTACCTTGATGAAAACAAGTGCAGATTCTCTGAAAAAATCAGCAGATGCTTTGAATGACTCTTCTCTTTGGGAAAAAAAGAAAATAAAAAAGAAAGATGAAAAAACGGGGGAAGAGATTGAGGTAGAGGATTATGACTGGGATAAAATCACCAAGGCAGTAAAATCTTTTGTTGAAGATTATAATGATGTAGTTAAGGAAGCCGGAGAATCTAATACAAAGGATGTATTGCGAAATGCTTCATGGATGACTGGAATGACAGACAAAAACAGTAATATGCTTGCCAAAATAGGTATTACCATAGGAAAAGGAAACAAGTTGGAATTAGATGAGGATGCTTTAAAGCAGGCAGATATCAGTTCGCTGAAAACGGTCTTTACAGGATATAATTCTTTTGTAAGCAAAATATCGCAGAAAGCAACTGGTATATCGAATGCTGCAAACTGGGCGAGTGCAACCTATACAAATAATGGTACGTACTCTAAGACGGATTCTTCTTTGACATCGAGCAAGATAGATAAAGAAGTATAGAAAGTGTGGACTAACTTAAGGAGGTTGCTATGAAAGTTCAAGGAAATAGGTATATTAATAATCCAGAGATGATAAAAAATAAGGTTGAGAAGAAAACAACTGTTCCTCAGAATATTATTTCGGAGGATGATGTGAAAATCAGTGATTCAGCAAGAAAGTTAGTTGAGACTGCTCGTAATAAGGTATCGGATTTTCATACAATGCATTTTTCATCTATTATGGGAGAGATAAGAGAGATACCAGCAGAATATAAATGTGAAAATTTATTCAAATTAGATTTGAAAGCAGCTTCCATTTCTGGAGAACAAAGTGCGTTTGAAGGCTGTTCGGAAAATCAGTCAGAGGTTTTTGAAAAATGGCTGGACGAAAATGCTTCTGAATATTTGACAGAAGATGAAATGAAAGATTTAAAAGAGAAGATTAATGCAATGACAGCAGATGTAGATTCTTTGAATGCTCAGGAGGGATATAGAGGAACTTCTTATGAATCTGTATTTTTGTTAAGTGCAAGTGAAGTGGGGCTAAGGAAAGTAAATGAAATGTATGTTCCAGAGCAATTTCAAGCTGGTTTTTCAGACATGATTGACGAATATGTTCATTTTAATGATTCAGCACGTAATTCCATCATGGAGAGAATGACACCAGATTACATGGTTGTTGGAATTGGAAGCAAAACAGAATCTTATAAGTACAAGTCAGAAATAATCTCAGATGAGACAGCTTTTTATACAAATGAGAAGAAAGAGATAAGTGGTATCTGCAATCAGTTTTTAAATGGTAAAACAGATCAAAAATTATTTTGTAATGAGATGAAAGACCGTTTAAATGATTACTATGGAAGCAGGTATGAATTAAGGAATCAGCCAGAAGCTGTTGAAGGCAGAGTAAATAATATGCTGGACAAATTGCAGCATATGTTTGGCGTTTAATGTTGAAAAAGGGTTTGGAGAATAATTATGAAGACAGTAACAGATGTAAACACAGTAAACCAGCTGTTGACATATTCAAAGCAGGCAGAGGCAGGAATACACCAAAAAGCAATACAGATGTTGCTTGGAGCAGGAAATAATAAAAAACAGGACAGTTTAAGTATTTCTGATGCTGCACGAGGCTTTTCAAAGCAATCCATAGCTGCACTGATAGATAAAAATGCGAATATTTCTAACAGTGAATTAGCTTATTATTTTGCAAACTATAATAATTCAAGTGCTATTTTGGATGCAATCAATTTTGGGGAGAATGTTTCCTGTGGATATAATTCTGATTTTAAGGAGTACGGGGTTATTTCCTTTGACCTTAATGGGAGCAGACAGGTAGTACCTAATTATGCAGTACCGAAAATGAATACAAGCACCATGTCAGGCATTTGTGCTGCGAATAATTCTCTGGTACTAAGTAATAAAAGTTATTATGCATGGACAACATCAAGTGGCGGTAAATATACATGGACGGTCAATAATGGAAGAATAGGCTGGGCAGCCTCGGAATCGTTGCTTGCAGAGAATACAAATCAAAAAGGAACAAATTATAAGTGGGAAATGTGTAAGGCAGGCAATATCCTGTCTGATCTGGCACAGGGAAAGAGTGTGTGTGGGTATCTCTACAGCAATGAGGAGGTATTGTCCGTCTGTGAGAAAGTCGGGATTTCTCCGGGATTCTTTTCTATAGATGCGGGAGCAGGAAAACACACTTATTTATTGCAGGAATCAGGAAAGACCATAAATGTTGACGCAAAGATAAAACAGTTAAATGATATAAACTGGATAGAAATCGGATATAAAGAAGGAGATACGTTTTCCGTTTATGGTAAAGAGTATGCTATTGACAGCAGTGGGCATATCAATGTTTCGGCGGAAGATGAATTTACATCAACGGAAATTAAATATCCAAGTCGTTCAATATAATAGAAATTATTTTAAGTTTCAATAACAGGGAGGTAGGATTATGGCAATTACAGGTATCAATAACAGCAGTTACACATCGTATTATGCTTCAAATTATAAGAATACTGTAAAAAAAACAGATAGTGAAAAGGATAGTACAAATACAAAAGATGGCAACGTGACAACAAGTACAGTTGAATTAAAAACATCACGTCCCGGTGTGACAAAAACAGAGCAGATTAAGACAGGGTATAGTAATGTAAATGATTATTCAAAATACTTGCAAGGAAAATACCATTATATGAATATAGGGCTGACTTCAATGCAGGGTATTCCGACAACGGTATCTGTTTCAAGTGCATTTTTACAAAAGTGCATGAATGATCCGGAAAAAGCAAAGTATTTGGAGGAAAACTTAGCAGCCATTCCGGATTGTACAAAAGATACGATTAATGGATGTTTGGGCACTGTGACAAATCAGAGTTATATGATTGATGCAAACGGAAATATTATAGAGACAGCATCTTGTACAAATGATCCAGATGGGAAAATAGCGAAAGAGAATGCTGAACGAAAAGCAAAAGAGAACAGAGAAAAAGAGGAAAAAGTAAAAGAGAAAAGAGCTGCTAAAAAAGCAGAGGAAGAAAAAGCTGCAAAGAAACGTGCAGAAAAATCGGCAGAAAGAAAAGAAACGGGTGATTATACCTTATCCGTAACTGGTAATGATGTAAAAAGTATGACACAGAGCCTTGTAGCAGAATCTGTGAGTATTTCTGCACCTGATAGATCAAGTTTTGATATTAAGGCATAAGAGGGTTCGGTAAAAGGAAAATATCAAATCGGTGCATTGGTTGGAAGTGCTTGTTTCCTATCATGGCATATCCAAGCTAACGATAGCAAAAATGGCTGGTGTTGAGGAAAATGATATTGACAGGCTTTTAGTCAATCCACCAGAAAAAGTTGAAATCGAAGTAAAGTATAAAATTGATGTGACGGTTATGGAGGGAGTATCCCAAACAATATTAAAAAAGGTAATCTTAGTGCTGTTGAAAATAAGCCGGATGATCAAGAGTAAATGTACGTTCAGATTTTCTGGGTGCTCTTGACATACCGGCTTATTTTTGCTATTAAATAAACAACGGCTTAACAACAGAAAACTGCTGTTAAGCCGCATCAATTATCATAGAAGATCTGAATTTACAGAAAAAATTTCACACCGTCGAAAAATCACCATAGTTCTAATGAATCTTCTGCATCTACCCACATCTGCATATTCCCGTCCAAATATAATCGTACATATTCAAGTGGTTCATCAATAGCAAGTGCGTTTAATGCACAGTCTGATCCGGGTGTAGTTTTTAAATTCTTTTCAGCTTCCCAGCAATCAATGCGGAGCATATAGCCAGCAGAGGTGTAAACATCAATACTATTGCGCTGTGGATTGTATTCTGCAAATATTGTTCTCATCGTATCTTATCTCTCCTTATCATTCAATCAATTATCAGTTACAAAAATCAGAAGCATTTCAATCAGTTCACCATGTCACTTTTATTTTGTGTTATACTGTTTTATAGATTTTTCTTGCCCTTGTATTTGCCCTTATCAGAGTTCGTAAACACTGATGGGACGATATAACACAAGGGAAACAATAAGGAAAAGCTCACCTGCGATAAATCCAGTGTTTTCAAGGGCTTGTGGAGAATTTAATAACAAAATATAACAGTTATTAAATCTCTTAAAACAGGTGAAATCTCAATTCAAGTTTGTGGAGTAGACTGCCGTGTTAATGAGGTAGGGTTCATTTTCTACCTTTTAACGTTAATAACGTTAAAAAGTGTGTAGATATGTTTCCAAAAACTACCGGGGTTGAGACGGAACTCCTTATATACTTAGAGACCTGTCGTTTCACGTTGAGACGGTTGTCTTGCTTTCCAAGGGTATAATCGACTCTTAGAAAGTAAAGGTTGAAATGTCTCTCGCAGATATGGATATGTCCAGATTTAAGAAGGGAGCCACATACGAAGCGATTAAGGACTATGTGAAGGAACAGACCGGATACAAGGTATCAAGTCTGTATATTGCGCAGGTAAAGGCAAAGCATGGACTTGATATGAGGGAGAATTTCAATCTTCCGAAGAGTGAAGATGCTAGTCAGCCAAAGTGCCCGGCTGAGAAGGAGAAGGCAATTGAGGATGCTTTGAGACATTTTCAGATGATATAGGAGTACAAATGCTATTGATAGGACATCAACCATAGAGGGTTGGTGTCTTTTTTTGAGAAATCTAAAATATAGACTATCTTTTTTGTGTAGTTAGTTGTTATACATATTAGAATGGAATAAACGTTTATACATTACTGAAATGGGAAAGGAGGGCAACTTGAATGATTTTCTTTTAATCCTACAAATGAAACAGGGCAACGAAAAGGCTTTTGATAAATTTGTACGGAAATATTATGCAGAAATTCTATCCTATTGCAGATATCATTGTTTGGATCAGGCAGAAGCAGAAGATCTCACACAGGAAACCTTCCTTCGATTTATGGAAAATATTGCATCTTATCAGCATATTGGGAAAGCAAAGAATTATCTGTATGTGATAGCAGGTAATTTATGTAAGAACTACGCAAAGAAATGGAAGGCAGAGAGTGTAGAGCAGGAAATATTGGAAAGAGAGCTGGTTTCGGATGGCGGTATTCATAGGAAAGAAAAACGAATGGATGTGGAACAGGCACTTGGCAGGTTAGCCCCAGAGTTAAGAGAAGTGATACTGTTAATTTATTTTGGAGACTGTAAGCTAAAAGAGGTAGCTGATATCTTACAAATTGGCTTGCCGCTGGTTAAGTACCGACATAAAAGGGCAAAAGAAGAATTAAAAAAACTTTTGGGAGAGGAGGACTCTGATGAATTTGGAAAAGATGATACACAACTATAAAACGGAAACAAAAGTTATTCCAAGAGAAGAAAAGATTCTGGAAACGATTCAAAAATCGAAGGAAGTTATGATGGAAGTTCAGTCTGAACATACGATGAGCTATGGAGAGTTTTTATTTTCTCAATTTCGGCTGATTCGAAAGAGATGGTGGATGTTGCAGGCAGCATTACTGATAGTGACATTTTTTCTCATGAATTATCTGGATGATAGCGAATATTTGATGAGAACACTGGGAACTTCCTCTGTCCTTTTTATCGTTATGATCATTCCGGAATTTTGGAGAAACAAAGAAAGTGATTCCTTACAGATTGAGGCAGCGTGCCTATATTCCCTCAGACAGATCTATTCCGCACGAGTATTTTTGATAGGAGTGGCGGATGTATTTATGATAACGCTATTTATGTTCGTTTGCTGTGTGGGTATGAGAATGCAGTTTATGGATATTTTGGTGCAGTTTTTGTTCCCAATGGTCGTTGCTGCTGGAATCTGCTTTGCCATGTTAAACAGTAGCGCTTTGAATGAGGCAGCATCCATGTTCGGTTGCTTTTTGTGGAGTGTGATCTGGTGGATGGTTACAATGAATGATTTTATTTATGCTAAGATTACATTTCCTGTATGGAGTATCTTATTTGGATTAGCAAGCTGTTTCCTGATTGGTGCTGTGTATAAGGCAATACATGACTGCAACCGCTTATGTTCGACGATGGAGGGAAATCTATATGAAATTACAAATGGTTAATGTTACAAGAAAGTTTGGGGACTTTCGGGCAGTAGAGAACTTAAACCTGACGATAGAGAATGGAGTATATGGACTTTTAGGTGTGAATGGTGCAGGCAAGACAACGCTTATGCGAATGATCTGTACCCTTTTGCCACCGACAAGCGGACAGATTCTGTGCGATGGAAAGGATATTTTCAAAATGGATGGAGAATATCGAAATTTGCTTGGATACTTACCTCAGGAGTTCGGATTCTATCCGGATTTCACAGTAAAAGACTATTTACTGTATATTGCCAGCTTAAAGGGTATTCGACCTATGGTTGCTGGTAAACGGGTAAAGGACTTGCTTGCACAGGTTGGACTTACAAAGTCAGCAAATAAGAAGATGAAGAAGCTGTCCGGTGGAATGAAACGTAGAGCAGGAATTGCACAGGCAATGCTAAACAATCCCAAAATTCTTATTTTGGATGAGCCTACGGCTGGACTTGATCCGACGGAAAGGGTGCGTTTTAGAAACCTGATTAGTGAACTCTCAGAGGATCGGATTGTTATTTTATCGACGCATATTGTTTCAGATGTAGAGTATATTGCCAATGAAATCTGGCTGATGAAGGATGGACAAATCATGCAGCAGGGAAACCTTGATCAGACACTTGCTTCTATGCAGGAAAAGGTATATGCGTGTGAAGTATCACAGGCAGATGCAACGAAGATGATGAAAAAATTTAAGGTATCTAATATGAAATCGGAAAGGGGAATGGTGGAATTGCGTATTATTGCCGGTGAGCCACCGATTGCTGGAGCATCTGTGGTGGAGCCGACATTGGAGGATGTGTTCTTATATTATTTCGGTGAAAAGGGTGGTGAGATGGAATGATTAGATATGAGATTAAGAAAATCTTTTCTAAGAGCCTCAGTAAAGTATCATTGGTCGTGTTGTTATTTTCACTTTTGATATCCTGCTATTTCGCAATCACGAATGTCAGTTTTTTGGATGAGCAGGGCAAATCTCATACAGGAATCGCAGCAGCAAAGAGTCTGCGGGAAGAAAAGCAGAAGTGGAAAGGTGTTTTAGATGAAGCAGCATTACAAGCGGTCCTGGATGAATATAAAAAGATTAGTGAAGAATATCCCATTCGCCCTGGAGATGATTCTGCTAACTTATTGCATGATTCCAAGGTACAAGGGTTTTCAGAAATCAAGGACATGATCAATATGGGATTTTGCGAATTTAGAGACTTTAATTATTATCGTATTGATTCCTTATCGAAAGAAGAAGTGGGACAGATCTATGAGAACCGTGGAAAGAGTTTGGAAAAATGGTTGAACTCCGAAGATGCTGATGGTTTATTCGATGAAAACGAGAAAGCATTTTTGATAGAGCAGTACCGTGAGATGAAAGCACCTTTATACTATGAGGACTACGATGGCTGGAAATCAGCACTGAGTTACGCTCAGACGATTATTATGCTCATTATGCTTGTGTCAGCATTCTTGGTGTCAGGTATCTTTTCCAATGAATTTAGTTGGAAATCAGATTCCATATTTTTCTCAACAAAATACGGAAGGGATGGGGGAACGAGAGCAAAGATCATGGCAGGATTTATCGTGGTATCAGTTATTTACTTTATTGTAATATCGCTGTATTCACTTGTGGTATTGGGATGTCTTGGATCGCAAGGTGGAAATGTCATGATACAGACAGGCTTCTGGCATTGGAAATCTTTTTACAATATCACCTATATGCAGTTGTATTTGCTCACGGTAGTTGCCGGATATATTGGAACCGTATTTTGCCTGTTTCTGTCTATGCTTGTGTCAGCAAAGACGCATACAGCAGTTGTTGCGGTTACAATACCTTTTGCAATCCTGTTTTTACCACTGTTTGTATCAAATTTCGATTTCTTATCGGGAATATTGGGTGTGTTCCCAGACCGCTTGCTACAGATCAATGAGATTATCAATACATTTGATTTATATCATATTGGCGGTAAGATTGTCGGCTCGATACCAATCATGCTGGTCATTTATCCAATCCTAAGTATTTTGATGGTTCCGCTTATGTATCATGTCTATCATAAAACGGAGATTAAGTAGATGAAAAGGAAAAAGAGCTTTCTGAAAAAGATAACTCTGTTGTTTGTTCTTTTCTTTCTTATTCATGTAGGACATACATTTGTAACCAATGATGCGGTCGGGCTACCGGAAAAGTTACAAGGTTTTGGGACTATAAAACAGGAAGAACATCCCATTGCAAGTGATAAGTATGGATGGGAATTGGTGTTGGTAAATCGGGATAATTATATTCCAGATGATTATGAAATGGATCTCATGGAATTGAGTAATGGTCAGAAAATAGATTCAAGAATCTATCCATACTTGCAGGAAATGTTTGATGATGCGAGAAATGCAGGTGTATATCCGTTTGTTAGAGATGGTTACAGAACAGCAGAGGAGCAGCAACAGATTTTAGATGACAAGATAGCCTCATATCGAAGTGAAGGTTATACAAAACACATGGCAGAGGAAACAGCAATGGAATGGGTAGCATTACCGGGGACAAGCGAGCATCAGCTTGGACTTGCGGTAGATATCAATGCAGATACTTCTAAATGTTCTCGTGATGATGTTTATAACTGGTTACTGGAGAATTCATACAAATACGGATTTATTCAAAGATATCCGTCCGGAAAGACAAGCATTACAGGAGTTGCTAATGAACCGTGGCATTATCGCTATGTGGGAAAAGAAGCAGCAGAGGAGATTCATCAGAGTGGATTGTGCTTGGAAGAATATGTGGAAAATCTTAAATAGAATAAAAAATTTTAAATATTCTATTGACTCCTACGTTGCGTAATAGTTTAAAGTAAGGTTATAATAATATCTAATCCTATCTAGAGAGCAGGAAGTATTCCTGCGTTGATGGGATAGGATAAGATCGAAAAGTAGTAATCATTTATAGTAATTTTATGAGTGGCTTGTTTTAGGAATTTCCTAAGGACAGGCTTTTTTATTTGGAAAACAGGAGGATTTTGATGACAAGATATTTTGAAGATGATAAAGACAATGTTGCTTTTGAAAGATGCATCGATGTAATGAGCAGGATGTTAATGAAATATGGTCCGCAGGTTTTGCAGAAGCATAGGGAACAGATGGCAAGCGCTATAAGTTATGAACCATTCTGCAAAAACACAAATGGACGATTAATATACTATTTTAGATTGAGTACAGGTATGGATATAGGAGCAGTTAAAGTGGCGTAAAACAGAATATATGCATTGCATATATTCTGAGATGCTGATATATTATAAGTGAAGGTATACGATTAAAGAAGTTATGAGATATATTTGGAGGTACCAAGATGGATTGTGCAGATAAAATTAAAGAAATAAGAAAAATGTCGGGTATGAATCGCAGAGATTTTTGCGATACATATCAAATCCCATATCAGACGGTTACTGATTGGGAACTAGGTCATAGAAATGCACCAGAGTATGTGGTTCGGATGCTGGAGTATTATGTAAGAATGCACGAGATTATGAAGAAGGACGAAAAGTAGACTTGAGGTCGAAAATTGCGACATCAAATATATTGTAAGGATGAGGATGCACAATGGAAGAAAAAGTGGAATTAGTTATAGCTGATGATATTAAGATTCAGAATCTGATATATAACGTTCGCGGGAAACAGGTGATGCTGGATAGTGACTTGGCTATGTTGTATCAAGTTGAAACAAAACGTTTGAATGAGGCTGTGAAAAGAAATATATTAAGATTTCCAGAAAGTTTTAGATTTCAATTGACAAATGAGGAGTTTGAATTTTTGAGGTCGCAATTTGCGACCTCAAAGCCAGATGAAATGATAGAAGAACGTGGCGGCAGAAGATATATGCCATATGTATTTACTGAACAAGGTATTGCGATGCTTTCTGCGGTTCTAAGAAGTGAAATTGCCATCAAAGTTAGTATCAGAATAATGGAAACATATGTTGAAATGAGAAAATATCTTGCAAATAATTCTCTGCTGATTGACAAGGTAAATCATTTAGAAGCAAGACAAATAGAGTCAGATTTGCAGAGACAAGCATTCGAGCAAAGAACGGATGAACGATTTGAGCAGGTATTTGCCTATATAGCAGACCATGAGGAATCAAATCAAAAAGTATTTTATGATGGACAGATATTTGATGCATTTAATTTATTGACAGAGCTTATAGCAAGGGCAGAACAAAGTATTATTTTGATTGATGGCTACATAGATGTTGTGACATTAAATATCCTGGCAAAGAAAAAAGATCAGGTATCTGTTCTGGCCTATACATATCCCAATGCAAGGATTACGAATCAGGATATCACAAATTTTAATGCACAATATCCAACATTGGAAGTGAAAAGAAGTACGGCATTTCATGATAGATTCCTAATTCTGGATGAGAAGGAAGGATATCATATCGGGGCTTCGATAAAGGATGCAGGGAAGAAGTGTTTTGCAATCAATCGAATAGAAGACATTGGTGTGATAAGGGATGTAATTCAAAGAGCAGAACTGACGGAACAATAGGAGCATGTTTAAACAGGGCGAATTCGGTATGTTTAAACTTGAGGTCACAAAATGTGACATCAAATAAAGTTGAATTATAACTTGAGGTTCCAAAATGGAATCTTAAGTTAGGAAAGTCGGAATTTAAGGAGGTCTTGTATGAAGAAAATCGTATGTACAATGCTATGTATTATGCTTTTATTTGGTATGAGTGCTTGTGGTGGAGATGTCAGTGAAGTAAAAACTCATAATGTTGAATCAGAGAGCTATTCAGAAGAGGATATTAAAGCCGCTATTGACACAATAAAAAAGGAGTTTAAGAGTGACTGGAAAGGATGCACTCTCACAGAAATTTACTATGCCGGAGATGACTGCACGAAAGATCATAAAGATTGGGCAGACAGAAACAATGCAGATGAAGTCATTGTTTTATTATCTTCATTCGATGTTGATTCATCTGGTGGAAACGGATCTTTGAATCCAAATAGTACATACAGTGATTGGAAGTGGATTTTAGTTAGAACAGATGGCGGAAAGTGGCAGCATGTTGACCATGGATATTAAGTCAACTTCAAGTTTGCAGGGATGACATGAAAAATGAAGTTTAAGGAACAGAGCGTTACCCTGTTTGCCTATACAAATTATAGGACAATTCAAGGTTATCGCAGGCTCGAAACCCTAGATTTTAAGGGAAAAGGTGCGTTCCACCATTTCCTTGTACAATAGGGGGTGAGTATGTTTTTCGCTGAACAACCGAGCCATGTGGAGACAGTAGTCTTGATGTCAAAAGTGAACCCTGGGGTTCACTTTATAACGATGAGAAAAGTGAGAAAAACAGCGGCTGGAGAAGTTTCCGACCGCTGCACGTCATTAACGATAATTCTTATTGTAGAGTTCTTTTTAATCAACTGGTAGATTTTGGAGTATGAACAATTTGTAAAATATTGATTTTGTATTGCTTTTGTCAGGACAAATGGATAAAATATAGTTAGAAAAAACTCGAAAGGAGTGTTTACTATGGCAACAAAATCAGCAAATTTATACGCACGCATAGAGCCTGATGTAAAAGAACAGGCAGAAGGAATCTTAGCAGCATTAGGAATTCCTGCATCCAATGCAATAAATATGTTTTACAAACAAATTATTCTTCAAAGAGGGCTTCCTTTTGAAGTGAAAATGCCATCCACTCGTCCTGTAGACGTTAGTGCATTATCAGAAGCACAGATGAATGCAGAACTAGAGAAAGGATATGCGGATATGCAGGCTGGTCGTACTAGATCAGCCAAATCTGTTTTTGCTGATATCCGCAATGATTACAGTTTATAATTTATGATATCGAGATTTCAGATCAGGCCGAGATAGACCTTCGTGGAATCTTCGAATACATTGCTTTTGAACTGCAGGCACCAGAAAATGCAAGTGGTCAACTTGATAGGCTTGAAGCATGTATTATGGATCTTGATCATATGCCGAAGAGATATCGACAATATGAATTGCAACCATGGAAAAGTCGAGGGCTACGCGTAGCGCCAGTAGACAATTATCTTGTTCTATATATTCCGGATGATGATACACAAGTGGTTACGATTATCCGTGTTATGTACGGTGGAAGAGATGTAGATACGCAATTAAACAGATTTACAAAAACAAAGTAATTTGAAAGCATCAATCAGAAATGGTTGGTGCTTTTTTATGCCTGGAGAGATCGGGGCTTTTTTTATGCCCATTTTTACGGAAGGAGGTATCGGCCGTGGCTAACAGAATTATCCGATGTGGTGGCAAGGCCCTCACCAGATGCCGCAGCAAGGTTCATGATACGTTCGATACCATCCAGCATGCCGGAGGTTTTCCATCCGGCCATCGCCATATAGTTCATGGCACCTGCAGCCTCGGATGCAGAGAACTTGGTCTTCGCACCCATCTCACGAGCCTTTGCGCGGAGCTTGTCGAAATCCTCTCCGGTTGCACCGGACACGGCGGCTACCTGGCTCATAGAAGAATCGAAATCGGATGCTGTTTTTACAGCAGCAACGCCAAGAACTGTAACTGCAGCAGAGGCAGGAAGGAACTTTTCACCGGCGGAGGAAACCTTATCGCCTGCAGACTTCAGGCTTTCACCAGCAGTAGCAATCTTCTGCACAGCAGTGGCAGACTGATTTGCCTGCTCTGCAGCAGTCTTGAGAGTAGTGAGTTTTTCCTTTGTTTCACTGACGGCGCTGGAGAGGAACTTCTGCTTCTGCGCCAGCAGCTCGGTGTTGCCTGGATCTAGTTTCAGGAACTTTTCGACATCCTTGAGCTGGTTCTGCGTATTCTTGATTTCTGAATTTACACCCTTTAAGGCTGTCTGTAGTTTGGTGGTATCGCTGCCGATCTCGACAGTGATACCCTTGATTCTACTTCCCGCCATAGGCTCCTCCTCTCTGCAAAATGGGTATAAAAATTGCCCGGCATTTTTGCCGAGCATAAAGAAAGCACCTATCAGATTTCTCCGACCGATGCTAATAAACTGCTATTCTATTGAGGTTTACAAACTGGAAGTTAGCGATTTCTTTTTCCTGTATTCTCTGTCCCTCGGATTTCCTCATGATAAAAATATCTACGATCACCGGATGTCCCTGCGGGACTCTGCCATAAGGCATTTCATTATCCACAAAGGGACAATCATACTTCTTAGCCATTTCCGCAGCTTTTACTTCAAGCGCTTCAAAATAGCTGCGGTTATGCTTGTTATAGATCTCATCGTAAAGCGGTACAAGATCAGAATATTTTTCGGCGATATAATCCATAATTGTCTTTTTGAAACCGCCTCGAAGATTGAGATTTTCGAGCCAGAACAGATCGCACTGATCCTTTACCCTCTCAAAGATTGCTTCAAAATTCGTGATACCGGGGAATACCGGAGATACGAAACAGACTGTACGGATACCTGCTTCATATACCTGCTTCATTGCAGCGATACGGCGCTCAATGCTAGAAGCAGAGTCCATATCGTTCTTGAAATTTTCATCTAGTGTGTTAATCGACCATGAAACGGTTACTCGTCCAAGCTTCTTTAGCAGATCAATATCTCGTACCACAAGATCCGACTTTGTGCAGATCAGAATATCTGCGTCACTGCCGATCAACTGCTCCAGAAGTTTTCTGGTATTCCAGAATTGCTCCTCCTGTGGATTGTAGCCATCTGTCACAGAACCGATGACCACCCGCTGTCCGGCATATTTCTTCGGATTCTTAATTTCCGGCCAATGCTTCACATCAAGGAAAGTGCCCCATTCCTCCTTGTGCCCGGTAAAGCGCTTCATAAAAGAAGCATAGCAATACTTGCAGGCATGTGTACAGCCACATAGGGATTGACCGAGTAACCGCCTACCGGCAGACTAGACTTAGTCATGATGTTCTTTGTTTCCACCTCACGAATGAGGATTCCATTTATTACTTCTTCCATGATTTCTGTACCTCTAACACTTTATTGAATTCATCCGGCATTTCCTGAATCATATTTTCATCCCCTATGATAAGGACAAGGTCTTCCTTCATAAACACCGGAATGCCGAGCTTATGTGCCTGGTCCGTCAGAGACCATGCCCATTCTGGCTCCGTATGAATCTTCCTGCTCTGAGCTCCGGTCATGGTGCCGACAACGATCCAATTGATTCCAGAAAGGTCAACTGTGCCGGGATCATCGAATAACGGCTCAAAGGTAACATGGTAATGTTTTGCTCTAACGTTTTTCCGAAGGGCGTCGATACGCCACCGTTCTGCTTTCCTCGTCACCGTAACGCCAAACCATGCGTTTTCCAGATCGGTATCAAAATCCAGCAAATCAGGTCGCTTGGTAAGGAACAGGAACTGATGCTGTGGATTTTCACGGATCTTTGCAAACACCGCGTCTCTCCATTCCAGCTTCCATCCAGAGAGATCGCTCATGCCGGTAAGAAGAAAGTTCTGCGGACGTTTCTTTTCCATCATCTTGAGCTTACCCGGAAAGAATTCAGGGTCAGCGAAATCATCAATCATATGCCAGCGTTTCACGTTGTTGCGAGCATAGCAATATGTACACCCCACTGTGCAGCCAATGACGATATTCATGTTCTGAATCTGATCTTTGATACAAATACTCATGACTTCTGCCACTCCTCAAGATTCTTTCTGATGCGGTCGAGGCATTCCTCAAACCGGGTAATTTCTTCCTCTGAAAAACCTTTGTAGTAAATACTGCCCATCTCATCAGATACAGAATCGTACTCGCCCTTTAAGGCATGTGCTTTCTCAGTCAGAAACAGGAGTGTTTTCCTTTTGTCCGTTTTAGACTGAACACGGCTTATCAGCCCTTGATTTTCCATTCTTTCCAGCATCGTAGTAAGAGATGTTATCGCTAATCCGCATTTAATCGAGAGTGACCTGATTGAGATACCATCCTCCTGCCACAGCACATAAAGAATACGCCCCTGGCTCCATTAAACGCATCAATATTCTTTTCGCTGAGAATCTTCTCAAAGATTCGATCTCCAAGTTGTTTTATTTTGGTAACAAGAAATCCGCCATTCATTTTCACACAAAAACTCCTATATAGTATTTTATCAAATAATACTATATAGGAGTTTTACTGTCAACAGTTTGTATGTCTAAGTAGAAGTAAATTCCGATTTGTACTTATTTCTTAAACAACTTAGAATGTGAACCAAGTCGGTAGAGCATTAAAACAAGCACATCTCCGTGAATCTCATAAATAAGCAACCAGTCCGGTTCAATGTGACACTCACGCGTTCCTTTATAGTTGCCTGTAAGATCATGATCCCTGTATTTTGCATCCAGCGTACCGCCATTCGCTAGAATATCGATTACCTCAAACAGTTTATCAAGATTATTATTTTGCTTTTTGGCAAGCTTCAAATCCTTTTTAAACTGATTGGTAAACTGAATGTCATATTTCATACGTCGAGAGCTGCCTTAAGCGCATCCATACTGGAATAACGTGGAGCAGAAGGATCCTTCATTATTTTTCTGCCTTCCTCAATGGCAGCGGCTGTAGTATCATTCGGTACTTCCAGTTTTAATTCAAAAGGAATACCATTCTCACGGATAGCGGTTCTCAGGAACATATTTACAGCAGTTGTCATATTCAGACCAAGCTCATTGAAGATTTCTTCCGCCTGATCCTTGATTGCCTTGTCTGTACGAATATTTAAATTAGTTGTTGCCATACAGAACACCTCCATTCAAGTATAGTATATGCAGAAATTCGGGCGATGTCAACACAATGTCATTATACAAGCTGTGGATTTTCTGTTAAAATGCATTGAATTCCAATTCAGCAGTCGCCCTTTTTTCGTCGGATAATTCATTTCTTTACGTTTCTATACTCTGTAGGAGTTAAGGAATACATTCTCTTAAATGTTTTACAGAAATAATCTGTATTACTGAATCCAGTTTCTATTGAAATGGCACTTACTTTTTTTCCTGTATTGGTAAGAAGTTCAAGCAGTTCACACAGTCCGTTCATATTATGCTATAATGTGTTATGCGATTTTGCTTCCCTTATTTTTTCCCTTACGAGGGTTCGTAAAGCCTTGTGAAACGATATAACACAAGGGAATACCTAAGGAAAAGCTCACCTACAGAAAAGTTAGTGTTTATAAGGGTTAGCGGGGAGTTTATTAATAAAATATAACAGCTAATGAAACCCTTAAATTAAGTGATTATACAAATCGGAATTTGATGAGATTGTCTAAAAGTTGCAATTACACTTAAATACATAGTTAATAAAGAGAGGGGCATATGCTATGCCAGGTATACTCGTGGTTGAAGATGATGAAAATTTAAATCGTGGAATTACATTCTCACTAAAAAAATCCGGATATGAGGTTTTTTCAGCAGAATCAATGAAAAAAGCGAAAAGAATTGCAAGTGATAATAATGTGGATGTTACGATCTGTGATGTGAATCTTCCGGATGGGAATGGACTGGAATTTATAAGGTGGATGAGATGCAATTATAATACATATATTATTTGTCTTACAGCACGAGATCAGGAGATGGATCAGGTCATGGGATATGAAGCAGGGCAGATGATTATATTACAAAGCCGTTTAGTCTTTCGGTACTTCTTTTGAAAATAGAAGCACATTTCCGCCGCAGACAGGAGAAAACGGAAGCCGGAAAGATGATTTCGGGAGATATCGTATTTATCGCAGGAGAAATGAAAGTCCTGATAAAGAGTCGTGAAATCAGTCTGACAAAAACGGAGTTGAAAATGCTGACTTTTTTTCTTCAAAATCCGAAACAGATCCTTTCAAAAACACAAATATTGGAAAATGTGTTTGATCTGGACGGGGATTTTGTGGATGAAAATACAATCGCTGTCAATATCAGAAGACTCCGTGAGAAAATCGAAGACAATCCGGCTGCACCGGTCTATATAAAGAATATCAGAGGTCTTGGGTATATATGGAATCAGGAGGTAAGGCAGTGACAAAGAGATATCGCAAGAAGATTACAGTAGTGCTCTCCTTGGTATTACCTGTCATAGTATTGTTTGCAATATTAAATTGCTTTACCACATATGTGTTTTATGAAGATTATAAAGATAAAATGAATCTTATGACAGAGATTGCTGCAAAGGAAGAAATTTCCGGGCTGGATGCTGTTTCGGAATTGCTTAAGGATAAGGATGTTGAAACGAGCGAACAGGGAAGGCAATTATTGGAGCAATATGGATATTGGGGGAATAAAGGGAATGCATTTTATTCGCAATTCCGGCATCAGGTTATGGTGACCGGTGCTGTAAGCACTGTGATATGTGTGCTTCTTTTGACTTTTTTACTTTCTTGGAGGAAAAAAGAAGATGCGTGTCATCAGAAAATTTTAGACCAGTTGGAAGAAATTCTGATCAGATTCCGTGAAAATAAATTTGATGATTTACTGCAAACGGAAAATCACGAAGAACTGGAAAAATTGAATGACCAGCTTGAAGCAATCGGACATCATATTCAGTTGCTAAAGGAAGAAGCACGGGCAGAAAAAGAGAGCACGAAAGAAATGGTTTCTGATATCTCTCACCAGTTAAAGACACCGGTTGCAGCTTTGGATACATGTTTTAGTGTGCTGATGCAGAATAACTTAAGTGCCACAGAACAGGAGGAGTTTCGTATTCGTTGTCGGAGTGCTTTGGATGGACTGGAGACATTATTGCAGTCGCTTCTTGAAATTTCCAAGATGGAAACGGGGCTGATTCAGATTAATAAGAAAAAACTTCCGCTTATGGATACTGTCATATCTGCTGTGAACCGTACTTATCCCAAAGCGGATGAGAAAGAAATTGAATTCGTTTTTGACTATGCAAAAGAGTTGGAAACATGCATGGTTATGCAGGATAAAAGATGGCTTGGTGAAGCTGTGATCAACGTTTTGGATAATGCAATCAAGTACAGTCCGGGTGGTTCAAAAATATTTATCCGATTACAAAAAAGAAACAATCTTGTAAGAATGGAAATTGAGGATCAGGGAATCGGCATTCCGCAGAATGAGTATCACAAAATTTTTCAACGATTTTACAGAGGAAGTTCCAAGGAGATCAGGGAAGAGAGTGGTACAGGAATCGGACTTTTTCTATCGAGAGAAATTATCGAAAAACACGGAGGAACGATTACGGTAGCCTCCGGCAAAAAGAAAAAAGGAAGCACGTTTGTGATTCAATTACCATATGTTGGTTAAAGTTTAAGCGAGCAGAAATCTTACAATTCTGTAAGACTTCTGCTCGTTTTTTGAAAGTGAAATGAAAGATTGTCCTGCTACAATCTGGATATAGGTTGAAAAAAGACCAAAGAAAACGTACTGAAAAGATACGCTTTACAGAATGAAAAAGGAGGCAACACATGAGTGTGATATTAGAAACCAAGCAGCTTTGCAAGTTTTATGGCGCAGGTGAGAATCAGGTCAAAGCGGTTAATCAGGTGGACATTCAGATTGAGCAGGGAGAATTTGTCGCAATTGTTGGAAAGTCAGGTTCCGGTAAAAGTACATTACTTCATATGCTTGGAGGGCTAGACACCCCGACAAAAGGCAGTGTTACTTTAGCCGGGAAAGATTTATACAGGATGAAGGAAGATGCCCTTGCTGTTTTCCGCAGAAGAAAAATCGGATTTGTTTTTCAGGCATTTAATCTGGTTTCATCTGTTAATGTCTGGGAAAATATTGTACTGCCACTGGGACTGGATGGAAGAAACGTGGATGAAGCATATGTAAATGATATTATTGCAACTCTGGGGATTGAAAACCGGATTTATAATCTGCCAAATCAGTTATCCGGAGGACAGCAGCAGAGAGTAGCGATTGCAAGAGCCCTGGTAAATCGTCCGGAAATTATATTTGCGGATGAGCCGACAGGAAATCTTGATTCTAAGACCAGTGATGAGGTAATCGCTTTGCTTAAGATGACAGCAAAAAAATATGGACAGACAATTGTAATGATTACCCATGATGAAGAAATTGCACAGGTCGCTGATCGTATTCTGGTAATTGAGGATGGACAGGTGGTGGATTTCAGATGAAGACAATAAGCAGGATTGCATATAGCAATGACAAAAGGAACAGGACAAGAAGTATACTGATCATGATGGCAATCTGTCTGGCCACGATGCTGCTTGTTATCATCAGTACTGTGGGAAATGGGGTAATTCATTTACAGAAAAGTCAGGCGGCAGGATCATATGGAAGCAATTATGGTCTGTTTGTTTCCGCAGACGGAGCGCAGTTAAAAGAAGTAAACCGCCGTGCGGAAATAGATGCTACAGGCACTATGTGCACCGAAGGTATCATAAAAGGCAATGAAAAAGGCGGGTTTGTTTGCATGGATGAGACTGCAAGAAAAATGCTTCCTTATAATAAAGAATATGAGTTGAAGGAAGGAAAGTATCCGGAAAAAATGCAGGAAATTGCCGCAGGAAGAGCATTTTTTCGTGCAATGGGGTATGGTGATGTAAAGATCGGAGATACGGTTACACTGGATTACCGCGCAGGGATGCAGTCAGAATATAAGCCGGAAGAATTTGTTGTCAGCGGAATCCTATATGATCGGGATGAGTATACCATCGAGGCATCTTATGTTGCTTTCGGGTCACAGGAGTTTTATGATGAGCACGTCGCAGAGAATGACAGACAGTATAATATTTATTTTACTTTAAATGATTCTGCAAATGTATCTATGAATAATATTGATTCGGTTATAAAGCAGATTGCAGCAGCTTGTGGGATCGAAGAAAAAAACGTTATAGTCAATGATCTCTATTTGCAATGGGTCTTGCAGCCGAGTTATGAAACGATTGCGGTATGCGGGGTTTTGATTCTTGCAATTGTACTTTTCTCTGTTGTGGTCATTTATAATATTTTTCAGGTCGGTATTGCCAACAAGATACAGGAGTATGGAAAAATCAAGGCTCTGGGAGCGACAAAAAAGCAGATGAAACAACTGATCTTCAGAGAGGGCATTTTTTTGGCAATTTCTTCCATACCGGTTGGATTGCTTCTTGGCTTTCTGATTGCAAAATGCGGTTTTAACTGGCTGGTAGAACAGGGGAATCTTGTATCAACCGAAACTGGCTCTATGGGAGTTCAAAATCAGCAGGTGCCACTGTTTTCCCTGCCTGTTATGCTCCTATGTATTTTCGTATCATTTCTTACCGTTGCTTTGGCACTGCGTAAACCTATGAAAATTGTTTCACGGATTTCACCTATCGAAGCAACACGGTATTTAGAAAATGCAGAAACACACAAAAAAGGAAAACGAAATGGCAGAAAAAATGTCACCGTGTTTTCTATGGCAATGGCAAATGTAATGGGTAACCCAAAAAGAACCATTGGTACCATCCTCACACTGGGGCTTTCCTGCGCATTGTTTGTGATTATTTCTAATTATGTGGGAAATATTGACACGGAGCATGAAGCACGTCTTTCCGTTAATCATGGACAATTTGAACTGCAGCTTGACTATTCTGCTGAGTATGATGAAAGATATCCGGAGAATAATCTGGATACGATTCTGACGGATGATCCATTGAATGATTCGCTGATTGAAGAAATCAAAAGCATTCCGGGAGTGACAGATGTCATGACGAGAGAGATTGTCTCCGTAAATCTGAACGGAACAAGATATCCGGCTGCTGTTGTGAGTAAAAAGGATTTTGATTTTATGCGCCAGGACGGGGATATTGGCTCTATGGACTATGATCAGGCGGTAAAGAATGGTGAAATTTTCTTTGGTTGGTCGATGTGGATGGAACAAGATGGATATGCTCCGGGTGAATCCATTGCATTTGACTTTGAGAATGGAAGTGGAACCTATACCTATCAGGGAAAGATTGCAGGATCCTTTGTAAGTGCGGACACTTACCTTGTCATTCCGGAAGGCGTATACCGTTCCATGAATCCGAGAGGAACAGCCTATGGCTATCTGTGGGTGGACTGTGACAAAAAAGATGTGGCATCTGTGGAGCAAAATCTGAATACATTGATTTCTAATACTTCGCATATAAAAATGGATACTTATCATGCGCAGTTACAATCTGCAGAATTCTCAGCTCGCACGATGAAGCTTGGCTGTTATCTGTTTATGGCGGTTGTAGGATTCATCGGTTTTATGAATATGGCAAACACCATGATCATGAATATTACGACAAAAAAGCAGGAATATGGTGTATTGCAGGCTGTGGGTATGACAAATAAACAATTAAACTTATGCCTGCAGTTACAGGGACTGATTTTTACGGTTGGCACTATATGTGTAGCACTTATCGTTGGCCTGCCACTTGGCTATGCACTTTTTTCCTATGCAAAACATAATGGAATATTTGGAATGAATGTCTATCATGTTCCAATGACACCAATTCTTGCTATGATTTTGCTGGTCGGTCTTTTGCAGATTGTGCTTTCTCTCGTTTTAAGCAGTAATCTGAAAAAGGAAACGCTGGTTGAAAGAATAAGGTATCAGGGATAACAAAGAGGAGGTGGTCTTTTTTTGATCGCATGCTATAATAGAGGACAACAAAGTGGTAACAGGAGGCGTAAAAGACATGCATTATCAAAAGATAAATTACCCGGACAATGATAAGGTCTGGCTGGAGTGCTATATACAGGATAGCGGTCTGAAATTAGGACAGGATCTGGTACGACCGGCTCTTGTGATCTGTCCCGGCGGCGGTTATGTGTATTTATCACCACGCGAGGCAGAACCGGTGGCTTTGGCATATGCAGCCAAGGGCATACAGGCATTTGTCCTGCATTATTCTCTGGGCTGGGAAGTCAAAGGTTTCCAGCCATTAAAGGAAATGGACTGGGCGATCGGTCTGATCCGTGAACATGCGAACGACTGGTATGTGGATGCGGACAAGATCCTTGCCTGTGGTTTTTCGGCAGGCGGACATCTGGCATTATCCAGCGGTCTGCTGGGAAAGAACCGACCGAATGGGCTGATCTTGGGCTATCCGGCGACAGACATGAGCGGACAGGGTTCGGAACTGATGCAGATGCTCTTTTTCGGAAAAGAGGGACCGGCGAAAGAAGAAAAGATCTGGCTGAACCCGGTGCAGGCAGTGACCAAGGACGCACCACCACTATTTATGTTTACGACCGCAGAGGATACGCTCACCAGGAGATCGACCCTGGATCTGGTGATGGCATATGAAGAAAAGGGCTGTCTCTTAGAGTATCATCTTTTCCAAAAGGGACCACACGGCTATAGTCTTGCCAACGAAGCATGTGCAGATGGCTCATCCCAGGTCATCGATCCGCATGTGGAAAAATGGCTGGATCTTTCGGTAGAATGGATTTTTTCTGTATTCGGGCAATTAGAATTTCGGGACATATCCACCAGTCACATTATGGATGCGATCAAAGAATTGGGCATCCCATTGCCGCAGGAAGCCACAGGCAAAGGGATAGAAAACGCATAAAGATAACAAGTTAAAAGGAGAGACATCATGGAAAATGCATTAGAATATTTTAAGAGCCTGGTCGATCAGGACCGTTGCGACGTGGTACTTTGCAATCTGGAGCATGAGATCATCTACATGAACCCGGCTGCCATCAAAGATTATGTAAAGTGGGGCGGGGCAGATCTGATCGGGCGCAGCCTGCTTGCCTGCCACAATGATAAGTCAAAAGAAATGATAAAGCGTGTGGTGGACTGGTTTGCGGCAGACAAAGATCACAATATCGTGCATACCTTTTCAATGAAAAACAGCAGAAAGATATCTATATGATCGCCCTGCGTGCCGAGGACGGACATTTGATCGGCTACTATGAAAAACACGAATTCCGTAACCGTGAGACCATGCCGTTTTACGATCTCTGGTAGGAGGATCTATTTCTAAAGTTTTCTTAATTTTCTTCCAAGCCGGCAAAAAATTGTTATACTGTAGGCAAATACAGACAGAAAATGGGGTTGGGAGAAGCGACAGATGAGCGAGATACAGACAAGGACAATGGAAGAACAAGGGAAGCCGGCGGCTTCCCATATTTTGGTGGTGGATGACAATCCGGAGATCCGGGAGGTCATCTATCTTCTTTTGGGGGGCGAGGGATATGAGGTGACCGAGGCGGCAAATGGCGAGCAGGCGATCGAGGCTTCGGCAAAATATGCTTTTGACCTGATCATCCTGGATATCATGATGCCGGGGATGAACGGCTATCAGACCTGTGTGGAGATCCGAAAGAACAGCAACGCGCCTATTCTTTTTCTGAGTGCCAAATCCCAGGAAGATGATAAGATGCTGGGATTTTCCAGCGGTGGGGACGACTATCTGGTAAAGCCCTTTTCCTATAACGAACTTGTCAGTCGGGCAAAGGCACTGATCCGCCGCTATCATGTATATCAGGGGAAGAATATGCCGGTCAGGGAAGCGGCATCAAAGGAGGGCACGGCAGAGCGCATCATTTCTTATCAGGATATCGTCCTCAATGAGACAAGACGGGAAGTCAGCCGGAATGGGCAGGTCATTGAACTGACCGATACGGAATATGCCCTTTTGCATCTGCTTCTTACCAACCGCAAGCAGATCTTTTCGGCGGAGCATCTGTATGAGAGTATCTGGCAGGAAGAATATTATTATGGAGCCAACAACACGGTCATGGTGCATATGCGAAATCTCCGCTGCAAGATCGAGAAGGACCCGAAAAATCCGACCATAATCAAGACGGTCTGGGGAAGGGGGTACTGCTGTGACTAAAGAGAAGAAAAATGCCATGCTCCACTGCTTAGAGGAACATCGTCCGGGCAAATGGAAGATCCGCACCAAACTCTTTGTGGTTATTCTTATTATGCTGGCGGTCAGCGTTCTTCTTTTCTGGGGACTTTGGAATCTGCAGGAGTCGGTCTGTCATGTCTTTGAAAACCTGCATCTGATCAGTTGGTTTGACGAGGATACCTATATTGAACAGATAAAGGAAGATGCCGTCAATTACAATGTGCCGGAATTGGAGAGCGACAAAACAGCGCAGAAGGCATTTCGTCCATTTTTGAAAAAACATACCAGTTATTATATCGGATGTTATATCTATGGCCATGATGACGGACTCTTTCGTGCGGGACACGCGGCGAAAGTCATAGAAAAGATCATGTACGGATCCATCATATCAGACAGCATGGACATTTTGGGAGAGTACACTAACATTGTGCCGGTGCAATTTGCCAACGGTACCTATGATGTCGTCTATTCCTCCTTTATGCGGACGAGGTTTGTCTATCCTTATGTGATCGCATCTGCCCTTTTTAGTATCTTCATATTTTTCCAGGGGGTACTGTCCTATATGGGGAGCGTCATCAAGCGCATGGACGGACTCAAGGATGCTGTCGTTAATATGTCCCAGGGCGATCTGACTCATGCCATTCCCCAATGCGGCGAGGATGAAGTCGGGATCGTGGCAAAAGAATTGGATATCCTGCGCAAGACCCTGGATGAAAATATCAAGCAGGAAGATGCCATCCGCCAGACCAATCAGGAACTGATCTCCGCAATTTCACACGACCTGCGCACCCCGCTTACAGTATTAAACGGCTATCTGGAAGTTTTGCGCATGGATAACGCGGATGAGGAAAAGAGGGCTTTATATCTGAACAAGTGCCTGCAAAAAACAGCCGATATCAAGGCACTGACGGATCACATGTTTGAGTATGATTTTGCCTATGAGACTAATGAAGAAGCGGTCTTAAAACGCATGGAGATCGGGCAGGTAAAAGAAATCCTTCTGGGCAACTGCGAGTTTGTGGAACTGGCAGGCTTTACGATCGAGGGGCAGATGGAGGATATCGAGGGGCTTATGTATGCGGATGAGATGATGTTAAAACGTATGTCGAGCAATCTCTTTTCCAATATCCTAAAATATGCTGACAAGGGAAAGCCTATCTATGTGCGCCTGCGGGTGGAACAGGGCATGCTCGGTATTCTTTTGATCAATACGATCAAGCAGGATGTCGGCACGGTGGAAAGCAATCATATTGGACTGCGCAGCAGTCAGAAGATGGTAGAACTCCACAAGGGACAGATGCATGTCTACCATGAAAAACAGCAGTTCCGCGTCCATATCCTCCTGCCGGTTATCAGCATTTCAACTCCGCAGTCCTAAGTGGCTCTCAGACAGTTGCGGGCATTTTATACTGCAGGCTGGCGGCAGCATGATGTGTTGATGGAACGGGGAGGATTCTATGCAGAGATATACAAGATTATCGTGCGCAATTCGTGGCTACGCAGTGGATGCTTTTGATTACATATTAAAACCGATTTCCTAACCCTCTACACAATTACCCGCAAGACAAAGTCATTTCCATCCACTGTAAATTGGCAGTTTCCACCTGCTTTTTCTGCAATGTAGCGGATGCTCTTGGTGCCAAAACCATGTCCAAGCTTTTTGCTTTGTGGCATGCCATCTTTGATTTCAGGCAAAGTGGCACAAGGATTTTTGATGGAAATGAGCAGCTTCTCATCGTGCATGCGCATATGGAGTGTAATAACGCGCTGCTCGATGGGAAGCTCAGATACAGCGTGCATCGCATTTTCCAAACCATTGGATAAAATTGCTGTCACATCCACATCGGATAGTGGTAGAGCATTTGGGATTTGTATGGTATGTTCGAGGTGGATATCCTGCTTTTTTAAGAGGTCGTCCTGGGCAGATAAAACGGTATTGACCAGTTCATTGGTGCAGTATTTCTGGATTGCCATTTGATCGGAAGTAGACACGAGCTCATGGATATAGTTCAGTGCATCCTCCTTTTTGTCGTTTTCAATCATGGAAGAAATGGCAAGGAGAAAATGCCGCATATCGTGTCGCATGATGGAAACAGACTGTTGCGCCTGATGCAAGGTGACGAGATCTTTTTGAGACTGGTCGCGCATAAGTTCCATCAACTGGTTTTGATGCAGGGTTTCCTGTTGCTCTTCGTATTGTTTGAAATATAAAAAGATAAAGAGCAGATAGGTGGTGCAGAGAACAAAACCTAAAAACTCAACGACAACTTTGCTTCCAGAATATAGAAGTGATGTATAGACGTTCGTTGCATAGTCAAAAATATAATAGACAAAGGGAATGATACCCAAAATGGCAAGTGATTCTGTTGATTTTTCCAAGAGCCTTGCTGTTGCGTCTGATACATGCAACAGTAAAAATAAGAAAACCATCACAGTCACAACGATGCGGATAGCATAATAGCACCACTGTTCGTGGGTCAGTGTAAGAAAAGCTATGCCAACCCAGTTACTAATCTGACAACAGAGATAAGCCGTCAGAACGGAAATGGCTGCTACCAGAGGGCGATATTTATAATATAAGACCAGTAAGAGAATCAAGGGCAGATGTACAATCAAATCAAAGGATAGAGCTCCCTCGTCATGGCTTCGCCTAAAAATAGAAACACACCGAGATAAAGCAGCCCGGTTGCACAGGAAAATCCAAGTAACCGCAGGATATTCGTGCGTTTCATCACAATGCCGAGAAAGGCAGCGGAGAGGTAAACGCCAAAAAGTAATGTAGTCGCATTGTGGGTAAGTTGTAGCATTCCTAAAATCATACAATAATCTCCATAAAAAATCATTCAGCAAACAGGGTTGAAAAATAAGCTTCTTTGAACGCTTTTCCGTATCCTCGGGCAATCGGAATGGTCTGCCCGGATCGTGTTGTGACTTCGTTATTGTTAAAATGATTCACATTGGGCAAATAAACCAGGTAGGAACGATGGCATTTGAAGAAACCGTCTGTGTTCAATAGCTGTTGTTCAAAGTGGTTCAGTGGCTCTGAAACTTCTAAAATCTGCCCGGAACAAAGATGAAAGAGAACGCGTTTGTTCTGGGCTTCTATATATTCAATATCGTGAAAATATTGTTTCTGATAGCCAAAGGCTGTTTTTAAAATCAGATGCTTTGGCTCTTCGTCAAATTGTATGGCAAGTTCATTTAATTCTTTTGATAATTTCTCCTGTGATACGGGCTTGAGGATATATCCCTGTGCCCTTACTTCATAAGATTCTAAGGCAAATTCCGGCGATGATGTCAAAAATATAATCTGAACAGCACGGTCGTGCTGACGCAGTTCGCGGGCAGTATCCATCCCGTTCAACAGAGGCATAATGATATCAAGAAAAATGATATCCATGTGACAGTCCTTGTGTGCTTCGATGAGAGCATCACCATTGTCGTAGGTAAAAATCTGAACCGCATGTCCGGTGTTGGCAGACCATGTTTCTATGTATGTTTTTGTTTTGTTTAAAAAGATGGGACTGTCGTCACAAACGGCAATCCGTAAGCTTGTCCGTGCCAGCATTTTATAGTTCCCTCAAAAAATGATCTATCAGTGATAGTTCTATCTTAGTATATGTAAATTTCTTTTTCAATGACAGCGATTGCATTTCACACCCTAAAAACGACACTTCGCGCTGAGCGAAATTTTCAGCCTTAAAATTCGGTATGATAGATACAAGATATGGTGGCTATTACAATGTTTGACACCAGTGAAACGGAGGAGAACGCTTATGAAGTTGAAAAAGTTATTCGGAAAAATACTTGGCGCAGGTTTATGCATGGGCATGTTGCTTGGATGTATGCCTGGCGGGGCATTACAGGTAAAGGCGGCTACGCAGCCGAATTATCTGACCTTTACGGCAGAGGAGGCTGGATCGACCTTGTCCTTGTCATGGGCGAGTGCAAGTGATGTTCAGACCAGCACAGATCATGGCACAACATGGTCTGCCTATGCAAGGGGTACGACAATTACATTGGCAAATGTAGGCGATAGCGTTTCTTTTAAGGGCAGAGGTTTTGTGGCAAATAACAGTGCAAATGTCAATCATGTAAAGATGACCGGTAAGATTGCGGCATCCGGCAGTGTGACCAGCTTGATTGACGAAAATGGTGGAGACCCGAATGTAACGTTGCCTAATGATTGCTTTGCACATATGTTCCAAGATTGCACCAGTCTGACACAGGCACCGGAATTACCGGCAACGACTTTATCAGATATATGTTATGTTTATATGTTTCAAAATTGTACGTCGCTGACACAGGTTCCGAAATTACCGGCAACTACATTGGACGTGGCTTGTTATCACAGCATGTTTGAGGGGTGTACCGGACTTTCCCTTACGACCACGAAGGACGCAGATCATACATTAGCATGGTCAGTGCCGGATACCACTGCGGATTTGAATTGGAATCTGAACATGTTTGCGAGATGCCCAAATGTTGATCTGGGAAATGGCTCTAAGGAACCACAGATGAATACCGTTTATTATCAGACTTGCAACCACTCCTATGGTAGTGATGGAAAGTGCATCTACTGTGGCACAGAAAAGGTTGAGGACATCGTGACACCAACGCCGGAAGCAGCACCAGCCGCAGGCATTACAAATGCCCAGCCAAATGGTGGAACGCCGACTACACCAAATACCAATAATCAGGTAGCACAGAACACAACAGCAAATGTCAAAGCACCGGTAACCGGAGAAGCATCGCAGGTGGCATCTGTGATACTTGCTTTGCTCATCGCAGGAGGACTTGCTGTAATCCTTGTGGGAGTCTGCAAGATGCGTAAGCATTGTAAATAAGGACGAGGAGAACGATTATGAAAGCAATCAGAAAAAGATTTAAGAAAGGTACAGCGGTAGCACTCACAGCCGCCCTGCTGGCTGGATTAGTGCCGGCATTGCCGGGAGCAACTGTCAGTGTAAAAGCCGCAGATGGTACAACCAAGTCACCAAGTGTATCGACCTATGCCACGAAGGATCAGATGATGGATGGAACATTTGCACCAAATTCCAGTGGAGAAGCAACCAATATTGGAAAGCTGGCATTTGGTAAAAATAGCAGTGGTGAGGCACAGGAATGGTACATCTTAGGAAAGGATAGTGGTGTATTAGGGGATAATACCATCCTCTTTGCCGCAAGTCCGATAGTATATTCGACGCAGTTTGAATCAAGTGGAAGCAATAAGAAAGATTCCGATCTATGGTCAGATTGTAATTATGGTGGAGTGCCTGAAACAGAAGTATTTGCAAACCACTACGGAGCAAGTAACCTCGTAGGGAATTAAAGACTATGGCTGAGAATACATCCTACTTCACCGCAGCCGAGCAGGTCTTGATGAATAATACTACAGTGACAACGAATGACACGAAGAATCGTAATAGCTATACCACTACAGACAAGCTATATGCACTGGCGGCAGACGATTATCGTTCTTCAACCATAAAAGCAGGAAGTTATAACAGTACAGTACTTGCCACGAGCAATTACTGGAACAGTGGTACCACTTTTTGGTTGCGTTCACCTAATGTTGATATTGCTTATCTTGCGTTGCTCACTTCTCCAGGTTATTGGGTCAACCGCTACGAGGTTTACTATGGCGGCGCTGTTCAGCCCGCTTCCAATCTGAATCTGTCATCTGTCCTCTTTGCATCTGCTGCGACAGCAGCATCATCTGATACAGCAGTGGCAAAAACAATTGCGTCGGGGGCGGCAATGACCTTAAGACTGGATGGAACAGGAAAGGATATTGGTACAGTAACATATAACACTACAACAGGTGATATTAAGGTGGTGAAAGGCAGTACATCACAACCGGTGTCACTTGTCGTACAGGGCAATGATGGAACAAACGATTGGTATTACAGTAAACAGATTGCAGGACTAGAGACGGTAAATGCTTCAGATATTAAGTCAGCACTCAGTTTGACATCAGATATAGATTTATCAGCATGCAAAATCTGGCTGGAAATAACCGAGGATAATGTTTCGTATGCGGTAAACGCAGAAAAAGAGATTGAGCGGCATGTGCATTGCGTATGTGGTACAAGTGGATGCAAACTTTCTGGAAACACGCATAGGGATGTGACATGGTCGCCGGTATCAGACTTGAATGAGATCACGAAACCTGGCAATTATTATCTGACACAAGATATTGAGATGAAAGAGACATGGGAGCCGAATGCAGGTGTCGTACTCTGTCTCAATGGACACAGTATATCAAATACATACAAAGATAACCTTCGCCCTAATGATGAAAAAGCAACGATTCAGATTATCAGTGGAAAATTTACGCTTACAGATTGTAGCCGGGATGAGAATGGACAGAATAAGGGTAGTGTTACCCATGCAAACGGAAGTCTTGGAACAGGTGTGACATTCTTTAACACAGATACTAAGTTTGACATGTATGGCGGCAATATCAGAGGAAATTATGCTGTGGATCATCGTCCGAGGTGGAATGGCGCCGGGTATATGTGTCTTCATCCAGATGTCATTTTACTATGTATGGCGGAAGCATTTCCGATAATCAAGGTCATGGGGTTTCGGTTGTCGAAGGAGCAACCTTTACCATGAATGGTGGTAGCATTACAAATAATACGATATCAGGTTCAAGTGGTGCTGGAGTGGTCAATTGTGGAAAAGTTGTCATGAATAAGGGATTGATTTCTAAAAATAGCATAACCGACGGTGATGGCGCTGGTGTCTATAATGGACCGGCTGTACTCAATACAAATTACAACAAACCAGAATTTGAGATGCGAGGAGGAGAAATTTCTGAGAACACTACCACTACAAAAGGAAGCGGCGGCGGAATATCTAACTTGGATGCCATATGTACCATTACAAGTGGTAGTATCTGCAGCAATCAAGCAGGAAATGGTGGTGGTGTAAATAACACAGAATCTGTTTTTGAAATGCAGGGTGGAGAAATTATTGGCAACCGTGCAAACGGGTATTCCGGAGGCGGTGTTAACAACAACACCGGATTAGCGACGGGTTCCTTTACCATGTCTGGTGGTGTGATCAAAGAAAATCAAGCCGCGCAATATGGTGGTGGGGTGGCATGTTATGAATATACTACTACTACTGGTAAAGGCGTATTAACGATTAGCGTTAAAAATGCTGCTGTGATACAGGATAACACGTTAGCAAATAATAAATCCAGTAATCTGGAATTGCGTGACAATGTTGTACTGACGGATGTGCGGCTGAATGGCTCAAATCAGATTGGCATTTCGACTGAGACGGCACCAAAAACAGAGAAACCGATTACCATTGCAAATAAAACTGGTCTGATGAACGGCTTGTTTTCGGATCATGCGGCATATGAAATAGCCGAGGAAGATGGAAAGACCATTTTACAGATGAAAAAATATACAGTAAAACTGGTTTTGCCGGAAGATGGAAGCGTAAGAAAAATCAGTGGCGGTGACTTGGTGCAGAAAGTAAATGATGATTTTCAGGCGGTGCAATTACAGGCAGATGATGACCATTACTTTAGCGAAGAGAATAAGAGTGCAATGAGACAAGCCGATATATATGTATCGTCAACTAGCGGAAATGTCAGCAATATTACGATTTATGTCAGACCTACGGCAGATGTTGAAGTACAGATTTTGGCAACGGAAAAAGCATCGCAGAAAGCACCGGAAAACATATCTGGAATTGCGCCGATACAAGAAGGTGGCAAGGGTTACCTTGAGGGTGTTGATGCAAAAATGGAGTATCGTGAAAAAGGAACAGATACCTGGATTACCTGTCAGAATAACAGTTTAGGTCAGGAAGTTACCGCTGGTAAAACATATGAAGTGCGTAGAAAAGGAGATATTACAAAAAAGGCTTCGCCAATCAAAGAAGTGTTTGTTCCGAACAAAGAAAATGTGACCCCGAATCCAGAACCAAATCCAAATCCGAATCCAAATCCGGAACCAACCCCGAATCCGGAACCAACGCCAAATCCAAATCCGACGCCGGCTCCAACCCCTGAAAAGCCGGTAATGAAGGATGGAGATAATGGACAATATACTGAGGGCAAAATGGAAACACTCACTTTCCGTTCCAGTGCACCATTGAGCGATTTTCAGGCGGTTTATGTAGATGGTGTTATCGTAGACAGATCACATTATGAATTGGCATCGGGCAGTACCATCGTACGTTTGCAGAAGGAATTCTTAGATAGTTTGGCAGAGGGAATACACACGCTGGAAATCCGTTCAAATGGTGGAACAGCCACAGCAAATTTCACAGTTGTTAAAGCTACAGGATCGGGAAGTGGTACAGGTAGTGGAACTGGTGTTGGTACAACCCCTTCCACCCCAACCGCAGGCATTACAAATGTCCAGCCAAACGGTGGAACGCAGGCGGCACCAAATACCAATAATCAGGCAGCACAGAAAACAACAGTAAATGCCAAGGCACCGGTAACCGGAGAAACTTCACCGGTATCTTGTGTGGTACTTGCCCTCATTATTGTTGGTGGATTTGCACTTTTGATTGCAGAATTGCGCAAGGCACATAAAGCATAAATGTAATATTATACAAGACCACGACCTTGTAAAACATTGCGAGGTAGTGGTCTTTTTTATTACTTTTCACACCCCAAAATCTACACTTCGCGCCAGACGGATTTTTCAACCCTAAAATTCGTTATGATATATACAAGATATGGTGGATGGAAAGAAAACGACACCAAAGGGAACGGGAAAAGGAGAACGCTTATGAAAAAGACATTTGGAAAAATACTAGGAACTTTCTTATGCTTAGGAATGGTGCTTGGATTGATGCCAACGCAGGCATTACAGGTGTTTGCAGAGGGAGAGACAACGCCGAATTATCTAACTTTTACGGCAGAGGAGGCTGGATCGACCCTGTCATTCACATGGAACACAGAAGAAAGTGTGGAGATTAGTAAAGATAGTGGTACGAATTGGACAACTTATGTGAAAGGAACAAAAATCACCTTAGCCAAGGTAGACGACAGTGTGCAATTTAGAGGAGAACTTACCAAACTTAATATAAATACTTATATAAACCCAGCTTTTACCATGACGGGAAAAATCGCTGCGTCTGGCAGTATAACTAGTCTTAAAGATGGGAATGGTGGAAATCCTGATACAGTAGCGTCTGGCTTTGGAGGCATGTTTATGAATTGTGATGGTCTTACACAAGCCCCGGAATTACCATCAAAAAGTGTAGTAAACGGTGGATATGAGCGTATGTTCGAGAATTGCACAAGCCTGGTGGAAGCGCCGAAATTACCAGCAACTACGCTGGGGTATGATGCCTATACAAGCATGTTCTCAGGATGCACGAATATGAAGACTGGACCATCCACATTGCCTGCAACAGCCTTGAATATTGCTTGCTATTCTAATATGTTTCGAGATTGTAAATCTCTAATAAAAGCTCCAGAACTGCCAGCAACGACATTGACACAGGACTGCTATTTTGGCATGTTTCAGGGATGTACATCGCTACAGCAAATTCCAAATCTGCCAGCTACAAAATTAGCGCTAGATTGTTATAGATGTATGTTTAAGAATTGCAAGAATTTATCCATGACGAGTACAAAGGATAGTAGTCACACGATAGCATGGACATTACCAAATGCTACATTGCCGAGTGCTACAATGTTGGGATCAGACTGGAACACAGATATGTTTAAAGGGTGTACAAATGTAAATATTGGAACTCCACAGTTGAACAAGACATATTACCAACTGTGCCGCCATTCTTATAATGAGAACGATAAATGTATCTATTGTGGAGAAGCTAAGCCAAAGACATATAGTGTGACACTCATTGCAGGAGAAGGATTAACGCATTATCCATATCATGGCGCAGAACAACAGACCAATTTGTTAGGTGCAATGGAGCCGGTATATTATACCGCAGACGAAGATTACTATATTCAAGATGATTATCCGATGATTACAAAAAATGGCATTACAGTGGCAAGATATGTATTGGAAGGGTGGGGACCGGTTATCGTTGTAAATGGAACGCCTACGGCTGATACTACAATTACATTGCCAGCAGCAATAGCACGCAATGTAACACCAAATCCAGAACCGAATCCGAAACCAGAACCGAATCCGGAACCGACGCCGAATCCGGAACCGACGCCGAATCCAGAGCCAACGCCAGCTCCTGAAAAGCCGGTAATGAAGGATGGAGATAACGGACAGCATGTTATAGGCAAGGCAGAGGCACTTACCTTCCGTTCTAGTGCGCCACTCAACGAATTTGTAGCTGTATTGGTCGATGGCGTAATAGTGGATCCGTCCAATTATGACGTGTCGGAAGGTAGTACGATTGTACGTCTGAAACAGTCTTTCCTAGATACGCTATCTAAGGGAAGCCATACGATTGCTATTCAATCAATCGGCGGAACAGCAACGGCAAACTTTTCCGTTACAGCATCTTCTAATAGTGGAAATACTGGATCTGCCACAACACCAACACCTTCTGCTCCGACAGCAGGCATTACAAATGTCCAGCCAAATGGTGGAGCGCAGGCAGCACAGAAAACAACAGTGAATGCCAAAGCACCGGTAACCGGAGAAGCTTCACCGGTATCTTGCATGGTACTTGCCCTCATTATTGTTGGTGGATTTGCACTTTTGATTGCAGAATTGCGCAAGGCACACAGAGCATAAATGTAATATTATATAAGACCACTACCTTGTAAGACATTGCGAGGTAGTGGTCTTTTTCGCATTTCGCACCCCAAAATCTACACTTCGCGCCGAACGAAATTTTAAGCCCCCAAATTCGTTATGATAGATGTAAGAAAAAGGTGGATGGAAAGAAACAGACACCAAAGGGAACGGAAAAAAGGAGAACGCTTATGAAAAAGACATTTGGAAAAATACTTGGGGCTTTCTTATGCTTAGGAATGGTGCTTGGACTTATGCCAAGTCAGGCATTGCAGGTAAAGGCAGCCGGTGAACACAAACACTGTGTATGTGGAGCAACGCATAGAGATGTTGGCGACCATACGTTGGAAACAGAAATCACATTTGAGGCATGGACAAAAACGAATAGCCTGCCGGATACAGCGGGGAATTACTATCTGGAAAATGATGTCGTACTTAATGTGCCGACAGATGCGGAGGAAATGTATCGTGGCTGGCAAGTGCCTGATGGTGTAGTACTTTGTTTAAACGGTCATAGTATTACAGCGACAGGTAGGAATCTGAGTAATGATATTTTCGTAACGAGTAATACTACATTTACAATGACGGATTGTCAGAATACAGGCAGGGTTACGCATGCTAAGAATGCGGATGGAATAACATATACAGGTAGTGCTATAAATGTCAGTGGGGGAACCTTCAATATGTATGGAGGATCAATTACTGGAAACGATGCTACAAGTAATAATCCATCTGATGGTAGAAATTGTGGTGGTGGCGTGTATTTATCTGGAACCTTTAAGATGTATGGTGGCTCGATTACCAATAACCATTCGGCTAGTGATGGTGGTGGCGTGTATATACCGAAACAGTGGGACTGTTATTTTTATATGTATGGCGGAAATATCACAGATAATACTACGGGAAAAGAAGGCGGTGGAGTGTATGCTGTTAGTGATATGACAGTGTCAGGTAATGCCAACATCACTGGTAATAAAAAGGCAGATGGTAGTGTAAGTAATGTTGGCCTATATACAACCAATAGTGGTAAGACCAAGACCATTAAAATTGATGGAAATATGAATGGTACGATTGGTGTGTACACGGATAGAGTGGTGCCAACTGCTGAAAATCCGGTTGTTGTTGTTCAAGGAGCAACTGCAAATAAGGACTATAGTAACTTTATTACCAGTGATAGCGCTAACTATAAGATTATGCACGATAGTAGTGATCCTACGAAACTGGTGTTAACAGGGAAGGACGCACCAGAACCGACACCTACGGAACACAAGCACTGTGTATGTGGTACGAATACTTTAAATATGAATGGTCACAATTGTAGCGCGAATCAGGTATGGACGGGTATTGATGATTTATCGGAAATTACATCAAGTGGATATTATTACTTAAAACAGGATGTGACAATCACATCTACGAATACATACAGTAGTGTATATACAAGCGGAAATCAGTATTGTGGATTGAAAATATCAGGCGATGTTGCACTCTGTTTGAATGGTCATAGTATTATCATGCAAAATCCAGAAGGAGTAACAGATGATGTGGATGCTGTTATGGTTGAGGGACATTTCGTGCTGACAGATTGTCAAGGTACGGGAACGATTAAGCATGCAAAGAATTTATCAGGAGAAACATACCAAGGAAAAGGTGTAAAAGTACAGGGTGGTACATTTGATATGTATGCCGGTACTATTACAGGCAATACATCAGAATATGATACGGGCGGAAGCGGTGTCAGTGTAGAAGGAGTGAAAGAAGCGGGCAAATCCAGCATATTTCATATGTATGGTGGAACAATCAGCGGAAATATAGCCAAAAATGGCGGTGGTGTTGAAGTTACCCGTAGTGTTTATAATGGACCGTCAGAATTTCATATGTATGGAGGAACAATTACAGGTAATACCGCAGATAGTACATGGTCTAGTTATGGTAATGGCGGCGGAGTATATGTCAGCTGGACAGCAAAGTTTTTCATGAATGGTGGTAAAATATGTGGAAATACGGCAACTTATCAAGGCGGAGGGGTATATGGATCCGCATTAGCAAGAACTAGTGCATATGATACTGGTGGAGCAGCAGAACTAAATGTTTCCGGTAGTGCCACAGTTATAGACAATACGGCTGGCGGAAAGAATAACAATGTATACATGACAAGTTCTACACGAGAAAGTGGTTATGAAACGTTATATGTGAAACTAGATATATCAGATCCATTCAGTGGCATCATAGGAGTATCGACAAAAGACAAACCTGTGGCTGGAAAACCTGTTGTTGCTGCAGCAAGTGCAACACCTGGTGTAGATTACAGCAAGCATATTGTCAGTGATGATACGCAATACAAGATACGCCATGTAGGGTATATGCTTATGCTGACAACAGCCGATGAACCAAATCATCAGCATACATGGGATGAAGGAAAAATAACAAAACAGCCGACAACAAGTGAGGAAGGTGTGAAGACATTTACTTGTACGGGATGTGGAGCAACCAAAACTGAGCCAATCGACAAATTAG
Organism: Roseburia sp. AM51-8; assembly: GCF_003478275.1. NCBI lineage: Bacteria > Bacillati > Bacillota > Clostridia > Lachnospirales > Lachnospiraceae > Roseburia > Roseburia sp. AM51-8. Next base: position 239,248 of record NZ_QUEY01000004.1, on the reverse strand, counting down.
TTTCAAACACCTATAAAATAATCGATGGAGCCAATGGGAAACATACCATTGGTAAGGATGGTACATTGACCTTCCGTTCTAATGCTCCATTCAGTGAATTTGTAGCTGTATTGGTCGATGGTGTGAAAGTGGATCGATCCAATTATGATGTGTCGGAAGGTAGTACGATTGTATGGCTGAAACAGTCTTTCCTTGACACGTTATCCAAGGGAAGTCACACGATTGCTATTCAGTCAATTGGTGGAACAGCAGTAACAAACTTCTCAGTCACAGCATCTTCTAATAGTGGAAATACTGGCTCTGCCGCAACACCAACCCCTTCCACCCCGACCGCAGGCATTACAAATGTCCAGCCAAATGGTGGAGCGCAGGCAGCACAGAAAACAACAGTAAATGCCAAGGCACCGGTAACCGGAGAAGCTTCACCGGTATCATGTGTGGTACTTGCCCTTATTATTGTTGGTGGATTTGCACTTTTGATTGCAGAACTTCGCAGAAGTCGACAGATGCAAAAGAAGCACTAAAATTGTTGATAAAAAGTAAATAAGATATTAAAATCTGGGACGTTCCTTTTGCCACAAGGAGCGTCCCTTTTGTCATAAGGAGTGTCCCTTTGGCTTATAAAAAAGTAATTTTGTAATAAATACAGACATATGTGGCATAAACGACGCATAGTAATTATGTATGAAATTAATGGACATAATTTGTGCAATATGACATTTTTACACAATCGTGGCATTATGTGTCGAAAAAGCGCATAGATTATGATAAACTTTAAATAATCTTTTTATAAACTTCTTATAAAGGGCTATGCATAAGTAAAGTAAGGGAGACAGCAAATGAATACAGACAAGATTGATGCCAAGATTCTTGCCGTTGCCGGTAAGGGTGGCGTTGGTAAGACCTCGCTTGCAGCAGTTATGGTCAAACTCTTGGTGGCAGCCTATCCGGATAAGCGGATCCTTGCCATCGATGCAGACCCGGCTGTTGGCTTGTCTACCGCCTTGGGTGTGGACGTGAAACTCACGGTAGACGATATCCGCAAAGAGGTGGTTGCAAACGCAGAGGACGGCAACGCTAAGGCGGCAATTGAATTATTAGGAGAAGCCAGATACCGTATTTTCGACGCGCTCGTCGAGATGGATGGCTTTTCTTTTATTGCTATCGGAAGACCGGAGGCAGCAGGCTGCTATTGCAAGATCAATAGTTACCTGAAAGAAGTTATTGGTCTTTTGGCAGAGAATTATGATTATATCGTGATCGACGGCGAGGCGGGGATCGAGCAGATCAACCGTCGTGTCATGGAAAAGGTGACACACCTCATGCTGATCACAGACTCTTCCAAGAAGGGGACACAGGTCGTAAAGACCATCAAGCAGGTAGCAGACGAACTCGTTATGTACGACAAGGTCGGCGTGATCGCAAACCGCCTTCCGAATTTAGACGTCAAACAGTACATGGACGTGGGCGATATCCCAGTACTTTCCTACATATTATCGGATGCCTCTTTGGCAGAGTTCGATCTCAAGGGAGAGAGCGTATTTTATTTGGATGATGATGCGGCAATCGTCAGGGGAGCCAAGGAAGCTCTGATCGGTATAGGAATCTTAGAAGCGTAAAGGAGGGCAAGCGTGAAAGACTTAAAGCACTTATATTATTTTGAAAAGTTATTGGAAGATGCCAATAACGAACTTGTGCGTCAGGCACAGGACGAGGGTCTTAAGTGTATCGCAACGACTTGCGAGAATGTACCGGAACCACTCTTAAATCTTCCGGGCACATTTTCGGTAAGACTTCGTGCACCGCGTACAGGCTCTATGGAGATGGCTACTTACTACATGACAAGTTTCTTGTGCGAGTACAGTAGAGCACTTTTGGAGAGAGCCATTGAGGGCGGCTACAACTTCGTAGATGGTATCGTGACACCGGACGGCTGTACCATGATGAATCGTTGCGTAGAGAACATGGAACTGCTTAAGACCATGGGTCAGGGCAAGGACGGATTTTTCTGGGAATACATGGAGATTCCACAGAAAAACGATGACAATGCGCTGGAAATGTATACCTTACAGTGCCGCAACCATATCTTAAAGCCTCTGGCAGAAAAATATGGTATCGACACATCCGATGAGGCGATCCGTGCAGCAGTAGATCAGCATAATGAAGTATGCCGTCTGATCCGTCAGATCGGAGACTTCCGTAAGGAAGCCAATCCGCGCGTGACAGGCTATGAGTTCCACATCCTTACCATGGCAAGTTACGTGGCACCAAAGCATCTGATCCTAGACAAACTCCGCGAGACCTTGGAGGAGATCAAGACCAGGGAGCCGGATGCGGCTGACAAGTACCGTGCTCGTGTTGTTTTTGTCGGCTCTGAGGTGGATGATGTTGATGTCATCAAACTGGTAGAAGAATCCGGCGCTTATGTATGTGCAGACCGTTTCTGCTACGGATCTTTGCCGGGACGTGATGAGATTATCTTAAATGACGAGGAAGACGTGGTAAAACAGATCTGCCGTCAGGTGCAGGGCAGAGCACAGTGCCCGCGTTATTGGGATATGGCAAAGATGACTGGCAGACGTGATTACGTTGCAGATCTTGCCAAGGAATACGGCGCAGACGGTATTATCTACGAACAGATGAAGTTCTGTGATCCATGGGCTTATGAGCGTATGATCGGTACGATCGTGCTCCGTGATGAGCACGGCTATCCGGTACTTGCCGTGGATCGTCCATATTCCATTGGCTCTTCCGGTCAGATGCGCACACGTGTGCAGGCATTCGTAGAGAGCATTGAGATCAAGAAGATTCAAGGAGGTAAGAAATAATGGCAAAAGAAGTAGGCGCAGAAGCGCTGGGTAGATTTTTTACCGATGGAAAAGTACGAAGCAGACGTGAGTGGCGTGGATTCAAAGATACCTTTTATGATTACACACGTTGGCTTTATATCATGAAGCAGTTGGCAGGCTTTATCATCAAACCTAGAAATATCAAAGCCATGTTCCGTTACCGCTGGATGGCAAACTATCTGGCAGTACCGATGATGGTAGATAAGCATACACAGGGACTGCGTGGACCATACCTTCGTATGTGCCATTTAGAGCAGGATCTGGTCGTTTATGACGTAGCAAAACTTCTCGACAATCTTTTCCGTGGCGACCGCCGCCTCGGCAATGATGAGGAGTTTTCCAAGAAGGTCGTTTTGGTAGATGAGAACGAAATGACAGCCGTTATGATGGGATTTCCTACCTTGAAGGGACTTTCCCGTGAGACGCCGTCCACCTATGTATCCGTTCTTCTGAACCAAACAGCAGCCCTTCATTATATTGATGTGGCACAGGAATACGGACTTGCCGGTGATGTTTGTCCGATGCCGGAGGCAGAACTTGGCGTTTCCATTGATGATGATGCACCAATCCTTGGTGCCTGCGCCGTACAGTGTAATACGACCTGTGACGGTTCCCTTATGAGTAACGGTGGTATTGCTAAGCGTCTGGAATTAGAAGACGGTATCCCGATCTTCCAGTTGGCAGCCCCGATGCGCCACAGAGAGGACGACGTACAGGATTACGCAGCACAGGAGATCAAGAATTGTATCGCCTTTATCGAAGAAAAGACAGGCGAGAAATGGGATTGGTCTTACTACTTTGAGTGTGCAAAGCGTGTCAATGAGTCTACCAGACACCGTATGGAGTGGCTGGACATGAACAAGACCGATTATCCACAGGTCTTTGGTTCCAACCTTGCGCTTTATACAGAGACCAACTACATGGCTATCTGTGGTAAGGTACCGGAGTTCGTCAATGTAGACCGCAAACTGACCGCACTTGCCAATCAGGCATACAAAGACAAGATGATGATGGCAAGAGAGTATCGTCACCGTGCTATTGTATGGGGCGTACAGTCACACTTTTATATGGACTTTTTGCTCTGGATCTTAAACTGCTGGGGCATCGTTCCGCTGACCGATATGCTTTCCATGGTCAATACCGAAATGATCGCAGAGGAAGATACACCGGAGAACCGCGAAAAGGCATATTATGATATGGCTTGGCTGACAGAGAATATGATCATGAGAAACCGTACCCACGGTGGTTACAAGGTTCTCTTAGACGAACTCTGGGAGTTCTGTGAAGAGTTCAATGCCGATGTGGTCATCCTTTGGGAGCACATGGCATGTAAGGCACTGGATGGTATGCATGGACAGTTCGAGGAAAAGGCAAGAGAAAAAGGTATTCATCTGATCTGGGTAACCCACGATCTGTTCGATCCTCGTATCGTATCCCGTCAGGGTGTTCGTGATCAGGTCAATCGTTATATGAGAACTGTATTTAAGGAAGAACCACTGGATCCGTCGCTGGAAGTATTGCACGACGAGCATTCATGGTAAAAAGGAGGAACAAGATGAAATATTATGGCGGATGTGATTCCGGATCAACTTATACAAAATGTGTCATCATCGATGAGACAGGAAAGATGGTAGCAGATGTAACACTACGCAGCCGTATCAATGCGGTACTTTCCTGTGAAGAATCCATTGAAAAGGCAGTTGCCCAGGTGCCGGACTTAAAGTCAGCAGATGATCTGGCTTATCTGGTAGGTACCGGATACGGGCGTAACAAGGTACCTTCCGCAGACGAGAATATCTCAGAAATTTCCTGTCATGCCATGGGCGTGCATGTAGCAGACCCAAATGTCAAGGCAATCATCGATATCGGCGGACAGGATGTCAAGGGTATTGCCATTGATGCTGACGGAACCGTTTTAAACTTTGCTATGAATGACAAGTGTGCAGCCGGAACCGGACGTTTCTTTGAGGCAATGGCAAAGGCATTTGAAATGGATCTGTCTGAGTTTTCCAAGTTATCTTTGAAGGCAAAGAATGTGATCCCGATCACGGCACAGTGTACCGTATTTGCAGAGTCAGAGGTTATCTCTTTGGTAGGAGAGGGCAAGCCGATGGATGAGATCGCAGCAGGTATCGAGTTATCCGTTGCAAAGCGCTGCTTCGTTATGTCAAAGAAGGCAGGTGCTGTAGATTCCATCACTTTGACCGGTGGATGTGCCAAGAACGACGGCTTGAAGGAAGCCATCGAAAAGGTATTGAATTTGAAAGTCATCGATCTTCCGATCGACCCACAGTTGATGGGAGCACTTGGGGCGGCAGAGTTTGCACGTCAAAAGGGAATGGCTAAGGAAGGAGCGGTTTAATATGGCAACATTTTTTCATGTACTTTTGATCATTGCGATCGTTTTGGTTTGCCTCTTTGTTTTGAGTTTTATCGTATATTTCTTTAACTTGGATATGAACTTACGGCAGCGATCGAACCGTTGATGTTAAAGCATTACGATAAGATAGAAAGAGACACACATCTATGAGACTTTATGATGAGATTATCAATGACATTCTGACTGACCTTTCAGGTCAGGATGTCGTGAAACTTCCGGTCGGTGACGCTGCAGATCCGATCAGCAGAGACTGGCAGGATGCCGGAAAAGCAATGATGATCTTACAGGCAGATATGGCATATGAACTGGGCGGGCATAATCTTCCTGCCGTGGGCAATACCTTAGTGACGACGGAGACAGATCTGGTAGGAGAGGATGAGATCACCCTCATAGGAAAAGATCTGCCACAGATCACAGAAGACACCCCATATGCAAGGATCACCCTGGTACGTGTTGCCGAGGATAGTATTGGAACGGGAGACAAGTTATACAATACCATCCAGAACATCGGCTACTTCCGTTACCACATCTACCCTAAGGGATTTATGCTTCGCGTTTCATCTTCCAATGACAGGGAGAGCGTGCGCGTGGCGGCAGATGCACTGGAACAGGGGCTGAATTTTACAGCGATCGGTAATGCCATGCAAAAGGCACTCCACCTGCACAAGGAAGTCGAGGCAGTAAAGATCATCTTTATCACAGATCCGGGTGCTGATTACGCCGGTCTGCAGGAAGGGCTCAAAAAGACCAAGCAGATCACGGCGACCATCGATCATATGCTAAAAGATGTCAATATGGATTGTGGTTCCTGTGGCTTACAGGAGATCTGCGACGAGGTCGAGGGTCTGCGGGAAATGCATTTTGGCATGAGCGAAGAACATACATAAGTAATTACAAGAGAATGTTTAGCACCGCATCGGTGCAGACAATAGAAACAAGCAATAAGAAATGAGAAAAGGAGAGTATAGACATGGACATGAATAAGTACAATGAGTGGCCTGCGAATCACAAAGGCGACAAGAATCCAAGTCCAAAGATCATCGCTTTAGGAAAGCGAATCACAGATGTTGCCGGTCATATGATCGGTGGCGTTACCGCAGAGGATCCGGAATACTGGGGACTCGCAGAGATCATTACAGAGGAAATGGCAGAGGTAGGTCTTACCATGAAAAGACGTGTGCATTACACGTTTGATCAACTCTGTGAAATGAACAAAGACAAGGTAGCAGAAAAAGGGAAAGAAGGCTTCCAGAAGTTATTGGATGAAATGTCTTATATCGGACTTTTGGAGTATGATTACGGCTATCATTATGACCACAATGGCCGTACAGCACCACAGTCAGAAAGACGCTACACACTTCCGATGTTTGTACCTGGTTCTGCTGAACTTTTCAACATGGAAGAAATCCCGGGGGATGTCAAGGGCAATCCTAGATTGGAACAGCACCCGGATGTTGCTTCTTTCTTCGAGCGTATGACTTATATCCCATTGGATGGTATTACACAGATGGTACCTCCTGGTGGTGCAGGTGTCGGCATGCACGTTATCCCGGTAGAGAAAGCGATCTCTATGGAAAATGAGGCCATCGACATCGAGAAATTATCTTATTGGCTGTCTAAATACGAAGGCAAGATCGGTGTAGGACGTTGTTCCTGCCGTGCTTCCCGTAAGGCGATCGGTGAAGGCGTTGCAGATGATGATTACGGCTGGTGTATCGGTGTCGGCGATTTCGCAGATTACTGCCGTGAGACCGGTAAGGGTCATGACATCACAAAAGAAGAAGCACTTGAGATCTTACAACGTGCTGAGGACAATGGTTTCGTACATCAGATCACCAATATCGATGGCGAGAACAAGATCTTTGGTATCTGTAACTGTAACGTAAATATCTGTAATGCACTCCGTACATCACAGTTATTCAATACACCAAATATGTCACGTTCCGCTTATGTGGCACACGTAGACAAGGACAAGTGTGTGGCTTGTGGACGCTGCGTAGAGTATTGCCCGGCAGGTGCAACCAGACTGGGACAGAAACTTTGCAAGGCAGACGGAACCGAAGTGACCTATCCAAAGCAGTTGCTTCCGGATAAGGTAAAATGGGGCAAGGAATACTATGACCCGGATTACAGAGACAACAACCGTATCAATTCCCACAAGACCGGTACTGCTCCATGTAAGACAGCATGTCCTGCACATATCGCGGTACAGGGATACTTAAAGAAGGCAGCACAGGGTGAGTACACAGAGGCTCTGGCACTGATCAAAAAGCAGAATCCATTCCCGGCTGTCTGCGGACGTATCTGTAACAGACGTTGTGAGGATGCTTGTACCAGAGGAACCATTGACGAACCGATCGCTATCGATGCAGTAAAGCGTTTCATCGCAGAGCGCGATCTGCATGCGGATACCAGATACGTTCCTCCGATCGTTGTTCCAGCCAGCATCCACAAGAACGGATGGGAAGAAAAGATCGCTATCATCGGTGGTGGACCAGCCGGACTTTCCTGCGCATTCTACTTGGCAGAGAGAGGCTACAAGCCAACCGTATTTGAGAAGAACGAGAATGCCGGCGGTATGCTTCGCTATGGTATTCCATCTTACAAGTTGGAAAAAGACGTCATCGAGGCTGAGATCGACATCATGCGCGAGATGGGCGTTGAGATCAAGACCGGCGTAGAAGTTGGTAAGGATATCTCCTTAGACGAACTTCGTGCACAGGGCTACAAGGCATTCTATATTGCTATCGGATGCTCTGCAGGCCGTCGTCCTGGTGTACCGGGGGATGATGCAGAAGGCACCTTTACAGCCATTGATTACCTGAAGAATGCAAACTGCGGTGGTGCAGACTACAATGGCAGGGTTGTTGTTGTCGGCGGTGGTAATGTTGCTATCGATGCAGCTCGTGTCAGCGCAAGAAACGGTGCTTCAGAAGTTACACAGCTTTGCTTGGAGTCAGAGAAGGAAATGCCTGCATCTGATGAAGAGGTAAGAGAAGCAGGTGAAGATGGTGTTACCATCAAGTGTGGATGGGGACCAAAGGAGGTTCTCGTTACAGACGGAAAGGTATCCGGCATCATCTTTAAGAAGTGCGTATCTGTATTTGAAGAAGTAGACGGACGCAAGAAATTTGCTCCAAAATATGACGAAAGCGAGACCATCACGATCGACTGTGACCGCGTGATCTTTGCCGTAGGACAGCAGTCTGTATGGGGCGATCTCTTAAAGAGCGAAGATGTAGAATTCAGAGGACCGGCTCTGGTAGCAGACGGACTTACCTATCAGGTGCAGGGCGCACCGGATCTCTTTATCGGTGGTGATGTCATGACAGGACCGAAGTTCGCAATCGATGCGATCGCAGCAGGTCACTGGGCATCTGAATCCTTACATAGATATGTGCAGAATGGTCATATGACCATCGGACGTAACAAGTGGGAATTCATCGAACTCAACAAGGATGATATCTTAGTAGAGAGTTACGACAATTCTTCCCGTCAGTCAGAAGGATTTGACGAGACACTTGGCAACAAGTCCTTCAAGGATGCGCATATCGCACTTACCGAGGAACAGGTCAAGATCGAGACTTCCCGTTGCTTAGGCTGTGGTGCTACGATCGTAGATGCCAACAAGTGTATCGGTTGTGGTGTATGTACGACCAAGTGTGCATTTGATGCTATCACACTCCACAGAGATCACCCAGAGTGCTCAACCATGGTGACAGCAGAAGACAAGTTCAAGGCTATCATTCCTTATGAGTTGAAGCGTGCCGTTAAGATTGTCTTTGCACCAAAGACAGCAGAGGAAAAGGCTGCGATCAAGGCGCATAAAGAGGCAATGCAGAACAAATAATTTTTACCAGAAATAAAAATATGGTGATAATCAGCGTCTACCTGCGTAAAAGGATGCAAGTAGGCGGCTGATATGTTATACTGGTACAGCGTCTGCAAGATGCGGATGCCTTACGAGGCAGGCGGGGATGAGAAACTGCGCTTGTCCGGGGAATATGGAGATTAAAGAGGAAAAGAACATGCATGAATTAGGAATCGTATTTCATATTGCAAAGAAAGTAGAATCTCTGGCAGTGGAAAACCATGTCAATCATGTTGCCAAGGTTGTCTTAGAGATCGGAGAAGTATCTACCGTCATTCCGTCCTATCTGGAGGACTGCTGGAAGTGGAAGTGTACCAAGAGTGAGATCTTAAAGGATTGCCAGTTGGAAGTGGAGATGATCCCGGCAGTTACTTTCTGTGAGGACTGCGAAAAGACTTACGGTACGGTAGAACACGGAAAGATCTGTCCGTACTGCGGAAGTGAGCATACCTATCTGGTGCAGGGAAATGAACATGCGATCAGGGAGATCGTAGTTTATGATGAGGACTGCGAGGAGAATGCGGATGCAGAGGCCGAAAGCGAGGCATTAGAGGAAATCGCACACGAGGATAACGGTGCCATGCCGATCGCAGATGAAACAGTAGCAGAGTAAAAGGAAGCATAGAAATAACTTCACCTGCTATCCTAAATATGTTATGATAGTCATATCTAAAGAGTTTTTACATCAGAATCATTTGAAAAAGATTATTTGCTACTCTCAGAGTCAGTCATAGATTTTAGGAGGTTGGAATTGTATGCGAACATTTATTAATGAATCAGCTGAGAATTATTTGGAAACCATTTTGATTCTTAGTAAGAGATTACCGGTTGTCCGAGCAGTTGATATTGCAAATGAACTGGATTTCAAAAAGTCAAGTGTCAGTATTGCAATGAAAAATCTGCGTGAAAAGGAGCAGATTACGGTAACAGATGCAGGATATATTTATCTTACAGATGCAGGACGTGAGATTGCAGAGATGATTTACGAACGCCATGAAATGATCTCACAGGGACTCATGGCCCTGGGGGTTCCGAAAGAAATTGCTTTGGAAGATGCCTGTCGTATTGAGCATGTCATTAGCAAGGAGAGTTTTGATGCTGTAAAGAAACTGATTCAGAGTAAACTTCAACTTTAGATTGTGGTCTTGCATCGCTTACGGCGCTAAACTGGGTAAGTTGACGTTGGTTTAGCAGAGAAGTAGAGGCAGAAGATGAGACAGGGGATAAGAACAATCGAAGAAAAAGACGAAAGTCGTCCAGTGCCAACTTCATAATCGTGGCATTGGATGGCTTTTTTTTGCTTTGCTGGGCATTGGAGACAGCGAAGGGGATGTATATCTTCTGGCGGCTGGTATTTTTGCCTTTGTTGCAATACTGATGTTTGGCACAGCTGGAACCAAGAAGAAGCGCATCAAAGCCCAGTTGAGGGAAATGGAGGAGGAGGTATTTGCAAAAACTGTGGACACGATGCATATATGACCTTGTGCCGCCACTTAAACCAGGGCACTTTATTTTGGATACCGGTTGTAAATATTGAAAAGGAACGCGGCATTATGTGTGAAAGTTGTGGCTATATCTATCCGATGGACAGGCAGGAGTATAAAGAAGCCAGAGATAAGGTAAAGAAAGGTATTGACAAATAAAATCCTATCCTTTAAACTACAAATCATAGAAAACCTACTATTTGACTAGGAATATAGGAATTGTGAATTTTGTGATGAAATGAAACATGTTGATACTTAGTTGCCTGCATCAGCGGATATGAGCAGACAGGATTTGTAGGAGGAAAAGCAAATGGCAGACATTAAGAACAGTGCAGTAGAATTGATCGGTAACACACCTATTTTGAAATTAAATCGTTACACCGAGGCAGTCGGTGTCAAGGACGCAACCATCCTAGCAAAGTTGGAGTACTTAAACCCGGCGGGCTCTGTGAAGGATCGTGTGGCACTTGCGATGATTCAGGATGCGGAGAACAAAGGCCTTTTGAAGGAAGGCGCGACCATTATTGAGCCTACTTCCGGGAATACAGGAATTGGACTTGCCGCAGTTGCGACAGCAAGGGGATATCGCACGATTATTACCCTTCCGGATACGATGAGTGTAGAGCGTCGTAATCTTTTAAAAGCCTATGGGGCAGAACTTGTTTTGACCGAAGGCGCTAAGGGAATGAAGGGAGCCATTGAAAAAGCGGAAGCGTTAAAGAACGAGATTGCAGATTCGATTGTGTTAGGACAATTTGTGAACCCGGCAAATCCGGCTGCGCACAAAGCTACAACAGGTCCGGAAATATGGAAACAGACAGATGGGGCTGTGGATATCTTCATTGCCGGTGTTGGTACGGGTGGAACCATCTCCGGTGTTGGTGCTTACTTAAAGGAGCAGAATCCGAATGTAAAGGTGATCGCAGTAGAGCCTGCAACAAGTGCAGTTCTTTCCACAGGTAAGGCCGGCGCACACAAGATTCAGGGAATTGGTGCAGGATTTATACCAGATACTTTGGATACAAGCATTTATGATGAAATCATTCCAATCGAGAATGAGGATGCATTTATTGAGGGTAAAAAGTTTGCAGTAACGGAGGGCGTTCTGGTTGGAATCTCTTCCGGCGCAGCACTAAAGGCAGCTACGATTGTGGCGAAGAGAGAAGAAAACAAGGGGAAGAATATCGTGGTACTTCTTCCGGATTCTGGTGATAGATATTTGTCTACACCGTTATTCGCAGACTAATCGCATCGGTTTGTATGTTGTTGTCCTGTCGCACTTGCGGCAGGACATTAGATTTATTGATAGAAAAAGAGGTTCATATGAGAGTTTCAACAAAAGGCAGATACGCCATTCGTTTTATGTTAGATCTGGCACTCCACAATACTGGTGAGCCGGTACGCATCAAGGATGTATCTGGAAGACAGGGGATTTCAGACAAGTATCTGGAACAGGTGGTATCTATTTTAAATAAGGCAGGCTTTGTCAGATCGATCCGTGGACCCCAGGGCGGTTACGTCCTGACACGTGATCCAAAAGATTACACAATGGGTCAGATCCTGCGCCTGACAGAAGGAGATATGGTGCCGGTCGCATGCTTGGCAGATGACATCAATCAGTGTGATCGTGCGGACAACTGCGTGACACTGCATTTTTGGAAGAAACTGGATGCCGCCATCAGCAGCGTGATCGACAACACGACGCTGGCTGACCTTGTCGAGGAAGAACAGGGAATGATGGCGAATAATTATGTCATTTAAAGTTTTTTTGAAAAAGTCCTAAAACCTATTGACATACTAGGAATTATAGGATATGATTCTAACATCACAATTCCTAGTAAGTTAGTATGAATATAGGGAGAGGAAAAGATCATGAATTATTTTGATGAATTGGTTCATTTTCGAATGTGTTCCTGGCGATGTTGCCGCAAGGCAGAGATAAGATAAGAAAGAGCGAGTAAAAACCAAGAACAGATTTAAAGGAGAAAATGAAAATGAGTGAAGAAAGAAAATACAGATTTGAGACATTACAGTTACACGTAGGACAGGAAGAAGCAGACCCGGCAACCGATGCAAGAGCCGTTCCGATCTACCAGACAACATCTTATGTATTCCGCAATTCACAGCATGCCGCTGATCGTTTCGGATTGGCAGATGCAGGTAATATTTATGGAAGACTTACCAATTCAACCCAGAGTGTATTTGAAGATCGTATCGCAGCCCTGGAAGGTGGTGTGGCAGGTCTTGCCGTTGCATCCGGTGCAGCAGCCATCACTTATACGATCCAGGCACTTGCTAAAGCAGGCGACCATATCGTAGCACAGAAGACCATCTATGGTGGAAGTTACAACCTTTTAGCACATACCCTGAAACTTTACGGCATTGAGACAACTTTCGTAGATGTTCACAATCTTGCAGAAGTAGAGGGTGCTATCCAAGACAATACCACAGCCATCTTTATCGAGACCTTAGGAAATCCAAATTCAGATATTCCTGATATCGATGCTATCGCAGAGATCGCACACAAGCATGGTCTTCCGCTTGCGATCGACAATACCTTCGGAACACCTTATCTGATTCGTCCGATCGAGCATGGTGCAGATATCGTTGTTCATTCCGCAACCAAGTTCATCGGAGGACATGGCACCAGCCTTGGTGGTGTGATCGTTGATGGTGGTACTTTCGATTGGAAGGCAAGCGGCAAATATGCGCCGATCGCTGAGCCAAACCCAAGTTACCATGGTATCTCATTCGTAGATGCAGCAGGTCCGGCAGCTTTTGTTACTTACATCAGAGCCATCCTGCTTCGTGATACAGGAGCAACCATTTCTCCGTTCAATGCTTTCCTTTTATTACAGGGAACAGAGACATTGTCACTCCGTATCGAGCGTCATGTAGAGAATACCAAGAAAGTGGTTGAATATCTGTCAAAGCATCCGCAGGTTGAGCATGTAAACCATCCTTCTCTGCCGGATCATCCACAGCATGATCTCTATGAGAAGTACTTCCCGAATGGTGGCGGTTCTATCTTTACCTTCGAGATCAAGGGCGGACAGAAGGAAGCACATGAGTTTATCGACAATCTGGAGATCTTCTCACTGCTTGCAAATGTAGCAGACGTAAAGAGCCTTGTGATCCATCCGGCAACAACAACACATTCACAGTTGTCAGCGGAAGAATTAGCAGATCAGGGCATCAAGCCAAATACGATCCGCTTGTCTATCGGTACCGAGCATATCGATGATATTATCGCAGATCTGGATCAGGCATTTGCAAAAGTAAAATAATCCATGATAGAATAAGAGGTGTCGCAAAAGCGGCACCTCTTTTGCAGTGTAAGAAAAGGAAGAAACGTATGCGAGTAGTCGTAGTAGATGATGAAAAAAAGATGCGGGATGAGATCGCTGATTATCTGAAAACTTTTGAAAAAGAGCAGAAGGTCAGCGTGATCGCACAAGTCTATGAAAGTCCGGAGGATTTTTTGGAGCATTATCAAAAGGATGCAGACCTGATCCTTCTGGATGTGGAAATGCCGGGCATGGACGGCATTTCTCTGGCGCGCAGGATCCGACAGGATGACAAGGAAGTCCTGCTTATGTTTATTACCAATATGGCACAGTATGCCCTGCATGGCTACGAGGTCGAGGCAATCGATTATGTCATCAAGCCGCTGGGCTATCAGGAGTTTGCCCTCAAGATGAAAAAGGCAATGCGCTATATGGGGCGGCATGAGAAAAAGCAGATGATGCTGCAGACGACAGATGGTATACAGCCGGTGGCGATCGAGGACATCCTGTATGTCGAGGTTATCCGTCATTATCTGCAATACCATACGACCGGGCAGGTCTATGAAGTACGCGGCGCCATGAAAGAGGCTGAGGAAGAACTGGAACGCTATCATTTTGTCCGTTGTAACCAATCTTACCTAGTCAATCTTGCAAAGGTAGCCTGTCTCCATGGAAATACGGTTACGGTAGGGTCTGACCAACTGCCGATCAGCCGCAACAAAAAGACAGCCTTTGTGGATGCCTTGACCAGATATATCGGAGGTATGGCATGATGGAAATTTCTGCACTGGATGTCTTTGAAGAACTCCGCTTTATCTGGGAACTGCTTTTGGCAGAGATCCTCTTTGCCGCCTGTTTTACCAAGAAGCGTACGACCGGGAAATGGCTGCTGCCGGTGGGCTGGCTGGTCTTTAGTCTGTCCGCAGGGATTTATGTGACCTATGTATTGGATCTGACCAAACAGGTATCGGGGATCTGGATCAATGCCGTAAATATTTTGTGGTATGTCCTTTTGTCCGCGGGAACCATCCTCTATATTTATTACAGTTTTGATCTGAGCAAGGCGGATGCCATGTTCTTGTGCGCGGGAGCCTACAGTCTGCAGCACATTGAATATGTCATCATCAATGAAGTGATCGCGCGCGGTGTCTGCAAGATTTTGTTGGAAAGACTATGGGATTACGGACTTATGTGTATCTTTACAACAGCGCTCTTTTATTTTATTTTTTACAAGGTCTTTCATCAGAAACTAAAGGATAGTGGTGGGCGGCTCTTTGAAGATAATCCAAGCAATATCGCCTTTTGTGGGATGTTGTTTGGCATCGTCTATCTGGCAACCTTTATGTGTCAGGCAATTTTCGTGAGCAATTCCAATACCTATGATCATGTAAATTATCAGGGGGCAACGGTAGATTTTCTGATCTGTATCCTGCTTCTCTGGGTGCAGCATGGGATCTTGCAGATCCGCAATATCAATCAGGAAAAGGAGATCGTGGAGCACCTCTTATATGAGAGAAAACGCCAGTACGAACTCTCCAGGGAAAATATCGAGACCATCAATCACAAGTGCCATGACCTCAAGCACCAGATCCGTGCCTTAGAGCATGTCAGCGAAGGGGAGCGCAGTGATTATATCCGGGAACTGGAGGATGCCATCGGTATCTATGATGCCGTTGTCGAGACCGGAAATGAGGTGGTAAATACCATTATTTCCGAGAAGACCCTGATCTGTGGCAGGCGTGATATCCGCCTGTCCTGTATCGTGGATGCCAGTCATCTGGATTTTATGTCGACACTGGATATTTATGCATTGCTGGGAAACGCTCTGGATAATGCCATAGAAAATGTCAGCAAGTATCAGGATACCGACAAGCGTATCATCAGCCTGACCATCCGGGCGGTCGGGGATTTCCTTAGTATCCAGATCAACAATTATTGTGAGGAAAAGGTAGCCTTTGCGGACGGGCTGCCGATCACGACTAAGCGCAACAAAGATTATCACGGCTTTGGGATGAAGAGTATGCGGCATATCGCTAAAAAATACGGCGGTTCCATGGCAACCTCGGTCGCCGATAATATGTTTACCCTGCAGATCCTCCTGCCTATGCCGGCGGAATTTTTGCGCCTTTATAAAGAAGCGGAACATAGATAATCTGCCAAATATGTCAGAAATCGGTCAGATGTGCAGACCCCTTGTAGGGTGCTGGCTTTTTTTATTATGGTAGGCATAGAAAGATTGAGCCAAAGGCTTAAAAGGAGGAGGAAACAATGAAGACAAAACCATTTAGCAAAACAAAGTCCATAGTGACTTATGTTGTGTGTGGTGTATTGATCGTTGCACTTGCCATCGGCAATTATTACGCATCTTTGTATAAAGATCTGATTACGGTCTACACCAGTGGTTCCGATGTGGTTACGACAGATGAATCTGCAAAAGTCTGCCAGACCATTGAGGAAGAGGGCATGGTTCTTTTGAAAAATGAGGACGGATTGCCATTAAAAGAAGGCGCAAAGGTATCTTTGCTGGGACAGGATTCCGTAGACTTTGTCTATGGCGGTTCCGGTTCCGGCTCGGTTGATACTTCCCAGGCTCTTAATTTGAAAAAGGCGATGGAAGCATCCGGTTTTGAAGTCAATGAAACCTTATGGGATTTCTATGACAGCGGTGCCGGTAAGGATTACCGCAAGAGCGTACCGGATGAGACCGGCGCAGGCGAGTTTGCCGTAAACGAAGTGCCGGCAAGCGTCTACACAGATGATGTGAAAGACAGTTTCAAGGATTACAATGATGCAGCCATCGTTTGTATCGGACGCAGTGGCGGCGAGAGTGCAGATATCCCAACCGAGCCACTGGCAAGCGGCTACAAATATCTGGAACTGGATCAGGATGAAAGAGACATGCTGACCATGGCTTGTCAGAATTTTGATAATGTTGTTGTGCTTGTCAATGCCAACAATGCCATGGAACTGGGCTTTTTAAATGACGAAGCCTACAAGAATGTCAAGGCTTGTGTATGGGTCGGCGGTGTTGGTCAGGAAGGTATCAAGGCTGTTGCAGAAGCACTTGCCGGAAAGACTAACTTCTCAGGACATTTAGCAGATACCTATGCCTATGATTCCCAGAGTGCGCCATCCATAGAAAACATTGGTGATTTTACCATCACCAACAGTGATGTGACAAATGGCAACAAATATACTGTTTATTCTGAGGGTATCTATGTCGGCTATCGTTATTATGAGACACGTTACGAAGATGCCGTGATGGGAAGCGGAAATGCAGGCGATTATGACTACACTTCTACCGTACAGTTCCCATTTGGCTATGGACTTTCCTACACCGACTTCAAGTGGTCTGATTATTCCGTAGAGGATAAGGGCGATACATACGAAGTCAGTGTGACCGTAAAGAATACTGGGGATGTGGCAGGCAAGGATGTCGTAGAAGTCTACATGCAGTCGCCATATACCGACTATGACAAGGAAAACGGTATTGAAAAATCAGCCGTAGAACTGGTCGGATTTACAAAGACAGATTCCATCGAACCGGGCAAAGACCAGACAGTTACCGTATCGGTGGATAAAGAAGTCATGAAAGCCTATGATGCCGCAAATGCAAAGACCTATGTGGTAGATGCCGGAGATTATTATTTTACGGCAGCAAGCGATGCACATGAGGCACTCAATAATATCTTAGCAGCCAAGGGCTATACCACAGAAAATGGTATGGATGCAGACGGCAATGCGGATATGACTTATAAGACGACTGTAGATACGCTGGATACTACAACTTATGCGAAATCTACGGAAACAGGAAATGACATCACAAACCAGTTTGCAGATGTCGATATCCGTTACTATGATGATTCCTTTGCTTATCTTACCAGAAGTGACTGGAGTGGATCATTCCCAAGCACTTATGCAGATGGAAACATGACGGCAAGTGATGCCTTGCTTTCTGATCTGCAATGGGATCGAAGCGACGACGTGGTAAATGACGGCAGTGCTATGCCGGAATTTGAGCAGGATAGTGATAAAAAGGTATCCGATGCAAAGGATGCATCTTATGATGATGAGATCTGGTCAGAACTTGTCAGCGAATTATCCGCAGACCGCGCAATGCAACTGGTACGTCAGGGTGGTTATGCAACCATTCAGGCAGATGATATCGGACTTCCGGCAACCACAGATAAAGACGGTACCTCCGGTATTTCCGGAACACTGGTCGGTGGACAGTCTGCTATGGCATATCCGGTAGAAGCCGTGATGGCTTGTACCTGGAATACAGATCTTTTGTATGAAATGGGACTCAGCCTTGGCGAGGACTCTATCAACACAGGCGTTGCCGGCTGGTATGCACCGGGTGTTGACATTCATCGTTCTCCGTACAGCGGACGTAACTTTGAATACTTCTCAGAGGATGGCTTCCTTTCCGGTCAGTTGGCAGGAAATGAGGTTAAGGGCGCAAGAGAAAAAGGCGTTATCACTTATATGAAGCACTTTGCTTTGAACGATCAGGAGACCAACCGTTATGGCGGTGCTATGTTTGCAAATGAGCAGGCAATCCGTGAAATTTACTTAAAGGGATTTGAATATACCGTTACGATCGGAAATACCAACGCAGCCATGGCTGGTATGAACCGTATCGGTGCCCGTTGGGTCGGCGCACACAAGGGACTTATGACCAATGTACTCCGTGGTGAATGGGGATTTGAAGGTATGGTCATCACAGACCAGGCTTCCGTACCGGCAATGTTCTATCAGGATATCGTATCCGGTCTTGCGGCAGGAACCGACCTGTGGCTGAACACCAACAAGAGTTACTGGGCACTGGATTCCTACGCAGAGGAAGATGGAAGTACGACAGACTGGACATCCAATGCGACTGTTATGAACAATGTGGCACGCGCTGCAAAGAATGTGATCTATGCAGTTGGTACATCCAATGCCATGGACAGCGTTTCCGATGACGGAACGGTGGCAAGCCAGAAGGCACCATGGGAGATCGCACTGATAATCTTAGATATTATTGTCTTTGGTATTTGTGGACTTTTGATCATCTTGACCAGCATCCGTTGGGCAAAATATGCAAAGAGTCTGCCAAAGCAGGAAGAAGAAGGAGATGATATTGTGAAGAAGAATAAAGTTGTTGTTTTAGTGATCGTCGCAGTGATCGTTGGTCTTTTGGTCGGTGGACTGGGTGTTAAGTTCCTTGGAGGATCCAAGTCTTCCGGCAATGCAGGAAATTCCGCTGCATCTGATGCTGGTGCGGCAAAGGGTAGTGTATACATTTTTGGTGAAGATAAGGAAAATTCCTATGGCGGAACCGATTATGATGAATATCAGTTGACCCTGAAGGAAGATGGTACATATGAGATGGTGATGACAGAGGCAACATTTGCGTATGATATGCTTCTTGGGCATACCTCTGTGACGACATATGGTACATATGAAAAGGGAGATTCTTCTGACGGAGCAACGGCATGTAAGTTGTCAGAGGCAACACGTATTGTTTACAATAGTTATTCTGATGTTGGAGGATACAATTTGTCGTATGATACAGATAGCATCGATGAATACCCGATTGAATTACCAGGTGGTGTTATGACAGAAAAAGAAGATTTCTTTGCCCAATATGGTGCTGAGAGAACGGCTTATCTGGATGATGCAAATCCAAGCCAGATGTCTTTTGAAGAATAGTTAGAAAGTTTGAAAAAAGGGTGTCGCTTTTCTATGGCGATGCCCTTTTTACAAAATTGAAAACATAAGTACAAACGATTGCCTGCGGAATGCTTTATTCTAACTAGGAAAGAAAGTTGCAATTTATGACGCAAAAGATACAGATTGTGCCATAAAGATAGCAAGGACAAAAAAACATGTTATGATAGCATCAACAAAGAGGATGAGAGGAAGAAGGATATGTTACAGTATCAGGAAATCATTTCCAAAATGACGCTGGAGGAAAAGGCATCCATGATGTCAGGACAGGACACCTGGCGTACCAAGGATTATAAGAAAATGGGCATCCCAGCCATGTTTTTATCCGATGGCCCGCACGGACTGCGTAAGCAGGCGGGGGCAGGAGATCATCTGGGACTCAATGCTTCCCTGCCGGCAACCTGTTTCCCGACAGCGGCGACTATGGCGAACAGTTGGGATACATCGCTTGGCGAAAAACTGGGCGAATGTCTGGGCGAGGAGGCAGCAACTCTTGGTGTGAACATGGTACTTGGACCGGGACTGAACATGAAGCGAAGCCCCCTCTGTGGACGTAATTTTGAATATTTTGCAGAGGATCCTTATCTGGCAGGAAAGATGGCTGCGGCATATATCCGAGGCATCCAGAGCAAAGGAGTAGCAGCCTGCCCGAAGCATTTTGCGGCTAATTCACAGGAAGAACGCCGTATGGCGATGGACTCTGTGGTAGACGAGAGAACCTTCCGCGAACTTTACACGACAGGCTTTGAGATCGCTGTCAAAGAGGGCAGGGCAAAGGGCATTATGACCGCCTACAATCAGATCAACGGCACCTATGCAAATGAGAGCAAACATCTGCTGGGCGACATACTGTATGGTGAGTGGCAGTATGACGGCATGGTCGTATCGGATTGGGGCGGAAGTAATGATCACGTCGAGGGCGTGCGACAGGGCTCTCATCTGGAAATGCCTTCCACCGGAAAGATGGGGGCAAAGCAGATCGTCCGTGCTGTGCAGGAGGGACGTCTGGAGGAGCAGATTCTGGATCAGCGCGTAGATGAACTTTTACGTGTTGTTTTTGCCACACATGAGGCGACGGCACAGCATGAGGGCAAGGGCTTTGATGTCAAAAAGCATCATGATTTTGCCAGATGCGCAGCCGCACAGAGCATTGTCCTTTTGAAAAATGAGGGAAAGATCCTGCCGCTTGCCAAAGACAAGACGGTCGCAGTGATCGGAGATTTTGCCAAGACACCGCGTTACCAGGGCGCAGGATCATCTCTGGTCAATCCGACTAAGGAGCCGGAGAATATTCTGGATCTGATCGCGAATTATCCGGTCAATTATCTGGACTATGCCAGAGGCTATGTGCGCAACAAAAAGACAGACGCAAGACTTTTAGAAGAAGCAAAGGAACTGGCGAAACGTGCGGATATCGTATTGCTTTGTGTGGGGCTGGATGAGATCAGTGAATCGGAAGGTCTGGACCGGACCCATATGCGTATGCCACAGGCACAGATTGAATTGATCGAAAAGGTATCGGCGGTCAACAAAAATGTGGTGGTTGTTCTATCTGCCGGATCTCGGTGGAAATGCCTTGGGCAGACCGGGTGGCTGCGATCGTGCACGGTTATCTGGGCGGACAGGCGGGAGCATCCGCTATGCTGGATGTCTTGACCGGAGCGACTTGTCCTAGCGGAAAGTTGAATGAGACTTATGCTTACAGTCTGGAGGATGTGGCTAGTACATCTTACTATCCGGCTATCGAGCGCAGCAGTGAATACCGTGAAGGACTTTACATGGGATACCGCTATTTTGACACGGCTGGAGTTAAGGTGCGATTCCCATTCGGCTTTGGGCTCAGTTATACGACGTTTGCCTACAGTGATCTGACGGTCGATGGAGGTGGCGTGACCTTTACGATCACCAATACAGGCGAGTGCGATGGTGCAGAGATCGCCCAGATGTATGTCGGGCATGAGCGCAGCCATCTGTTTGGACCGAAAAAGGAATTAAAGGGCTTTGTCAAAGTATTTTTGAAAAAGGGGGAAAGTCAGCAGGTGACCATCCCATTTGATGATAAGACCTTCCGTTACTACAATGTAAAGACGAATGGCTGGGAAGTCGAAGGGGGTGCTTATCAGATCTACATTGGAGCCAGTGTAGAGGATATCCGCCTGCGCGCAGAGATAGAAAAAGAGTCTTCCGGTGCGCCCCTTCCATACGATATGAAGTGCCTGCCTTCCTATGCGAACGGTCAGGTCAAGGCAGTATCCGATCAGGAATATGCTTATCTGTATGGACGCGATCTGCCGCCGGCAAAGTGGGATACTTCCGGTAAATTGGATAAAAATGATGCCATTTGCCAGATGTATTATGCCAAGTCTTATCTTGCCAGATTTATCTGCTTTATCTTACGCAGCATCAAGAAGGCAAGTGAGAAAAAAGGAAAACCAAACCTAAACATTTTATTTATTTACAATATGCCCTTCCGTGGGCTTTCCAAGATGACGGGCGGAGCCATGAATGAGGACATGATCGATGGACTGGTGGAAATGGTCAACGGCAGAGGTATGATCGGTCTGGGGCATTTCCTGGCAGCAATTTTTAAGGGATAAAGGAGTAGAGTATGAACGCAGTAAAAAACGCATGGGCAGGATTTGCCGAAAAACATCCCGGAGCGTCCAAATGGATCCGCGAGGGTGGTTTGTTTGTGATCGTCAGCAATCTGATCACAGTATTAAAGTATTTGATGTTATTGTTTTTGCCATTGGCATTTGCCGGACTGCCAAATATTGATTTTGGATTTCCGGGGATTGATATTACCCTGTTTGGAGAGACATTCAAGTGGAATATTATCGGATATGATGCTCAGCACGGAGGACTGCCATATTTCTGCGCTTATATGGTAGCCATGGTGCTCGGCGAATGTATCAACTTCCCGATCCAGAGAAGTTTTGTATTCCGCAGTAAGGGAAATATCTGGTATCAGGGCTTGTGGTATCTAATCGCATTTTGTATCGTTACCTGTATCGTCAATTCCATCAACTGTATCTGGGTTGCTGTGGCAGCACTCTTTGTACCGGATTGGCTTTACAATATCGGAACGACTGTCTTAAACGGCGGCGTTTCCATGGTGGTCTTCTTCTTCGTAAATAAGATCATCTTCCCGGAGGGAGAAGCCAAGAATAACTAAGTTTTTTCATTAAATCCTTTCCTTATATAGGGCGGTATCTTCGGATACTGCCCATTTTTGTTGTGGTGACGAGGAAATACACGTATAAATTTCCTACGAAATATTGCGAAAATACAGGCAATATCGTATGATATGTGCATGAAACTTTTGGATAAAACGAGTCAAAAAGAGGGGTTAGCATGACATTACAGGAAAAGCAGTTAGGAGAAAAGAACCGTACGGGATTTATTGTCGGAATGATCATCACAGGAGCACTCCTGATATCGTCCTTTACGGGCATGATAGATGTAGCTTTGATGCCAAGGGTATCGCCGCACTTTTGGCAGGGGTGGCAGCCATGGTGGTACAGGTGATTGCTTATCGAAAGTTTAAGTATCAGGATATTTTCTATCATTTCAGTTGTTATTCTGTTTTCCTTTATTATGTGATCGAATTGTTTACAGGCGGTATTTTTATGCGCTATGTAGTTATATTTCCGATCGCGGTCTTGGTCCTCATGTATCGCAAGGTCAAACTGGTCAAGGTAGGATCCTTTTTTGCCATTGCCAGCAATATCGCATTTGATATTTTTTATGCCATGCATTACGGCTTGAGTGGGATGCAGGAAGATGTGGGCTATCAGTTGGCAGCGATCGTTGTTGCTGCAGCATCAGAACTCTTAGTCTGCGCGCAATGGGAAAGACATCAGACAGAGACCTATGAGGAAATTCAGGAGCGCACGGCAAGACAGGCAAATATTGCAAAAGAGATCATGGAACATTCCGAGGAACTGACAGAGCAGTTTGATCAGGCAATGGATGTCTCCCGGATGTTAAATGAGAGTATGGATAGCAGTCATACTTCGGTCAATGAGATCGCAGACAGTACAAGGCTTACAGCAGAAGCCATTGAGTCGCAGACAGCCCAGACCATGGATATCCAGAATATTTTGGAAAAGGTAGAAGAACAGGCACACCGGATGAATGACCTGTCGCAGACGACCGCACAGGCGGTAGAAGAGGGCGTTGATCTGGTCAATGCATTGGAAGAACAGGCAAAGGTGATCGCTTCCGTCAATCGTGAAGCAAGTGTTTCTACCAACAATCTGAACGACCGCATCAAGGAAGTAGATGCCATCACAGAGACCATTCTTGGTATTTCTTCCCAGACCAATCTTCTGGCACTCAATGCGTCGATCGAGGCGGCAAGAGCAGGAGAAGCAGGCAAGGGATTTGCCGTTGTGGCAGATGAGATCCGCAAACTTTCCGAGGAGACCAAAGAAGCAACGGAGCAGATTGGTGCCATCATCAGCAAACTGACGACAGAAGTCGGCGCGGCAACGCAGAGCATGACAAAATCGACGGATTATGCAGAACGTCAGAATGAAAAGATCTTATCTACAGGAGATAAGTTAAACAGCATCCAGACCAATACCCAGGAACTCAATGAGAGTGTCAGTCATGTAACGACTTCCGTGGAGCAGGTACTGACAGCAAATACAAAGATCGCGGACAGCATTGCTAATTTATCTGCCACATCACAGGAAGTAGCGGCATCTTCGGACAATGCTTTATCACTCAGTGATCACAGCATGGCGACTTTACAGGATATGAACCGCAATCTGGAAAAGATAGACCAGATCTCACAGGCGATGCGGGAAGCAGCGCAGGAATAGCAGTTTTTTGAAATAGGACGGATACGAAAGTTACAGAAAATGTAACTCTCGTATCTGTTTTTTTGTGCATAAAAATCCATTTTTTATGCAATCTTCTTATTGAAATGCATATGTAAATACTTTATTATAGTAAAGTATAGAATCTTCTATGAAATGTGTTGTTTTTGCCACACAATATAGGAGGTGTGCTCGGGATAAGGAGGACATAAAATAATATGGAATACAAAGTAGGCGTCATCAGTGGTGACGGAATCGGACCGGAAATTGTTTCGGAAGCAAAGAAAGTCT
This sequence comes from Roseburia sp. AM51-8, assembly GCF_003478275.1. Lineage (NCBI taxonomy): Bacteria > Bacillati > Bacillota > Clostridia > Lachnospirales > Lachnospiraceae > Roseburia > Roseburia sp. AM51-8. Next base: position 214,545 of record NZ_QUEY01000004.1, on the reverse strand, counting down.
TGGATCGTATCAGTCAGGTTTACGGACATACGTTTCATTATGAAGATATTTTGATGGGAGGTTGCTCGATTGACGCAACCGGCGTACCGTTGACCGATGAAGCGATCGCAGCGGCAAAGGCATCGGATGCCGTATTGATGGGCTCGATCGGTGGCAATACCGCGACTTCTCCATGGTATAAACTGGCACCGGAACTCAGACCGGAAGCCGGACTTTTGAAATTGCGCAAATCCCTGAATTTATTTGCAAATTTAAGACCGGCATATCTGTATGAGGAGTTAAAGGCAGCATGTCCGCTCCGCGATGATATTATCGGGGATGGTTTTGACATGATGATCATGCGTGAACTGACCGGAGGACTTTATTTCGGTCAGAGAAGCACAGAGGAAGTAGACGGTGTCTTAACAGCACATGATTCGCTTACATATAACGAAAACGAGATCAGACGTATCGCAAAGCGTGGCTTTGATATTGCAATGAAGCGTCGTAAGAAGGTAACCAGTGTTGACAAGGCAAATGTTTTGGATTCTTCCCGTTTGTGGCGCAAGGTCGTAGAGGAAGTGGCAAAGGATTACCCGGAAGTCACTTATGAGCATATGCTGGTTGATAACTGCGCAATGCAGTTAGTCAAAGATCCAAAGCAGTTTGATGTGATCTTAACGGAAAACATGTTTGGCGATATTTTATCCGATGAAGCCAGCATGGTGACAGGATCCATTGGTATGCTTTCATCCGCAAGTTTAAATGAGACCAAGTTCGGTCTTTACGAACCGTCCGGCGGATCTGCACCGGATATTGCAGGAAAGGGCATTGCCAATCCGATCGCAACCATACTGAGTGCAGCCATGATGCTCCGATACAGTTTTGATCTTGATACCGAGGCAGATGCCATTGAACAGGCAGTCAAAGCTGCCCTTCATGATGGCTATCGCACGATCGACATCATGCCGCGCGAAGGCGAATCCATGGAAGGCATCACACAGGTCGGAACCGCCGAGATGGGTGATCTGATCTGCCGCTACATCGTGGAGTAGATAAAGGAAGAAGTATCATTTTTAGTATATCCAGCCGTATGATAAGGTGTGATTGTTTGCATTCTGACCTTTAAAAAACGTCGTCACTTAATGAGCGATAGCGAATTTAGTGAGGCTACGTTTTTTACAGAGTGAGAACGTGTCAGAAAGCAAACAATCGCACCTAAGATATACGGCGTCAGACAGAAGTAAAGGAGAAATAAAAAGATGAGAAGTGACAATGTGAAAAGTGGTATGCAGCAGGCACCGCATCGAAGCCTATTCAATGCCTTAGGCTTCACCGAAGAAGAAATGAAAAAACCTATGGTAGGTATCGTTAGTTCCTACAACGAGATCGTACCGGGACATATGAATCTGGATAAGATCGTCAACGCCGTAAAACTTGGCGTGGCAGAAGCAGGCGGTGTGCCGGTGGTATTCCCAGCCATTGCAGTCTGTGATGGTATTGCCATGGGGCATTCCGGCATGAAGTATTCTCTGGTGACCAGAGATCTGATCGCCGACTCTACCGAGTGTATGGCTTTAGCCCATCAGTTTGATGCCCTGGTTATGGTGCCAAACTGTGATAAAAACGTACCGGGACTTTTGATGGCAGCAGCCCGCGTCAATGTACCGACCGTATTTGTTTCCGGTGGTCCGATGTTAGCAGGACATGTTAAGGGCCAGAAGCGTTCTTTGTCATCCATGTTTGAAGCCGTCGGTGCTTATGAAGCAGGCACTATGACAGAGGATGATGTCAAAGAATATGAAGAAAAGGTCTGCCCGACCTGCGGTTCCTGCTCCGGTATGTATACCGCTAACTCTATGAACTGTCTGACTGAGGCTCTTGGTATGGGACTTGGTGGCAATGGTACGATCCCTGCTGTTTATTCTGAGAGAATCAAACTTGCCAAGCATGCAGGTATGGCTGTCATGGATATATACCGCAAGGACATCCGTCCGAGAGACATCATGACAAAGGAAGCCATCATCAACGCATTGACGGTGGATATGGCACTTGGCTGTTCTACCAACTCTATGCTGCATCTGCCGGCAATCGCACACGAAGTTGGATTTGACTTTGATATTTCCTATGCAAATCCGATCAGCGAAAAGACCCCGAACCTCTGTCATCTGGCACCGGCAGGTCCTACCTATATGGAAGATCTCAACGAGGCGGGCGGTGTTTATGCTGTTATGAAAGAACTGGCAGATATCGGACTTCTCAACACAGACTGCATGACCGTGACTGGTAAGACGGTGGGAGAAAATATCAAAGATGCTGTAAATAAAAATCCGGAAGTCATCCGTCCGGTTGACAATCCATATTCCAAGACCGGCGGACTTGCTGTATTAAAGGGAAATATCGCACCGGATGGCGGTGTTGTAAAGCGTTCTGCCGTTGTGGATGAAATGCTGGTACATTCCGGCCCGGCAAGAGTCTTCGACTGCGAAGAAGATGCTATTGCAGCCATCAAGGGCGGCAAGATCGTTGACGGCGATGTGGTAGTCATCCGTTACGAAGGACCAAAGGGGGGGCCTGGTATGCGTGAGATGTTAAATCCGACATCTGCGATCGCCGGTATGGGACTTGGTTCTACCGTTGCCCTGATCACAGACGGACGTTTCTCCGGTGCATCCAGAGGTGCATCCATCGGACATATTTCACCGGAAGCAGCCGTAGGCGGACCGATCGCATTGGTGGAAGAAGGCGATATTATTTCCATTGATATTCCAAACATGACGATCCATATGGAAGTCTCTGACGAAGAACTTGCCAAGAGAAAAGCGGCTTGGCAGCCAAGAGAGCCAAAGATCAAAGAGGGCTATCTGAGACGTTATGCAGCACAGGTTACCTCAGGTAACATGGGCGCTATCTAAAACAGCCGGAATAAGTCGAAAGAAAAGGGGAAGAATCATGGAACTGACAGGAGCACAGATCGTTATTGAGTGCTTGAAGGAGCAAAAGGTAGACACCGTTTTCGGGTATCCGGGCGGTGCGATCTTAAATGTTTATGATGAATTATATAAGCACAGTGATGAGATCCATCATGTGCTGACATCCCATGAGCAGGGAGCGAGTCATGCAGCGGATGGCTATGCAAGAAGTACAGGTAAGGTGGGCGTCTGTCTGGCAACGAGCGGACCGGGGGCAACGAACCTTGTCACCGGTATTGCAACGGCACAGATGGATTCAGTGCCTATGGTTGCCATTACCTGTAATGTTACCGTACCGCTTCTGGGAAAGGATAGTTTTCAGGAAGTGGATATTGCCGGTATTACCATGCCGATCACAAAGCATAACTTTATCGTAAAAGATGTGACAAAACTTGCCGACACCATGCGGCGTGCTTTTATGATCGCAAAGACAGGCAGACCGGGACCGGTCCTTGTGGATATTCCAAAGGATGTGACCGGTGCCAAGTGTGAATATACTTTTAAAGAGGCAGAACCGGTCGGGCGTGTGACAAAGGATCTGACAGAGGAAGCCTTAGAAAGAGCAGTAGCCCTGATCGAGGCAGCAAAAAAACCATACATATTTGTCGGTGGTGGAGCCGTGATCAGCGATGCCGCAGAAGAATTAGCAGACTTTGTATCGCTTGTAGATGCGCCGGTCTGTGATACCCTGATGGGTAAGGGTGCTTTTGACGGAACCAAGCCTGCCTATACCGGTATGCTTGGCATGCATGGTACCAAGGCATCCAATCTGGGCGTCAGCGAATGTGATCTTTTGATCGCTGTCGGATCGCGTTTTAGTGACCGCGTCCTTGGCAATCCAAAGACTTTTGCAAGCAATGCCAAGTTATTACAGTTTGATGTAGATCCGGCAGAGATCAACAAAAATGTCATCGCGACTGCAGAGGTGATCGGGGATATCAAGGAGATCTTAAAACGGATCAATCCAATGTTAAAGAAGCAGGATCACAGCGACTGGATGGCGCATGTGATGGATCTGAAAGAAAAGTATCCGGCAAGTTATTGCACGGATGGACTGTCCGGTCCATTTGTGGTTGAGGAGATCTATCGTCAGACAAAGGGCGATGCCATCATGGTGACCGAGGTAGGACAGCATCAGATGTGGACAGCACAGTATTATAAATATGCAAAGCCGCACAGACTTTTGACTTCGGGCGGACTGGGAACCATGGGCTATGGTCTTGGTGCAGCCATCGGCGCACAGATCGGAAACCCGGATAAACAGGTCGTCAACGTAGCAGGCGACGGATGCTTTCGTATGAATATGAATGAAGTCGCGACTGCGGTGCGTGAGAACTTACCGCTGATCGAGGTCATCATCAACAACCATGTACTTGGTATGGTACGCCAGTGGCAGACTTTATTCTATGACAAGAGATATTCGTCCACCGTCTTAAATGATGGTGTGGATTATGTGAAAATGGCGGAAGCTATGGGGGCTACCGGTTTCCGTGCGACCAGCAAGGAGGAATTTACAGAGGTCTTTGCAAAAGCACTGGATATGAAGACACCGGTAGTGATCGATTGTGTGATCAACTGCGATGACAAGGTATGGCCAATGGTCGCACCGGGTGCACCGATCAGTGATTGTTTTGATGACAAAGATATAGAAAAGAAAGGAATGTAAAAATGAGCAGAGTGTACAATTTTTCAGCAGGACCTGCGGTACTTCCGGAAGAAGTACTGAAAGAAGCAGCAGACGAGATGATGGATTACAGAGGATGTGGAATGTCCGTGATGGAAATGTCGCACCGCTCGAAGGTCTTTGACGATATCATCAAAGAGGCAGAGGCAGATCTGCGTGATCTGATGCAGATTCCTGACAATTATAAGGTGCTGTTCTTGCAGGGCGGTGCTTCTCAGCAGTTTGCAGCCATCCCGATGAATTTGATGAAAAACCGCAAAGCAGGCTACATTGTGACAGGACAGTGGGCAAAGAAGGCTTTTGCAGAAGCAAAGATCTACGGCGAGGCAGTGGAGTTGGCATCATCGGCAGACAAGACATTCTCCTATATCCCGGATTGCTCGGATCTGGATATTCCTGAAGATCTGGATTATGTGTACATCTGTGAGAATAACACCATTTACGGAACAAAGTATAAGACTTTGCCAAATACCAAGGGACATACCCTGGTGGCTGATGTTTCTTCCTGCTTCTTATCAGAGCCGGTAGACGTGAGCAAGTATGGCGTGATCTATGGTGGCGTGCAAAAGAACATCGGACCGGCAGGCGTGGTCATTGTGATCATCCGTGAAGATCTGATCCGCGATGATGTGCTTCCGGGAACACCTACCATGCTCAAGTACAAGACACAGGCAGATGCAGATTCTTTATACAACACACCGCCATGCTACGGTATTTACATCTGTGGCAAGGTATTCAAGTGGTTAAAGAAGATGGGCGGTCTTTCTGTCATGAAGGAACGCAATGAAGAAAAGGCAAAGATCCTTTATGATTTCTTAGACCAGAGCAAACTCTTCAAGGGAACCGTCCGCAAGGAGGACAGATCTCTGATGAACGTACCTTTTGTAACCGGAGATGCAGATCTGGATGCCAAGTTCGTAGCCGAGGCAAAGGCAGCAGGTTTTGAAAATCTGAAAGGTCACCGCACGGTTGGCGGTATGCGTGCCTCTATCTACAATGCTATGCCAAAAGAGGGCGTAGAGGCGCTGGTTGCTTTCATGAAGAAGTTTGAAGAAGAAAATGCATAAATCGTAAAGGAGAGATGACCTATGTTTTCATATCATTGCCTGAATCCGATCGCCGAGGTGGGATTGGATCAGTTTTCAACAGATTATAAAAAGGTGGAGGCAGCGGAGACTGCCGATGCTATCTTAGTCAGAAGTGCAGCCATGCACGATATGGAGTTTGGCAGCAATTTGCAGGCAATCGCAAGAGCGGGGGCTGGTGTCAACAACATTCCGCTGGAGCGCTGCGCCAAGGAAGGTATCGTCGTATTTAACACACCCGGTGCAAATGCCAATGGTGTCAAGGAACTTGTTTTCGCCGGTATGCTTTTGGCATCCCGCGATATTGTCGGCGGTATTGAATGGGTCAAATCCCAGAGTGGCGAGACTGATATCGCAAAGATGGCAGAAAAGCAGAAAAAGGCATATGCAGGTACGGAACTTGCAGGCAAGAAACTGGGTGTGATCGGTCTGGGCGCCATCGGTGTCAAGGTTGCCAATGCGGCAACCCATCTTGGCATGGATGTCTATGGATACGATCCATATATCTCTGTGCAGGCGGCTTGGAATCTGAGCCGTTCCGTAAAGCATATCGATGTTGTGGAAGACATCTACAAGGAATGTGATTTTATCACCATCCATGTGCCGCTTCTGGATTCGACCAGACAGATGATCAATAAGTCTGCTATCCAGATGATGAAAAAGGATGTCATCATCTTAAACTTTGCAAGAGATCTGCTGGTGGATGAGCAGGCAGTTTTAGACGGTATTGCAGCAGGAAAGATCCGCAAGTATGTATCCGATTTCCCAAATCCGACGACAGCAGGTCAGGATGGCGTGATCGTCATCCCACATCTGGGGGCATCTACCGCCGAGGCAGAGGATAATTGTGCTATCATGGCAGTGCAGGAGATTTCCGATTACATGGAAAACGGTAATATCACGCATTCCGTCAATTACCCGGATTGCCAGATGGGCATTTGCCAGACGGCAGGACGTATCGCACTTTTGCACTATAATCGTCAGGGCGTGATCGCACAGTACACGACCATTCTTGGCGATGCCAATATCAATGTTTCTGATATGACAAACAAGACCAGAGGAGACTTTGCGTACGCACTTCTTGATATTGATGCGCCGGTGACACCGGAAGTTGTCGAGAAACTGGATGCGATCGAGGATATGATTCGTGTGCGCGTTGTAAAATAAAGGTTCTGATCCTACATAGGTATAGAAAAAGAAAGCAGGAGAGCAGCATTTTTTTGTTGCTCTCCCTTGTGGTTTTAGCGAGACTGTTGTAACATGGCAGAGGAAGTATTTTCAAAATACACAGATGAGAATTTATGATTTTTAACCAAAAGAAGGGGATACAAAATGATTTTAATGTCACAGGTATTATCTGATAATCTGATTAAAAATTTGGACGAAGGCGTAATGAAAAGTTGGCTGCAATCGGTGCTTCCATCGGTACTGGGCTTTTTCTGGAGTGTGGTGCTGGCACTGCTTATCGCTTACATTGGTGGTAAGATCATCAATCTGGTGCGACGTATGTTCCAAAAGTCTTTGCATCGCCGGGATGCAGAAGAGGGGGTTTGCCAGTTCGCAGATCAGGTGCTCAAATATTTCCTGTGGATCGTAATTATCGTGATTATTTTGGGCTTGTTTGGACTTACAGCATCCTCGCTTGCAGCCGCAGTGGCATCTTTGGGTGTGACGGCAGGTCTTGCTTTACAGGGAAGTTTGTCGAACTTTGCGGGTGGTCTTTTGATTCTCGTTTTGCATCCTTTCCGCGTGGGAGATTATATCATTGAAGATACACATAAGAATGAGGGGACGGTCATTGAGATCAGTGTATTTTATACAAAATTGCGCACAATTGATAATAAGATCATTGTTATTCCAAACGGTACACTTGCCAATACGAGTCTAACCAATGCGACCAAGAGCGACCGCAGGCAGATGGATCTGGTCGTGCCGATTGGTTATGATGCCGACATCAAAAAGGCAAAGGATATCTTAATGGAACTGGTGGAGGCAGAAAATAGACGCCTGCCGGAGGATGTCAATGTCTTTGTCAAGGAATTGGGGGCAAGTTCCGTGGATCTGGGACTTCGATTCTGGGTGCCGACCGATCAATACTGGCCGGTGCGCTGGCAGTTGTTGGAAGACATCAAGATCCGCTTTGACGCGGAGAAAATCTCCATTCCATTCCAGCAGGTCGATGTCAATATCAAGCAATAGAGGTGGAATTTCCACACAAGATAGAAAAAGAGTATGGGAGGAAGACAAATATGCATAATGCGTATGAGTTGATCAAAGAAGAAAATCTGGGGGACTTAAATTCCAAGGGCTATGTGCTGCGCCACAAGAAAAGTGGGGCACATATCAGTTTGATTGAGAATGATGATGACAATAAGGTGTTCTACATTGCTTTTCGCACACCGCCAAAGGACTCTACCGGTGTAGCGCATATCATTGAACATACCGTGCTTTGCGGTTCTGACAAATATCCGCTCAAGGATCCTTTTGTAGAACTTGTCAAAGGTTCCATGAACACCTTTTTGAACGCCATGACTTACCCGGATAAGACCGTTTATCCGGTGGCAAGTTGCAACGATCAGGATTTTAAAAACCTGATGGATGTTTATATGGATGCTGTTTTTCATCCAAACATCTACCATGACCCGGAGATCTTTATGCAGGAGGGCTGGCATTATGAACTGGAAAGCCGAGAGGACGACCTGACCATCAATGGTGTTGTTTATAATGAAATGAAGGGGGCTTTTTCTTCCCCGGATGATGTGGTTAATCGCGAGATCTTAAATTCTTTGTTCCCGGATAATACCTACAGTGTGGAGTCGGGTGGAGATCCAAAGGTCATACCGGAACTGACCTACGAAGATTTTCTGGGATTTCATAAGAAATATTACCATCCATGCAATTCTTATATCTATCTGTATGGAAATATGGATATGGATGAGCGGCTGGATTATCTGGATCGTGAATATCTGTCGAAGTACGACAAGATCGAAGTGGATTCTGAGATCAAGAAGCAGGAACCTTTTACCCGCCCACGCGCGGTAGATAAGACTTATCCGATTTCTTCAGCAGAGGATGAAAGAGACGCAACCTATCTGGCATACACCTTTGTTATCAGTGATGCGCTGGACCAGGAATTATACCAGGCATTTGACGTTTTGGAGTATGCGCTTTTCAGTTCTCCGGGTGCGCCGGTGCGTACAGCACTTTTGGAAAAGGGGATCGGAAAAGATATCATCGGTTCTTTTGATACCGGTATGCTGCAGCCTATGTTTTCTGTTATGGCGCGCGGTGCCAACCCGGAAGATAAGCAGGCTTTTGTCGATGCCATTCAGGAAGTTTTATTGCATCAGGTAGTCGATGGTATTGATAAAAAGGCACTCCTCGCAGGTATCAATGCGTCACAGTTCCAGTTCCGCGAGGCAGACTTTGGCAGTTTTCCTAAGGGACTGATCTTTGGCTTGCAGTGCATGGATAGTTGGCTGTATGACGAGGATCAGCCGTTTGTCCATATGCATGGTATCGATGTCTTAGACGGACTTCGCAAAAAGGTGGATACCGGTTATTTTGAGAAATTGATCGAAACCTATCTGCTTGCCAATACCCATGCATCTGTTCTTATGGTTGAGCCAAAGAAGGGGCTGACCACAGAGGCAGAAGAAGAGTTAAAAAAGGAACTGGCAGAATATAAGGCAAGCCTTTCAGATGAGGCACTGGATGCTTTGGTCAAGCAGACCAAGAGCTTAAAAGAACATCAGCAGGAACCGTCCTCCAAGGAGGCTCTCGAGTGTCTGCCGATGTTAAAGAGAAGTGATCTGAAAAGGGAAGCACGTCCGCTCGACCTGATCGAAAAAGAAGTTGACGGTATCAAAGTCCTGCATCACAAAGTCTTTAGCAATGGCATCCATTATCTGAATCTGGTCTTTGATGTGACAGGTATTGGGCAGGAGGATTGGAAGTATCTGTCTCTTTTGAGCCGTATGCTCGGACTTGTGGATACCGAGAATTATTCTTATGCAGACCTTGCCAATGCAGTCAATATCTACACCGGTGGCATTGGGGCATCCTTGAATGTCTATGATCCGGCGGAGGGTAAGACCCACTTTATGTGTGAAGTGCGTGCCAAGTTCTTATATGGCGAGGTAGAAAATGCCATCAAACTTATCGAGGAGATCATTTTACATTCCGACTTTTCGGATGAGAACCGTATCCGCGAACTGGTGGCTGCCCAGCGTTCCCGTCTGGAAATGCGTATGAGCAGTGCGGGCAATGTACTTGCGGCGGGACGCGCTATGTCATGCTTCTCCGTGCCGGCACTCATCACGGATTCCATCAGTGGTATTGCCTATTATCAGTTTGTCAAGGATCTGGACGAACATTACGAGGAAAAGAAAGACGAGATCCGCAGCAAGTGTCAGGAACTGGTAAAGAAAGTCTTTACCAGGGATCATCTTTTGGTAAGTTCTACCGGAGACGATCAGGCACTTACCCAGGTAGAGACCTATCTGCCGGGCATTGCAGAGCATCTCTTTGCAGGCGGTAAAAAGGAAGCGGCACAGGAGATCAGACTGACTCGCAAAAAAGAGGGATTCAAGGATGCCTCTCAGGTGCAGTATGTATGCCGTGCCGGTAATTTTACCAAGGATGGCTATGAGTTTAACGGCGCACTCAATATTCTGCGCGTTGCCCTTTCCTATGACTATTTCTGGATCAATGTCCGTGTCAAGGGCGGCGCCTATGGCTGCCGCAGTGCCTTTGGAATGAATGGGGATACCTATTTTGTATCTTATCGTGATCCAAATCTGGAAAAGACCAATGAGATCTTTGCGCACACGGCAGACTATGTCCGGGATTTTGATGTGGATGAACGAGATATGACTAAATATATCATTGGTACGATCAGTGAGATGGATACGCCGCTGACACCGGCACAGCGCGGCACGAGAGCCCTGTCCTGCTATCTAAGGGATGTGACTTTTGCAGACTTGCAGCGCAACCGTGACCAGGTCTTGAATGCCACAGTAGAGGATATCCGTGCGCTGGCACCGCTGGTACAGGCAACCATGGATCAGGATTATTTCTGTGTTGTCGGAAATGAGGATACGCTGACGGCAGCCGCAGATATGTTTGACGAGTTATACAATTTATACGAATAAGAGTAAGGAGCATTACATGCAAGATAATTTTAAATCAGGTTTTGTCACCATTATCGGACGACCAAATGTTGGAAAGTCTACCCTTATGAACCATTTGATCGGACAGAAGATTGCGATCACTTCCAACAAGCCGCAGACGACCCGCAACCGCATCCAGACGGTTTATACGGATCCGGAACTGGGGCAGATTGTATTCTTAGATACGCCGGGCATCCATCAGGCATCCAATAAACTTGGCGAATATATGGTCAGTGTGGCAGAACACACGATGCAGGATGTGGATGTGATTCTCTGGCTGGTGGAGCCGTCTGATTATATCGGTGGCGGCGACAGACATATCGTAGAGCAGTTGCAAAAGACCAAAACCCCGGTTATCCTTGTGATCAACAAGATTGACACGGTAGACCATGATGCGGTCTTTGGCGTGATCGAGGCTTATCGCAAACTATATGATTTTGCTGAGATCGTGCCGCTTTCTGCCTTACGCGGAAAGAATTGCAATGTCCTTTTAGACCAGATCTTTAAGTATCTGCCTTACGGACCGGCATATTATGATGAGGACGTGGTAACAGACCAGCCTCAGCGTCAGATCGTAGCTGAGATCATCCGTGAGAAGGCGCTCCATGCACTTTCCGAGGAGGTGCCACACGGTATCGCGGTTTCCATCGATCAGATGAAATGGCGTTCGGGCAAGCATGGCATGTATGATATTGACGCAACCATCATATGTGAAAAAGACTCACACAAGGGCATCATCATCGGCAAAGGTGGGGCCATGTTAAAAAAGATCGGAAGCAATGCCAGATACGAGTGTGAAAAAATGCTGGATGCCAAGGTCAATCTCAAACTCTGGGTCAAGGTCAAGAAAGACTGGCGCGACAGTGATTATCTGATCAAAAATTTTGGTTATCGTAAGGACGAGATCTAATTCCATTTTTTATCTGGTATATCTTCTTTTTTGCTGGAGAATCTAAAGAATAGAGAAGCGAAAAAGAGGTGTGCGTCTATGGATGAATGGTGGGAGAGATTTATGGCAAGCGGCAAGGTAAGTGACTACCTTGCTTATTGTAAAATGGCGGAGGAAGAGTCCCATGGGATTCAATATTGTTCTGACAGGGATGGTTCTTTCGGCGATTCCTGTGGGAGAGTACGACAAGAGAATAACGATACTTACCAGGGAGCGCGGCAAGATCACAGCTTTTGCTAAAGGGGCACGTCGTTCCGGTAACCAACTTTTGGCGGCAGCCAATCCTTTTGCCTTTGGTCAGTTTGAGGTCTACCAGGGCAAGAGTACATATACCGCGGTGCGTGCGGACATCAAGAATTATTTCCGGGAACTGGCAGAAGATTTTGATATGGTCTGCTATGGTTACTATTTTCTGGAGATGGCGGAATACTATGCACAGGAAAATGCAGATGAAGTAGAACGCTTACGGCTTTTGTACCAGACACTTCGGGCGCTTGAGAGCCGTAAGTTTTCTTTTGCGCTGATCCGGGGCATCTACGAGTTAAAGACCTGGACGATCAATGGGGAATATCCTAATGTCTTTGAGTGCTTATCCTGTGGCAGCAAAGAGCATCTGGACTTCTTTTCCATGCGGCTGCGGGGCTGTGTCTGTGCGTCCTGCCAGGGCAAGACCGGTGGCAATCCGATAGACGGATCGACCCTTTATGCCATGCAGTATATCATTTCCACTTCTGTGGAAAAATTATACACCTTCCGTCTGACACCGGCGGTGGAGGCAGAGTTTCTGAATTTACTGCAATCCTATCGGAATCATTATGTGGGACATAAGTTTAAGAGCGAGGACTTTATCTGAGCCACAGGGACGTTCCTGTGGCACAAGGCGGTTGAAAAAATAATTGTGTCATAGTATAATAGTGCAGATTGTTAAGTGCTTCAAATAGGAGGACCATTGATACATGGAAAATAAGAAAAAGCATTCTGCCAAGGCAGCACAAAATGCGAGAGAAAATAAGATAAAGGCGAGAAACCAAAAGATCGTCCAGCACAGGATCGCGATCCTGATCGCCGTCATTATCCTTGTGATCGCTGCGATCGTTGCGGTTGTCAAGTTTAGCGGATGGTTTGATAAGATACCGGATCAAAGTACTCTTACGATCTCAGATGACGGCAAGGTGATCTGTGAAGAATTGACAGACTTTGCGGAGGATTACTCCCGAAGTGAGTTAAAGACTTACATGAAGGAAGAGATCAAAGAATACAACGATACCAATGGCAAAGACAGCGTCAAATTAGACAAAATAAAGTTTTACAGTGACCTTGCTCATGCCAAGACTACCTATGCATCTGCAGAGGATTACAGCAAGTTTACCGGCTATGGACTTTATACCGGTACGATCAAGTCGGCAGTCAAGCAGGGCTTTGATTTCTCAGATGCTTTTGTCAGTGTTACGGACGGAGAAAAGGGGACATCGGTTGATACTTTAGACATTACTTCCCAAAAGAAGTTAAAGGTGGCCATCATCAAAGAGAATATCAATGTCACGGTAGACGGCACCATCCTTTATGTTTCCGATGCCTGCACGACCATGGTGGATAAGAGTACCGTCTCAATCGAACAGCCGGATGGCAATGAAGATGCAACACAGTTGACCTATATTATTTATAAGTAGAGTGTTATACAGGAGATTGCCTGTACACAATAGAACAAGAAATGAGAGGATCAGATTATGGAAAAGACAATGGACAAGATTGTTGCTTTATGTAAAGCAAGAGGATTTGTATATCCGGGTTCTGAGATCTATGGAGGTCTTGCGAACAGTTGGGATTATGGAAATCTTGGTGTGGAACTGAAGAACAATATCAAAAAAGCATGGTGGCAGAAGTTCGTACAGGAAAGCCCGTACAATGTAGGTATTGACAGTGCGATCATCATGAATCCACAGACATGGGTGGCTTCCGGTCACTTGGGCGGATTTTCCGATCCTTTGATGGATTGTAGAGAGTGTCATGAGCGTTTCCGCGCAGACAAGATCATCGAAGATTTTGCGCAGGAAAATGATATTACCTTAGAGACATCCGTAGATGGATGGACGGCTGAGGAAATGATGGGATTTATCAAGGAACACAGTGTTCCATGTCCTACCTGCGGTAAGCATGATTTTACCGACATCCGTCAGTTCAACCTTATGTTCAAGTCTTTCATGGGTGTTACCGAAGATGCAAAGAATACCGTATATCTCCGACCGGAGACAGCACAGGGTATCTTTGTCAACTTTAAGAATGTGCAGCGTACTTCCAGAAAGAAGTTACCGTTTGGTATCGGTCAGATCGGTAAGTCTTTCCGTAACGAGATCACACCGGGTAACTTTATCTTCCGTACCAGAGAGTTTGAGCAGATGGAACTGGAGTTCTTCTGCGAGCCGGGAACCGATCTGGAATGGTTCCAGTATTGGAGAGGCTTCTGCCGCGACTGGTTACTTTCTCTTGGCATGAAAGAAGAAGAATTACGTCTGCGTGATCATGATCCTGCAGAACTTGCTTTCTACTCCAAAGGAACGACCGATATCGAGTTCTTATTCCCATTTGGATGGGGTGAACTCTGGGGTATCGCAGATCGTACCGATTATGATCTGACCCAGCATCAGAATACATCCGGTCAGGATCTGACCTACTTTGATGATAGCAAGGGCGAGCGTTATATCCCTTATGTTATCGAGCCTTCTCTTGGTGCAGACCGTGTGCTTTTGGCATTCCTTTGCGCTGCCTATGATGAGGAGAATATCGGAACAGAGGAGAAGCCGGATATGCGTACCGTACTGCATTTCCATCCGGCAATCGCACCGGTCAAGATCGGTGTGCTTCCGCTTTCCAAGAAGTTAAATGAGGGCGCTGAGAGCGTATATGCCCAGTTGTCCAAGAAGTACAACTGTGAATTTGATGACAGAGGAAACATCGGTAAGCGTTATCGTCGTCAGGACGAGATCGGAACACCATTCTGTGTTACTTACGATTTCGATTCTGAGGAAGATGGAGCCGTTACGGTTCGTGACCGTGACACCATGGAGCAGGAGCGTATCAAGATCGAGGATCTGGATGCATACTTCGCAAAGAAATTTGAATGGTAATTTGAACCATAATACAGCAAAAGGTCTTTCCCAAGAGGGAGAGACCTTTTTTGATCTATTTATGAGATTTTCGATAGTCCGTTGGTGTGCAGTTCATTACAGCCTTAAAATCACTACAAAAATGTGTGTAAGAAGAATAGTGAAGATACTCGGCGGCGTCGGCGATGGATATTTCGGATTCCAGCAGCATTCTGGCGGCATAGTGTATCTTGAGATCGCGGTAATACTGCTTTGGAGAAATGCCGACTTCTGTCTTGAAAAGGCGGTTCAGATAGTAGGGCTCATAGCCGGTCTGATCTGCCAACTGTGCAGTCGTTATACCGCTTGTGATGTTGTTTTTCAGATATGTCATGCATTTTCTTATCACAGGGCTGTATTGCTTTTTCTCGTCCATCGCATCTTGCACCAGTGCGCAGTAGGTCTGGTGAATGTCTTGGTGTAACTGGTTCATGCCAAGTGGCGAGTGCGTGTTTTCAATTTCCTCAATGAATGCTTCCTGTGTGCGGTAGGCAGTGGAGATCAGTACACCGGCTTCTATGGCTTTATGGCATTCTAAAGCGTTCAGGATGAGCAGTGAGTCCTTGCGGCTGCGGGAGGGTTCCACGACATTGGCATATTCGGTTGGTACGGATGCCAGACTTCCTTTTTTTACCATGTCATTTAATTCCGCAGCATATAGGCTGTCTTGACCCTGTGCAACCTCGCTCAACAGCAGGTTTTCAAAATGATAAATATTTTCGTAGACCACATCCCGGTCTTCTGCAACCGCAGTCGCTATGGGCAGAGAGTCTGTGTCGAGAAAGGAGGTATCCTGCATATGGTCAAAATCATTCATGGTTATGCGCTGGCCATTGACCAGATAATGCAGCATCATCCCATAGTGGGCAAACTGGCTGTATTTCATAACCGGGAGTTCTTTCATCTGGGCAATAAGTTTGTGTTTGCTGGAAAAAGACATACCCAAAGATTCATATTGGCGCAGGCAGTGTTCCATGGCTTTGTCGGAATAAGGACTGTAAAAAATGGGACCGAGCACATGTACGCGCATCAGTTTCCCATCTTTTTTTTCATAGATGGCTTCCCAGACAAAGCCGATGTAGGCTGCCAGAACAAAAGGCGTGTCATGGTTCTTCCCGTGGGAAAAAATCATTTCCATATATTCCTCAGTACTTAAAAAAGCACTAAAAATAGGACCTATGTTATCGTTTGATCGTATCATTCGCCGGTCTGCGTCGAAAGTAATAAGATGCAGTTGGGGAATGACCGAGAATAATGCGTAAATATCCATTGCCTTCTCATCTCCTTTTTTCTATCGTAACCATACTTTACTAAAAATAGAATAAAAAAGCAAATTTTAGTATTAAAGTATGTGCAAAAAGGTCATATGATAATGCCAGAAGATGTGTCAAATTGTGAAAAAGATACAGAAAAAAGACAACTCAAAGGAGGAGAACAATGGGGAATAAAAAGTTAAGCGCGGCAAGCGTGAGAGACGGTGTAGAATACCGCACCGCCAGTAAATTATCTATGGTACTTGGTGTCGCAACCAATGGTGGAGGTATGTGTTTTTATCTTTTGATGATGTACGCATCCTACATAGCCAATGCCGGTTATGGTATCGCAGTTGCGGTTGCCGGAATCATTATTACAGGAACACGTATTTTTGATGGTATCACAGATCCTTTGGTGGCATTTGTTTTTGACCGCATCAAGGCTGGAAAGCATGGAAAGATTCGACTCTTCCTGATCGCAGCTTGGTGTGTCATGGCACTGGCATGCTTCATGATGTATGACTGGATGAGTGGCAAGTACACAGGCGCAGCCGGTGTGGCTTGGTTCATCGGTATCTATGTGGTATATATCATTGGTTATACCATGATGAATATGTCTTCCGGTGCTGTCGGAAACCTGATCACCAACGATCCAACCCAGCGTCCTTTCATGAACCTGATCGGAACCATTTATTCATACTGTGTACCAATGGTATTTAACACCATTATTTCATTCGCAGTTTTACCAAAATATGACAATCAGTATAATGTAGCCTGTCTGCGTGAAGCATGTGTGTGGTATGTATTTGCAGCCCTTGTATTTATCTTACTGACATGCATCGGTCTGACACCATGTGACAAACCGGAAGTGTTAAACAGTGTGACTTTTGGTGATGATGGTAAGGAAAAGAAGATCGGATTTAAGGATATGTGGAATCTGCTCAAGGATAACAGAAATATGCAGATGTGGATCATTACTGGTGCTTCTGATAAACTGGCACAGACCACAGCCGGACAGTCTATCGTTATGACACTCTTAAGTGGTGTGCTGATCGCGAACTATCAGGCAGCAACTATGCTTGGTAATATCACGGCGATCATTGGTATTGCCTTTGCGACAATTGGCGGTATGTATGTTGCAAAATTCGGAGCTAAGAAAGCAACATCTGTCTGGTCATGGGCATGTATCGGCTTGTCTGTTGTGATGGTTGTATTCTGTACCATCTTAGGACCAACCGGTATGTCAAGCATTGGTAAGTTCGGTGTTCCAATGATCATTTATCTGGTTCTTAATGTTGGATTGACCGGTTTTAAGATGATCCTTTCTACAGCAAGTGGTGTTATGAGAGCTGATGTTTGTGATTATGAGTTTGAGCGTTCCGGCAATTTTATGCCGGGTACCGTAGGCGGTGTGTATTCCTTCCTCGATAAGATTATTTCTTCACTGGCATCAACCATTGCTGCTCTTATGGTATCTCTGATCGGATATAAGACCGTGATGCCACAGATGGGAGATAAGGCAACACCTGCAGTATTCTGGATGACCATGTTCTTAGCATTTGGACTGCCTGTCATTGGCTGGATCTTTAATGTTATTTCTATGAAGTACTATGATCTTGACAAAGAAAGAATGGTTGAAGTACAGAAGAACATTGTAGCCATGAAAGCAGAACAGGAAGCGAAGAAAGAAGCATAATTTAGCAATTTACAAAACCCTTCATTATAGAGACTTCGAGATTTGATTTCGAAGTCTCTTTTTCAAAAAGAGAGATGAGGAAGAAAAATATGAGAGTGTATGATGTGACAGTGGAATATCAGAAGGAACCGATTGGCATAGATGTCTGCCCACGTTTTTCCTGGAAACTGGAAAGTCAAGAGCAAAACACCTATCAGAAAGCCTATGAGATCAAGGTGACAAAAGCAGAAGAAGAGGTCTGGTCAAGCGGTAGGGTGGAAAACGGACAGTCCCTGTTTGTGACTTATGAAGGCAGTGCCTTGGAGGCCTTTAGCCATTATGATGTCAATATCTGTGTCTGGGACAACCATGGAAACGTTGCAGAAACGACTACTTTTTTTGAGACTGGACTGATGGCAGAGGACAATTGGGAAGGTGTATGGATCACTACGAAAGAGGAATTGCCGTCCGTTAAGACTTTCTCCAAAGAGGTCTGTCTGCAGAACGGGAAAAAACTGCGTCAGGCAAGAATCTATGCATCTGCACTTGGTGTCTATGATCTGGAAATTGACGGCAAAAAAATGGGGGATGCATATCTGGCTCCCGGCTGGACGTCTTATGGCAACCGCGTCCAATATCAGACTTACGATGTGACGGATGAGTTACAGGAGAAATCCCTAGTGTCTTTGGTTGTCGGCAATGGCTGGTATGCAGGCTACTTAAACGGCGAAGGGGAGCATCATCTCTATGGAAAAAAGACAGCCTGTATCGCCATGATCCGTATCACATACGAAGATGGTTCGGTGGACGTCATGGGAACCGATGCCTCATGGCTGGTATCAGAAAATGCGATCCGGTCGTCGGAAATCTATATGGGTGAGACACTGGATCTGACCTTGCCGTTATCCGAAAATTATGCCGGTGACAGTCAGGCAGTGCTTTTGGAAAAAGATGCGATTCCGAAACGTTTGCTTTCGCAAGAGGCAGAGCCTATCCGTATTACCAAACGTTTCCCGGTGGTTCAGAAGATTCTTACGCCAAAGGGTGAGTTGGTGTTTGATTTCGGTCAGAATATGGCAGGGTTGGTGGAAGTAGAATTACCGCCGCTTTCTCTGCTTACCGGTGAGAAGAAAGAAATCCGTATCACACACGGCGAAGCCCTGGACAAAGATGGCAATTTTTACAATGAAAATTATCGGACAGCAAGATCAGAGGACCTTTACCGATATGGTGAGGGAGATGTCGGGAAAAAAGTCATGCCACATTTTACCTATCACGGTTTCCGTTATATTTGCGTTGAGGGTGTAGATAGCAGTGTGGATCCCAAGTATTTTACGGCCTGCGCCATGCATAGTGATATGCACAAAGCGGGGACGATGACAACATCAAACCGTCTGGTCAACCGCCTGATCCAAAATATCGAATGGGGGCAGAGAAGCAACTTTTTTGATATTCCGACCGATTGCCCGCAAAGGGATGAACGACTGGGCTGGACCGGGGATGCCATGATCTTCAGCAAGACCGCCATGCAGAATTTTAATGCGGGACTTTTTTTCAAAAAATGGCTGCGTGATGTGGCATTGGAATCGGATGCAAAAACAGGCATTCCGCAGATCGTACCCAATGTGGTAAAGGGCAGTATGGGAACCTCCATCTGGAGTGACTGTGCTACCGTAATCCCATGGAATCTTTATATGACCTATGGGGATACCGGTGTGCTTGCCGATCAATATGAGAATATGCGCCTCTGGGTGGATTGGATCTTTGGACAGTGTCGGGGTGAAGTCCTATGGATGCATGGTTTCCAAAGAGGTGACTGGCTGGCCCTGGACAGTGATGAAAGCCTGCATCTGATGTCGGGAGGTACGGATAAGAATCTGGTGGCAAATGTCTTTTATGCATATTCGACCAAGATTGTGTGCGATACGGCACATATACTTGGAAAAGAGGAGGATGCAAAGATATACGATGGACGCTATCAGGCTATCGCGGATGCCATCTTAAGAGAGTATGTAACAGCAACCGGACGCTTGGTTTCAGAGACACAGACAGCCTGTGCCCTGCTCCTTTATTTTGATTTGGTCGCGGGAGCAAAAAAGGAGCGCATTATACAGACGCTGGAGAAAAACCTCAAACAGCATAAAAACAAGTTGACGACAGGCTTTGTCGGAACGGCATATCTGTGCCATGCTCTTTCTGAAAATGGACTTCATGATCTGGCGGCGGAACTTCTTTTAAATGAGGATTACCCGGGCTGGCTCTATGCAGTGAAGATGGGGGCAACGACGATCTGGGAACGCTGGAATTCTATTTTGCCGGATGGAACTTTTGATACATCGGGCATGAATTCTTTGAATCATTATACGTATGGTTCCATAGGAGATTGGCTTTATCGGAAAGTCGCCGGGATTACGCCGACCTCAGCAGGCTATGCGTCTTTTGATATTAGACCTTATCTGACCAAAGGATTGGAAGAAGTGCAAGCCTCACTGGAGACCATGTATGGCAGTATCTGTGTCTATACAATCTGCAAGGATGGACAGATTCAGGTTGATGTAAAGGTGCCGGTAAATACGACCGCTACACTTTATCTGCCGGAAAGGGAAGATGCACTGGTGCTTGGCTCCGGCCAATATCATTATGTATATGATACAAATACGGTGCTTATCGCGGGAAGATACAACATGAACACAAAATTCCGGGATATGGTCAAAGATCCGGCAGCGAAAGCCATTCTGGATGCAGCCCTTCCGGGTATGTTGGATGGACCTATGGCATCCTTTATCCTGAATCAGTCGCCAAACGAGATGCTTGCCTATGATGCGGGTAAAAAGGATATGTTTGAGCAGATCATAGGACAATTGAACCAGTCTGTTTAAAGTTTTTATGGAAAAGTGATAAGAAAGAAAAGATGCCGATAAAAATACTTGGATAAATTTGTCAGAATAAAACGGATTTGATATTGAATAAATTGGAAATTATGCTAAAATCAATTATGTGCGGCTTAGCACATGGAGTGGTGTGTTCCATATGCATTCAGATACGAATGAGTTGAAGGACACAAAGTATTTTTTAGGAGGAAATTGAAAATGGCAAACAAATGGGTCTACATGTTTAGTGAAGGCGACATGACCATGCGTAATCTTCTTGGTGGTAAAGGTGCTAACCTTGCAGAGATGACTGATATCGGTCTTCCGGTACCACAGGGATTCACAATCACAACGGAGGCTTGTACTCAGTATTATGAGGACGGACGCAAGATCAACGACGAGATCATGGCACAGGCTATGGAAGGCGTTAAGAAAATGGAGGAGATCAACGGAAAGAAATTCGGCGATCTGAAGAACCCTCTTCTTGTTTCCGTTCGTTCCGGTGCTAGAGCATCTATGCCTGGTATGATGGATACAATTCTTAACTTAGGACTGAATGATGAGGTAGTAGCAGCAATGATCGCTGGTAACCCTGATCCGAAGTTCGAGCGTTTCGTATATGACTCTTACAGACGTTTCATCCAGATGTTCTCAGACGTTGTTATGGAAGTTGGTAAGAAGTATTTCGAGCAGTTGATCGACAAGATGAAGGAAGAAAGAGGCGTTCAGTATGACGTTGAACTTACCGCTGCTGACCTCAAGGAATTAGCAGAGCAGTTCAAGGCTGAGTACAAGAACCAGTTAGGACAGGACTTCCCTTCCGATCCTGTAGAGCAGTTGAAGTTAGCAATCGAGGCTGTATTCCGTTCTTGGGACAACCCACGTGCAAACGTATATCGTCGTGACAACGACATCCCTTATTCTTGGGGAACAGCAGTTAACGTAATGCCAATGGTATTCGGTAACTTAAATGATGAGTCCGGTACAGGTGTTGCATTTACCCGTGATCCTGCTACAGGTGAGAAGAAGTTGATGGGTGAGTTCCTGATCAATGCTCAGGGCGAGGACGTAGTTGCCGGTGTTCGTACACCAATGCCGATCGCTCAGATGGAGCAGGAATTCCCAGAAGCATATGCAGAGTTCATTCAGGTATGTGAGACTCTTGAGAATCACTACCATGACATGCAGGATATGGAATTTACCGTAGAAAACAAGAAATTATACATGCTGCAGTGCCGTAATGGTAAGAGAACAGCTCCAGCTGCTCTTAAGATCGCATGTGATCTTGTTGATGAAGGACATAAGACAGAAGAAGAAGCAGTAGCAATGATCGATCCTCGTAACCTTGATACACTTCTTCATCCACAGTTTGATGCAGCAGCACTTAAGGCTGCAACACCACTTGGAAAGGGCTTAGGAGCATCTCCTGGAGCAGCTTGTGGTAAGATCGTCTTTACAGCAGAAGATGCTGAGGCTTGGAACGAGCGTGGCGAGAAGGTCGTACTTGTTCGTCTTGAGACTTCTCCAGAGGATATCACAGGTATGAAGGCTTCTCAGGGTATCCTGACTGTTCGTGGTGGTATGACATCACATGCAGCAGTAGTAGCCCGTGGTATGGGAACCTGCTGTGTATCCGGTTGTGGCGATATCGCTATGGACGAGGAGAACAAGAAGTTCACACTTGCAGGCAAGGAATTCCACGAAGGAGATTACATCTCTATCGATGGTACAACAGGAAATATCTACGATGGCGAGATCAAGACAGTTGATGCAACCATCGCTGGTGAGTTCGGTCGTGTAATGGCTTGGGCTGACAAGTATAGAAAGTTAAAGGTTCGTACAAATGCAGATACTCCTGCAGATGCTAAGAAGGCACGCGAACTTGGAGCAGAAGGCATCGGACTCTGCCGTACAGAGCATATGTTCTTTGAAGAAGACAGAATTGCAGCATTCCGTGAGATGATCTGTTCTGATACTGTAGAAGAAAGAGAAGCAGCACTTGAGAAGATCCTTCCATATCAGCAGGGAGATTTCAAGGCTCTTTACGAAGCCCTGGAAGGATGCCCGGTTACCATTCGTTTCTTGGATCCACCTCTTCATGAGTTCGTTCCTACAGAAGAAGCAGACATCAAGAAGTTAGCAGATGCTCAGGGCAAGACTGTAGAGCAGATCAAGACAATCATCGATGGACTCCATGAGTTCAACCCAATGATGGGTCACAGAGGATGCCGTCTTGCTGTTACTTATCCTGAAATCGCCAAGATGCAGACAAAGGCTGTTATCCGTGCAGCAATCGAAGTTCAGAAAGAGCATGCTGACTGGAACATTAAGCCTGAGATCATGATCCCACTTGTATGTGAAGTGGAAGAATTGAAGTATGTTAAGAAAGTCGTTGTTGAGACAGCAGACGCTGAAATTGCAGCAGCAGGCGTCACATTAGAATACGAAGTTGGTACTATGATTGAGATCCCAAGAGCAGCACTTACTGCTGACGAGATCGCTAAGGAAGCAGACTTCTTCTGCTTTGGTACAAACGATCTGACACAGATGACATTTGGATTCTCTCGTGATGATGCCGGTAAGTTCTTAGATGCTTACTATGACAAGAAGATCTTTGAGAACGATCCATTTGCTAAGTTAGACCAGACAGGTGTTGGTAAGTTGATGGAGACTGCTATCAAACTTGGTAAGCCAGTCAACCCGGCACTTCATGTTGGTATCTGTGGAGAGCATGGTGGAGATCCTTCTTCCGTTGAGTTCTGCCACAAGATCGGTCTTGACTATGTATCTTGCTCACCATTCCGTGTACCTATTGCACGTTTGGCAGCAGCACAGGCAGCAATCGCTAATAAGTAATTTAAAATTCAAATTCAAATTCAAATAAGGATTTTGAGAGTCAGCCCTGCACTCAATGCAGGGCTGTTTTTTTATACAGAAATGATTGATACGATATGCAAATTAGGATATACTAGGACTATGACGAAGGAGAGTAATATGCAGGTATTACAGGAGACCATCAGCAGATGTAAGAAATCACTACAGTGAAATTTCAAGACAGTGATACAAGAAGGAGAACAAACATGAAACAACAAGCATTTAATCCATATTTACCAAGTTATGAATATGTGCCGGATGGAGAACCACATGTCTTTGGGGACAGATTATATATTTATGGTTCTCATGACAAGTTTAATGGCAAAAGATTTTGTGAAAATGACTATGTGGCATGGTCAACTCCAGTTGATAATTTGGCTGATTGGAGATATGAAGGAGTTATATATAAAAAGACGCAGGATATTGACAATGCAAATGGAGATAAGGTGATGTATGCTCCGGATGTGGCAAGAGGAGTAGATGGAAAATATTATCTCTACTATGGTCTTGAAAACGACAACAAAATTGGTGTGGCTGTGTGTGATAGCCCGGCTGGAGAATATCATTTTTTAGGTTGTGTGCAGGATAAAAATGGTGAATACTGGGGGAGAAGACCGCAGGATTTTATGCCGTTTGATCCGGGTATTCTTGTAGACAATGGCAGAGTATATCTTTACGCAGGTCAGGGACCTATGATGGAAAAAATGGCCAAGAGTGAGTATAAGCGACATTTCAGAGATAGTTCTTATTTTGTGGAACTTGAGACCGATATGCTTACGATGAAACAAGAACCGGTTAGATTATTACCAAATATAATGGATTCTGCAGGCACGGGCTTTGAGAACCATGAGTTTTTTGAGGCAAATTCCATTAGAAAATTTGACGATAAATACTATTTTATTTATTCATCCGTGCAGAGTCACGAGTTGTGTTGGGCTGTATCTGACAGACCAGATGGAGATTTTACTTATGGTGGTGTGTTAACTTCTAATGGTGATGTGGGTCCTCTTGGCTTTACATCTACAAAAAGTTATGCTAAGCCATTGGGATACGAAGCCAAGAATTACATTGGAAATAATCATGGTAGTGTAGAAAAGATAAAGGACAGGTATTATGTTTTTGGACATAGACATACTGCCAGAAATATGTTTTCCAGACAGGGGTATGCAGAGGAGATAAAGTTTAAAAACGGAAAATTTGAATATGCCGAACTTACAAGTTGCGGTCTTAATGACGGCCCTCTGATGGGAGTTGGTGAATATGAGGCAAGGATAGCCTGTCATTTGTATTCAAAGAAAGGTCCGACTTGGTCTGCTCATAAACTGGTCCAAAACAAAGAGCATCCAGCCTTTATGCAAGACGGATTAGATCGCGAGGACAATCCAAACCAATACATTCAGAATATGAAAGATGGTGCTGTTGCTGGATTTCGGTATTTTGATTTTGAAAGCTATGAGCCGGATTCGATTTCTGTAAAGATTCGTGGAAAGGCTAATGGGTATTTCTACATATACGATGACGCTGACAAGAAAAATATACTAGGAAAGATCGCTATAGTTGTGAATGACAAGAAGAATTTTTGCTGTGTAAAAGACTCTTTAACTGTTCCAAAAAAGAATAGTGCACTTTACTTTGAATACAAGGGTAAGGGATATCTAGATTTTTATAGTTTTGAACTAAAATAAATGTTCATACATATCACTAAGGAGCCGAACGTAATGGCGCAAGGAATGTCTTGGATCAAAACGAATATGAGACTTGCGATGAATACATCGGATGAAACCATTGCGGAACTTATGACGGACGGATGTAATATGGGAGTGAAGTCTTTGAGTCGGTATTTAAATCAGTATAAGGCAGCGGATGATAGGGCAAAGGCAATCACGAAGAAATTGATCAATTTGGAAACTGATTTGTGTAGTGATTTAAGAGTATATTTATAGCAAAGAGTGTGCGGTAAAGCACACTTTTTCTATATACAGAAATGATATATAAGATATGCAAATTAGAATATAATGTGACTATGAAGAAAGAGAGGTATTGTAAGAACTGATAGAGTGGCACCGATTAGTGGAACATTTGATGATTTAAGACAGATGCTGCGGGAGGGATAGGATTTGAAATATAAGGTCATTCGAACAGATACTGCAGATGCCTCGAGCATAAAGTACTTGGCAGAGTCCTGAAATTCTGTTTATAATATAGGAACATATGCAGTGCCGTAATGGTACTTTCAATGTTTATGACGATATGAGGGAGCAGCTGATAGCCCGTGATATTCCTGCGGAGCAGATACGCTTTATTCATGAAGCGACCACCGATGCACAGAAAAAAGAGTTGTTCGGCAAGGTCAGAAGCGGCGAAGTCCGTGTGCTGTTCGGCTCTACTCCTAAGATGGGAGCAGGTACGAATGTGCAGGACAGGCTCATAGCAATCCATAACCTTGATTGTCCGTGGCGTCCTTCCGATGTAGGACGGATTTTGCGGACATTCAAAATAAAAAAGAATGTGGAGGTAACAGACAATGGCAAAATCATTATTTGAGGAACTGGGCGGCAAATACGAAAGGCAAGGGGATTATTTGATACCGTGCTTAACTGTACCCGCCGAAGAAGAACAGGCAATAGGCATCTGGGGGCAACGGCATTTAGATTATCTAAAACAGTACCGTAAAGTTACATACACCAATCTTCTTACAAGCGGCAGGCTAAACGCCTACCTTGCCGACATCAACAGACAGGCACAGGAACGCTTTGAAAGGCTCATAGAGGGTATGAAACAGGCACAGGGCATAACGGAACAGCTAAAGGCAGAAAACGCCTTAGAATGGACAGGATGCCTCAATAACATAAGGGCTTGTGCGAGGGAGATTGTGGAAAAGGAAATTATTTTTGCATAAACAGATGATTAGTGGCAGGGGGAAATCCTGCCGCTTTTTCTGCTTTAGTTTGTCAGCTTGACAAATAAAGGGTTAAGGAATATAATTAGATTCAGTATTATACAAGGAGTTAATAAATATGCGGCAAGGTATTCTTAAATAAACTGTCAATTTGATAGTGGGAACAAAAAGTAGCAGTCTCGTTTCACTTTTAATATGGGGCTTAGTTTTTTGTACCCAGTTTAAGAATACTTTTATCATGTAATTTTATATGCCCGAAAACATATAAGTGTTTTGGGGCTATTGGAGTTATTTACCCAGTGATAGGAGTATTTATCACTGGGTATTTTTATGCCCTTTTTTGGGTGTTGATAGGAGGAAAATCACATGAAAATAATTAACTTAGGCATTCTGGCTCACGTTGACGCAGGAAAGACAACATTAACGGAAAGTTTATTGTATACCAGTGGTGCAATTGCAGAACTAGGGAGCGTAGATGAAGGCACAACAAGGACAGATACAATGAATTTGGAGCGTCAAAGGGGAATCACTATCCAGACAGCAGTGACATCTTTTCAGTGGGAGGATGTAAAAGTCAACATTATAGATACGCCAGGCCATATGGATTTTTTGGCGGAAGTATACCGTTCTTTATCCGTATTAGACGGAGCAGTATTATTAGTTTCTGCAAAGGATGGCATACAGGCACAGACCCGTATACTGTTTCATGCACTACAGATAATGAAGATTCCGACAATTTTTTTCATCAATAAAATTGACCAAGAGGGGATTGATTTGCCAATGGTATATCGGGAAATGAAAGCAAAGCTTTCTTCGGAAATTATAGTGAAGCAAAAGGTTGGGCAGCATCCCCATATAAATGTAACGGACAATGACGATATGGAACAGTGGGATGCGGTAATTATGGGAAACGATGAACTATTAGAGAAATATATGTCAGGGAAACCGTTTAAAATGTCAGAACTGGAACAGGAAGAAAACAGGAGATTCCAAAACGGAACGTTATTTCCCGTTTATCACGGAAGCGCTAAAAACAATCTGGGGATTCGGCAGCTTATAGAAGTAATTGCCAGTAAATTTTATTCATCAACGCCTGAAGGTCAATCTGAACTATGCGGGCAGGTTTTTAAGATTGAATATTCAGAGAAAAGGCGGCGTTTTGTTTATGTGCGTATATATAGCGGAACATTGCATTTGAGGGATGTTATTAGAATATCTGAAAAAGAGAAAATAAAAATCACAGAGATGTGTGTTCCGACAAACGGTGAAATCGTCCCGGCTGACCATGCCTGTCCGGGAGAAATTGTTATTTTAGCTGATGATACTTTGAAACTGAACGATATCCTGGGAAATGAAAAACTCCTGCCTCACAAAACACGGATTGATAATCCCATGCCATTACTTCGGACAACGGTAGAGCCGCAAAAGCCGGAGCAAAGGGAAGCCCTGTTAAATGCCCTCGCAGAGATTGCTGATACAGACCCTCTTTTGCATTTTGACATTGATACTGTTACCCATGAGATTATGTTATCTTTTTTGGGGAATGTGCAGATGGAAGTCATTTGTGCCATCCTTGAGGAAAAATATCATGTGGAGGCAGAAATAAAAGAGCCTACTGTTATATATATGGAAAGACCGCTTAGAAAAGCAGAATATACCATCCACATAGAAGTCCCGCCAAATCCTTTCTGGGCTTCTGTCGGGTTGTCCATAGAGCCGCTCCCTATTGGAAGCGGAGTGCAGTATGAAAGCAGAGTTTCACTTGGATATTTAAATCAATCGTTCCAAAATGCGGTTATGGAGGGGGTTCTTTATGGCTGCGAGCAGGGGCTGTATGGATGGAAAGTGACAGACTGTAAAATCTGTTTTGAATATGGATTGTATTATAGTCCTGTAAGTACCCCCGCAGACTTTCGGCTGCTTTCCCCTATCGTATTGGAGCAGGCTTTAAAAAAAGCAGGGACAGAACTATTAGAGCCATATCTCCACTTTGAAATTTATGCACCGCAGGAATATCTCTCACGGGCGTATCATGATGCTCCAAGGTATTGTGCAGATATTGTAAGTACTCAGATAAAGAATGACGAGGTCATTCTGAAAGGAGAAATCCCTGCTAGATGTATTCAAGAATACAGGAACGATTTAACTTATTTCACAAATGGGCAGGGAGTCTGCTTGACAGAGTTAAAAGGATACCAGCCAGCTATTGGTAAATTTATTTGCCAACCCCGCCGCCCGAATAGCCGTATAGATAAGGTTCGGCATATGTTCCACAAGTTAGCTTAACAGCTTGCAAAAGTCATATAAAATGAGATTTGAAAGGAGAATGTAACTTCATGTTTGCTAAAAATTCAAAGGCATATTCTGTCTACCTGCTGTTCCGATTTGTCTGTTCCCTGGCGGTTTCTATGTCCACAGTGCTTTCCATCGTGTACCACCTGGAGGTGGTGCAGCTGGATGCTTTCCAGCTTGTCCTGGTAGGGACGGTTCAGGAGACCTCCTGCTTTCTGTTCGAGATGCCCACCGGTGTGGTGGCGGATTTGTATAGCCGTCGGCGCTCGGTGCTGATTGGAATGTTCCTCTACGGCCTGGGCTTTCTGATGGAGGGTGCGCTACCGTGGTTCGCGCCGGTTCTGCTGGCCCAGGTTGTCTGGGGTTGCGGTGATACCTTCATCACCGGCGCTCTGGAGGCGTGGATTGCCTCGGAGGAAGAGGACAAACCCATAGACAAGGTGTTCCTGCGGGGCAGTCAAATGGGGCAAATCGGCGGCGTTCTGGGCGTGGTGCTGGGCACACTGCTGGGAAACATAAACCTGCAAATGCCTCTCATCTTGGGGGGCAGTTTGTGCTTGTTGTTGGGGCTGGTGATGGTTCGCATCATGCCAGAAACCAACTTCTCCCCTGCTATTGAGGAACGGCAGGGCTTGCTTAAAGACTTTGTCTGCCTGTTCAAGCTCAACCTGGGCTTTGTGAAAGGCGCACCTGTGTTGCTGGCGCTCTTAGCAATCACACTATGCGGGGGACTTGCCAGTGAAGGCTTTGACCGGCTCTCCACCGCTCATTTTCTGGATGACACGGTAATACCCGTTATCGGGCCGCTGAACAGCGTCACTTGGTTCGGTGTTATCAGTCTTATCGGCAACGGCTTAGGTATTCTGGCTTCTCAGTTGCTCATCGCCCGCATGGAGAAAAAAGGGACTGTCAGCCGAACCAGTGTGGTCATGTCCACCAGCGCCGGGTATATCCTGTTCCTGGTTCTCTTCGCGGTGGGGCGGAGCTTTTGGTTCATGTTGTTGGTGTTCCTGCTGGCGGGGCTTATGCGCACCATCAAGGAGCCTGTGCTGGCCGCCTGGATGAACGACCAAGTGGATGAGAAAATGCGCGCCACAGTCTTTTCCACCAGCGGACAGCTGGACTCTTTCGGGCAGATCATCGGCGGGCCTATTGTGGGGCTGGTAGCCCAGCAGGTGTCCATACCCTGGGGGCTGGTCTGTACCGCTTTCCTGCTGTTGCCCGCGCTGTTCTTAGTGCCGGTGGCGGGAAAGAAGCGGGATTGATATGGCATAGTTAAGTTTACTGACGAGCGGGAGATTACTTCCGCTCGTCTTCATTTAGTAGCGCAAAATTTGAGGACTCTTTATTTCCTTATTCGGTATAGCGGAGGCGGCTGTCAATTCGACATAATTTTCTTGTGATACTTTACCGTACATGAGCATTTGTTTCGTATTTGAAAGAACAAACTCACCAAATAAAAAAAACGATATTCGGGTGGGTTATTTTGTTATACCCTAAATTACCCTCTGAATTTGTTTTTAAATTTGGAGGGATTTTTTTATGTCCTTTTTTCGGGCAGTTATCTATCTGCTCATACGAAGCAAAATTTATCAATACATAGCATATCAGAGAACGGCAGGAAACCAGTTAAAAAAATTTCTGCCAGTGCAACGGTACTTCTCACCTTGAAAGTAGAAGTACAATCTCCATACAATAGAATTACTATTTCCTATAACCGTAAAGGTCACAGAGCCTTTGCGGTTTTTCTTTTGTCGATTTTTGTTGGAAAGTGCCATAGGGCTATTAGTGGTGTTAGGTGTCGTTCGCCACCTCTCCATCTGGATTTTGAACATTTCAAAAATTCAGATGGGAGGTACTTACAGTGAAATACGCACCGAGAAAGGTATATATCAAGGAAAGCGGCAGATATGTGGAACTGTCCTATACGGATTTCTGCCGCCGCAGGGAATCCGACCAGACCTATATGGACAAGCTGTTTATCCCCATTCAAGGCTGTCTGCTTGAAGTCGTGAGGGAGCAATACACGGACTTCTACCGAGATAAGGAACGGTGGCGTTATCTGAAAAAATTAGATACGAAGAACAGCCTGCTTTCTCTGGATGGATTTACGGACAGCGAGGGGAAGCCTTTAGACTTTATCGCTGATGAAGCGGCAGACATTGCGGAAACCGTTGTCAATGCGGTTATGGTGGACAGGCTGAAAGCCGCCCTGCCTTTGCTGTCGGATAGTGAACAGGAATTGATACAGGCAATCTTTTTTGACGGACTTTCTGAGCGTGAAGTCGGGGCGAGGTTCGGCATAACCCAGAGCGTTGTGAACAAACGCAAAGCCAGAATCCTAAGAAAACTAAGAAAGATAATAGAAAATTAAAATTTAAGGCGTTCAGCCCCCTTGTTTTTTCCTTTGGGAAAATGAGGGGGTTTTTCTCTGCCCTCTCAATCAATTCTGATTGGAGGAAAAGAAGCATGGCATATAACCACGGACGGGAGGACAGGAAATGGCGTATCTGGAAAGAAGCGGAGGAAAAGCTGCTGCGTGAGTGCGGCGTTGATGAAGCGACCATTGAGCAGATACGCATTGCGGACAGGGCAGACTTCAATTCCAACAGGCGGTTTTACCGATGGACGAATGACATTGCGGAATACCTTGAGGACATGGCAGACAGGGAGCGGCAGACGGAAGTGGGTACGGTTGCGGAGTTACTGGACGAGATTGAGAGCGAAAATCTCTATCAAGTATTAGTCGCGGTGGACGGGCGTACCTTGAAAATCGTCCTGCTGAAAATGCAGGGGTATTCCACAAAGGAGATTGCCCCGCTCGTGCATTTGACGACTGGTGCCATCTATGCGAGGTTAGACCATCTGCGGAAGAAGCTACGAAAATTTTATAGCGTCTAAAACAGCCTGCCGTCCTGCGGGCTACTGGGTGAGGGATGGAAATCCCCTCACTTATTTTTTGCAGGAGGCAAGCGGGATGGCATACAGAGTTAAGGCGTACACGCTTCGGGAGGAATCCACGGAAAGCGGCACAAGGTATTTTATCAGCTTTAAGGACGGGCAGGGCAAATCCCACGAGTTGGAAGTGTCGGAACAGTTCTTTATGGAGTTTCGGCAGATGGAACGCAGGAACAGGAATCTCCTCCAATGGGACGAGCGGCACAGGGAGTTTTCGGAAGTATGGGACGAAACGCTGAACAGGCGGGCGTTGAAGCTGCCTAAGAGCATAGAGGAACAAATGATTGAGGCAGAACGGGCAGAACTGCTCTGTAAGGCGGTTGACGGACTGCCAGAGATACAAAGGCGGCGTTTCCTGCTCTACTACGAGTATGAGTTCAATTTTTACCAAATCGCCGCTATGGAGCATTGCACCGCTTCGGCAATACAGAAATCTGTTGCGATTGCAAAGGAGAAAGTAAAGGCGGAAATGAGGAAGTATCTCCAACCGTGACCGACACCGCCCGAAAAAGAAATCTGTTTTTTATTTGTGTGGGATTGGCGGCATTACATACTCTCACTTTTTCTTCGTGGGAGTAAATCTATTTTTAAGGAGGTCAACGCCTATGTGCAACGAAAACAAAAACACCGCCCGAAAGGAGGAAAGCCATGCAGAAGTTACAGACAGTCAACGCCGAAACGCTCCTTTATGAACCGCTTGAGAAGCCGTCCTTTGTGGTGGACAGCCTTATCCCCACAGGCTTGTCGCTGTTCTGCGGCTCACAGAAGATAGGAAAGAGCTGGCTCATGCTGAAGCTATGTTTATGCGTGTCGCAGGGACTTCCCTTGTGGGATATGCCGACAATGGAGGCGACGTGCTTTACCTCTGCCTTGAGGACACGTTCTGCCGTATACAGGACAGGCTGTTCCGATTGACGAACGAAGCGAGCAGGCGGCTTCACTTTGCCGTGGCAAGCTGCAAGCTGTCAGACGGTCTTATCGTGCAGCTTGAAGATTATCTGAAAGATTACCCAAACAGCAGGCTTATTGTCATTGACACTTTGCAGAAAGTCCGTACAGCTTCAAAAGACAATGCCTACGCAAGCGACTATGGGGACATCTCACTAATCAAAGACTTTGCCGACAGGCATTCATTGGCGGTCATTGTCGTACACCACATCCGAAAGCAGAATGACAGCGATGTGTTCAACAAGGTGTCTGGGACGACAGGCTTAACGGGGAGTGCGGACGCTACCTTTGTTCTGGAAAAGGAGAAACGGGCATCCGACACCGCCAAGCTGTATGTGACGGGCAGGGACACGCCCTATCAGGAATACACGCTGCGTTTCCGTGATTGCAGTTGGGAACTTGTGGAGAGAAAAACGCAGGAGCAGCTTGCGAAAGAAACGATACCAGACGTCCTTTTTCGGTTGGTGGATTTTATGAGGGATAAGGAAGAATGGGCAGGCACGGCAACGGAGCTGTTAGCCGCTATGAGGGAAACGGAAACCATACCCACGGTGATTACGAAATGGCTCAATGAATACCGCACCACATTTTTAAATGAGAACCATATCGTTTATCAGTACAGCCGCAAAAAACACGGCAGGCAGATTTCGCTTGCAAAGCGGGCGGGTGACAGCGGTGACGGTGGTGACAGCGATATTGGGATACCCCCTGTTACTGTCATTGACGCTTAAAGCCGTGTAAAGCTGGCGACTCTGCTGCGGGTGACAGCGGTGACGGCGGTGACAGTGATTTTAGGATACCCTGCCGCTGTCATCCCTGCGGGAGAACACCCCGTAAACGCAAAGTGCAGGCGTAGGATTTACCCGCCCTTTTCGGCGTGTAAAACCACCCCTGCGGTCAGAAAAATCCTTCCGATTTTTCCGACTGCGTTTACAGGGTGTAACACACTACACTTTGCCCTGCAAAGTCGTGTGCCAGACGTTCCCTCTGGACTCCCTTATGGCAGGTCTTACGCCCTGCTTATCCTACGCTCCACGCTTCGGATAAAAGAATGGCAGCATGACGGTGACGGCTCTTGCGAGGGGGTATTCCAAAAACACCGTCATCATCGACATGACCGTCATGCAGGGAATAAGGGTGACAGTTGAGGCAGTCGGTAGGGGGTATCCCAAAACTGCTGTCACCGCCGTCACCGCTGTCACCCAAAGGGCAGTTTACCCGCCGAAGAAAGGAAGATGATGAATTATGCCCTATGCAATCCTGCGTTTCCAGAAACGCAAAGCGGGCGGCGTTGCGGCTTGCGAACGCCACAACGAGCGTAAAAAAGAAGCCTATAAAAGCAATCCAGATATAGATATGGAACGCTCGAAAGATAACTACCATCTTGTGAATCCGCCGAGGTACACCTACAAGAAAGAGATTAACCGCATGGTAGCCGAAGCAGGGTGCAGGACGAGGAAAGATAGCGTGATGATGGTGGAAACGCTTATCACGGCTTCGCCAGAATTTATGAACAGCCTGCCGCCCAAAGAACAGAAAGCGTATTTTACGATGGCTCTGGATTTCATTTCAGAGCGTGTCGGGGAGAAAAATATCCTCTCCGCAGTCGTCCACATGGACGAGAGAACGCCGCATATGCACCTCTGTTTTGTGCCGATTACACCAGACAATAAGCTGTCTGCCAAAACAATTTTAGGCAATCAAAAGAGCCTGTCCGAATGGCAGACCGCCTACCATGAGCGGATGTCCTCACGGTGGAATCAGCTTGAAAGAGGTCAGTCCTCAATGGAAACGAAGCGGAAACATGTCCCCACATGGCTCTATAAGTTGGGCGGCAGGCTTGATAAACAGTATGAGGAAATTGTGTCTGCACTGTCCGACATCAACGCCTTTAATGCAGGGAAGAAGCGTGACAAGGCTCTGGAACTGATTGCGGCATGGCTCCCAGACGTGGAGAAATTCTCAAAGGAAATCAGTAAGCAGAGTGCCTATATCAATAGCCTAAAGGAGCAAATCGGGCAGGAATCAGACTATGCGGGGCGTATGCGTGATGAAAAGTATGAGCAGGAACTAAAGGTGCAGAAAGCGAACCAGAAGATATTTGAGTTGCAGAGAACCAACGAGCAGATGGGGCGGCTGCTCTCAAAGATACCGCCCGAAGTGTTGGAAGAATTGCAGAAAAACCATAAAAGCAGAGCGAAAGAAAGGTAGATATGTGAATGTAGAAACAGGATTTTAAGGTGTTAAAGACCAAAGACTTGTACCCGTTTCCCGACAATCCGTTTCATGTGGCAGAGGATGAAACGCTGTCAGAATTAGCGGAAAGCATCAAGGAATTTGGCATTGTCACGCCGATAATCACACGCCCGAAAGAGGACGGGAACGGCTATGAAGTGATTGCAGGGCAGCGGCGTGTCCGTGCGTCTGAACTTGCAGGGATAAATACCGTGCCTGCGTTTGTCCTGCCCTTAGACCGTGACCGAGCCATCATCACCCTTGTAGACAGTAATTTACAGCGTGAGAATATCCTGCCATCAGAGCGGGCGTTTGCCTACAAGATGAAATCCGAAGCCATGAAGCGGCAGGGTTTCCGCACAGACTTAACCTCGTCACAAGTTGTGACGAAGTTGCGGACGGACGACAAGGTGGCACAGGGCTTCGGCGTAGGCAGGATGACCGTACAAAGATTTATCCGTTTGACGGAACTGATACCGCCGATTTTGCGGATGGTGGACGAGGGGAAAATCGCCCTCACGCCTGCGGTGGAACTGTCCTTTTTGAAGAAAGACGAGCAGGAAAACCTCTTTGCCACGATGGAGAGCGAAGAAGCAACGCCCTCACTCTCACAGGCACAGCGGATGAAAAGCCTAAGCCAGAGCGGGCGGCTTGACATGGATACGATATTTGCAATTATGACGGAGGAAAAGGGAAACCAGAAAGAAACCTTGAAAATCAACACAAGCAAGCTGAAAAAGTATTTTCCGAAGAACACAACGCCGAAGCAGATGGAGGAAACCATCATTAAACTTTTGGAGCGTGAATTGCAGAGGAAACGGGGCAGGGACAGCCGCTAATCTTCTCTTTTCGGGAGGTAAATGCAGAAAATTGAGGTATGAAGAATGAAAGAAATCCAGTATGAGATTGTAAAGGAAATCGCCGTATTGTCTAAGGGCGACAGCGGCTACACAAAAGAAATCAATCTTATCTCATGGAACGGAAGAGAGCCGAAATATGACATCCGCAGCTTTTCCCCGAACCGTGAGAAGTGCGGAAAGGGTATCACGTTGAACGCTGATGAAGCAGCAGCACTCCTTGAAGCATTACAGAAAGAAGTAAACAGCGGGGATTGATGGTATCTGATTGACAGGGCGGGGCGTTTCCAGACGTTCTCCTGCCCTGTCTGGAAAGGAAGATTTAAGTATGGGCGAGGATAAGAAAGCAGATAAAAAGAGAAAGCGTATCGTGCCGAAAGCACCAGTTCAGATGATAATCAGCCGTGAATATGTCGGCACGCAGACAGTCACAGAAGCGTTTATCCCGATTATTTCCGAGGATATTCGGAAGAAGATTGCCGAGGGCGACACCTTCGACAATGAGGGGCTGTCCGCTTAGAATGTACGCAATGGAACATGAAAACAGATAGGACAGATATGGAGGTTTTACAGTATGGCAGGAATAAGAATGGAGAACAAGATTTATGAAGTCGGCATGTACTGCCGCTTGTCAAAAGACGATGGCACGGATAACGAGAGTGCGAGCATTGCGACACAGAAATCCATCCTCACGGATTATGTGAAAAAGCAGGGATGGCACTTAGCAAAAACGTATGTGGACGACGGTTACTCTGGTACAAATTTCCAAAGACCAAGTTTCCAGAACATGATTAAGGACATTGAAAGCGGTCTGATAAACTGCGTTATCACGAAAGATTTATCTCGTCTGGGGAGGAACTATCTTGATTGCGGACTGTATCTGGAAGTGTTTTTCCCAGAGCATAATGTGAGGTATATAGCGGTCAATGACGGCGTGGACACGCTCAATAAATCCGCTATGGACATCACGCCTTTCCGCAACATCCTAAACGAAATGTATTCCGCCGATGTGTCGGTCAAGATAAAATCGGCGTACCGAGCGAGGTTTCAGCAGGGGAAATTCATGGGGACGACAGCACCATACGGTTACGTCAAAGACCCCGCCGACCACAACCATCTGCTGATAGATGACAAAGTTGCCCATGTGGTAAGGGAAATATTTGACCTTGCGTTAGCGGGCAACGGAATCGCCAAAATCCGCAAGCACATCAACAAACAGCATATCTTACGCCCCGCCGCTTATGCGGCGGAGCAGGGGGCAACAGGCTATGAGAGGTATTTTGAGGAGAATGAGGAGAACCGTTATATTTGGAGCGAGAACAGCGTAAGGGGCATTTTAAGAAGCCCGATATATGCGGGAAACCTTGCAGGCTACAAGCGGATTGCCGCCAACATGAAAAGCAAGAGTTGACAAGGCTCTTGCCATTAGTGTTTCTCTGAAAGGAGGTCAAAATGGATAATATTAAAGTAGATAAATATACCGCAGCTCTGAAACTCATTGAGATACTTCTTGAAAAAGGGAAAATAAATCAAGCCACATATACAAATATCGTGAAGCACAACAATTCGCACATTTCACAAGCGGCTTGATAATAGGTAGAATGTAATCAGCACAGAAATGGAGGTATGCTTTATGAATACAGCAGTAAATGAATATAATTACCGATTTAAGCTCACAGATTATGCTCAGTTTGATAGAAATAGAGCCAGAAATGTTGCTATTTATGGTCGTGTATCAACAGAACACGAAGCACAGTTATCTGCATTGGAAAATCAGTTACAATGGTATGATGACCAAGTAAAATATCATCCGAACTGGACGGTTTGTGAACGATATATTGATGAGGGTATCACGGGAACACAGGCAAAAAAACGTCCTGCCTTTTTGAAAATGATTGAAGATGCTAAGCAAGGTAAATTTGATTTAATTGTTACCAGAGAGGTATGCCGTTTTGCACGAAATGTTGTGGATACCCTTGTTGTTACAAGAGAGTTGAAAGGCATAGGCGTTGAGGTGTTTTTTATCGACGATAATATTTGGACAATGGACGGAGATGGAGAACTGCGGCTATCTCTTATGGCAACATTGGCACAGGAAGAAAGTCGCAAGACTTCCGAGCGTGTAAAAGCAGGTCAGAAAATCAGCCGTGATAATGGTGTTCTCTATGGAAACGGTAATATTTTAGGATATGACCGTGTTGGAGATACCTATGTTATCAATGAGGAACAGGCAGAAACAGTCAGAATGATATATGATTTGTATCTGCAAGGTTATGGCTCGATGAAAATCGCAAAGATTTTGACGGAGCGAAAAAGGAAAACAGCTTCTGGACTTATAAAGTGGAGCGTTTCAAATATTATGAGAGCGATTAAAAATGCCACCTACACAGGAACAAAGTGTTACAACAAATCCAGAAGCAATAATTTTTTAGAGCAGAAGCGAATTAACAATCTTGATATGTCCACTTATGAATATGTTGAGGGAGATTTCCCTGCTATTATTTCTCAAGAGATATGGGATAAAGCACAGGCAATAAGGGAAAGCAGAGTAAAACCTGTATGTGTATCGGCAGGAAAAAACACACATAGTAAGCGTGATTCACGAGATATATGGGTCAACAAGCTGCGTTGCTCCTGCGGCTCATCATATCGTAAAAACAAATGGCATACGAAATTGGACGGAAAAACCTCTTACGGTTATCAATGCTACAATCAGCTTAACAACGGAATTAAACGGAAAAGAGCTGAAATCGGTTTAGACACTGAGGGATATTGTGACAGCAGAATGATAACCGATTGGAAACTTGATTTTATGGCAAAAGCTCTGTTAGAGCATCTCTGGACAGAGAGAAAAGAGTCTGTACTGATTGCGTTAGACCTTATTAAGTGTTATTATAAGGAAGAAAAATCTAACGAAACTCAATCCGATACGGTAACGATACAGGCGAAATTGGATAAGGCAAATAGCAGAATGACTAACTTGATTGCTATGAGAGCTGATGGAGAGATTTCCAAAGACGAGTATCAAGCAATGAGAAGTCCTGTCGATGAAGAAATCAAGAAACTTCAAAAAGCACTTGATGAAATTCCACAGGAAAAAAGCAATCCGAAAGGATTGGATATAGAGGGTATCCGTTCTGCTCTGAACAGCCTTGTTGATTTTAGTGGTAGCACTATCAGCCACGATGTTGTCAATCAGTTTGTATATTTGATAACACCAACATCGGATACTACATTTGATTGGTATGTTAATCTGAATGGGACAGCAGATGTGAAAGCGACCTTTACAGCGGAAGGCAGAAAGAAAAACTGCATTATCAAATTGGAGGAAATCGAAAAGATTTCCTCGGTACATAGGGGAGAGAATGAGGACAATGCTCATTTCATTAAAAACCCCCATATTTTTACCTATCTGCACAGGCAGCTATTGCTAATAAGTAATTGCGGATTCATATGTAATTTATCTCCCTACCGTATGGTGGGGAGATATTTTTTTAGAAACCTCTTGACTTTACCGCACTAATGTATTATCCTGTCACTATATTAAAACCGATGATGCAGACGAGTATAGCATTTGGAAGTGCACAGAGAACTGTTGGTGGTGGGATAACAGTGGTGAAAGGGTGCTAGAATGGACTGCAGAGGGCGAACTGAAAGCACAGGCGAGTAGGGGAGACGTGGGATGCACGTTACAGCAGATTATGTATGTTGGTACATAAATGAGGGTATTCTGTCCGAAGCAGGATGAAATTAGGTGGCACCGCAGGAGTATAACTTCTGTCCTATGTATTTAGGACGGGAGTTTTTTTGTTATGGCAACGAGGAAAATACACGCATTTATATGGTGTATTTGACGACCGCTAATCAGATCAGGTAAGCGCACACTCTCATTCCATGTAAATAAATTTCGCAAAGCAAGGAAAGGAAGAAACATGAACAAGACAACAATTCCCTACAAGATTTATCTGGATGAACAGGAGATGCCAAAGCAATGGTATAACGTTAGAGCAGATATGAAGAAGAAACCTGCACCACTCTTAAACCCTGCAACCTTGCAGCCTATGACCGTTGAGGATCTGGAAGCGGTATTCTGCACGGAACTGGCAAAGCAGGAACTGGATGATACGACAGCGTATTTTGATATCCCGGAAGAGATCCGGAATTTTTATAAAATGTACCGCCCATCGCCTTTAGTAAGAGCCTATTGCCTGGAGGAAAAACTTGGCACACCGGCACATATTTACTATAAGTTTGAGGGCAACAATACATCCGGCAGTCACAAGTTGAACTCCGCCATAGCCCAGGCATATTATGCTAAGAAGCAGGGTCTGAAGGGCGTGACGACAGAGACCGGAGCCGGACAATGGGGAACAGCACTTTCCATGGCATGCTCTTATTTTGATCTGGATTGTCAGGTCTATATGGTGAAATGTTCTTATGAGCAAAAGCCATTCCGCCGGGAGGTAATGAGAACCTATGGTGCGACGGTAACACCTTCCCCTTCCATGATAACGGAGATCGGAAGAAAGATCAATGCAGAATTTCCGGGAACGACCGGAAGTCTGGGATGTGCTATTTCCGAAGCAGTCGAGGCTGAGACCAAGCAGGAAGGTTACCGATATGTGTTAGGCTCCGTTTTGGCACAGGTTTTGTTACATCAGTCTGTCATTGGTTTAGAGACCAAAACAGCTCTGGATAAATATGGCGTCAAAGCAGATGTTATCATCGGATGCGCCGGAGGCGGTTCCAATCTGGGCGGTCTGATCTCCCCATTTGTGGGCGAAATGTTAAGGGGCGAGAATGATTACCAGATCATCGCAGTGGAGCCGGCAAGTTGTCCGAGCCTGACAAGAGGTAAATATGCATATGACTTCTGCGATACCGGAAAGGTTACCCCGCTGGCAAAGATGTACACCTTGGGAAGTGAATTTATTCCGTCTGCCAACCATGCCGGTGGCCTGCGTTATCATGGCATGAGTTCCATCGTATCCGAATTATACGATCAGGGATTGTTGGAGGCCCGTTCCGTAGAGCAGACTGAAGTCTTTAAAGCAGCAGAGCAGTTTGCCAGAGTGGAGGGTATTTTACCGGCACCGGAAAGCAGCCACGCCATCAAGGTTGCTATTGATGAAGCCCTGCGCTGCAAGGAGACCGGAGAAGAAAAGAATATTGTCTTTGGCTTGACGGGAACCGGTTACTTTGATATGGTGGCATACCAGAAATACAATGACGGCGAGATGGGCGATTACATCCCGACCGATGAAGAACTGGCAAAATCATTGGCTGACTTACCACAGACCTAAAATATTTGTAGGAAAATCGTAAGATTTCACGGAGAAAAAACGAGGAAAAAGCATTGATGATCTTGATAAAATAGAGAACTCACCAATGCTTTTATTCTTTGTGTTATGATGGATAAAAAGTACATGACACGAAAGGAACAGGTATGCAATACAGAAAAAATTTGATCATGAAAAATGGACAGGCGGCAATTTTAAGAAGTGGAGTGGCTTCTGATGGGCAGGCAGCGCTGGAAGTTTTTAACCTTACGCATGAAGAAACAGATTTCCTTCTATCTTATCCGGATGAGTCCTCTATGGATGCTGAACAGGAAAGCGAGTTTTTGGAAAGAAAAACAGCAAGTGCAAATGAGGTGGAAATCCTTGCGTTGGTGGGAAATCAGGTGGTAGGAATGGCAGGGATCGATGCTGTGGGCGCATGTCACAAAGTCAGCCATCGGGCAGAATTTGGTATTTGCCTTGTAAAGGAATACTGGGGACTGGGACTTGGTACGGCATTGACCAAAGCCTGTGTGCAGTGTGCAAAAGATGCAGGCTATGCGCAAGTGGAATTAGATGTGGTAGCGGATAATGTATCTGCCATCCACTTATACCAGAAACTGGGTTTTGTGGAATATGGACGCAATCCCAAGGGCTTTTGTTCCAGAATGAGTGGATATCAGGAACTGATCTATATGCGCCTAGATCTGGAGGGATAGGTTTTTTCATTAAGAACCAATCTGATCAATTTTTCTGTATTTGTTGTATGAGATGAGTAGAATATTACTATCGCAGCTATTTCAAGGAGGTGCCAATATGAATATTCGTCCTTCAGCAGCAATCCGCCAGAACTACAGTAGCCTCTGTCTACGCCGACATGGAATATCGGTAGATTTATAAATTCTCCGGTGCGATCCAGTTGTCATCGATCCCGTCATGCAGCCAAGTATTGTCTGCCTCTGCGTAATCATCGACCAGTAGGTATTGAAACTTGCTGGTCGTTTTTAGTGCGTCATAAACGTAGGATAGGGGAACGCGCGACCGGTTGTTGGTCGGAGATCCCGGGTCACCTAGGAGAATCGTGTCATCCGTGGGGTTATAGAGGCAGAGCGTCACATAGTGACCCGGAACTCTTTGCCAGAGTTTGTCATCATTGGCACTGCTGACGAGGGCGATGGTCATCTTGCTGGTCTTTACCTGCTTTTGAAAATCTGCATAGTCGTTCGCCTTATAATACACATCGCAGTCCATTCCCATATCTCGAAGAATGACTTTCATATTGCCCCAATCCAAAGCTGCGGATGCCTTGGTAGGAGCATAGCCGGTTTCCTTATAGGCATAATCGTAGACGTCAAGGGGAGAGCAAGTGTAAGGCGAAAGGGTGCTATAGACGTTGGCAACACAGCAGAAACCACAGCCAAAACCACTGAAATACTGTCCCTTGGCGTATTTCTGACACCATTGGCCAGACCATGTGGCACCGGCGCTCCAGGCACGGTGTCCCTGTAAAAAGGTGTAGACCTGGTCTTCGGAAAAAGGAGCAATATCATCGAGAGAAATCTCTCCGGTTATGATTTTGTGGTTGTATTGATAGGTCTGGGAAACAATGCCGGCATACAGTGAATCTGGCAAGAAATCCTCGGCAGCGTTTACATTTTGTGCATGCAGATGCGGTATTTTTTCTTCCAA
Organism: Roseburia sp. AM51-8; assembly: GCF_003478275.1. Taxonomy (NCBI): domain Bacteria; kingdom Bacillati; phylum Bacillota; class Clostridia; order Lachnospirales; family Lachnospiraceae; genus Roseburia; species Roseburia sp. AM51-8. Next base: position 171,733 of record NZ_QUEY01000004.1, on the reverse strand, counting down.
ACGCTCATGGAAAATAAGAGTAAGAGCGATGGTGATGATGCAAAGAAGTATGCTGAGTGTATTTTTTATCTTCATGTGTTTTTCTTTCTGTTAAAATGTGTTTTGGTTCAGTAATCTATGATAGCACAATGTGCATGGGAATACTACCGGGTCAATAGTGAATCATAAACATAGGGGCGTGCATGAGTGCTTATGATGATATTTTCCGATGCAGATAATCCCGGATAGAGTCTTTAAGTATACATTATGTTTATTAAGTAAATCAATCATATAAAATGAATATTCTTTTTGTATCTTTAAGATGTTAAAATAATAAAAAAACAGGCAGGAGGTTTTTATTATGGATATTCGGCAGGCGATTGGCTTTATCACCGGAAAAGCAGCAAAACATCCATATCCGGAGCATATGCAGGATGCAAGAAAGATCGCAGCAGACGGTATTGTGCTGTTGAAGAATGAGGGGGATCTATTGCCGCTGGCTGAAAAAGAACTGGCACTTTTTGGGGCGGGCGCAGTGGATACCATTGTGTGCGGATCCGGCTCTGGTTATGTTATGGCACCTTATACGATAAATGTCATGCAGGGATTGGAAAATGCAGGCATTCAAATTACATCAAAAAACTGGTTAAAGCGTTATCAGGAGGCCAGTAAAAAAGCAAATAAGGAAGATAAGACTTTGTCCAAACTGGATCGGTCATGGTCTGGCCTTAGCATTCTGATTGATGATATTGAAGTGACAGATGCAGATATCAAAGAAAGTAGTAGTGCAAAGACGGCGCTTTATGTTGTCCGAAGAAATGCCGGAGAGAATCATGATCGACGTGCAAAAAAAGGGGATTATTATCTGTCTGATCGGGAAATGGATAACATAAAAAAGATTGCAGCATCCTTTGAACATACCATTATCGTACTGAATACTTGTGTGATTGACGCTAATTTTATCGGGGAGATCGAAGGAATTGATGCGGCACTTCTTTTAGGACAGGCAGGTATGGAGGCCGGAAATGCGCTGGCAGATATTCTGACAGGAAAAAGCAGTCCATCCGGTCATCTGACCGATACCTGGGCAAAAAATTACCAGGATAATCCGGCAAGTGCTACTTTTGGTTCCAATGACGGCAACAATCTGCAGGAAGATTACGTGGAGGATATTTTTGTCGGTTACCGCTATTTTGACAGTTTTGGCGTAGAACCACTCTATCCGTTTGGTTATGGACTTTCTTATGGCAAACCGGAGTATGAACTGGTGGAGATCGCAGCAGATTGGAAAGAGGTCACATTAAAGGTTAAGGTAAAAAATGTTGGTCCTATAAGATCACGTTTTGTGGCACAGGTTTATGTGAGCACACCAAATGGTAAACTTTGCAAACCATATCAGGAATTAAAAGCCTATGGCAAGACGAAAGCACTTGCAGCAGGAGAAGCAGAGGAACTTACCCTTAGGATTCCGACGGAATCTATGGCAAGTTATGATATGGAAACCGCAGCATTTATCATGGAAGCCGGAGATTATCTGATCCGTTTGGGAAGTGATTCTAAGAATACGGCAGTGGCGGCATTACTTTGCCTAGATGCGACAGCAAGACTGCGTCAGGTAAGCAATCAATTGCAGGCAGATCATGAGATGGATGTCCTTACGACACCACAGGCATGTATAGAACGTGTACAAAAGGAAACGGCAGAAGCAAGAACATTTAGGCGGTCGTGCTTTTGAGTATTTTTCTGAAGATCCGCTTCTTTCCGGTAAAATGGCTGCTGCCATGACGATCGGTGTGCAGAAGACACCGGGTGCAGGTGTTTCCATCAAACACTTTGCAACAAACAATCAGGAGGAGGATCGAACGCAGGAAAACAACACGGTGACAGAGCGGGCGCTGCGTGAGATTTATCTCCGTGGTTTTGAAATCTGCGTGCGCGAAGCAGATCCAAAGACAGTGATAACCAGTTACAACTGCTTAAATGGCACGCACACATCATCAAGTTATGAACTGATCACAAATGTGCTGCGCGGTGAGTGGGGATTCCGAGGACTGGTTATGACAGACTGGGGTTCAAAGAGTCAAAAACATCTTGACCTTGCAGCAGGAAATGATCTGATCATGGGAGGATACCGCAGCCAGTTTTTAAAGGTAGCCGTACACGGAACGCCGGCAGAGTTTGCAGACAACGGCTATGTGCGTGAACAGGAATTTAAGGTCTATGGTGGATTCTTTAAAAATGTAGTTGAGTTCTGGAATGCCTTTGAACCGGATGCACAAGGCCCAGACTGGGTCGCAACGACGGTTGCTCCTGGTGTGGAACTTTCCGACAAAGTGCAGAAAAAAATAGAAGAAGGAATCGCTACGGTGACAGAAAATGCAGACGGAAGTAAGACGGTTACTTATCGCGGTTACAACAGAGGACAGTATCTGGATATGGAGGATGTCAAGACCTGTGCTACAAGAACTTTAGAGCAGTTGGCGGATTCGGTATCTTATCGTCTGATGACCAAATAAAGTTCTTCCTTGCGGTGTGCCTTGTGCTGTGGTACTATCTCTATGGTAAATATTAACATTCAGCATAAGGGATAGAGAAATGAAAACAAAAAAATTATCAACAAAACAGTTGACGGTATTAGGACTCATGATCGCAGTTTTGGTACTTATGTCATACACGCCGCTAGGATATCTTAATATCGGACCACTTGCGATCACATTTAATATGATTCCGGTGGCAATCGCAGCCATTGCCTGTGGCCCATTGGGCGGAGCCGTGCTTGGAGCCGTATTTGGACTGACCAGTTTTGGACAGTGTATCGGTATCGGTGGTGTCAGTGCCATGGGGGCAACACTTTTTAGTATTAGCCCGGTACTTGCTTTTATCCAGCGTTTTGTACCAAGATTTTTAGATGGCTGGCTTTTGGGCTATCTGTTCCGTTGGCTTCGTAAAGCAACCAAGAATACGACACTGGCCGGCTATATCACCGGATTTTTATCCGCCTTTTTAAACACGGTATTTTTCATGGTGGCATTGGTTGTTCTGTTCGGAAATACAGACTATGTGAAGAATCTGATCGGTGGACGTAACATCATCGTATTTATCTGTGCTTTTGTAGGTGTCAATGCCATCTGCGAGATGATCTCTGCAACCATTTTAACAGGTGTGATCTCCGTAGCACTCAAAAAAGCGCGGCTGATCTTACAGGAAGAAAAATAGCGCATAAAGTGTGTCACAATTGAAAAAAGTTATTGGAAAAAGCCATCCAGTGTCGATTTTGTAATCGTGGCACTGGATGGCTTTTGGCATACAAGGGCTAGAAAGCATGTTAAAATCAATTAGTTGTCGGCAGCGTCATCATCGCTCATGGCGTAGACCTGACGTTTACGTGCCATTTCGTCGCTTTCGAGATATTCGTCGTAGGTTGTGATCTTATCGATGATCTGACCATTTGGCATGATCTCGATGATACGGTTTGCGGTAGTCTCTACAAACTGATGATCGCGGGAAGAAAAGATTACAACACCCGGGAACTTGATGAGACCGTTATTTAAAGCTGTAATGGACTCCATATCCAGGTGGTCTGTCGGCTCGTCGAGCATCAGAACGTTGGATGCTTCGATCATCATGCGGGAGAGAAGAACACGCACCTTTTCACCACCGGAGAGGACGCGCATCTTCTTGACACCATCTTCACCGGCAAAAAGCATTCTGCCAAGGAAACCGCGGACATAAGTCGCATCCTTGATCTCGGAGAACTGTGTCAGCCAGTCTACGATGACATCATCGGTATCAAAGATCTCTGTATTATCCTTCGGGAAGTAGGACTGTGAAGTGGTCACGCCCCACTTATAAGAACCTTCATCCGGTTCCATCTCACCGGCAAGAATCTTGAAGAGGACGGTCTTTGCATGCTCATTTGCACCAACAAGAGCAACCTTGTCTTCACGGCGCAGGTTAAAGGAAATATGATCTAAAACAACTTCGCCGTCAATCGTCTTTGTCAGATTTTCAACGCTTAAGACTTCGTTACCGATCTCACGCTGTGGGCGGAAATCAATGTAAGGATATTTGCGGCTGGAAGGCTTGATCTCATCCAGTTCGATTTTTTCCAAAGCACGTTTTCTGGAAGTAGCCTGCTTTGACTTAGATGCATTGGCAGAGAAGCGGGAGATAAAGTCCTGTAATTCCTTGATCTTTTCTTCTTTTTTCTTGTTTGCTTCTTTCATCTGCTTCATCAGAAGCTGACTGGATTCATACCAGAAGTCATAGTTCCCGGCATACAACTGAATCTTGCCATAATCGATATCCGCGGTATTGGTACATACCTTATTTAAGAAATAACGGTCGTGGGATACCACGATAACGGTATTGTCAAAGTTGATCAAAAACTCTTCCAACCATGCGATTGCATCCAGATCTAAGTGGTTTGTAGGCTCATCCAAAAGCAGGATGTCAGGATTTCCGAAAAGTGCCTTTGCAAGAAGAACCTTGACCTTCTGGGCACCGGTCAGATCTGCCATCAGAGAGTAGTGGATATCCGGCTCAATGCCAAGACCGTTTAAGAGAGTAGCAGCGTCGCTTTCTGCATTCCATCCGTCCATGTCTGCAAACTCAGCCTCGAGTTCGCTTGCACGGATACCGTCTTCATCCGTGAAATCTTCCTTCATATAAATAGCATCTTTTTCCTTCATGATGTCATAAAGACGCTGGTTTCCCATGATGACAGTATCTAAGACCGTAAACTCATCATATTTAAAGTGATCCTGTTCCAGAAAAGAAAGACGCTGTCCCGGCGTGATGATGACATCGCCGCTGGTCGGCTCCAACTGTCCGGATAAGATCTTTAAGAATGTTGACTTGCCGGCTCCGTTGGCACCGATCAGTCCATAACAGTTACCTTCCGTAAATTTGATATTTACATCTTCAAAGAGTGCCTTTTTCCCTAGACGCAGGGTGATATTACTTGCCTGTATCATTTTTTACACCTCATAAATTTGCTAAATTTAAACACCGTCTACTATTGTATCGTACTTTCCTTATTTTGCAAGGATTTTCGGGATAAAATGTGCAGGAATGTACTTGATTTTAAACAGTGGGAAGTATTGATTTTTTTTTGTCAAAATCTTATATTATTGAATTAGAGACATTACGCATTTACTGTGCCCTTTTTGTGTCCGGTAGATGCTTATGTACATATTAAGAAAAGAGTCTTTTAGGAGGAAACGACATGGGAAGATCAAAACAATCTATGGATGGTAATACCGCCGCAGCTCATGTAGCATACGCCTACACAGAAGTAGCAGGTATCTATCCGATCACCCCTTCTAGTCCAATGGCTGATATGGTAGACCAGTGGTCTGCAGCAGGACAGAAGAACATTTTTGGAAGCACTGTTAAAGTAGTAGAGATGGAATCAGAAGCCGGTGCAGCAGGTACTGTACATGGTTCACTTGCAGCTGGTGCACTCACCACTACATTTACCGCTTCTCAGGGACTTTTACTTATGATCCCTAACATGTACAAGATCGCTGGTGAGCAGTTGCCATGTGTATTTGATGTATCTGCTCGTACAGTATCATCACACGCACTGAACATCTTCGGTGACCACAGTGATGTTTACGCTTGTCGTCAGACAGGTTTTGCAATGTTATGTGAGACAAACCCACAGGAAGTTATGGACTTAAGCCCGGTTGCTCATTTGGCAGCATTGGAAGGCAAGGTTCCATTCCTTAACTTCTTTGATGGTTTCCGTACATCTCATGAGATCCAGAAGATCGAGAAATGGGATTATGAAGATCTGAAAGAAATGTGTCCAATGGATGCAGTAGAAGAGTTCAGAGCGCACGCTTTGAATCCTAACCACCCAGCAGCTCGTGGTTCTCATGAAAACGGAGATGTATTCTTCCAGCATAGAGAAGCATGTAACACAGCATACGATGAGTTACCTGCAGTTGTAGAGAAGTACATGAACAAGGTAAACGAAAAACTTGGTACAAACTACGGCTTATTCAACTACTATGGTGCTCCGGATGCAGAGCGTGTTATCGTAGCAATGGGATCTATCAATGATGTCGCTGAAGAAGTTATCGATTACTTGACAGCAGCAGGCGAGAAGGTTGGTCTTGTTAAGGTTCGTCTGTATCGTCCATGGTCATCAGAAGCATTACTTAAGGTTATCCCTAAGACAGCAAAGAAGATCGCTGTACTTGACAGAACAAAAGAGCCAGGATCTCTTGGCGAGCCATTATACCTTGATGTTGCTACCACACTTCGTGAAGCAGGTATGAATGACGTTGTATTAGTTGGCGGACGTTATGGTCTTGGATCAAAGGATACACCTCCATCATCTGTATTTGCAGTATATAAGGAATTAGAGAAGGATGCTCCTAAGCATCGTTTCACAATCGGTATCGAAGATGATGTTACACATCTTTCACTTCCAGAGGTTAAGCCGGCTCCGATCACTTCTGCTCCTGGTACAAAGGAATGCAAGTTCTGGGGTCTTGGTGGAGATGGTACTGTAGGTGCTAACAAGAACTCTACAAAGATCATCGGTGACCACACAGACAAGTACATCCAGGCATACTTCCAGTATGACTCTAAGAAGACCGGTGGTGTTACAATTTCTCACTTGAGATTTGGTGACAACCCAATCAGAAGCCCATACTACATCAACCAGGCTGACTTCGTTGCATGTCACAACCCAGCATACGTTACACAGGGTATGAAGATGGTTCAGGATGTTAAGCCGGGCGGAGTATTCATGATCAACTGCCAGTGGTCTGATGAAGAATTAGGACATCATCTGAACGCTGAAGCAAAGAAGTATATCGCTGATAACAACATTCAGTTATACACGATCAACGCTATCGATAAGGCTATCGAAATCGGAATGGGTAAGAGAACCAACACGATCTTACAGTCAGCATTCTTCAAGTTAGCTGATGTTATGCCGATCGACGAGGCTGTTGAATTTATGAAGCAGGCTGCTAAGAAGTCCTACAGCAAGAAGGGTGACGCAGTCGTAGAAATGAACTACAAGGCAATCGACGCCGGTGTAGACGCTGTACATAAGGTAGAAGTTCCTGCATCTTGGGCTAACCCAGAAGCAGATGCTCCTAAGGCAGAGCGTACAGGTCGTCCGGAAGTTGTTAAACTTGTCAATGATTTACTTGATCCGATCGCAAAGATGGATGGTGACAGCCTTCCGGTATCTGCATTTACAGATTGCGTAGATGGTCAGTTCGTAACAGGTGCTTCTGCATACGAGAAGCGTGGTACAGCCGTTATGGTTCCAGAGTGGGATGCAGAGAAGTGTATTCAGTGTAACAACTGTGCATTTGTATGTTCACATGCAACCATCCGTCCATTCTTACTGAGTGACGACGAAGTTAAGGCTGCACCTTCAAATATCAAACTTGCTGATATGAAGCCTAAGGGTGGAGATTACAAGTACACAATGAGCGTATCTCCTCTTGACTGTATGGGATGCGGCGAATGTGTTACTGTATGTCCTACAGCAGCAATCGCTATGGTTCCACAGGAATCACAGGCAGATGAGCAGCCGGTATTTGACTACTTAGTTGCAAACGTTGGTAAGAAGGATGTTGGATTATCAGACATCACTCCTAAGGGATCACAGTTCAACCAGCCACTCCTTGAGTTCTCTGGTTCTTGTGCAGGATGTGCTGAGACATCTTACGCTAGATTGATCACACAGCTCTACGGTGAGCAGATGTTCATCTCTAACGCAACAGGATGTTCTTCTATCTGGGGTAACCCGGCAGCAACATCACCATACACAGTAAATAAGGACTCTAAGAAGGGACCAGCATGGTCTAACTCATTGTTCGAAGACAACGCTGAGCATGGTCTTGGTATGTACGTTGGACAGAAATACATCCGTGATATGGCTATCGAGTCAGCAAAGGCTTGCGCTGAAAGCGATAAGGCTTCTGCAGAACTTAAGGCTGCATTTGATGCATTCATGGATACAGTAGATGATACAAAGGCAAATACTCCTGCAACAGAAGCACTTGTAGTTGAACTTGAAAAAGCGGCAGCTGCTGGATGCCCGGATGCTAAGGAAGCACTTGCTAAGAAAGATTACCTCGCTAAGAAGTCTGTATGGATCTTCGGTGGTGACGGTTGGGCATACGATATCGGATTCGGCGGATTGGATCACGTACTTGCTTCCGGTGAGAACGTCAACGTTATGGTATTCGATACAGAGATGTACTCTAACACAGGTGGACAGGCTTCTAAGGCTTCTAATATCGGTGAAGTATGTCAGTTCGCTGCAGCTGGTAAGGAAATCGGCAAGAAGTCTCTTGCAGAGATCGCTATGAGTTACGGTTATGTATATGTTGCACAGATCGCACTTGGTGCTAACCCTGCACAGGCTGTTAAGGCTATCGCAGAGGCTGAGGCATACAACGGACCTTCACTCATCATTGGCTATGCTCCATGTGAGTTGCACGGTATCGCTAAGGGTGGTATGAACCACTGCCAGGATGAAATGAAGAAGGCAGTAGCCGCTGGTTACTGGAACCTGTTTTCATTCGATCCTGCTAAGAAGGCAGAAGGAAAGAATCCATTCACTTTGACATCAAAGGCTGGAGACGGTTCTTACCAAGACTTCTTGAACAACGAGGCTCGTTATACTCGTCTGATCAAGCCATTCCCAGAGCGTGCTGAAAGACTCTTTGCTAAGTCTGAAGAAGCTGCTAAGGAACGTTACGATCACTTACAGAAGTTAGTTGATCTTTACAGCTAAAATAAAGAGGTGCTGATGCGCTTCTGATAAATCCCGTCGGGGCATTTGCTCCGGCGGGATTTTTTTGTCCAGGGACGTTCCTTTTGCCACAAGGAGTGTCCCCTTTGGCATGGAGAGGGGACAGACAGGCACAGGGCAGATAGACCGAGACAGGCAGCAGGGGCTGGGGCAAGAAACTGTCGCAGAACAGGGAGTCTCTGAACGAGAAACTTTTTCTTTTCTTGACAACAACTGTCTTTGCAAAGTTAGACAACCGTCTAGGATGATGTTCGCCTCTGTCAGATATGAATGCAAAACGCATTAGAGATGCTTTGGACTTGTGCACAAGTAGGCAACTCGGGTACAGGGATGTACCCGAGAGGCGCAACCGCACACGGATGTTCGTTTGCGCCGGTTGCCACCAATGGTTGCAAGTAGCCGTTCAAGTCCTTAGCATCTCTTATAAGTGGTGCCCTGAATATCTGTCAGAGGCGGACACATCCTGACGGCAGTCGAAGCTGTGCAAGAGACACTTTATTAAAAGAAAAAGGTTTCTCGAAGAGACTCACCTAACCTGCTCCAAAGTTGTCTTGCTCCAGCCCCTGCTGCCTGTCTCGGTCTATCTGCCCTGTGCCTGCTTGATCCAGCGACTACCATATTTAGTGTGTTTACAAAGGGGACATGCAATGATAAAATAAACTTTAGATTAAAGAAGGGACATGTATCATGGAAGAGATTAAGGTAGAAAATCAGGTAGACGAGATGTTGGAGGAGCCGAGTGGTGAAGATATGCTCCTTGCTCAGATTGATGCATTTCGAGATAAGGCAAAGCAATTACAGACCCTGATCAGTGCCAAGGAGCGCAAGGTCAAGGAATTAGAGGCGATGGTTCGCGCCAAGGAAGAACGCAACAACCAGTTGCAGGAAGAACTTGCCAAGAAGCAGGCAGAGGCTGACGGGATTGCCGCAGATGTCGAGACACAGGTGGATCGCATGATGCAGACCCTGCGCGGAAGCGTAGATGATTTAGAGCAGCGCATTCAGCAGCAAGTGGCGGACAATCAGGAAAATGCAGCCGTTCAGACACAGGCAGTCAAGGACACCTTGGAGGATATGACATCCGGCTTGGATGCGATCAAGGGAGAACTGTCTGAGAAGGTACACTCTGAGAATGTACTGCAATATCGCAATATTCAGGATCTTTTAAAGGAATTGGATAATCGCGAGGAAACAGCCAAGAAGAGCGAGGAGGAGTTCTCTGTTGTCAAGAAGCGCATTACTTTAGTGACAGTTGTTTCTATCGTCAATGTCGTTGCAGTTGTGACACTGATCTTAGCAACTTTTGGCATTATCTAATATCATACATAGTATCAGTATTTTGACAGGATGGGGCTTCTTTTTAGGAGCCCTTTTTCTAAGGAGGGTATTATGGCAAAACAGGAAAGATGTGTTTGGGTCGTAGGGCATAAGAACCCGGATACCGATTCCATATGTGCGGCTATTTCATATGCATATTTGAAAAATCAGACCGAAGACGGGCATTTTATCGCAAAGAGAGCGGGGAGCATCAACAATGAGACGCGTTATGTGCTGGAGCGTTTTGGGGCAAAAGAACCGGGGCTGATCACGGATGCCGGTGCCCAGATCAAGGATATTGACTATCGTCAGACCGAGGGTGTCAGTGGTCATTTCTCGTTGAAAAAGGCATGGGAACTCATGCGTTCTCTGGATGTTGTTACCCTGCCGGTCGTGGATGAGAGCAAACGTCTGACTGGTCTGATCGTCAATGGAGATATCGCATATTCCTATATGGATGTCTTGGATAACCGTATTTTGGGACGTGCCAAGACCCAGTATCGCAATATCATCGAGACCATCAACGGCTGCATGGTGACAGGCAACGATCATGCCTATTTTACCAAGGGCAAGGTCGTCGTGGCATCCGGCAACCGGGAGACCATGCGTGATGAGATCGAGGATGATGATCTGGTCATCGTGGGAAATATCACGGCGCGCCAACTTATCGCCATCGAGCAAAATGCAAGTTGTGTAATCATCTGTGGGGAGACCAAGGTCAACCCGGGCGTGATTGAGCGGGCGCAGAAGAAGGAATGTGTGCTGATCACAACACCGTATGATTCCTTTACAACGGCGCGTCTGATCCATCAGAGTATGCCGATTCGCTATTTTATGACCAAAGAAAATCTCATCACTTTTGAGCCGGATGACTATGTGGATGACGTCAAGGAGACTATGTCAAAGATCCGCCATCGCGACTTCCCGATCTTGGATGAGCAGCGTCATCTGGTTGGTATGATGTCGCGCAGAAACTTGCTCAATATGAAAAAGAAACAACTGATCCTTGTGGATCATAATGAAAGGACGCAGGCGGTCGACGGGATCGAACAGGCGGACATCCTGGAGATCATTGACCACCATAGATTAGGCAGTCTGGAGACCATTTCGCCGATCTTTTTCAGAAACCAGCCGCTGGGCTGTACGGCGACCATCATTTATCAGATGTATCAGGAAAAGGGCGTGGAGATCAATTCGCAGATCGCAGGACTTTTGTGCTCTGCTATCCTTTCAGATACCCTGATGTTCCGATCACCGACCTGCACCGCTATAGACAAGATGGTAGCAGAGCAGTTGGCGCAGATCGCAGAGGTCAATGTGGAAGAATTGGCGACCGCCATGTTTGAAGCAGGATCCGATTTCAGCGCCAAGACGACCGAAGAGATCTTTTATCAGGATTTCAAGATCTTTGATTCAGATGATATTACCTTTGGCGTGGCACAGGTCAGCGCGGTCAGCCGCAGACAGTTGAATTCGATCAAGCCGGAATTGCAGGCATATCTGGAAAAGGTATTGGCAGAGAAGGGGCTCAAGATGGTCTTTGTCATGCTGACCGATATTTTTCAGGAGGAGACCGAACTCATCTATGCCGGAGGCATGGCAAAAGGTGTGATCGAACAGGCTTTTGGCGTGTCAGAGGAAAATGGCGGCTTTATGCTTGCAAATGTTGTATCGCGAAAAAAACAGTTGATTCCGCCTATGATGCAGGCAATGCAGTCATAGGGGAAAGAGAAGGAGAAAAATGGCAAAACAGTCATGGAAACCTGGAAATATGGTCTATCCACTGCCGGCAGTTATGGTGTCGGTGCGGGATCAGGCAGGGCAGGATAATATCATCACCGTGGCGTGGACAGGAACCATCTGTACCAATCCGCCCATGGCATATATTTCTGTGCGGCCGGAGCGCTATTCTTATCATATGATAAAAGAATCGGGCGAGTTCGTGATCAATCTGACGACTAGGGATCTGGCATGGGCGACCGATTATTGTGGCGTGACATCGGGACGGGATGTCGATAAATTTGCCAAGTGTCATCTGACAAAGGAAGTCGCAGACGAGGTTTCGGCACCGCTGATCGCAGAAAGCCCGGTCAATATCGAGTGCAAGGTGCGCGAGATCAAGGAACTTGGCTCTCATCATATGTTTCTTGCAGATGTGGTGGCAGTTCATGCAGATGAAAAATATATGGACGAGACAGGCAGATTTTGTCTGGATCAGGCGGAACCGATCGCCTATTCCCATGGCACATACTATAGTCTGGGAGAAAAGTTAGGGACATTTGGCTATTCGGTAAAGAAGAAAAAGTAAAAAGACCGCAGGGTGCATATCATATCATAGGGCATCCTGCGGCTTTTTGATTTTTGGTACAAAAATTATTGGATCAAAGTATCCATGAGACTCATATAGACATCCTCATGGCGGACTTTCCAGTTATTGCAGATGGTCTCTGCCTGCTCGCTGGTAGAAGCGTGTAGTGACAGATCCAGCATAGTGTGTCCGTCCTGTGTGAATTTACAATGGACAATGTAACCACCGCCGGTTGCAAGGTCATAGTTGGCGGTTAGGGCATTGTCTTTTTTTATTTCAAATTTGTGGTTGGACAGATACTCGACCATATCCGCCTCAATGGCAGAACTGACCTTGTCACGCATGAGAGACAGGGTCTGACTTCCCTCATCTGTCAGGGAGTACAGGGTATTGTTGTGAGACTGGGAAAGACTCACAAGATGGGCTTCCTCCAAGTCACTGATGACCTGTTGGATGGTAAAATAGTCTGTGTATTCTTTATCTAAAAAAAACTGAACGATCTGAGCGTTGCTCAGAGGAATATCTACTTTAGAGAGAAGAAGCAGCACTGAAATTTTGTAGATCATATTAGGCTCGGCCATAAATTTCTCCTTTCTTTTTGCAGAGCCACAGGAACGTCCCTGTGGCATGCGGCATTTATCTTACAATGTGATCTTTGACGGCTTGGGATACCACCTGAGCCACTCTTGGATCAAAAGCCTCCGGTAAAATGAAGTCTTCGTTTAATTGATCAGGATCCACAAGGTTTGCCAGCGCATTTGCGGCAGCCAGTTTCATGTCTTCTGTGATCTGTGTCGCACGGCCTTCCAGCGCACCCTTAAAGATACCCGGGAAAGCAACTACATTGTTGACCTGATTTGGAAAATCACTGCGTCCGGTACCAACGACCTTGGCTCCGGCAGCCTTTGCCACATCCGGCATGATCTCCGGTGTAGGGTTTGCCATAGCAAAGATGATGGCATCGCGGTTCATGGAAGCGACCATCTCGGCGGAAACAATGTTTGGAGCAGAAACGCCGACAAAGATATCAGCACCGACTAAGGCATCAGCAAGAGATCCTTTTTTATTTTCCAAATTGGTGACCTCGGTCATTTCCTTTTGCATCCAGTTCAGATTTGGATAATCTTTGCCGATGATGCCCTCGCGGTCACACATGGTCACATGATTGAAACCGTAGCGGAGCAGTAACTTGGTAATGGCGATTCCGGCAGAACCGGCACCGTTTACAACTACCTGACAGTCTTCTTTGTCTTTGCCGACAACCTTAAGACCATTGATGATGCCGGCAAGAACGACGATCGCCGTGCCGTGCTGGTCATCATGGAAGACCGGAATGTTTAATTCTTTTTTCAGACGTTCCTCGATTTCAAAACATCTGGGAGCGGAAATGTCCTCTAAGTTAATGCCACCAAAGGTCGGTGCGATCGCCTTGACTGCGGCAACAATCTCGTCGGGATCCTGCGTTGACAGGCAGATAGGAAAAGCATTGATATCGCCAAACTCTTTGAAGAGGACACATTTGCCCTCCATAACAGGCATGGCAGCCTCAGGTCCGATATTGCCCAGACCAAGCACAGCACTGCCGTCAGAGACAACGGCAACGGTATTTGCCTTGAGGGTGTAAGTATATACGGCTTCTTTATCCTCTGCAATGATGCGGCAAGGGGCTGCTACGCCCGGGGTATAAGCAATGGCAAGATCCTCACGGCTCTTGACCGGAGCCTTTGCACAGGTCTTGATCTTTCCATTCCATTGTTTGTGTAAAAAAACGGCTTTTTCGTCAATACTCATGATGTTTTATCCTATCCTTCCTGTAAAAATATGAATTTATTTGTTTCCTTATTATAGCATAAAGGGGGGCAATCTAAAATAGGGTATTCCCATTTTGCCGCAAATAAGATATACTATATGCAATCGTGATGATCTAGGTCATTTCAGACAGGTTACCCATTGGATTAGAGATAAAGACAAAGAGTTTATCATAAATGAAGTAGGACAAGGAGTAGGGCATGAGAGAAAAATACGAAAGTTTATCTGCCAGTGTATTGCGTGAACTTGCAAAGTCAAGAGGCATTAAGGGGACTTCGACCATGAAGAAGGCACAACTTGTAGAAGCCATGCTTGCACTCGATGAGAGCGAGGCAGAAAGCAAGAAAGCGGAAGAAGCCGCAAAGCCAAAGACCGCTGCTAAGGCAGAGTCAGAAAAAACAGAGAAAACAGAGCGTACGACCAGCGTGCATCATAGCCGTGGCAGTGCAGAGGGCAGAAGAGAGCATAGAAGCGAGCATCATGAAAATGTGCGCGCAGAACATGGTGAGGAAAACGCAGAAGCACCTGTACTGGAAGAACCGAGAGACTGCGCCGGTATCTTAGAGATCATGCAGGACGGCTTTGGATTTATCCGCAGTGACAATTACCTGCCGGGTGATAACGATGTTTATGTGGCACCATTGCAGATTCGCAAACTCAACTTAAAGACGGGCGACATTCTGGTAGGCAAGACTAGACGTAACAATCCGACAGACAAGTTTGGAGCACTGGTACATTTGGAGACCATCAATGGATTTGCACCGGAAGAAGCTGCAAAGCGTAAGAATTTTGAAGATCTGACACCGATCTTCCCGAACGAGCGTATCCGTCTGGAACAGCCGGGATCTTCCGTTGCTATGCGTATCGTAGACCTGGTTTCTCCGATCGGTAAAGGACAGCGTGGTATGATCGTTTCCCAGCCAAAAGCCGGAAAGACAACCCTTTTAAAGGAGATCGCAAAGTCTGTCACAACTTCTTACCCGGATATGCATCTGATCATCTTACTGATCGATGAACGCCCGGAGGAAGTAACGGATATCCGGGAAGCCATTCAGGGCAAAAATGTAGAAGTAATCTATTCTACCTTTGATGAATTGCCGGAACACCACAAGCGTGTGTCTGAGATGGTCATGGAAAGAGCCAAGAGACTGGTTGAGCACAAACAGGATGTCATGATCCTGATGGATAGCATCACACGTCTGGCACGTGCCTACAACCTGACGGTTCCACCAAGTGGACGTACTTTATCCGGTGGTCTGGATCCGGCTGCTTTGCATATGCCAAAGAAGTTCTTTGGTGCAGCCAGAAATATGCGTGAGGGCGGAAGCCTTACCATTCTTGCAACGGCACTGGTAGATACAGGAAGCAAGATGGATGATGTTGTATTCGAGGAATTCAAGGGAACCGGTAACATGGAAGTGATCCTGGATCGTAAACTTTCTGAGAAGCGCGTATTCCCTGCTATTGATATTGCAAAATCCGGTACACGCCGTGACGATTTGCTTCTGGATAAGGAAGAGCAGAATGCAATGGAGATCATGCGCCGGGGCTTAAACGGCATGCGCAAGGATGAAGCAGTGGAGAGCATCTTAAATATGTTTGCCCACACCAGAAACAATAAAGAATATATCGCCAAGGTACTCCGCAGCCGTATGTTCTAAAATTTCTAATAAAAAATGCGCATACATCTTGCAATCTGACAGACCCTATGCTACAATAATGGAGCTGTTTATCGGGATGTAAATAGTATCGTGTATGTCTTCGGACATAAAACATGCAATACAATAGATTATGTTTTTAGAGAGGTGTAAGTAATGAGACAAGGTATTCATCCAGATTATTATCAGGCTACTGTAACATGTAACTGTGGTAACACATTTGTAACAGGATCTACAAAGGAAGATATCCACGTAGAAATCTGTTCTAAGTGTCATCCTTTCTACACAGGACAGCAGAAGGCTACAAAGGCTCGTGGACGTATTGACAAGTTCAACAAGAAGTACGGTATTGAGCAGTAGGACACAGTCGCTTACAGGGGTCAGATCTTTCGGGTCTGACCCTATTCTTTTATGTCATGAGAAATGGCAAATAATATAGGGGATTTGCACATGA
The DNA here is from genome assembly GCF_003478275.1 of Roseburia sp. AM51-8. Taxonomy (NCBI): domain Bacteria; kingdom Bacillati; phylum Bacillota; class Clostridia; order Lachnospirales; family Lachnospiraceae; genus Roseburia; species Roseburia sp. AM51-8. The sequence goes on along the minus strand of NZ_QUEY01000004.1, from coordinate 155,414 downwards.
AATTTTCCGGTATTGGCGGTCAGGCGGTCATGGAAGGTGTGATGATGCGCAATGGCAATGATTATGCGATTGCGGTCCGCTTAAGTGACGGCTCGATCCATGTAGATAAGAAAAAGACAAAAGGGCAGGAGGGCATCTGGTATAAGATCCCGATCATCCGGGGCATTTGCAGTTTCGTTTCCTCCCTTGTGATCGGTATGTCAACACTGATGGATTCGGCATCCTATTTTGAGGAGGAAGAACCAAAGGTCTTGACGGAGGAAGAAAAGAAAAAGAAAGAAAAACAGGACAAGGCAGAAATGACAGGAACACTTTTGTTTTCCATTGTTCTGGCGCTGGTCATTTTCCTTTTGATCCCATATTATTTTTCCCGTTTTGTGGGAAGATTTGTAGATTCGACAACGCTGATGGCTTTGATCGAGGGCATATTCCGCATACTGATCTTTGTGGTCTATGTGAAGGCGATCTCCTGCATGGAAGACATCAAGCGGGTCTTTATGTATCATGGGGCGGAACACAAGTGCATCAACTGTATTGAGCATGGTCTGCCACTGACGGTGGAAAATGTGCGTAAGAGTTCGCGCCAGCACAAACGCTGCGGAACCAGTTTCTTACTCTTTGTGCTCATCATCAGTGTGGTCGTATTTATGTTTATCCGCTTTGACTCACCGGTCTTGCAACTGGTATGCCGTCTGCTCTTGATTCCTTTGATCGCCGGCGTTTCTTATGAGTTTATCCGTCTGGCGGGACGCAGTGAAAATCCTCTGGTGCAGATTCTCAGTAAGCCGGGCTTGTGGCTGCAAAATCTGACGACCAGTGAGCCGGACGATGCCATGATCGAAGTAGGGATGGCATCGGTAGAAGCGGTCTTTGACTGGAAAAAGTTCCAAGAAGAAAATAAGGAGTGCTTCGATGAAGTATAGAGAACTCTTAAAAGAGGGCATGGAAGAACTGAAAAAAGCAGGGATCACAGATGCACAGATCGATGCAGAGTACCTCTTGGAATATGTTTCCGGAATGAACCGGGCGTCTTATCTTATGTGTATGATGGAGCAGGCGCCGGAAGATGTGATAGAGCGCTATCGCGAGTTTATAAAAATGCGTGCGGCGCATGAACCTTTGCAGTATATCACCGGGGAACAGGAATTTATGGGACTGTCCTTTGCAGTTTCGCCGGAGGTTTTGATTCCAAGACAAGACACTGAGTCCTTGGTGGAAGAGACACTGTCTGTCCTTAAAGACGGCGATCTTATTCTTGATATGTGCACCGGAAGCGGCTGTATTTTGATCAGTCTTTTACATGAAAAAAAGACTTGTCAGGGTATAGGCGTTGATGTGGCAGCGACTTCTATTGCACTCGCCAGGGAAAATGCCGTGCACAATCAGGTGGAGGCAGAGTGGCTGGTCAGTGATCTTTTTACAGAAGTGAAGGGCGAGTTTGATGTCATTGTTTCCAATCCGCCTTATATTGCGACGCGTGATCTGGAAGAACTCATGCCGGAGGTTATCTGCCATGAGCCAAAGCGGGCATTGGACGGTCACGAGGATGGCTTGTATTTTTATCGCAAGATCATTGAACAGGCACCGCTTTATCTCAAACCGGGCGGCCGGCTTTTGTTCGAGATCGGCTACGATCAGGGCGAGAGCGTCCCGGATCTGCTGGCGCAGGCAGGCTTTTGTGACATCGCCGTCATAAAAGATTATGCCGGTAATGACCGCGTTGTCCGCGCCCGCCTGCACGACTTGTAGCGGATACTGATATGAAGTTGAACATCTGCCTAGAAAGATTATATAAGGAGTGAACCAATATGTTTGATAAATTAGACGACCTGATTCTTCGCTACGAAGAAGTCATGAACCTATTAAGCGAACCGGATGTTGCCAATGACACCAACCGTTTCCGCAATCTGATGAAGGAACAGGCAAATCTGGCACCGATCGTAGATGCCTATAAAGAATACAAGGCATGCAAAGAGACGGTTGACGATTCTCTTGCCATGCTGGAAGAAGAATCCGATGAAGAAATGCGTGATATGTTAAAAGAGGAACTTTCCACAGCAAGAAAGCGCATTGAGGAATTAGAGACACAGTTAAAAATCCTGCTTTTGCCAAAGGATCCGAATGATGATAAGAACGTTATCGTAGAAATCCGTGCAGGCGCAGGTGGAGAGGAAGCAGCCCTTTTTGCGGCAGAGATGTATCGTCTTTATGTACATTATGTGGAAAGCCGTGGCTGGAAAGTGGAACTTCTGGAAGCAGACGAGACAGGCATCGGTGGTATGAAGTCAGTCAACTTTATGGTAAAGGGCGAGGGCGCTTATTCCGTGCTCAAGTATGAATCCGGGGTACATCGTGTACAGCGTGTACCGGAGACTGAGTCCCAGGGACGTATCCAGACTTCGACCTGTTCCGTGGCTGTTATGCCGGAGGCAGAGGAAGTAGACGTACAGATCGATGAAAAGGATATCCGTATTGATGTTATGAGAGCGTCCGGAAACGGTGGACAGTGTGTCAACACGACGGACTCTGCGGTGCGTTTGACTCATTATCCGACCGGTATTGTCATTTATTCCCAGACAGAGAAATCCCAGCTGCAGAATAAGGCAAAGGCATTTGCCCTCTTACGTGCCAAGTTATACGATCTGGAAATGCAGAAAAAGCAGGATGCAGAAGCGGAGGAAAGACGTAGCCAGATCGGTACGGGAGATCGTTCTGAGAAGATCCGTACCTATAACTTCCCACAGGGACGTGTGACCGACCATAGAATTAATCTGACATTGTACAAGCTGGATAAGATTATGAATGGTGATATTCAGGAAATCATTGATGCCTGTATCGCAGCCGACCAGGCAAAGAAATTAGCAAAAATGAACGAGGAAGCGTAAAACATTGATTTTGCTGGATTTTCTGAATAATATCGGTTCTTTTAAACTAAATAAAATCGTAAGAAAAACGGTCTTTGACACAGTCAAAAGACCGTTTTTCTTATATAGGCTAAGTTTTTTTACATGTTTTACTATATAAAAGAAATTGAAAAAGGATATAATTATGGTATAATTATACCATATAGATGAGGAGGTGTTTATTATGCCACAAATAATCCCAATTAAAGATTTGAAAAATACGTCAGAGATTTCTGATATGTGCCACAAGACAGAAGAGCCGATTTATGTAACAAAAAATGGTTATGGCGATATGGTTATCATGAGCATGGAGATTTATGAGTCAACGATGAAACAAATCACTATGTATAGAGATATTGAGATATCTGAAAAGCAGATAGAGGCAGGTCAGGTAAAAGATGCCAGAACAGCACTGAAAGAAACGAGGGCAAAGTATGGCTTATAAATTGAACGTTACTGAGCATGCCGATGAACTGCTTGATAATCTTGTATATCATCTGGTAAATGTTTAAAGAATAAACAGGCAGCAAGACATCTGTTGGATAGCATAGATATTGTATATGACAGGTTGGAAATTGATCCATATCAGTATCCGGAGTGTAGGGACACATATCTTGCCAAGAAAGGATATCGTGAGGCAGTAGTGCCACAGATGAATTATATTGTCATATTTGATGTGAGAGTGGATGTTGTGAATGTAGTTGGTATATTCCACCAGTTAGAGAATTATCAGAGCAAATTATAATATGTTTTGGGGTAGATCAGAGTCGGTCGAAAGGCTGGCTCTAATTTTTGCACTTTTTCATTTTATAAGAAACCATATGGAAATTATAGTCCTGACTGGGCGGTAGTTTGTCGCAAGGAGGCACTTGCAAATGTTGATGTTGGCATCTATTTTATAGTGGAGACAAAAACTGGTAAGACAGAGGCAACCCAGACAAATGTAATAAAAAGCGGTCTTTGCCATGCAGGCAGGACCGCTTTCTTAAACTTCCTTAATTTGCAGGATATACTACCACGCAAATGAAAAATTGTGTATAATGAATATAACTTATTTTTTACACAGGAAAGGAGCAGGCTTATGTGGGATAACAAAGTCTTGAAACAAAAAGCAAAGGAGCGTATGAAGGTCAACTACTGGAAGATGCTCTTGGTTGGACTTATCATTGCCTTGGTATCAGGAGGCACAGGAGCATCCTCCAGTGCCAGAAATTATGTCACAGGGGATAAAGAGACGACACAGTATGATGATTACGATGAGGATGCATTCTTTTCCGGAGGAGATATTGATCCGGACATGATGGTGGATTCACTTGGCTTCTGGGGTCTTTTTGGCGGAATGATGCTTGGGGTGGTTGTAGTTGCCGTTGTCATTGGCATCTGCCTTGTTATTTTTGTGTTTAATCCACTGGAAATCGGAGCCCGTCGCTTCTTCTATCGTAATATAAATGAGAAGGCTGAATTAAAAGAAGTGGGATTTGGTTTTGACCGTAATTATATGGGAAGTGTGAAAACCATGTTCCTGCGCGATTTATATACGGGTTTATGGACACTGTTATTTATCATTCCGGGAATTGTAAAAAGCTATGAATATCGTATGATACCATATCTTTTGGCAGAAAATCCGGAAATGAGTACAGATGAGGCCTTTGCCATTAGTAAGCGTATGATGTATGGGAATAAAGCAGCTGCATTCTGGTTTGACCTTACCTTTATCGGATGGAATATCTTAGGTGCTATCACCTTTGGTATTGTTGATGTATTCTGGGTCAATGGTTACTACAACCAGTCAGCCGCTATGCTTTATGATGCGATCAAGATCGGTGATCAGAACCGCAGAATGCAGCAGGAGACGACAGCAGATCAGGAATTTGACCAGTACTAAAAAGGCGGGAATACAAGATGTCACTACAGTTTGTGATAGGAAATGCGGGAAGCGGTAAGTCTACCTATCTTTACCGGCATGTGATCGCGGAAGCGATCAAACATCCGCAAAAAAATTATCTGGTTATCGTGCCGGAACAGTTTACCATGCATACCCAGGAAGAACTTGTGGCTATGCATCCAAAGCATGCGATCATGAACATTGACGTTCTGAGTTTTGATCGTGTGGCATATCGTATTTTTGATGAACTGGGGACGGATACCTTAGAGGTCTTAGAGGAGACCGGCAAGAATCTGCTCTTGCGCAAAGTGGCACAGGAGCAGGAAACAGAATTACATGCACTTGGAAAGAATATGAAACGGCCTGGGTATATTGCCCAGGTCAAGTCTTTAATATCGGAATTTTCCCAGTACAATATCACACCGGACGCTCTGGATGAGATCATGCAGCGACCGGAACTCAGCCAGAGTTTCCGATACAAGGGAGCAGATCTGGTCACCATGTACCGGGCATTTGAGGAAAAGATTGCAGGCTCCTACATCACGACGGAACAGATCCTGCAAAAATTTTTGGATGTGGCGAAAGACTCTAAGATCCTGCGTGGATCGACCATCGTTTTTGATGGCTTTACAGGCTTTACACCCATCCAAAATCAGGTGTTGGAAATGCTTCTGCGCATTGCGGACAAGATCATGGTAACGATCACCTGTGATACAAAAGAAGAATTCTTTGGCAGGATTCATGATGAGGAACTTTTTGCCATGAGTAAAAAGACCATGGCAAAACTTGTAGATCTTTGCAGGCAGACAGGCTGTCTCTTGGAGAATCCGGTCTTACTTGACAATGCGCAGGAAAGACGTTTTGTGGCAGGAGGAAGACTGGCGCATCTTGAGGCCAATCTTTTCCGCCCGTCGGCGCAGGCTTGGAAACAGAAAGAAGCATCGGAAGATGCCATCCGCATCGTCAGTCTGAAAAATCCAAGGCAGGAACTGGCATATGCTGCCGGTGAGATCACGCGCGCCGTGCGGCAAGAGGGGCGCAGATATCGCGATTTTGCCATCGTGTGTGCAGATCTGGATACCTATCGTTACAGTGCTCCGGCAGTCATGGAAGACTACCATTTACCGTATTTTTTGGATGTCAAGGCGGAGATCGTCTTTCATCCTATGATCGAGTTTATCTATGGGCTTCTTATGGTGCTGGAAGAAAATTTTTCCTATGAAAGCATCATGCGCCTGCTCCGTACCGGACTGAGCGATCTGAGCGTGGATGAGATCGACCGACTGGAAAATTATCTGCTGGCATCCGGTATACGGGGGCGAAAGAAGTACAGTGAACCTTTTACGATCGCGCCAAGAGGCTATAGCCCGGAAGACATGGTTGCCTTAAATGAGATTCGTTTGCGCCTGTTTGCCCCGATCGAGCACTTTGTGCAGACGGTCTTTGCACAGGATGAAAGGACCCAGGAAAAAAAGGCTGGGGCATGGCTGACACCGGCAAAAAGCCTATCGGTACGAGCCCTTTCCTATGGGCTTTATGAGTATCTGGTTTTTTATCATGTGCAGGAAAAACTGGAAAATAAGGCAGAGGACTATGAAGCCGCAGGGCATGTGGTAAAGAGTCAAGAATATCGACAGATCTATGGCGAGTGCATGGATCTTTTAGATAAACTGGTCGCCATTTTAGGACAGGAAGCGATGACGGTAAGCGAGTATCGGGAGATCCTGTCTTCCGGTTTTGAGTCGATCGCCGTGGGCATGATCCCGCCGGATCAGGATTGTGTCGTTATTGGGGATATGGAGCGTACCCGTCTTTCGGATATCCATACCATGTATCTGATCGGGGCAAATGATGGTGCCATTCCAAAAGCACTTGGCAATGGCGGTATTTTGTCCCAACTGGATCGGGAACAACTGATGGCACTGGATGTAGAGGTGGCACCGTCAGACCGGCAAAAAGCCTTTATGCAGCGCTTTTATCTGTATTTTGTCATGACAAAGCCGTCAAGAGAACTGGTCGTGACCTATACGCGTGTGGATGGCGACAGTAAGGCGGTGCGCAGGTCTTATCTGATCCAGACCCTTTTACAACTTTTCCCGGATATCCGGGTGGAAGAATTAGAAGAACTTCCGGCAAGAAACCGCATCCTGACTGCGGAGACCGCCCGGGACTATTATGTAGATCTCTTGCGTCAGTATGTGGAGGAGGGCAGGACAGAGGATGCCTTTCTGGCATGCCTTGCATGGGAAGAAGCAAAGGACCAAGTGACTTTCCGCCGTCTGCGGGATGCAGCCTTTTATGAGCACAAGGAAGAAAGACTGTCAAAAGCCGCGCTGGATGCTTTGTATAGCACATCCATCACAGAGAGCGTCAGCCGGTTGGAACAGTATGCCAGATGCGCTTATGCGTATTTTCTGCGTTATGGTCTGGGGCTGCTTCCACGTCCGGAACATGCCTTTGAAGTGGCAGACATGGGAAATCTCTACCATGAAGCCTTGGAGGAGTATTCCAAGCGGCTTTTAAAAAGAGAGGATGTCAACTGGTACACGATCAGCAGGGAGCAAAGTGATGCTCTTTTGGCAGAAGCCATTGCCTACACCTATCAGACCATGGCAAAGACAGAGGTTTTGGAAGAAGGACGGGATCGTTATATCCTACGGCGTATGGAAAAGACCCTGCAACAGACCGTGCATGCCCTGACCGAACAGGTGCGAAAGGGTTCTTTTGTGCCGAGTGCTTTTGAGGTGGATTTCCGTCAGGTTTCCGATCTGGATGCTTTGCGTTTTCAACTGGATGAGATGCACACCATGCGCCTGCGGGGAAAAGTGGACCGTGTGGATCTATATCAGGACGGACCTTCTGTTTATGTCAAGATCGTAGACTACAAATCCGGTGCCAAAGATATAGACTTTGCACAATTATACCAGGGACTACAAGTGCAGTTGGTCCTTTATATGGATGCGACGGCGGAGGGATTAAAAGAACGCTATCCGCAAAAGAAGATCAGCCCCGGCGCCATGTTTTACTACCATATCGACCGTCCGTTGCTACTGGCAGGAGATCGTACAGAGCAGGAAAAAGAGCAGGCGCTTTTAAAAGAATTGCAGATGAAAGGTGTCGTCAATGCAGATCTGCATGTGATCGAGGCATTGCATCACGGACTGGAAGGGCGGTCGGATGTCATTCCGGCGGGGATCAATAAGGATGGATCTTTATCTAAGACCTCAAGTGCGCTTTCCGAAGATGAATTTGCCCTGGTGTCATCCTATGTCCGTATGCTGATACAAAAGACCGGCAAACAGATCGTGGACGGCAGGATCGATTGTGTGCCTTACCACATGGGACAGGAAAACGGATGTACCTATTGCGAATACCATGGCATTTGTGGTTTTGATGCCCGAATGGATGGTTTTGCCTATCGCAGGCTTTCCGACAAAGCAGATCGGGAGGAGATTTTGGCGCGCATGGAGGAGGATCTGCAAAAGGATCGTTACAGAGAAGAAAGAAAAGAAGGAGAGAAGTAAGGTGCCACAGTGGACAGACGACCAGCAGCAGGTCATTGATAGCAGAGAAAAGAATATGTTGGTTTCTGCGGCAGCAGGCTCCGGTAAGACGGCAGTTTTGGTGGAGCGTATCATCCAGCGTATCCTGGATGAAGAAAAACCGATCGACGTAGACCGTATTGTAGTCGTGACCTTTACCAAGGCGGCGGCAGCGGAGATGCGTGAGAGGATCCTCTTGGCAATCAACGGCAAATTGGAAGAAGATCCCGGAAATGTGCATCTGATGCGGCAGGCGACTTTGGTCCATAATGCCCAGATTACCACGATCGACAGTTTTTGTAATTATATCGTGCGCAATCATTTCCATGAGATCGATCTGGAGCCGGACTATCGTATCGGGGATGAGGGAGAAATGCTGCTCATGCGAAGAAGCGTTATGGATGCCATGATGCAAAAAGAGTATGAGGCGGCAGAAGAAGCAGGACAGGATACCTTTTTCTATTCTTTTATGAATGCCTATGTCCGGGGCAATTCGGATCAGGCGGTAACAGATATGATCCTGCGCCTCTTTGATAAGGCACAGTCCTATCCGTGGCCGAAGGAATGGCTGCAATCCCTGGTGGATGCCTATGAGGTCACTTCGACACAGGATTTGCAGGAAAGTGCATGGTTTGCCTTTTTACTGGACAGACTACGCATACAGGTGGAGGAGGCAAAGGCTAAGACCGAGCGTCTGATCGATCTGTGCAGGCAACCGGAGGGACCTATTTTTTACGAAAAGGGCTTGCAGCAGGATCTCTTATTATATGAGGACATCCTGGCATTTGACGAAAAGATGCGTTTTTACGATGCCTTCCGGGATTTAAAATATGGTGCGATCGGGCGCAAGCCGCGCGGCTATGACGGCGATGAAGTCCTCCTCAATCGAGTAAAGGATGGACGGGATGCCATCAAAAAAAGCATGGAAAAAGCAAAGAGTGATTATGGCGCATTCTCTTTGGAAGAGATCGTCCGACAGATGCAGCAGATACAGCCCTTTGTTCGGGAATTGGTGCGTCTGACCATACATTTCATGGATGATTTTGCCGCCTACAAGCGGAACAAAAATGTCATGGATTTTAATGACATAGAACACTTTGCCCTGCAGATCTTAAAAGATCAAAGGACCAAGCAGACCACGCCGACTGCCAGAGAATTTCAGGCATACTATCAGGAGATCATGATCGACGAATATCAGGACAGCAACTATATTCAGGAAGAGATCCTAAGCAGTGTATCAAAGGAAGAGATCGGCGGGCATAATATGTTTATGGTGGGGGATGTTAAGCAGAGCATCTATAGTTTCCGTCAGGCATGCCCGGAGATCTTTATGGATAAATACGAGAGGTTCCACGGCAGGGAAGAAGGCAGTATTGCCATTGATCTGCACCAGAATTTCCGCAGCAGAAATGAAGTGCTGACCCTGACCAATGATGTCTTTTACCAACTCATGCATGCGGATATCGGCAATGTGGAATATGACGATCTGGCGGCACTTTATCCCGGTGCGATCTATCCCGGAATTTTAAAATCGGAGGATTTCTTTGCGTCGGAAGATTATGATACTGACTTTCAGGGGGAGATCCTGATCGCAGACCAGGACAGTGACCTTATGGAGGATGCGGGGATCGAAGACCGCATCGCCTTTGAGGCAAAGATCATTGCAGACAAGATCCGGGCAATGAAAAAGACGCAGTTTGTCACGGATAAAGCGTCGGGGAAACTCCGTCCTATGCGCTACCGCGATGTCGTTATCTTGTTGCGCAGTCCCGGAAGCATGGCAGAGAGCATGATCGCTGTTTTGGAAGAAAACGGCATACCGGCTTTTGCGGAAAATAAGACCGGTTATTTTGATACCATGGAAGTACAGACTGTCCTAAATCTGCTCCGCATCATTGACAATCCAAGGCAGGATATCCCTTTTGCGGCAGTCCTACATTCCGCCATGTTTGCTTTTTCCAGTGACCAGATCGCTCTGATCCGTATGACAGAGCCCAAACTGACCCTTTATGAAGCCATGCAGGCTTATGAAAAAGAGCACCCACAGGAGAAAAAGGTGGGAGATTTTCTGAGTTTTTTGGAGGATATGCGCTCTAAAGTGGCAGATACGCCTATTCATTCTTTTATCGAGATGCTTTTGCAAAAGACAGGCTATCTGACCTATGTAAGTGCTATGCCGCGTGGCGAGAGCCGGCGAGCCAACCTGGAAAAACTCATGGCACAGGCAGTGGTTTATGAGAAGACCAGTTATAAAGGTCTCTTTCATTTCATAAACTATATCGGGCAGTTACAAAAGTATCAGGTGGATATGGGCGAGGCGGAACTCATAAACGACAATGATGATGCCGTGGCGATCCTGAGTATCCATAAAAGTAAGGGATTGGAATTTCCGGTCGTTTTTGTATCCGGTATGGGCAAGCAGTTCAATGAAACGGACCAAAAGGGTTCTATGATCCTGCACGGTGATCTGGGCGTGGGACTGGATCTGGTCAATTATGAAGAACAGACCAAGATGACACCGCTTTACAAACAGGTGGTTGCACGCAGGCTGCATGAAGATGCCTGTGGCGAGGAAATGCGTATCCTTTATGTCGCACTCACCAGAGCCAAAGAGAAACTTATCTTGACGGGCACACTCAAAAAAGCAGAGGAGACCCTGGAAAAATGGCAGGAAAACCGCGGAAAATTGACCTTTTTTGAAAGGGAGGGAGCCAGGTCTTATCTAGAGTGGATCGTGCGTGCGACAGCATCCGTGCGGGAAAAATATCCGATACAGGTCATTTCGCCGGAAGAAGTCGTTGTGGCAGAAGTTGCCGGACAGATGGATAAAGCGGCAAAAAAAGAGGCTCTGGAGGCTTTGAGCGGACAGGCTAAACCGTCCTGGGTAAAGGCGTTAGAAGACGAGATGGCTTATGTTTATCCCTATGCATCCGTCGGAAAGTACAAAAATAAATATTCCGTATCGGAGATCAAGCATGACCGGATGGAAAAGGCATTTGCAGACGACCAGAGTGTGCGTCCGGACTTTTTGAAGGAGGAGACAAAAGAGATCGTTCCAGCATTTATCGCAGAGAAAAAGACCCAGGAGGTCTCACGCGGAGCCCTGCGGGGAACTGCCATGCACAGGTTTATGGAGTGCTTTGATTTTTGCAATTATACAGGCAGAGCCAGTCTGGAGGAGCAGGCAGAGCGGATGCTTCATGAGGGACGCATGGACCCGGAGCAAAAGGAACTTTTGCAGATGGACCGCCTTTATACCTTTATGGAGACCGGGGTGGCAAAGCGCATGATGCAGGCGGCTGGTAGGCATGAACTATACGTGGAAAAGCCTTTTGTCATGAGCGTTTTTCCGCAGGAACTCTTTGACGAAGAGGAATCCGACAGCCGGAGTGATACGGTCTTGGTGCAGGGGATCATTGACGTATTTTTTGTGGAAGAGGACGGCATTGTACTGTTGGATTACAAGACAGACCGTGTGCAGCAGGCAGAGGAACTCGTCAAGCGTTATCAGGCACAGTTGCAGCTTTATGCACTGGCATTGGGGCGTACCATGGATCTGCCGGTCAAAGAAATTTTGATCTATTCCTTTTATCTGGAAAAAATGATTGCATTGTGAGGAGCAAGTATTTATACTATACATTGTTTCGTAGGAAATGAGATCGTGACACAGACCCCCAGATCTGTGACATAGGAAGAAATAATAAGTAGGAGGACTTTTGAAATGAGCAGTTACGAATACGATGAGGCATGTATTCAGGCATTTCTTGAGCAGCAGTTGAAATTATTCCCGGAGGAGGTAGCCGAGACACCGGAGGAGGCAGAAGCCTTCTTAGAAGATTGTATGGCTATGGTCTGTGACAACAAGGACGAGGTCATCGAATACTTGGAAGATGAGATGGATATCGTAGGCATGGAAGAAGAGGAGATCTTGGAGGCGGAGGAAGTCTTTGCCATCGGAGACGGACGATATCTGGTAGTAGAAGGATAGTTGTATGAGACAGTATAAGAAGAGAATACCGGCACTTTTGCTGGTCCTGATCTTAGGGATTGGTCTGCTTTTTACAGGCTGTTCCATCGGAGACCGACAGGTGTATTTTGCCTCCAAGAGCGGGGGACACACGGTATTTAAGATTGGTCGGATGGCGTGTTCGCGTGAAGAGGCAAAGGTCTATCTGGCAAATTATAAAAATCTGTATGGAAAGATCTATGACACAGATCTGTGGTCGGAGGATTATGATACCAAGACCATGGAGGAAAGCATCAAGGATGCGGTCATCAGTCATCTGACCAAGGTCTATTCGCTGGATATGTATGCCCAGACTAAAGAGATCGAACTTTCCGAGGAGGAAAAGGACAAGGTGACGCAGGCGGCGGAGACCTATTACAAGTCTTTGAATCGGACAGAGCGCAAATACACCGGGGCGTCCAAAAAGGACATTACAAAGATGTATGAGCATTATGCGCTGGCGGAAAAGGTCTACAAGCAGTTGATGAGTGGTGTCGATGAGAATGTCAGCGAGGATGAGGCGCGTATCATGGAGGCAAATGTTATCTATGTGACGGATGAGACTCTGGCAAAGGATATTGCGACCCAGTTAAAGAACGGGGCTTCTTTTGACCGGCTGGCAAGTTCTTACAGTCAGGCAGACAGCATCCATGTGACTTTTGGCAGAAATACTTATGAGACTGCCGTAGAGGATGTGGTCTTCCAGTTGGATGATGGTGATATTTCCGATATGATCCAGGGGAAGGATGGCTACTACTTTTTTGAATGTGTCAGCAAATATAACGAAGAACTCTCAGAACAGAACAAGGTTGCCATTGTCAGCCAGCGACAGGAACAGGCGATGGAAGATGTGATCTCTGCGATCGAGACGGATTATTATTCGGATTTTAACCAGAAACTGTGGGATAAGATCACAATCGACAAGAACGACAAGATCACGACCGATTCTTTTTTTACTACTTTAGATGATAAAATAACCTTTTAAATTGGATATTATGGAAAGAATGTGTATAATAAAAGTTAGTAACAGATAAAAGTTATCAGAGGAAAAGGAGTGTTTGTTATGGCAGATACAAAAAAAGTTGATATGAAGAAAATGGCTGAGGAAGCAAAGAAAGCCACAGAGAGCGTAAAAGTTGCAGCAACAAAGGCAGCATCTTCTGTAAAGGCTGGTGCTGAGAAAGCAAAGAAGGCGACAGAGGCAGCCGCAACCGAGACCAAGAAGCAGGCAGAAAACGTGGCTACTGAAGTCAAGAAAGAGGCAGAAAAGCAGGCTGAGGCTGTGGTTACCGAGACCAAGAAAGCAAGCGAGACTGTAAAGAAGACAGCCAAAAAGGCTACGACCAGAAAGACTAGCAAGAAAAAGCCGGAAATGACCAAGTCAGCAGTATTACAGTTTGGCGGAGAAGATTTTAAGGTAGATGAGATCATCGCCAATGCACAGGCTGCATTCAAGGCAGAGAACAAGAGAAAGGCTATCTCTGATATCAAGGTATATATCAAGCCGGAAGAAAGAGCGGCTTATTATGTAGTGACTTCAGGAGAAAGCGAATACGCAGGCAGAATCGACTTATAATTTTATCATACATACGGACATCTTATAGTGATATAGAAGAACCTATAGACAGGTGTAAACTTGTCTATAGGTTCTTTTTTGATCTTATAAAGACCGCACGCCGTTTTCAAAAAAGTTGGCAAGTTTTTCTAAGTCTTCATCATTGATGGCGGGCTCTTTGACCTTGTGCAGGGCAATGATGCCGTTGATGGTAAAGGTGAGCAGGGCACCGACATAGTGGTAGTTGTCCGGCTGTAATCCCTGTTCGATGGCTTTTTCATTTAGGGCGGCGGACAGTTGCTGGCTGAACTTCATATTGCCACTGCTAAAGGGCTGGATGTTATCATTTTTACAAATGGAAAGTGCATCGTACATGTCTAAGAAAAAGGCATGGGGATCCTCAAACATATTGGCAAGATAGTGCATGGCGGATACCACACTGGATATGGCATCGTTGGAAAGGGCATCCATGAGATCATAGATGTCGCGATAATGGGCGTAAAAGGTAGATTTGTTGATCTGTGCCTCTGTTACGATATCAGTTACCGTGATCTTTTCGATCGGCTTTTTGCCAGTCATGCGAAGAAAGGCGTCGGCGATGGCTTTTTTTGTTTTTTGTACGCGGATATCCATAGAAATCCTCCTTTGCATTGCAGAAAAACAACGGATCGGACAGAAAGCGTTGCTTAACCAACGATATGGTGTCTATCTGCTGATTGTTTTACCCTTGTTTTGTCCTTATAATAACAACTGTAAGTTGGAAATGCAACTATGAGTTGGAAAAACAACCTATAGTTGAAAATATTTTATCAGGATAGAAAAGGAGTGGATCAAGATGAAGAATGAAGAAATGATGAAAAGCGGGTCTGTCTGGAAAGCCATTGCGTCTATGGCAATCCCGTCCGCGGTGATCATGATACTCATGATCTTTTACAATATCGCAGATATGTTTTTTATCGCAAGATTGGGGGACAACGCACAGGTGGCGGCAGTTTCTGTGGTATCTCCGGTATTTTCCATTATGTCAGCCATTGCCATGATGCTTGGAAACGGAGGCTGTACCATGATTGCCAAAGCCTTTGGGGCGGGAGAAAAGGATAAGGCCAAGACGTATTCCAGCCTTTGTATGTGGACCGCCATTGTGCTTGCTGTCGTATTTATCGTATTGGCACTGACCTTCGTCGATCCCCTGCTTGCCTTTTTGGGGGCGAAAGGTGACGTTGCCCTTTATGCCAAAAAGTATATGATCCCGATCGTCTTAGGATCCCCCTTTATGATGATCTCTACATCTGTTGCGCTTTTGCTTCGTGCGGAAGGTGCTGTCATGGAAGGTTTTTGCGGAAACCTCATTGGTACAGTGGTAAATCTGATTCTAGATCCCATTTTTATTCTTGTATTTCACTGGGGTGTTGCAGGAGCAGCGCTGGCGTCTGTAGCAGGAAATGCTTTGGCAACTTTTTACTATAGTTATGTCATTAGCAAAAAATCGCAGGCAATGTCATTTTCCTTAAAATATGCCAGAAAGGACGTAGGTGCGATCGGCCATATCCTGATCCTGGGACTTCCAAATGCCATTGCCAGTATCTTATCCGGTTTTGCATCCACCTTTAGCAACCAGATCTTGAGCGGTTACGGCACGGATGCCCTTGCCGCCATGGCTGCGGCTGGCAAATGTACCATGATCGCTACTACCCTTGTCATGGCAGTAGGAATGGGCTGTCAGGCACTGATCTCCTATAATTATGGGGCACAGAATATTCCGCGTCTCAAGGAAGTGGTGCGCAAATTATCTATTCTGGTCTTTGCTATCAGTATTGTGGCAGGTGCCTTTTGCTTTCTCTTCCGAAAAGTCATTATGGCACAGTTCTTAACGACGGATGTCTTAGACCTAGGCGTTCATATGGTGACCATCCTGCTTTTGACCAGTCCTATCATAGGCGTAGTCTATCTGGTGTCAGGCTATTTTCAGGCAATCGACCGGCCTATGGAATCTCTGGTCGTATCCATCCTTCGTCAGGGGCTCCTCCTGATCCCGGCACTCTATATCTGCAACCGTCTGTCGGGTCTGGATGGCGTTGTCTGGGCATATGTGGTCGCAGATGTCATCAGTACGATCGTTGCCTGATCGTTTATCTAATGCGAAAAAACCTTTGTATTATAAGGTCAAAATAGAATTATTAGCACTCATTTTAAATGAGTGCTAATTTTTTGTTGACTTTTGCATTTGGCTGTCTTATTATATTTTCTAGAACGTGAGAGATGGCGACATCCGTTCTATTTTATAGAAAGAAGGAATGATAGAAATGGAAAACAAACGTGGAAGTTTATCAATTACAAGCGAAAACATTTTTCCGGTAATCAAGAAATGGTTATATTCAGATCATGATATTTTTTATAGAGAATTGATCTCCAATGGCTGTGATGCCATTACTAAGTTAAAGAAACTGGATATGATGGGAGAATACGAGCTCCCGGAAGACTATAAGGCAAAGATCCAGGTTATCGTCAGCCCGGAGGACAAGACCCTTACCTTTATCGATAACGGTCTTGGTATGACGGCAGAAGAAGTAGAGGAATACATCAATCAGATCGCTTTTTCCGGTGCTACCGACTTCTTGGAGAAGTACAAGGACAAGGCAAGTGAGGAGCAGATCATCGGTCATTTCGGATTGGGATTTTATTCTGCCTTCATGGTTGCGGATGAGGTACATATCGATACCTTATCTTATAAGGAAGGTGCCAAGGCTGTACATTGGGAATGTGACGGCGGTACTGAGTTCGAGATGGGTGACGGAGACAAGACAGAAGTCGGAACCAAGATCACTTTGTTCTTAAATGAGGACTGCCTGGAATTTGCCAATGAATACCGTGCAAGAGAAGTCATTGAAAAGTATTGCTCATTCATGCCGACGGAGATCTATCTTTCAAAGAAAGATGCACCGGAAGAATATGAGACCATCGATGTAGCAGACAAGCGCGACACCGATACCGTGATCGAGGAAATCCATACCGATGCCAAGATGGAAGAAAAGGAAAAAGAGGATGGCAGCAAGGAGATGGTCGAGGTAGAGCCTGCCAAAGACCAACTCAAGATCGTAAAGCGTCCGGTTCCTTTGAACGATACCAACCCACTTTGGACAAAGAACCCGAGCGAATGTACAGATGAAGATTATATCGCCTTTTACCGGAAGGTATTTATGGATTACAAGGAGCCGCTTTTCTGGATCCATCTGAATATGGATTATCCATTCAACCTGAAAGGTATCTTGTACTTCCCGAAGATCAACACCGAGTACGATTCGATCGAGGGTACGATCAAGTTATACAACAATCAGGTATTTATCGCGGACAACATCAAGGAAGTTATTCCGGAATTTCTGATGCTCTTAAAGGGTGTCATCGACTGCCCGGACCTGCCGCTGAACGTATCCCGTTCCGCTTTGCAGAATGATGGATTTGTTACCAAGATTTCTGAGTACATTACCAAGAAGGTGGCTGACAAACTCATTGGTATGTGCAAGACCGACAAGGAAAATTATGAGAAATATTGGGATGACATCAGCCCATTTATCAAGTTTGGCTGCTTAAAGGACAATAAGTTCTGTGACAAGATGAATGACTATATCCTCTTTAAGGATATTGACGGCAAGTACACGACCTTACCGGAACTCCTTGTTGCAGAAGAAAAGACCGAGGAAAAGGCAACGGATGAAAACGGCGAGACCGTGGATGTCGAGGAAGTAAAGGAAGATGCCGGTGCGGCTGAAGGTGAGCCGGAAGATAAGAGAAAGACCATCTTCTATGTGACTGATATGCAGCAGCAGAGCCAGTATATCAACCTGTTCCGTGAGCAGGGCATGAATGCGGTTGTTCTGGACCACACGATCGACAATTCCTTTATCACACAGTTAGAGCAGCGCAATCAAGACTACAAGTCTTGCGAATCGATGCAGATCTGACAGAAAACTTGGTTGAGGAGGCTTCTGAGGAAGACTTGAAGGCTGCACAGGATGCCCTTTCTGCACTCTTTAAGAAGGCATGCGGCAAGGACAATCTGACCGTAAAGGTAGAGAAGTTCAAGAACAAGGACATTTCTTCTATGCTGACAGTTTCTGAGGAAAGCAGACGTATGCAGGAAATGATGAAGATGTACAATATGTACGGCATGGATCCGTCTATGTTTGGCGGAGACGAGACGCTGGTACTCAATGTGGACAACGACCTTGTCAAATACATGTTTGAGCATGCAGATGGCGAGAATGTAGAGATGTTCGCACAGCAGTTGTACGATCTGGCATGTCTGGCAAATAAGCCACTTGCACCGGAAGCCATGACAGCATTTGTTGCCCGTAGCAACAAGATCATGATGCTTTTGGCACAGGATAAGTAAGATATAAAATAAAAATGTACCGGATACAGAGAAAGGTCTGTATCCGGTCTTTTTTTATATTGACAGAAAAGAAATGCGTATTATGATGAAAGTAAGAGAAGTTTTTCATGGATGTGCATAAAAACAGGGGGATCAGATTATGGCAGAAAGAAATCATGAAGTGACAAAAAGACAGCCGCTCTTAGATGCCAGGGGAAACATCGCAGAGCCGGGCTGGTCGAGAAGACAGTTGCAGGTCTATGACCGGACAAAGATCAAGGCAGCCAGGTTCCGTATCAAGGAATGGGACTATTATCTGGTGGTAGGGGATGCATGTGCCGTGGCATTTACCCTATCGGATGATGGCTATGTGGGCTTACAGTCGGTATCTTTGCTGGAATTGGGAGAGCATCCTTGGGAGCACACAGAGACCATTTTGGATGCTTTTCCTATGGGAAAGTTTCACTTGCCGGGCAATTCTTCCGCCGGAGATATTGTCTATGATAAGGGCAGGCTGCAATTATCTTATTGTCTGGAAGAAATAGAGGGCAAGCGGGTGCGGCATATCCGGGGCAATTTTGCAGACTTTTATCAGAAGAAGCCTTTTTCCTGTGATATTGTCTTGGAAGAACCGGACATGGATACCATGGTCATTGCGACCCCTTGGGATAAGGACGGACATTTTTACTACAATCAAAAGATCAACTGTATGCGGGCGAGCGGCTGGGCAGACTATGACGGCAAACGCTATGTCTTTGATCCGGCAAGGCATTTTGGAACGCTGGATTGGGGCAGGGGAGTCTGGACTTATGACAATACCTGGTATTGGGGATCCGGCAACTGTGACTTAGATGGGCATGCCTTTGGCTTCAATATCGGCTACGGATTTGGCAATACCAAGGCGGCGACTGAAAATGTCATCTTTTATGATGGCGTGGCACACAAGATCGATGATGTGACCTTCCACATCCCACAGGACGATTATTGCAAGCCTTGGACTTTTTCTTCCAGCGATGGACGCTTTGAGATGGAGTTTATGCCAATTCTTGACCGCAGTGCCTGTATGGACTACAAGCTGATCGTCTCCGATCAGCACCAGGTCTTTGGCAAAATGAGCGGCGTGGCGGTCTTAGATGACGGCACGCATCTTCATATAAAAGATGTCTTATGTTTTGCGGAAAAAGTGCATAACCGCTATTAAAAAAACAGGTCAGTCTCTTGTGAGGCTGACCTGCTTTTATGTAAGTTTATTTGGAAGCAATTTCTTTTTTTAAGTTCTTGTGCGCCGTAGAAAGCATAAGTTTGATACGGTTGAGCTGGTTTACTTCCGATGCGCCCGGATCATAGTCAATGGCAACGATATTTGCCTTTGGATATTCGTGGCGCAATTCTTTGATAACACCCTTTCCGACAATGTGGTTTGGCAGACATGCAAACGGCTGGGCACAAATGATATTCGGCACGCCCTGATGCATGAGTTCTAACATTTCACCGGTTAAGAACCAGCCTTCACCGGTCTGGTTACCAATGGATACGATGGACTCAGCATTTTTGGCTGTGTCTTCGATATAGCAGGTCGGTTCAAAGTGCTTGCTCTTTGCCAGTTCGTCTCTGGCATCTTTTCGCATCCATTCAAAGAAACGGATGAGCATCTTATTGAGGCGGGCTGTCTTTTTGGACTCGCCCAGATTGTCTGCCTTGTAGATCTGGTTGTAGCAGCAGTAGAGCAGGAAGTCTGTCAGATCCGGTACAACGGCTTCTGCACCTTCAGATTCCAAAAGCGTTACTACGTCATTGTTGGCTGCCGGATGGTATTTTACCAGAATTTCGCCGACAACGCCGACACGCGGTTTCTTCTCATCTGTGATCGGCAGACAGTCGAAATCGCGGATGATCTGGCGGCACATCTGCTTGTACTTGCGATGGGAAAGGAAGCCGTCCTGGGTTACAAAGGCAATGACGCGCTCTTTCCATTTTTCATGCAGGGCATTGGCAGAACCCGGTGTCACTTCATATGGACGCATGCGGTATAAGCAGCGCAGGAAGATGTCGCCAAATTCCAAGGCGTATAGGCCATGCTGGATCAGAGCCGGTGTGATCTTAAATCCCGGATTCTTTTCCAATCCGACCATATTTAAGGATACGACCGGAACATCCGGGTAACCTGCCTTGGCAAGGGCACGACGGATAAAGGCGATATAGTTGGTCGCACGGCATCCGCCACCGGTCTGGGTGATGAGGATTGCTGTCTTGTTCATGTCGTAATTGCCGGAAGCAATGGCGGCCATGATCTGACCGACAACGATCAGAGACGGATAGCAGGCATCGTTATTTACATATTTCAGACCGACATCTACACATTCTCTGGCAGAGATCTGTGGGATGGATAAATGGTATCCTGCGGCAACAAATGCCGGTTCCAAAAGTTCAAAATGGATCGGCGACATCTGCGGACAGATGATGGTGTAATCCTTGCGCATTTCCTCGGTAAAGATGACACGCTCAAAGTTTGCCGGTTTAATCTCGCGCTTTTCTGCTTTCTTTTCTCTGACACGGATGGCAGAGAGGAGAGAGCGGATACGGATCCTTGCAGCACCCAAGTTATTTACTTCATCGATCTTTAAGCAGGTATAGATCTTGCCGGAGCCTGTCAAAATATCACTGACCATATCGGTTGTTACGGCATCGACACCGCAGCCGAAAGAGTTGAGCTGGATCATATCCAGATCGTCTCTGGTCTTGACAAAGTTGGCGGCAGAGTAAAGTCTGGAATGATACATCCACTGATCCATAACCAGGATCGGACGCTCCAGATTACCCAGATGTGACACAGAATCCTCGGTCAAAACACAGATGCCGTAAGAGTTGATCAGTTCCGGGATACCATGGTTGATCTCAGGATCGACATGGTATGGACGACCTGCCAGAACGATACCGCGTCTACCGGTTTCCTTCATATATTTGAGGACTTCTTCACCCTTTTTCATCATTTCCAGACGGGTCACTTCCTGTTCTTTCCAGGCATCGGTGACAGCCTCGCGCACTTCGGATTCTGGTATGTCAAATTCTTCCTTGAAGCATTTGACTAGTGTCAGGCTTGCCTTCTCCTCGCTGCCAAAGGACATGAAAGGATTGATAAAACGCACCTTGCCGGAAGTGATCTCGTCCACATTATTCTTGATGTTTTCCGAATAAGAGGTAACGATCGGACAGTTGTAGTGGTTACCGGCATCCGGGAACTCGTTTCTTTCATAGAAGAGTGCCGGATAGAAGATAAAGTCTACATTGCCCTCATCAATGAGCCACTGGATATGTCCGTGTGCCAACTTGGCAGGATAACATTCGGATTCACTTGGAATGGATTCAATGCCCATCTCATAGATCTTTCTGGAAGAAGAAGGAGATAAGACAACGGAAAATCCGAGTTTTTTAAAGAAAGTTGCCCAGAATGGGTAGTTTTCGTACATATTCAAAACTCTCGGAAGTCCGACCGTGCCACGTTTTGCTTCTTCTCTTGGCAGTGGTTCGTAATCAAAGATACGCTTGTTCTTATATTCAAAAAGGTTTGGAATATTTTCTTTGTTCTTTTCCTTGCCCAGACCCTTTTCACAACGGTTACCGGTAATGTAACTGCGGTTGCCGGAGAAACGGTTGATGGTCAAAAGACAGTGGTTGGTGCATCCCTGACAACGGGCAAGTTTGGTCGTATAGGTCAGTTCATTGATCTGGTCAATGGTCAGCATAGTGGTCTGATAGTCTTCTTCGTGGCGTTCTCTGGCAATCAGGGCACAACCGAAAGCACCCATGATACCGGCGATGTCAGGTCTTACTGCCTGGCAGCCGGAAATGCGCTCGAAAGAACGAAGCACGGCGTCATTGTAAAAAGTACCGCCCTGTACGACAACGTGTTCTCCGAGTTCTTTCGGATCGGAGAGTTTGATAACCTTAAAGAGGGCATTTTTGATAACGGAATAAGCAAGACCGGCAGAAATATCAGCCACGGTCGCACCTTCCTTTTGCGCCTGCTTTACCTTGGAGTTCATAAATACCGTACATCTTGTACCAAGATCAATCGGATTCTTGGCAAACAAGGCTTCCTTAGCAAAATCCGCAACGGTAAAGTTCAAAGATTTTGCAAAAGTCTCGATAAAGGATCCGCAACCGGAAGAACATGCCTCATTCAACTGCACGCTGTCAACGGTCTGGTTCTTGATCTTGATGCATTTCATATCCTGTCCGCCGATGTCTAAGATACAATCGACCTCCGGGTTAAAGAAGGCAGCAGCATAGTAGTGTGCCACGGTCTCGACTTCGCCCTCGTCAAGCATGAGTGCGGACTTTAAGAGTGCCTCGCCGTATCCTGTGGAGCAGGAATGAACGATGTGGGCATCCTCCGGCAACTTGCTGTAGATGTCTTTGATGGCACCGATGGCGGTAGCAAGCGGGCTGCCGTTGTTGTTGCTGTAGAAAGAGTAGAGCAGTGAGCCGTCCTCATCTACCAGTGCAATCTTGGTCGTGGTCGAACCGGCATCGATACCCAGATAGCAGTTGCCGTGGTAAGAGGCAAGGTCAGCGGTACGGACATGGTTGTTGCCGTGGCGCTTGATAAAGGCATCGTATTCTTCTTCTGAGGCAAAGAGCGGCTCCATGCGGGCTACTTCAAATTCCATATGAATATTGGAAGACAATTTTGCCATAATATCGGTGATGGCAAACTGCTTTTCTTCCTTATAATTAAGGGCTGAACCGATCGCGGCGAACAGGTGTGAGTTCTCCGGTGTGATGGCATGCTCATCATCCAGATTTAAGGTACGGATGAAGGTCATTTTTAACTGATCCAGGAAATGCAAAGGACCTCCTAAAAAGGCAACATGACCGCGGATCGGCTTACCGCAGGCAAGACCGGAAATGGTCTGGTTGACAACCGCCTGGAAAATGGAGGCAGACAGGTCTTCCTTGGTGGCTCCTTCGTTGATGAGGGGCTGGATATCTGTCTTGGCAAATACACCACATCTGGCTGCGATCGGGTAGATCGCCTTGTAATTCTTGGCATATTCGTTCAGACCGGAGGCATCTGTCTGGATCAGAGAAGCCATTTGGTCGATAAAGGAACCGGTACCACCGGCACAGATACCGTTCATACGCTGTTCTACGTTACCGTTTTCAAAGTAGATGATCTTGGCATCCTCACCACCGAGTTCAATGGCAACGTCTGTCTGTGGTGCATAGTGGGTCAGGGCAGTAGAGACTGCGATAACCTCCTGGACAAAATCAATGCCCAGATGCTTGGCAAGTGTCAGACCGCCGGAACCGGTGATCATCGGAGATACCATGATCTCGCCGGTGCTGTCAAATGCTTTATGTAACAGGTTACTTAAGGTTTCCTGAATGTTGGCAAAATGGCGTTCGTAATCAGAAAAGATAAGATTGTCCTGCTCATCAAGGATTGCAATTTTGACGGTTGTAGAACCGATGTCGATTCCTAACTTGTACAATTTTTCATTCATAATGATGTAAACCCTTTCTAAAAACTTATATGATAACTGTTTACTCCCGTTAATCCCATAGATTGAAGTCTGTCTTTTCCTATTTATTATATAGAAAACAAACAGAGTTATTATACGACACAAATCGACAAAAAACAAGAAGCGGATTCGTTGACAAAAAGTGGGAAGCACCCTATAATTAAAATAATTATGCAATATCGTCGGTGACTATACCATTTCTTAAGATATTGCGAGAGTGAGGAGAATACTTTTATGCTAAATAAGTTAGAACGTGCTCTGGGTAAATATGCCATTCCGAATCTGATGCGTTATTTGATCGGGGGCTATGTGCTGGGGTATTTTTTGATGTTGGGAAGCCGCATTACCAGTGTAAACTTTCTGACCTATATGACCTTAGAGCCTTATTATATTATCCATAAGTTCCAGATCTGGCGTATCTTTACCTGGATCATGATCCCGGAGACTCCCAATATCCTGTTCTTTGCGATCATGCTCCTTTTGTATTATCAGTTGGGAACGGCGCTGGAGAATGCATGGGGGACATTTCGCTTTAATGCCTATATCATTGGAGGCATGCTTGCGACTCTGATCGGTGCTTTTGTTTTGTATTTTATTTACGGTGCGGTGACCGGCAGTCCGGTAGCAGGTGTTGGCGGTTATTTTAGTATGCAGTACATCAACCTGTCGATCTTTTTAGCATTTGCCGTATGCTTCCCGGATATGGAAGTGCTTTTGTACTTTATCATTCCGATCAAGATGAAGTGGATGGCAGTGGTCTATGCCGTTATGATCGCGATCAGTCTGGTGGGATCCTCCTGGTCAGGTCGTGTGGCGATCATCTGCTCCCTGCTCAACTTCCTGATCTTTTATCTGTCATCCCGCAATTACAGACGTGTGGATCCGCGTGAGATCCACCGCAAGCAGGAATATAAGCGCAAGGCGGCAGCCGGTGCAGGACAAAGGAGAGACAGGAGCGGCGCACCGATCGCAAGACACAAGTGTGCGGTATGCGGCAGGACAGAACTGACAAACCCGGAACTGGAATTCCGTTTCTGCTCAAAATGCAACGGCAATTATGAATATTGTCAGGATCATCTGTTTACACACAAACACATCCAGTAGGCAATACCAAAGAGGAATATAAGTGGATAAGTCCACAGATGGAGAGGAATAGATCAATGGAGAACGAAAAAGAAGTAGTATCAAAGAATTTTATCGAGATGGAGATCGACAAGGACCTGGCAGAGGGGGTTTACGACACCGTATGTACCGTTTCCCGCCGGAGCCAAATGGTTATCTGCATATCGGTCATGCCAAGTCCATCCTGTTAAACTATGGTCTGGCAAAAAAATACAATGGCGAATTTCACATGCGTTTTGACGACACCAACCCAATCAAGGAACGTGAGGAATTTGTAGAGTCCATCAAAAAAGATATTCAGTGGCTGGGTGCAGACTGGGGCGACCATCTGTATTTTGCATCCAACTATTTTGACCAGATGTATGAAGCAGCTATTACTCTGATCAAAAAGGGCAGGGCATACTGCTCTGACTTAAATGCAGACCAGATCCGTGAGTACCGCGGTACTTTGACAGAGCCTGGCAAGGAAGATCCGAATGCAGGCCGTAGCATCGAAGAAAATTTACAGATCTTTGAAGATATGAAAAACGGCAAATACGAGGACGGCTCCATGGTACTGCGTGCCAAGATTGATATGACATCACCGAATATCAATATGAGAGATCCGATTCTCTACCGTGTGGCACATATGCATCATCACAACACCGGTGATAAGTGGTGCATTTATCCTATGTATGATTTCGCACATCCGATCGAGGATGCGATCGAGGGCATCACACATTCTATCTGCACACTGGAATTTGAAGACCACAGACCACTCTATGACTGGGTCGTTCGTGAGGTCGGTTTTGCACATCCGCCAAGACAGATCGAATTTGCCAAGATGTATCTGACCAATGTCGTTACCGGCAAGCGTTACATCAAGCGTCTGGTAGAAGAAGGCATCGTAGACGGCTGGGATGATCCGCGT
This sequence comes from Roseburia sp. AM51-8, assembly GCF_003478275.1. NCBI lineage: Bacteria > Bacillati > Bacillota > Clostridia > Lachnospirales > Lachnospiraceae > Roseburia > Roseburia sp. AM51-8. Next base: position 129,597 of record NZ_QUEY01000004.1, on the reverse strand, counting down.
CTGGTATCCATTGCAGCCCTGCGCCGCCGTGGCTTCACACCGGAGTCCATTGCAAAGTTCGTAGAACTCTGTGGCGTGTCAAAGAGCAATTCTTCTGTAGATTATGCCATGCTTGAGTATTGTATCCGTGAGGACTTAAAGAACAAAAAGAGCCGTGTGATGGCAGTGCTTGATCCAATCAAGGTTGTGATCGACAATTATCCGGAAGGACAGATCGAGTATCTGGAAGCACCGAATAACCTGGAAAATCCGGAACTTGGCACCCGTCAGGTACCATTTTCCAGAGAGATCTATATTGAGCGCAATGATTTTATGGAAGAACCGCCACGCAAGTATTTCCGTATGTTCCCGGGCAATGAAGTGCGCCTGATGAATGCTTACTTCGTGACCTGTAATTCTTTTGAAAAGGACGAAAATGGCAATATCACAGAGATCCACTGTACCTATGATCCGGCATCCAGAGGCGGTAACAGCCGGATGGACGAAAGGTAAAGGGCACCATCCACTGGGTATCCTGCGAGACAGCCGTTCCGGCAACCATCCGCCTCTATGAGAATATCGTAGATGAGGAAGCCGGCGTTTACAATGAGGATGGTAGCCTCAACTTAAATCCAAATTCTCTGACGGTTTTGGAGAATTGTTATGTGGAGCCATCCATCGCAGAGGCAGAGGCGTATGACAGTTTCCAGTTTGTACGTCAGGGCTTCTTCTGCGTAGATGCAAAGGATTCTTCCAAGGAGCATCTGGTATTCAACCGGATTGTATCTTTGAAGTCTTCCTACAAATTGCCGACAGCCTAAGTTGGTTTTAGCAGAAAGTGTGAAATAATGAATTTATTATCTGGATTAGAGAAATTTGGTCTGAAAGGCGATGGCGAGTTAGACATCTTAAATGATGGCAGCGAGGCGAAAAAGAAACAGACCGAAAAGGCAAAGGCAGAAGTGGTAGAATTGACTGAAAAGGATTTCCTTTTGGATCACAAGATGAAGTGCCCGATCTGCGACAAGGAATTTGTTGTCAAAGGGGTAAAGAGTTCCAAGGTCAAGAGAAAGGAACCGGATGCGGATCTTCGTCCAAACCATGAGTATGTCGATACCTTAAAGTACGGTGTATGTGCCTGCCCGTCCTGCGGATATGCAGCCCTGCGCCGAAATTTTGAGCATTTGTCACCGACACAGCGCAAATGGATCCGTGAGCAGATCTCAGCCAACTTTAAGCCGGTCGAAGAGCCAAAGATGGAAGTCTACACCTATGATTATGCGGTAGAAAAGTACAAACTGGCGCTGGTTTCCGCTATGGCAAAAAAGGCAAAATTGAGTGAGAAGGCATACATATGCTTAAACATCGCGTGGCTGCGCCGTGCCGAGATTAAGACCATACCGGATGATACGCCGATGAATAAGAAACGTATCGAAAACTGCCAGAAAGAATATGAGGGATTTTACCGTCAGGCATACGATGGCTTTATGAAAGTGACCAGCACAGAGATGCCGCCTTACAATGGTATGGATGCCAATACGGTCGATTATATTCTGGCAAACATGGCAGTCCACTATAAAGATTATGACATTGCGTCCAAACTGATCAGTCGTCTGATCACATCTTCCGGCACATCCAAGCGCATGAAGGATAAGTGTCTGGAGTTAAAGGAACAGATCGTAGCAGACTTGAAGGCAAAGGCAAATTAGTATCAGACCGGGCAGAGTTTTTCTGTCCGGTTTGGAAGTTAAGAGGAGAAGATGGAACAGGAAATTCGTTTTTACAAGGGTTTAGCAAAGCAGTATCCGAATGTCGCGTCTGCGGCAACGGAGATCATTAACTTACAGGCAATCCTAAATCTGCCAAAGGGGACAGAGCATTTTATCACCGATGTGCATGGCGAATATTTACAATTCCGTCACATCCTGCGTAATGCATCCGGGGCGATCCGAAGAAAGATCGATGATGTATTCGGACCGACACTGCGCATGGAAGAAAAAAAGGAACTGGCAGCGCTTATCTATTATCCGCGGGAAAAGTTAGAGCAGGTGGAGGCCAAGGAAAAGGACATCGAGGAATGGTATCAGGTGACCATCCACCGTATGATCCTGCTCTGCCGGAGTGCGGCATCCAAGTACACGCGTTCCAAGGTACGAAAAGCAATGCCGACGGATTTTGCCTATGTGATCGAGGAGTTGATGAGCGGCAGACCGGATGAGGCAGACCAGGAGGCTTATTACAATGAGATCATCCATTCGGTCATCACGACAGGCAGGGCAAGAGAGATGATCGTGGCATGTGCAGATCTGATCCGCCGTATGGTCGTCGATCATCTGCATGTGGTTGGTGATATTTATGACAGGGGGCCAAGCCCACACCTGATCATGGATTCTCTTATGAACCATCATTCCGTGGATATCCAGTGGGGCAATCATGACATCCTGTGGATGGGAGCAGCGGCAGGAAGCAGACCTTGCATTTGCAATGTCATCCGTATTGCGGCGCGCTACGGCAATCTGGCGACCTTGGAGGAGGGCTATGGCATCAATCTTTTGCCGCTTGCCAAACTGGCGATGGAATATTATGGGGATGATCCATGTCTCTGTTTCCGTGAGCAGAGTGCTTATCAGAATTTAGACCAGGCGAAGCATCTGACCTTAGATACCAGTCTGGAAGAAAAGATGCACAAGGCAATTACCATCATGCAGTTTAAGATCGAGGGACAGATGATCTTATCCCATCCGGATTTTGGCATGGAAGATCGTCTGCTGCTGGATAAGATCGATCTTTCCCAGGGCAGTGTGACGATCGATGGCATTTCTTATCCGATGAAGGATAAGCATTTTCCGACATTAGATCCTGAGCATCCATATCTTTTGACCGAGCAGGAACAGGAAGTGATCGACCAGATCCAGCAATCCTTTATGCATTGCGAGAAATTGCAGCAGCACATACAGTTTTTGTACTCTCATGGAAGCCTTTACAAGGTCTACAATGGCAACCTTTTGTATCATGGCTGTATTCCGCTGACCAAGGATGGCAAGTTCTTACCGGTCCGCTTATTCGGAAAGACTTATACGGGCAGAGCCCTGTATGATGTATTGGATTCCTATGCCAGAAAAGGCTATTATGCGACGGACGACAGGGAAAGAATACGCGGGCAGGCGATCCTCTGGTATTTGTGGGAGAATCCGGATTCACCGGTATTCGGCAAGGAAAAGATGGCGACCTTTGAACGCTATTTCGTGGCAGACAAAGCCTTGCATGTAGAGCCGAAGAACCCATACTATCAGATGCTCAATGATGAAAAGATGGCAGATGCCGTCTTAAAGGAATTTGGTTTGTCGGGCGCAGATGCCCACATTATTAACGGACACATCCCGGTCGAGGCAAAGGCGGGAGAATCGCCGGTCAAATGTAACGGCAAACTGCTCATCATTGACGGTGGTCTGTCTAAAGCCTATCAGCCAAAGACCGGTATTGCCGGATATACACTGATCTACAATTCCTATGGCCTGGTCTTGGCAGCCCATGAGCCTTTTACATCGGTAGCCAAGGCAGTAGAGCAGGGAAGTGATATCCATTCCGACCGTATTCTGGTCCAGCAGGTCTTGAAGCGCAAGCGCGTGGCAGATACGGATATCGGGCGGGAATTAAAAGAAAATGTTGCGGATTTGCAAGGGCTTTTGGAAGCCTATCGCACAGGGCTGATCCCTGAGCGGCATGAACGTTGATTATCTGTGTCTTTTTCTATATTGCATAGGTGTCATATGCATTTGTTTTTTAAATAATTTTGTAAAGTAATTAGAGTCGTTGATGCCAACAGAGGCTGCAATATCAGCAATACTGGATGTCGTGCAACGCAGGAGCAAACAGGCTTCAGAGATACGACGGCAGAGCAGATATTGGGTTATTGTCTTTCCTACTTCTTTTTTAAAGAGCGTAGAAAGGTAGTTTGGTGTCAACGACAATTCTTTTGCAAGATGTTCTACGGAAATTTCTTCATTCATGTGCAGTTCTAAATAGAGGATACAATCTTGAATTGGTCTGGTGTAGGCAGCAAGGGAAAATGTGTTGGATAGCATACAATAGGTATCAATCATTTTTTCAATGATCTGTCCGACTTCATCAAAACTACCTGCTATCTCGATTAGATAGGTAAAGCGTGAGGCGTAGTGATTGATGTAGATATTGGGTACATAATTTTGCTCAATATCCTTGCGGAAAAGTGTATTCATTGAAAGGGCAGAATCTTTAAACTGACGCAGTGGGGAAATGGGAATAGAACAAATATGTCCATCACTATGTTGGAGCGTCTGCTTTGTTAAACGGAGTTCATGCTTGGCTTTTGCGGCATTCCCTTCCACGATCGCCTGATGCAGACGTTGTTCTGACGCATTGCGCTCGTTAATAAAACGAAGTTCTGCATAAAAGTCATCCATCTTATAATCCTGTGGAAAATTCTCCTTTGTTATATCATAAAAATTGTTATGGGTAGAAAAAATATCCTCTAGTAGGGAATCCAGATACATTTTTTTGCGCACTCCTTTTTGATAAAAAGATAATTCAATGATAATTTGGATAATAGCATAGAAATTTACGGTTTTTCAAGAGTTATCTTCTATTCCTTAGACTCCTTTACAAGTACAATGGATATCATCTTGGAACTATACATAATGATTCTGGAATAAAAGGTAAAAAAAGGAGGAGAAAAGGATGTATTATTGCAATCCGATCAATATACCCTATCGCTATCAGTATGTAAAAAAAGACGATCGGGCAGTCATTTATAGAGAGGCGGCAGATCCGTCACTGGTAGTATTTCATGAAAAATACTATATGTTTCCATCCATGACAAAAGGATATTTTGTCAGCGAGGATATGGTAAATTGGCAAGTGAAAAAATTGCAGGGATTACCGGTTTATGATTATGCCCCGGATGTGCGCGTGATGGGGGAATACTTGTATTTCAGTGCATCCCGCAGAGATGCCAATTGTGATTTTTACCGGACAAAAGATCCGGAATCAGGTGTCTTTGAAAAAATAGAGGGGACTTTTGATTTTTGGGATCCGAATCTCTTTGTGGATGATGACGGACGTGTCTATTTTTACTGGGGATGTTCCTCTGTGGAACCGATTTACGGTGTGGAACTTGATCCGAAGACTATGAAACAGATTGGCCAGCCGATGGCTTTATTTGATAATCATAAGAATGATTATGGCTATGAACGTGTGGGAGAGGATCATAATGAACAGAAGCGGAGAGACATTGCATTTGAGCAAATGCTTATTCAGGGGTTGAGTGCACAGTTGGGGAAAAATCCGAGTGAGGTAGCAGACGTATATGAACTGATAGAACTTTTGCCAGAGGAAAGACGCCTTTTTATGGAACGCTTATTAGGTCCAACACCGAATATGGAAGGGGCGTGGATGACCAAATATCAGGGGAAATACTATCTGCAATATGCAGCAGCAGGAACAGAGTACAATATTTACCCGGATGGAGTTTATGAAGCAGACCACCCATTGGGACCTTTTACCTTGGCAAAAAACAATCCGTATTCATATAGCCCGGGAGGGTTTATGCCGGGAGCAGGACATGGATCAACAATGCAGGATCTAAAAAATAATTGGTGGCATACAGCAACGATGCGCATTTCCTGCAATCATGAATTTGAACGACGTCTTGGCCTCTGGCCGGCAGGATTTGATAGGGATGGAGAACTTTTCTGCAATCAACGTTACGGAGATTGGCCGATTCTTCTGGATGAAAATAAGGAGCAAGATCCGTGGAGAGAACCGGATTGGATGCTTTTATCCTATGGAAAACAGGTTAAAGCATCGAGTCAGAAAGAAGCAGAAAAATCTGCCGCCAATGTGGTTGACGAAAATTGTCAGACTTGGTGGAAAGCCTTGGATGAAGACAGCCAACCGTGGATTATGGTTGATCTGGGGAAAGCAATGGATATTCATGCTATCCAACTTAATTTTATGGATGATCATAAGGAAGTGGACATGCCGCAAGAGAGGATGGAGAAAGAGAATCCGGAGGAGTTGACCGAGCGTATCAAGGGAAGTCGATATATTGAAGATGAACTGGATCCGATCAATTATCTGTTAGAGGGCTCAGAAGATGGAAAAAACTGGGAGACACTGGCAGATAAAGAACAGGTAACAACAAGTTTGCCACACGATTTTTTGGTATGGGAGCAGGGAATTATGTATAGATTTATCCGGGTTACGGTCGTAAGTCAGCCACATGAACCGAGTGCCTGCATGGCAGGGATCCGTATTTTTGGACTTGGTGATGGGCAAGCCCCGGCGCCGGTTACGGATGTAACGGCGGAGAGAATAAGCGGCACAGATATGAATCTGGCATGGAAGGGGAGTGCAGTTGGGTATGAGATTCTCTGGGGACATGAAAAAGATAAATTGTATCACAGCTATCGGGTCTTTGGAGATAAGGAAAAAACCATACGTGCATTAGTTTCGCAGATGTCACAGTATTATGTGCGCATTGATGCTTTTAACGAAAATGGCATCACCCATGGTAAATGCCTGCCTGTTAAAAATAAAATGTAATCATTAAAAATACCCATCACAGTTTGTTTTTACTGTGATGGGTATTCTTATCATAGGCACCTTTTAGGTTATTTTGCCTTATTCTTTTCTAATTCCTGCATCTTCATAGCACGAACCTTGAGCGGAAGACCAAAGAGTGTGATAAAGCCTTCAGCATCATGGTGATCGTAGAGATCTCCGGTCGTGAAACTTGCAAGTGACTCACTGTAGAGTGAGTATGGAGAAGTAGTACCGGCTTTGATGATGTTGCCCTTGTATAACTGGAACTTGACTTCGCCTGTTACGTATTCCTGGGTAGAAGTAACGAAAGCCTGGATGGCTTCGCGCAGTGGGGTAAACCATTTACCTTCGTAAACGACCTGTGCTAATTTGTTGCCCATGTCTTTCTTGACTTCCATGGTAGCACGGTCAAGTACCAGTTCCTCTAACTGAGAATGTGCTTCCATGAGGATGGTTCCGCCCGGTGTTTCATATACGCCACGGCTCTTCATACCAACAACACGGTTTTCTACGATATCTACGATACCGATACCATGTTTGCCGCCCAGGCGGTTCAATTCACGGATGATGTCGGAAACTTTCATCTTTTTACCATTGACAGAAGTAGGAATACCCTTTTCAAAGGTCATAGTAACATATTCGCCCTGGTCAGGAGCCTTCTGTGGTGTAACGCCCAGAACTAACATATGATCGTAATTTGGCTCTAAAGAAGGATCTTCGAGTTCCAGACCTTCGTGACTGATATGCCATAAGTTACGGTCACGGCTGTAAGACTGGTCGGTAGAGAATGGAAGATCAATGCCGTGAGCCTTGCAGTATTCGATCTCGGATTCGCGGGAATCCATCTTCCACTTGTCATCACGCCAAGGAGCGATAACCTTGATGTCAGGGGCAAGAGCCTTGATACCGAGTTCAAAACGGATCTGGTCATTTCCCTTACCGGTAGCACCGTGACAGATGGCAACGGCTCCCTCTTTGCGGGCAACTTCCACTAATTTCTTTGCGATGCCCGGACGAGCCATGGAAGTACCGAGCAGATATTTATTCTCATAAACCGCACCTGCCTGCACACAAGGAATGATATAATCATCACAAAATTCATCCGTGATATCTTCGATATATAACTTGGAAGCACCGGATAATCTGGCACGTTCTTCCAATCCGTCCAATTCTTCGCCCTGACCGCAGTCGATACAGCAACATACGACATCGTATCCGTAATTCTCCTTGAGCCATGGGATAATGGCTGTGGTGTCCAGCCCGCCTGAGTAGGCTAATACTACTTTTTCTTTCATAATGAAATGTTCCTCCTTATTGATAGGCACGCGACCGTGCAATTTGTATCTGAAATATCGTCTTTTCTCTTACATCAGACCTAGAAATAATATACAACAAATACTTTAGCAGTGCAAGTGTAAAAATATGCATTTTAGAAGAATAAATAAACATGGTAAGATATATAAACTCACAAACTAAACAAAGAATAAAAAAAGCGTGGTGCATAAATATTCATTAAAATTGTAAAAAACTTACATTTTCCTCTTTACGAACAGGGGAGAATGTACTAATATGAAAAAAGAGATTTTTCGATTAAGAAAAGAGGGCGAAAGATGATAAAAGCAGGAATTATTGGAGCAACCGGTTATGCAGGCGGTGAACTGGTCCGCCTTTTGCTAGGACATAAAGAAGTAGAGATTGTGTGGTATGGTTCCCGTTCTTATGTGGACGAGAAATATGCACATGTCTATCGTAATATGTTTGATATTGTGGATGCAACCTGTCTGGACGATAATCTGCAGGAACTTGCAAGTCAGGTGGAGGTGATCTTTACGGCAACACCGCAGGGCTATCTGGCATCCATATTGACAGAGGAGATCCTGAGTCAGGTTAAGATCATAGATCTGAGCGCGGACTACCGCATCAAAGATGTCGCTACTTATGAAAAGTGGTATGGTATCACACATAAGAGCCCACAGTTTATAGAGGAAGCGGTTTACGGTCTGTGTGAGATCAATCGCGACAAGATGCAGAACGTGCGTCTGGTAGCCAATCCGGGCTGTTATACGACCTGTTCTATTCTGACGACCTATCCATTTGTCAAAGAGGGACTGATCGATCATCACACCCTGATCGTAGATGCAAAGTCCGGTACATCCGGCGCGGGCAGAGGGGCAAAGGTACAAAACCTTTTCTGTGAAGTCAATGAGAATATGAAGGCATACGGTGTAGCGACACACCGCCATACCCCGGAGATCGAGGAACAGTTGGGCTATGCCTGTGGGGAGGACGTGACCATTTCCTTTACACCGCATCTTGTGCCTATGAACCGTGGCATCTTGGTAACGGCATACGCTTCCTTAAAAAAGGTGGCTTACCCGGATGGGCATGTTGACTATCCGACCGAGGACATGCTGCTGGATGTTTATCACAAGTATTATGATAAGGAATATTTTGTGCGTGTTTTAGAGGCTGGCATGACACCGGAGACCAAGTGGGTAGAAGGTTCTAATTTTGTGGATGTCTGCCTGAAAGTGGATCCGAGAACGCACCGCGTGATCCTTATGGGCGCACTGGACAATCTGGTCAAGGGGGCAGCAGGACAAGCCGTACAGAATATGAATCTTTTGTTTGGCTTTAAAGAGCAGGAAGGATTGGAACTGGTTCCCATGTTTCCGTAAAAATGTGATAGCAGATCAGGAGAAGAAAAGATTGACAGAAAAAATGAGACAGAATAAGGATTTTCGATTGCCGGAAGGAGTGCAACTCCGCACTATGGAAGAAGGAGATTTTGCTGAGGTGCATGCGCTGTGGATGCAGATCAACGGATTTGCCATTCGCAGTATAGATGATTCCAAGGAAGGCGTTTTACGTTTTATCAAGCGAAATCCGACCACCAGTATCGTGGCTGAGGCGGACGGCAGGATCGTGGGATCCATTCTCTGCGGGCACGATGGCAGACAGGGATGCTTCTATCATGTCTGCGTGGCAGAGGGCTACCGCAAGCACGGCATCGGAAAAGCCATGGCAACGACCTGTATGCGGCGTCTGCAGGAGGAAGGCATCAATAAGATCTCTCTGGTGGCATTTAAGGACAATGCTTTAGGCAATGCCTTCTGGCATGAGGAAGGGTGGAAATTGCGTCAGGATCTGAATGTATATGATTTTATTTTAAATGAAGAAAACATAACACGATTTAACAAATAAAGGAGTGGCAAAGATGGAAAAGATAGATGGCGGAGTTACCGCAGCAAAGGGCTTTCTGGCAGCGCACACCGCAGCCGGAATCAAATATCAGGGCAGAGACGACATGGCTATGATCTATAGTAAGGTGCCGGCGGTTGCAGCAGGTACTTTTACCCGCAATGTGGTAAAGGCTGCACCGGTCAAATGGGATCAGCAGGTGGTAGGGGAGAGTCCTTTCGTTCGGGCGGTAGTCATGAATGCCGGGATCGCCAATGCCTGTACCGGACAGGAAGGCATGGGCTATTGTAAGGAGACGGCTGACGCGGCAGGATCTGCACTTGGGATCCCGAGTCAGGCAGTCTTAGTCGCATCGACCGGTGTGATCGGCATGCAGCTGCCTATGGATCGTCTGCGCGCGGGCATTGGGGCAATGGTGCCTAAGTTAGAGGACACGCGGCAGGCAGCAGCCGCAGCCGCACAAGCCATCATGACGACCGATACCCACAAGAAGGAAGCGGCAGTGACCTTTACGGTGGACGGAAAGACCGTGACGGTCGGCGGTATGAGCAAGGGAAGCGGTATGATCCATCCCAATATGTGTACCATGCTTGCTTTTATCACAACGGATCTGGCAATCTCCCACGAACTTTTGCAGGAGGCACTCAGCAGCGTTGTGGACGACACTTACAATATGATCTCTGTGGATGGCGATACTTCCACCAATGATACCTGTCTGGTGCTTGCTAATGGTATGGCAGGCAATACTGAGATTACAGAGAAAAATGCTGATTACCAGGCTTTTGTAGAAGCACTCTTTGAAGTCAACAAGACACTTGCCAAGATGATGGCAGGCGATGGTGAAGGCGCGACCGCCTTATTCGAGGTCAAGGTCATAAATGCTTCCAGCAAGGCAGAGGCAGTGACCCTCGCCAAATCTGTCGTTACATCCAGTCTGACCAAGGCAGCGATCTACGGTCATGATGCCAACTGGGGCAGGATCCTTTGCGCGCTGGGTTATGCCGGTGTGGACTTTGATCCGGAAAAGGTAGATCTCTACTTTGAGAGCAGCAATGGCAGATTAAAGATCATAGAAAACGGTGTGGCAACCGGTTACAGTGAGGAAGAAGCCACAAAGATCTTGACGTCAGATGCTGTGACAGCCATCTGCGATATGAAACAGGGGGATGCCGAGGCAACTGCCTGGGGATGCGACCTGACCTATGATTATGTCAAGATCAATGCCGATTATCGTTCTTAATGAAGAATGTCATAGATCCACGATAAGGAGGATACAAAAGTGGAAGAAAAAAATATGCAGGAAGTCATGGAAAAGGCACAGGTTCTGATCGAGGCTTTGCCTTACATCCAGCGTTTTAACCGAAAGATCATTGTTGTAAAGTATGGCGGAAGTGCCATGATCGACAAAGAATTAAAAAAACATGTTATTCAGGATGTGACACTTTTAAAACTGGTCGGATTTAAACCAATCATCGTACATGGCGGCGGTAAGGAGATCAGCCGCTGGGTTGAAAAAACAGGCATGCAGCCAGAATTTATCAACGGACTCCGCAAGACGGATGCTGCGACCATGGAGATCGCAGAGATGGTCTTAAATAAGGTCAACAAGTCTTTAGTACAGATGGTCGAGGAACTGGGGGTCAATGCCATCGGTATCAGTGGCAAGGATGGCGGACTGCTGCGTGTAGAAAAGAAATATTCCGACGGTCAGGATATCGGCTATGTAGGTGAGATCACAGAAGTCAATCCAAAGATCTTAGAGGATCTTCTGGAACGCGATTTTCTCCCGATCGTCTGCCCGATCGGTATGGATGCCAATTATGAGACTTACAATATCAATGCGGATGATGCGGCTTGTGCCATTGCGCAGGCAGTACAGGCAGAAAAACTGGCATTCTTGACGGATATCGAGGGTGTCTATAAAGATCCTGCGGACAAATCAACGCTGATCTCAGAATTGACCGTATCCGAAGCAAGAGAACTGATCGCAGACGGCTTTATCGGTGGCGGTATGCTGCCAAAACTGAATAACTGTATGGAAGCGATCGAAAAAGGGGTTTCCCGGGTACATATTCTGGACGGGCGTATCGCACACTGCCTGCTTTTGGAGATCTTTACCAATAAGGGAATCGGAACGGCTATTTTAGATGATAAGGAGAAAAAGTTTAATCATGAATAAAGAAGAATATATTGCTACAGCAGAAGAATCTTTGTTCCATGTCTACAATCGTTTCCCGGTCGTATTTGAAAAGGGAAAAGGCGTGCATATCTATGATACGGATGGCAAGGAATATCTGGATTTTGCATCCGGGATCGGCGTTATGGCATTTGGCTACAATGACGGCGAATACAAACAGGCACTCATGGATCAGATCGACAAGATTACCCATACCTCCAACCTCTACTATCATCCGCCAATGATCTCGGCAGCCAAAAAACTTTGTCAGGTATCCGGCATGGATAAGGTGTTCTTTACCAACAGTGGTGCCGAGGCGATCGAAGGAGCCATTAAGACTGCCAAGAAATATGCTTATCTGCGCGATGGATTTGCCGGACATGAGATCATTGCCATGGAACATTCTTTCCACGGCAGGACAGTGGGATCCTTGTCTGTGACCGGTACGGAGCACTACAGAGAACCATTTTTACCGCTGATGGATGGCGTGCGTTTTGCCAATTTTAACGATCTGGATAGTGTCAAGGCACAGATCACGGACAAGACTTGTGCCATTATCATGGAGACTGTGCAGGGCGAGGGTGGTCTGTATCCGGCAGAAGCGGACTTTTTACAGGGTGTCCGGGATCTGTGCGATGCGCATGATATCTTATTGATCTTAGACGAGATCCAGTGCGGCATGGGCAGGACAGGCTACATGTTTGCATGGCAGAAATACGGTGTAAAGCCGGACATCATGACCTGCGCAAAAGCACTTGGAGCAGGCGTGCCGGTCGGCGCCTTTGCACTCACCGATCGCGTGGCAGAGCACTCTTTGGTACCGGGCGACCATGGTACAACTTACGGAGGCAATCCGCTGGTATGTGCGGCAGTTGATAAGACACTGGATATGATGGAAAAACGCCATATTACTGACCATGTCAAAGAACTGACGCCATATTTTGAAAAGGCATTGGATGGTCTGGTCGCAAAATATGACTTTATGACAGGCAGACGTGGCATGGGACTCATGCAGGGCATTGTGATCGATGCGCGTATCCCGGTTGGTTCTATTGTGACAAAGGCACTGGAGGCAGGGCTGATCGTGCTCTCTGCCGGTGGGAATGTCTTGCGACTTTTGCCGCCACTGGTCATCGAAAAAGAAGATATCGATCATATGGTAGAAATTTTGACCGGGGTTTGTGACATAATTTCGTAAAACTCTTGTAATAATTGACGCTTTTGGATAAAATGATTTGCATAGCATTCATGTTTCCTTTCAGCGATCCAGAGGGGGTAGCAGACATTGCTGCTCCCTTTTCTTATTGTTTGAAAGGAGTGTAAAGTGAAAAAACAAATCATACTACTTGGTATTGTAGTTCTTATCTTGCTAGGATGTACGGCTTGCAAGTCTACATCTTATTTAGAAAAGCAGTCTGATCTTTCTAGTGAGGACACATCAGAAGATGCGACGGATTCCGCGGACACAACAGAAGAGACAGAGAAAAAGACAGAGATCTATGTGCAGATCAGTGGGGCAGTGGCAGATCCCGGTGTTTACACTTTTCCTGCAGACAGCCGCGTGTATGAACTGATCGAGGCTGCGGGCGGTCTGCTGCCGGAGGCGTATGATGTCTCTTTGAATCAGGCGGAGCGGCTTTCGGATGGGCAGAAGATCCATGTCTATACCAAAGGGGAAGCGGCAGAGGGGCTGGCACCGACAGAGGAAAGTTCTTCGACATCGGATGGAAAGGTCAACATCAATACGGCTTCCACGGAGGAACTGACAAGTTTAAAGGGAATCGGACAGACCAGGGCAGAAAGCATTGTCGCCTATCGGCAGGAGCATGGAGCCTTTGCGGCAGTGGAAGATCTAAAAGCAGTATCCGGGATCGGTGATGCGACCTATCAAAAGATCGCAGATGCAATTACAGTGAATTGAGGTTTTGAAAATGGCAAAAAAAGTATTAGTGGTGGATGATGAAAAATTGATCGTAAAGGGGATCCGCTTTAGTCTGGAGCAGGACGGCATGGAAGTGGATTGTGCCTATGATGGACAGGAAGCGCTGGATAAAGCCATGGCAACACCATACGATATGATACTTTTGGATGTGATGCTGCCAAAGATGGATGGATTTGAAGTCTGCCAGCGTATCCGTGAATTTTCCAATATGCCGATCGTTATGCTGACGGCAAAAGGGGATGATATGGATAAGATCTTAGGCTTAGAGTATGGTGCAGATGATTATATCACCAAGCCTTTCAATATCTTAGAGGTCAAGGCGCGTATCAAGGCCATCATGCGCAGAACGACACCACAGGTCGTCAAGGAACAAAAGATCACAGAGATCAAAAGCGGAGATTTTACCATCAATACAGAAAACCGTCGTCTTTTTATTTTAGATCAGGAGATCAATGTGACCTCCAAAGAATTTGATATGCTCTTACTTTTAGTGACCAATCCGGGCAAGGTCTACAGCAGGGATGAGTTGCTCCGTGCTATCTGGGGCGAGGACTATCCGGGAGATGCGCGTACCGTGGATGTGCATATCCGGCGTCTGCGTGAGAAGATCGAGCCAAATGCCAGTGAACCAAAGTATGTGCACACTAAGTGGGGTGTAGGCTACTACTATCAGCAGGTTTAGAGGTAGGACATGAAAAAACAGAAACTCAAAGAAATGATCAAAAGTCTTAGGGCACATATTGTAGTGGTGGTCCTTTTGGTGGGGATCCTGCCTGCTACGCTGTTTTCTGTGCTTTTTTCCAGTTTATATGTGAGACGCTCCGTGGAGAGCGACGTGACGGACATGGTTGCCAATGGACAGATCTTAGGTAAGCAGATCATGTCGAGCGGCTATCTGAATGAAAAAGATTCCAAAAATGTAGATGAGCAACTGAGTGCCTTGTCTTTGACCTATTCCGGTAGAATGATGATCGTAAATTCTTCCTTAAATGTCATCAAGGATACCTATGGGGTGGACGAGGGCAAGACGATCGTCTGGTCGGATGTCATCACGGCATTTACCGGCAAGACGGCATCCTATTATGATAAGGAAAATGCTTATCTGGTAGTAGCCATACCCATTTTATCTACGAGCAAGGATGATAATGAAGTCTTAGGGGTACTGGTGATGAATAAGTCCATGACTTATATCACGACCAATCTGGAATATTTCCAGTCGGTAGCCATCATTACCCTCTTGGTCTTATATGTGGTCGTGATCGCACTGGCGATTCTTTTTTCCGGCCGCTTTACCAGACCTTTTCGCAAACTTGGCGTAGCCATTGAGGCAAGGGAAAAGGGCAGCGATAACGGAGAGGAGATCGCCGTAGATAATTATACGGAGTCGGCTGAGGTTTCCAAAAAATTAAACAGCCTGATCGCCCGTATGAAGGTAGTAGATGAGTCCCGACAGGAATTTGTATCCAATGTGTCACATGAATTAAAGACACCGCTGACTTCCATGAAAGTGCTGGCAGATTCCCTGAACGGGCAGGATAATGTGCCGGTGGAACTCTACCGGGAATTTATGGCAGATATCGGCGAGGAGATCGACCGCGAGACCAAGATCATCAATGATCTTTTAAGTCTGGTCAAGATGGATCGTGCAGCGGCATCTTTGAATGTGTCCGCTGTCAATATGAATGAGTTGATTGAACTGATCTTAAAACGCTTACGACCGATCGCGGAAAAGCAGCAGGTCGAGGTCGTTTTTGAGAGTTTCCGTCCGGTTGCGGCTGAGGTGGATGAAGTCAAGATATCCCTTGCAATCACCAATCTGGTCGAAAACGGGATCAAGTACAACCAGGAGGGAGGCTGGGTGCATGTGTCCTTGAATGCAGACCATCAGTATTGCTACATTAAGGTCGAGGATTCCGGTATGGGAATCCCACAGGAGAGTCTGGACTTTATTTTTGAAAGATTTTACCGTGTGGATAAGTCACATTCCAGAGAGATCGGTGGTACTGGTCTGGGACTTGCCATCACGAAAAATGCCATCACCATGCACAATGGCGATATCAAGGTACATAGCGTCCTGGGTGAGGGAACCATGTTTGATGTGCGTATTCCGCTGAACTATATCAGCCCACAGAATAGTGCCGGAAGCCATAAAAACAGAAAACAGCATAAGATGGTACATGATTAAGGCAGGAAGCAATGTGATGAGGAGCACACTTCTATGAAAAAAAGAGGGATCGGGTGTCTCATGGCGCTCGTTATGCTATGTGGTCTGCTGACGGGATGTGGCGGATCCAAAGAAAAAGAGAATATGAAGATCTATTATATCAATGCCTTGGGAGATGGGATCGGTGCTGTCGGTTATCATATGGATGCGACAAAGACGGATGCTATGATCGATGAAGCCTTACAGGCACTTGCCACAGATCCGGACAGTGTCGACTATCGCAAGACGATCTCAGACAGTATCAAGATCACAGACCATGTTCTGGATAATGGACTGCTCAGTCTGTATTTTGACCGGGAATATGAGGAATTGACCGGTTATACGGAGGTTCTGATGCGGGCAGCCATTGTAAAGACTTTGGTACAGATCAAGGGAATCGACAGTGTTGCCTTTTATGTTGGCGAAGATCCGCTTCTGGATGCCAACGGCTCGCTGGTCGGCAGTATGAATGATGATACTTTTATCAATGACTACGGTGCAGAGACCGGAAGTCTGGAAAAGACAAAACTGACATTGTACTTTGCCAGTGCAGATGGGCAGTCTTTGGTCAAGCAGGAAAAGGATGTTTATTACAATAAGAATGTAGCCAGAGAGCGCCTGATTATGGATTATTTGCTCAAGGGACCGGATTCGGATGATGCTAAGTCCGTTTTTCCATCCGGGACAAAGATCTTAAATGTAACGGTGACAGACGGTGTCTGCTATGTCAATCTGGATTCGGCATTTTTAAAGACGCCAACCGGGATCAACAGCAATGTTGTCTTGTATGCGATCGTCAATTCTTTGACGGAACTGGATAACATCAATAAGGTGCAGATCCTGGTAGACGGTGCGCAGAGCACATCGGATTCTACTCTGGAATTTTCACTGGGAACATCTTATGAAAGAGATACATCTATGGTCATGCAGGCGGTAGAGCGTGACCTGATGAAAGAAGGAGACTAAGGGGATCATGTTAAGAAGAAATCTATGCCAGATCGGCATGGCATTTCTCCTTGGGGTTGGATGGAAAATATATGACAGCCTTTACTGGTGTCCGGCTTTTGCGGTCTATGTTCTGTGGCTTTTGCTGGGGCTTAGACCATATTTGCCGGTAAACATGCGAAAGAGGCGGATGCTGTTTTGGTGTATGGCATTTCTTTTGGGAAGCATCTGGGGCATGAGGGCAGTAGAAAGGCAGAAGAACATTCAGGATTTCTTGGCAGATGCAAAAGAGATCGAATTTCAAGGGGAGATCTACAAGAAAGAGAAAAAGGCGGATCAGCCAATCTATTATCTGCGGGATGTCATCCTGCGGGATCAAAAAGAGCAGATGACTTGCTCATCAGTTATTCTTTATCCGGGATCGGATGATGAAATCATAGGAAGCATTTATATAGGAAAGGCAAGGATACAGGCATTTCGACAGGCGCGTAATGACGGCAATTTTGATGAATTGTCCTATTATGAGAGTAGTGGGATCGTCGCAAAGTTGGAAGAGACAGCAAAAATAAAAAGCATAGTCCCGCGTTTTTGTCTGCGGCAGGTCTTATATGATCTGCGTGGAAATATGGCGCGCTCGTATGAAAACTGGCTGCCGGGCGAGGAGAGCGGTGTCATGAAAACGCTGGCATTGGGGGAGCGTGACGGACTGGATGCCGAGGTCAAGTCTTTATATCAGATGGCAGGACTGTCGCATATTTTAGCCATATCAGGTCTGCATATCTCGGTCGTTGGCATGGCAATCTATAATTTCTTACGACGCAGGGGCACAGGCTTCTTTACCGCCGGTATCCTTGCGGGGAGTCTGGTGGTCTCCTATGGCATCCTTTGCGGTATGGGAAGTTCGACCAAACGTGCTGTTTTTATGTATGGAATCTATCTTCTGGCAAATGTCTTGGGGGAGGTCTATGATTCGGGCAATGCCTCATGCTGGCAGGGATTGTTCTGGTCGTGCAAGATCCGCTTTGTATGAAAAATACTGGGGTTATCTTTTCTTTTGTGGCTGTACTTGGTGTTATTTCCTTTGCATCACCTCTGGTGGAAGTGGTAAAAGGGAAAGGGAAGGCAGTGGATGCTTTTGTCTTTTCACTGGGGCTACAGTTGTTTACCCTGCCGCTGGTGGCAAGGTTTTATTATGAAATCCCGCTATACAGTATCTTTTTAAATCTGGTACTACTTCCTTTGCTGGGGCTTTTGCTGGGCTGTGGACTGATCGGTGGGTTGGTAGGTCTTTTTTGGCAGGGGCTGGCGGGCAAGATCCTTACGATCTGTCATGTGCTCCTGTATTTTTACGAATGGATGGCAGATCTGACCCTGCGTCTGCCGGGGGCAAGACAGATCGTGGGCGCTCCGGCATGGGGAAGGATCTTTCTCTATTATGGGCTTTTATATCTGGGACTTTTTTTGCTCAAGGGTAAAAATGGCAGGACGAAGGAAAAGAAGAAGGAAAAAGTGGGGCGCAGATATGGGCAGGCTCTGCTTTGCGGACTGTTTGGACTTGTATTTTTGTTCTGTCCCAAAAAGACGCAGAATCAGATGGTCATGCTGGATGTTGGACAGGGGGATGGCATTTATCTGCAAAGTAGTGCTGGCGATCATTTTTTTATAGATGGGGGAAGTACGGATGTGACCAAGGTCGGCACGTATCGGATCCTGCCTTTCTTAAAATACCATGGCATCCGCAAGATAGACTACTGGTTTGTGTCCCATACGGATCTGGATCATATCAACGGCTTGCAGGAGTGTCTGGAGAGTGGTTATGAGATCGAGCACCTGATCTTGCTAAGGCGCAAAAGGAGGGGGTGGAAGATGGGGATGCCATGGAGAAACTGATACAGACGGCAAAAAAGCAGGGAAGCCAGATCCTTTATATGGAAGTGGGAGATCGGCTGATCAGCGGAGACCTGAGACTGCAATGTGTCGGACCGACTCAGGCGATCAGCAGGGATTTTGCCGCGGATTGCAATGCCATGAGCCTTTGTCTTTTATTGACCTGTGGAGATTTTCAAGGACTTTTTACCGGAGATATAGCCATGGACCAGGAAGCGTCTTTGGTGGCAGAGGTTCAAAGCGCGCTTGGAGAGAATGGGACGCTGGTCTTTTTAAAAGTGGCGCACCATGGCTCGAAGTATTCCAGTGGCGAGGACTTTTTGGATGCCTTGGCACCGGAGATTGCCTTGATCTCCTGTGGAAAGAATAACTCTTACGGACATCCCGGCAAGGAGACCTTGGAGCGCTTGGAAGATGTGATGGGAAAAGATGATATTTATATCACTATGGATGCAGGACAGATCCGAATTTTATTCGATCAGGAAAGCCCTGTCCAAGTAAAATTTGCAAAATGATCATAAAATGGTAAAGCATTCATATATTAGACTATGGCTGAAGAACAGATGGACGAGTTAATGAAAATATTTCCGGTCAAGTTGCGGGAGATCCTGTCGCAGGTGACATGGTATCGGGAGAATTTAGAAGAGATCCGCATCCGCATCCAAAGACCGGTACAGTTTGTGACGTCGCAGGCATCCTTTTATCTGGATCCCCGGGAAAAGCGCCTGATGACACAGGCAAAAGGCGGACTTGCACTGGGGGAGGAAGACCTGCGGGAAATGCTGACCTATGTTTGTGAGTATTCCCGCTATGCCTATGCCAGGCAAATGCGGCAGGGATTTCTCGCCTTGGATGGCGGCATCCGTCTGGGACTATGCGGGCAGTATATGGCAGAGGAAGACGGACGGATAGGCATGGAATATCCCATGTATTTTTCCATCCGCATTCCCCATGAGAAGAAGGGATGCGCGGCGTGGATAGAGCCATGGCTCATAGAGGGGGAGACATTTTTACATACACTGATCCTGGCGGCACCTGGCATGGGAAAGACTACTTTTTTGCGAGATCTGGTACGGGTTCTATCCGACCGTCCGACCTGTCGGGGGCTGGCATTGATCGACGAAAGATATGAACTGGCGGCAGCCAATTTTGGCATTCCGCAAAATGATGTGGGACTGCATACGGATGTCTATTCCGGTTACGCCAAGGAGGCGGGCTGTATGCAGGCGATCCGCACCATGGCGCCGCAGATCTTGGCGGTGGACGAGATCGGTGGGAAAAAGGATCTGGAAAGTCTGGTCTATGCCATGCACTGTGGGGTGGGCGTCCTTGCGACCATGCATGCCGGAAGCCTTTTGGAGTATCAGCAGAAAAGAGAGTGGGAGCCGCTTTTGGAAAAATGTCATTTCCGGCGTCTGCTCTGGATCGACAAAAAGTCCGGCAGACGGCAGTTTTTCTTATATGATGAAGCGGGGGAACTGTTATGTGTAAAGGAATCGGCATAGCCACCTTTCTTTTGGGGGGAGCGGGACTTTTGCTACAGCAGTGGTATAATTCCCGACAAAGATGGTACTTTTTACAGGAAATGCAGGCGAGTCTGCTTCGGATACGGCAGGCGGTAGCCCAGAGAAACCTGCCCATGCATGCCATCCTAAGGCAGGAAAGCGGGCACGGTATCCCGGTTTTATCCGATTACTTTGCGGCAGTGTTAAGGGAAATGCAGAAGCATAAAAAAGAAGATATGGAACCGACGCTCTGGCAAGAAATGACACCGGATATGCGAAGGCTTACGAAAGAGGAGGAAAGACGTCTGTTTGTACAGGCTCTTTGCTCCTTATTTTCTGCCTGCCTGCCCGGACAGGCGGAGGAATTTGGTATCTATTACGATTCTTTTGCAAAGTTACTGGAAAAGGAGCAACAAACAAAAAAAGAAAGGGGAAAGGTGACGGCGGCTACGACCGGGATGGGTCTCATGCTGGTTCTGGTGCTGTTACTGTAAGGATATGCCCATTGAACTCTTATTTAAAATTGCAGCAGTTGGTATTATCGTGACTATCTTAAATCAGGTTTTAAAACACAGTGGCAGGGATGAACAGGCTTTTTTTATCTCGCTGGGCGGACTTCTGGTCGTTTTGTTCTGGGTTGTGCCTTACATTTTAGATCTCTTTGAGATGATGCAAAAATTATTTGATCTTTAGGGGGCGGTACTTTGATAGGTGTTGCGGTGGCTGGCATTGTGACGGTCTTGCTGGCACTTTTGTTCCGGCAGCAGAAACCGGAATTTGCCATGATGCTTTCCTTGGCTTGTTGCCTTTTTATCTTTTTTTGTGTGCTGGCAAAGATCAGGGATGTCATGGATTACATACAGAGTCTGGCAGACCTGATCCATGTGGATGCCCTGTATATGGGCGTGATCTTAAAAATGATCGGCATTACTTATATTTCTGAGTTTGCATCTGCCATCTGCAAAGATGCGGGTTATGCCAGCATTGCCGGGCAGATCCAGGTATTGGCGAAGTTGTCGATCTTAGCACTGGGAATGCCGGTTCTGATGGCGTTCTTATCGACGGTGGAGGCATTTTTATGACGGAAGGAAGCGCAGTGGATCGCCTGTTTTCCTCATTGGACTTAAGTGGTATTGAAGATGCCTTAAGGGGCAGTGACGGATGGGGAGATCTGCGGTTTGAACAAATTGTAGAAAAACTGATCTCTGGGGAATATGACATCAGTCAGGGCTTGGGGCAGATGGTCTGGCAATTTTTTTGGGGCGAGTGGGAGACCAACCGAAAGTATCTGATCTATATCCTGCTTTTGACGATTGCCTTTTCCCTTTTGAAAAATTTTGCGCAGGTCTTTGAACAGTCCTACATATCAAATGTCTGCTTTTTACTGGTCTATGCACTTTTGATGGTGCTATTGATGAAGTCGGTACTGCTATTGGATCAGGTCGTGCAGCAGACCATTGCGGTGGTGCTGGATTTTATGACGGCATTTGTCCCCGTCTTTGCGACGACCGTTGTGGTGGCGGGCGGGGATGCAACGGCTATGGGATTTTATGAACTGGGTTTTCTTGTGGTCTATCTGGTGCAGTGGATCTTAGCGGACGGTCTGGTGCCGCTGATCCGCATATATGTTGTCATGGGGCTTTTGAATTATGTCATGGAGGAAGGAAGATTTTCCAAACTGACGGATCTTTTGGAAAATATGGTTTCCTGGGCACTCAAGATCTTAACATCCGTAGTTCTTGGGCTAAATATCATCAAGAATGCCATTGCCCCGGTCACAGATACCTTTGCCAGACAGACGCTGAGAAAATCGCTGGCATTTGTGCCGGGGATCGGTTCGACCTTGTCGGCGGCATCGGATCTTTTTCTGGCGGCAAGCGATGTCATACGCAGCGGCATCGGGGCGGCGGCTCTGGTCGTACTTGTGATCCTGGTTGCCGTACCCTTGTCCAAAGTGGGAATCATGACATTTTTTTACCGGGTTCTGGCAGCCTTTGTGGAGCCGGTGGCAGATAAAAGGATCAGCAATGCTATACTGGTGGCGGCAAAGGGAGGCGGTATGCTTTTTAAACTGTTGACCAACTGCGCCATACTGATCTTTATCACGGTGGCAATGACAACATTAATAGGAGGCAGATGATGTGATCGCGTGGATCAAGGCGTATATTTCTCTTTTTCTGATCTTTGCCATGTTTTTGTACCTGCTCCCCTCCGGGCAGTATCGCAGATATCTGCGCTTTTTTCTGGAGATGGTCTTGGTACTCTTTTGCCTGACTTCCATTTTAGGGATCGGAAAACAAGATTACGAAAAGCAGTGGAATCAGACTTTTTCCCAGTATTATGCGCAGTGGGAGCAAAGGAAAAAGGAAGCCGAGGACTATTCTTATTTGGATCAGAATTATATAGATGCAGTGGTAAATGGGCAGGAGGAATGATGAAAAACTGGAAGAAATTGGCAGAAAAAATGCTAAAGAATATGGACAGGCAGAAATGGATCGTGTGCATTTTGATCGGTGTGTTGCTCTTGGTCATAGCCATACCGGTCGATTCCAAGAAGCAGGATGCCGGAACGCAAGAGTCGGTACAGACCACGGAAACGGAAAGTTCTTCTTATGTGGAACAGATGGAGAGAGAACTGGAAGACCTGTTGGGGCAGATGGATGGCGTAGGAGCGGTCCGGGTCATGATCACCTTGGAAGATCAGGGGGAGAATGTCGTGGCACAGGACATTAGCAGCCAGTCATCCACGACCAAAGAGGGGGAGACGACCAAGGAGGAGATGAGTTCTGACCGCACGACCGTACTCTCGCAGGATGCACCCTATGAGACCAAGACCATTGAGCCAAAGATCCGTGGGGTCTGCGTGGTGGCGGAGGGAGCATCGGACAATCGGACAAAAGTGGCGATCTATGAGGCGATTCAGGCATTATTTTCCGTGGACGCACATAAGATATCAATAGTAGAAATGGGATCACAGGAGGGAACATGAAACGTATATTCCGAAAAAATCAGATCGTGGTAGCAGCCTTGGCACTTCTCATTGCCGGAGCCGGTTATCTCAATTATACATATGAAAATGATGAAAAAGATATTGCGACTATGGCGGCAAAGGACAGCAAGGAGGAAAAAGCAAAAGATACGGAGGCGACGGCATCCCTGAGCGAGGAGGAGATCCTGACCGATACGGAGGCGAGCAGTGATGATATGGGGGATGACAGTGCAGGGGAGACGGTACTGACGGACAGTACTAATGTGCAGGTGTCAAAAGCGGCAAGCCTTAAGATGGATCGGGAGCAGACCAGGGCAGCCAGTAAGGCAACGCTGATGGAAGTGGTCAATAATGCTGCTTTGACGGATGTGGAAAAACAGGCAGCCGTAGAAGAATTGGCGGCACTTACTCAAGTGGCAGAAAAGGAGGCTGCCTGCGAGATGATGCTGGCATCCAAGGGCTTTGAGGAAGCCGTGGTCTCCATCGCAGGAGAAAATGCAGATGTCATTTTAAATGCCAGTCAGGTGACCGATGCACAGCGGGCGCAGGTAGAAGATGTTGTCAACCGTAAGGCTGGTATTGCACCGGACCATATCGTGATCTCGACCATGAACTAGGAGGGCATCCGCAAGGCGTGGAGAAGCAGGCGGCAGGGGGCAGGCGTGTCCTGTTGGGCAGAAATCTGTCGCAGAACAGGGAGTCTCTATGTGAGAAAGCATTGCTTGCGCATATAAAAACTGTCTTTGCAAAGTTAGACAGTCGCCTAGGATGATGTTCGCCTGTGACAGATATGAATGCAAAACGCATTAGAGACTCTTATAACTTGAAAGCATTCCGGCAACTCGGGTACAGGGATGTACCCGAGAGGCGCAACCGTACACGGATGTTCGTTTGCGCCGGTTGCCGACTTTGGATACAGCAAAACGTCCAAGTTATTAGAGTCTCTTATGTGTGACGCCTCTGAATATCTGTCACAGGCGGACACATCCTGTCGCCCGTCGAAGCTGTGCAAGAGACAGTTTACGGCAAGCAATCACTTTCTCACAGAGACTCACCTAACCTGCTCCAAAGATTTTCTGCCCAACAGGACACGCCTGCCCCCTGCCGCCTGCTTTTCCACGCCTTGCGGATGCCCGACGTAGACTTGACAAGGAATGTGAATGTAAGATAAACTAAATTAGTTTGAGATAAGATATAGATAGTATATAGATCCCGGCAATACCGGGAGCGCAGGATAAATGGGAGGAACATACTGTGTCAGATTTAGTGAAAGAGATTGAAAAGAGAAGGACATTTGCCATTATTTCTCACCCGGATGCAGGTAAGACGACCCTGACGGAGAAATTTCTCTTATATGGTGGAGCCATCAATTTAGCAGGCTCTGTCAAGGGAAAAGCGACTGCCAGACATGCGGTGTCTGACTGGATGGAGATTGAGAAGGAAAGAGGTATTTCGGTTACATCTTCTGTATTGCAGTTCCATTATGATGGTTATTGCATCAATATTTTGGATACACCGGGACATCAGGACTTCTCAGAAGATACCTATCGTACCCTTATGGCTGCGGATTCTGCCGTCATGGTCATTGATGCCTCCAAGGGTGTTGAGGCACAGACAAGAAAATTGTTCAAGGTATGCGTGATGCGACATATCCCGATTTTTACCTTTATCAACAAGATGGATCGTGATGCAAACGACACCTTTGAACTTCTGGATGATATTGAAAAGGAACTGGGCATTGCGACCTGTCCGATTAACTGGCCGATCGGCTCCGGTAAGGGCTTCAAGGGCGTGTATGACAGAAATACCAAGCGCGTCATGACCTTTGCAGATACCTTAAAGGGAACCAAAGAAGGAACCGAAAAAGAGATCGCTATTGATGATCCGGCACTTGTAGATGAGATCGGAGAAGATCAGAGACAGACCTTATTGGATGAGATCGAACTTCTGGACGGTGCCAGTGCAGAATTTGATATGGAACTGGTGTCCAAGGGCGAGTTGTCCCCTGTATTTTTTGGTTCGGCGCTTACCAACTTTGGTGTTGAGACCTTTTTGCAGCACTTTTTACAGATGACATCATCCCCATTGCCGAGAATGTCCGACCAGGGTGTGATCGATCCGTTTTCACCGGATTTTTCCGCATTTGTCTTCAAGATTCAGGCAAATATGAACAAGGCACACCGCGATAGGATCGCCTTTATGCGTATCTGCTCCGGCGAGTTTGATGCCGGTATGGAAGTCTTTCATGTGCAGGGAAATAAGGCGATGAAACTTTCCCAGCCGCAGCAGTTGATGGCGCAGGAAAGAAAGATCGTGGATAAGGCATATGCCGGGGATATCATCGGTGTATTTGACCCGGGCATCTTTTCTATTGGCGATACCATCGTCAGCGGAAAAAACAGATTTGCTTTTGAGGGTATTCCGACATTTGCACCGGAACATTTTGCCCGTGTGCGCCAGGTCGATACCATGAAACGTAAACAGTTCATGAAGGGCATCAGCCAGATCGCCCAGGAAGGTGCGATCCAGATCTTCCAGGAATACAATACCGGTATGGAGGAGATCATTGTCGGTGTTGTCGGTGTTCTGCAATTTGATGTTTTAAAGTATCGTCTGAATAACGAATATAATGTCGAGATCCGCATGGAAAATCTGCCATATGAGCATATCCGCTGGATCGAAAATGAGGATATTGATCTGGATAAGATCTCCGGTACCTCGGACATGAAGAAGATCAAAGATCTCAAGGGCAGACCGCTTCTTTTGTTCGTCAACTCTTGGAGCGTTGGCATGA
The DNA here is from genome assembly GCF_003478275.1 of Roseburia sp. AM51-8. Lineage (NCBI taxonomy): Bacteria > Bacillati > Bacillota > Clostridia > Lachnospirales > Lachnospiraceae > Roseburia > Roseburia sp. AM51-8. The sequence goes on along the minus strand of NZ_QUEY01000004.1, from coordinate 103,394 downwards.
CACTGGATCGAAACGAGGGATTGATCTTATCAGAGTTTGGACGCAGTTAAGTTCATCCGGATAGGAAAGGCCGGTGCCAAGATGAGTCTTGACAGATGGGACGACCACTGGATATAATAAGGCAGTAGCGATTTGCTACTGTCTTTTTTCGTTTTACAATCCCCATGATACAGGATAATAACAAAGGAACACAAAATGAGGTTGACTTTTTTGTGGAAGTATAATAGTATTAGAATATGAAAACGAACAAAAGTTCGATATGGAGGTTTTTAGTTATGGCAAATGATGATAAGTTAAAGGCGTTAGACGCAGCGATTTCCCAGATAGAAAAGCAGTATGGCAAGGGCTCGATCATGAAACTCGGAGACACCAGCAACCAGATGCAGGTCGAGACCGTACCGACCGGTTCTCTCAGTCTTGATATTGCCCTGGGACAGGGCGGTCTGCCAAAGGGCAGAATTATTGAGATCTACGGACCGGAGTCCAGTGGTAAGACGACAGTCGCATTACATGCTGTCGCAGAGGTACAAAAGGCAGGCGGTATCGCAGGCTTTATTGATGCAGAGCATGCGCTGGATCCTGTCTATGCCAAGAATATCGGGGTAGATATCGACAATCTTTATATTTCCCAGCCGGACAACGGTGAGCAGGCTCTGGAGATCACAGAGACCATGGTGCGTTCCGGTGCGGTTGATATCGTGATCGTGGATTCCGTTGCTGCCTTGGTTCCAAAGGCAGAGATTGACGGTGATATGGGTGATTCCCATGTGGGCTTACAGGCGCGTCTGATGTCACAGGCACTCCGTAAGTTGACTGCGGTGATCAGCAAGTCAAATTGTATCGTTATCTTTATCAACCAGTTGCGTGAAAAAGTTGGTGTTATGTTCGGTAATCCGGAAACGACGACCGGTGGTAGAGCACTTAAGTTCTATTCTTCCGTACGTCTGGATGTTCGTCGCATCGAGGCGATCAAGCAGCAGGGGGAGGTCATTGGCAACCGCACCCGTATCAAGGTCGTAAAGAACAAGATCGCACCGCCATTTAGAGAGGCAGAGTTTGATATCATGTTTGGTCAGGGTATTTCCAAAGAGGGAGATATCCTAGATATTGCGGCAGACCTTGATATTGTCAACAAGTCCGGTGCATGGTATGCCTACAATGGAGACAAGATCGGACAGGGGCGTGAAAACGCCAAGACTTATCTGCGTGAACATCCAGAAGTGCGTGATGAGATCGAGCAACAGGTCAGAGCACACTTTAAGCCGGAAGAAGCAGAGGGGACAGAGACTGTAGAAGAAGAATAGGAGTGTCAGAGTGTACATAGAATCGATTGACACAACAGGAAAAAATAAATGTAAGATCCACCTCAGCAATGGGGTGGATCTTACACTCTACAAGGGTGAAGTACGCCAGTTGCATTTGCAGGAGAATGACGAGATCACAGAGGATATGTATGAAGAGGTCCTAGAGGAGATCCTTATACCCAGAGCCAGGCGCCGTGCTATGCACTTGCTGGAAAAGATGGACCGGTCGACCAGACAGTTGGAGACCAAACTGCGCGAGGGCGGCTATCCGGAACCGGCGATCGAGAGTGCCATTGCCTATGTAACAAGTTACCACTATCTGGATGATGAACGCCTTGCAAGATCCCACATCCGCTTTTATCAGACCAGCCGCAGTCGCATGCGCATGACACAGGATCTTTTGAAAAAGGGGATCGATCGTGAGATCATTGATCGTTGTATGGAAGAAGAATTGGAGCAATCCCAGATGGAGTTGATTGCAGTTTTATTGCAGAAGAAAGGCTATGATCCGGAGAATGCAACGCGGCAGGAAGAAGCCAAAATGTATCGTTTCCTTATGCAGAGAGGCTTCGCATCCAGTGAGATCAGTCGTGTCCTGCGAGGCGGATTTTCGGAATGGGATTGAGGGATATATTCTTGACAAGCCATATAAGAAAGTATAAAATTTAATTGTTGTATTTATATGCAGATTAGTAATTTTTCATGATGTATGTACAATAAAATTAAATAAGGGAGGTGCTCCTGTGCTTACGATAATAATCACAGCGGTTGTTACGTTAGTCGTTGCAGTTCCGGTGTCTCTTGCCATCGCAAATGCTTCCTACCAGAAGGCATCTGCAAAGAAGGTTGGCAGTGCAGAAGACAGGGCTCGTGAGATCATTGATGAGGCTGTCAAGAATGCAGAGACCAAGAAGCGTGAAGCTCTTTTAGAGGCCAAGGAAGAGTCTATGAATACCAAGAATGAACTCGAAAAAGAGATTCGTGAGCGTAGAGCAGAAATTCAGCGCAATGAACATCGTGTGCTTCAGAAGGAAGAGAATCTGGATAAAAAATTAGAGGCTCTTGAGAAGCGTGAGGCTGAATATACTGCCAAGGAACGTGCGGTTAACAAGCAGAAAGAAGAAGTTGCGAAGTTAAATCAGCAAAGAGTACAGGAACTAGAAAGAATCTCAGGATTAACCTCCGAACAAGCGAAAGAAATACTTTTAAAAACTGTTGAAGAAGATGTAAAACTTGACACTGCAAAACTGATCAAAGAATCCGTTGCGCAGGCAAAAGAGGAAGCAAACAAGAAGGCAAAGGACATTGTGGTTACTGCAATCCAGAAGTGTGCCGCAGATCATGTTGCCGAGACAACAATCTCTGTTGTTCAGCTTCCGAATGATGAAATGAAGGGAAGAATCATTGGTCGTGAGGGACGTAATATCCGTACCCTTGAGACTTTGACAGGTGTAGAACTGATTATTGATGATACACCGGAAGCAGTTATTCTTTCTGCATTTGATCCGGTCAGACGTGAAGTGGCTAGAATTGCCTTAGAGAAGTTGATCGTAGATGGTCGTATTCACCCGGCTAGAATTGAGGAAATGGTTGAGAAGGCTCAGAAGGAAGTTGAGACTTTGATCCGTGAAGAGGGTGAGGCCGCAACACTTGAAGTTGGTGTTCATGGCGTACATCCAGAACTTGTCAAACTTCTTGGTAAGATGAGATATCGTACCAGTTATGGTCAGAATGTCTTAAAGCATTCTATTGAAGTAGCACAGTTAGCAGGACTGCTTGCCGCAGAGATTGGCGAGGATGTCAGACTTGCAAAGCGTGCTGGGTTACTTCATGATATTGGTAAGGCAGTCGACCGAGAGATGGAAGGTACACACGTACAACTCGGTGTAGAACTTTGCAAGAGATACAAGGAATCACCGATTGTTATCAATGCGGTTGAAGCGCACCACGGCGATGTAGAACCGGAATCATTGGTCGCATGCTTGGTACAGGCTGCTGATACGATCAGTGCGGCAAGACCTGGTGCAAGACGCGAGACATTAGAAGCATATTCAAACAGATTACAACAGTTAGAAGAGATTACCGATGGATTTAAGGGAGTCGAAAAATCTTTTGCTATTCAGGCAGGTAGAGAGGTTCGGGTAATGGTAGTTCCTGAACAGGTCAACGATGCAGAGATGGTATTGTTGGCGCGGGATATTTCTAAGAGAATTGAGTCAGAATTAGATTATCCTGGACAGATCAAAGTAAATGTAATTCGTGAATCAAGAGTAACGGATTATGCAAAATAAAAAATAGTCAGCGAAAGCTGACTATTTTTTTACAAACTTATCGCGGCACGGGAATGTGCGGAAGGCACATTCTTTTTATCAGAATGAGTGAGAAAGATGGAACACGTAGAGGTGGAAAAGAGAGAACTGGTTTATAAAGGCTCTATCCTGGATGTCTATGCAGACACCGTGCGCCTGCCAAACGGACACAAGGAAGCCTGGGATTTTGTGAGCCACAGAAAAGGGGCGGCGGCAGTCGTACCGGTTCTGCCGGATGGTAGGATTGTACTGGTACACCAGTACCGCCATGCCTAAAACGTATGACATGGGAAATCCCGGCAGGATCCAGAGATTCCGTGACGGAAGATACTATGGTCTGTGCAAGAAGGGAACTGACCGAGGAGACAGGTTACACCTGTGACCGGATCGAGCCGCTCATCTCATTAAAGACCACCGTTGCCTTTTGCGATGAATTTATCGATGTCTATCTGGCAACCGGTCTCCATCCGGGACAACAGCATTTGGACGAGGCAGAGTCCATCGAGATCAAGGCTTGGAAGATGGAAGATCTTTTGACAGAGATCTATGCCGGGCGTATGCAGGATTCCAAGACGGTTTCGGCAATTCTGGCATATCAGGTCAAGGTCTTACAGCAAGGATAAATAGCATAAAACGAGTACGGTATCATAAGATGAATAAGGATGATTTGGACAGGGAGTGAAACCAAATGAAGCAGTATTCATATTATGATGCATATCACAGACAGAGGAAATTCCCGATGACGATCCGCCTGCATCGCTGGCGGAGCAAGAGAGGGGTATTTCTTTTGTCTTTTTTTATTGCCCTGGTCTTGGTGCGCTTTTTCTTGTGGGAGGAGATCACGGAGGTGGCAGGCTGGAGCAGGATCTGTCTGGAACGGTTGGATGCCAATATCAGCGACAGCAGGAATTTTTTCTGGTATGTGGTCATACGAAGAAGTGAACTTCTCTTGCTCTTGACCTTGTGTGGGCTGACGAGAATGCGAAAAGCCTTATATTATATTGCCAGTGGACTGGGTGGCATTTGGCTTGGAATTTTCCTCATGTCTTTTCTAAAGATCTACGGTTGGAAAGGTCTGCTACTGGGAGCAGCAGCCTTGCTCCCACAGTGGATCGTCTACGGCATGCTCTTTGCTTATTTGTATTGGCTTTTCATTCGGCGTAAAGAGTTGGAGAGCAGGGAAAGCCTGCCAAGATATCTTTTATATGTGCTGGGACTTTTTGGGATGATGGCAAGCGGTATTTATTTGGAGTGTTTTGTCAATCCGCTTTTGATCGTATTCGTCAAAAATCTCTTTGTATTGTAAAAAGATGTCCGGCAAATACTGGAAAAGTGTTTTTCTACGCGTACACATGTACCTGTACAGCGTACAAATAGTACGTGCATATATGAAAATAACATATAAAGACAGATAACTATATAAAAGTAATAAAATAGTCAAATAATCAGACAATAAAAAAGAAAAAGTTGTTTACAAACGGGAAAAGCAGGAGTATATTAGTTAGCGACAGATGAATTTTCGGGAAGGAAAAGATATACAGAGAGGATGGATACGATGGAGAATAAGAATCAGAAGACGGGCTTATATCGACAGGAATTTGAACATGATAACTGCGGTATCGGTGCCGTTGTCAGTATGAAAGGGATCAAGACACATCAGACAGTGTCAGATGCTCTAAAGATCGTAGAGAATCTGGAACACAGAGCCGGCAAGGACGCTGAGGGGAAGACGGGCGACGGTGTTGGTATCATGTTGCAGGTATCGCATAAGTTCTTTAGCAAGATCGCGGGTAATCTTGGCATAGATTTAGGAGAGGAGAGAACCTATGGTGTAGGTATGTTCTTTTTCCCCCAGGATGAGTTGAACCGCAATCAGGCAAAGAAGATGTTTGAAATCATTGTGGAAAAGGAAGGCATGGAATTCTTGGGTTGGAGAGATGTACCGACCAATCCAAAGGTTCTTGGAAAGAAAGCAATCGACTGCATGCCTTATATTATGCAGGGATTTGTGAAAAAGCCGGCAGATGTTAAGACAGGACTCGATTTTGACCGCAAGTTGTATGTGGCAAGACGTGTATTTGAGCAGACCTGTGAGAATACCTATGTGGTTTCACTTTCCAGCCGTACGATCGTATATAAGGGTATGTTTCTGGTAGGACAGCTGCGCACCTTCTTTACTGATCTGCATGATGAAGATTACGAGTCAGCGATCGCTATCGTACATTCCCGTTTCTCCACCAACACCAATCCAAGTTGGGAGAGAGCACATCCGAACCGTTTTATCGTACATAATGGAGAGATCAATACGATCAAGGGAAATGCAGACCGCATGCTTTCCCGTGAGGAGACTATGTATTCTGAGTTCTTAGAGACAGAACTTTCTAAGATCACACCGGTTGTCAACACTTCCGGTTCTGACTCAGCAATGCTTGACAATACTTTGGAATTTTTGGTCATGAATGGACTGCCATTGCCGCTTGCCGTCATGATGACCATACCGGAGCCGTGGATCAACAATCAGGCAATGAATCAGGAGCGCAAGGACTTTTATCAGTATTATGCGACCATGATGGAGCCTTGGGACGGACCGGCATCCATTCTTTTCTCAGATGGAGATATCATGGGAGCAGTTCTGGATCGAAACGGTCTGCGTCCATCCAGATATTATGTGACCAAGGACGACTATCTGATCCTTTCTTCCGAAGTTGGTGTACTGCCGATCGATGAGAGCAGGATCTTATCCAAAGACCGTTTAAAGCCGGGCAAGATGCTTTTGGTAGATACGGTTGCCGGACGTCTGATCGATGATGATGAATTAAAGACCGCTTATGCGACCAAGCAGCCGTATGGTGAGTGGCTGGACAAGAATCTGGTACATCTGCATGATCTGAAGATCCCGAATAAACGTGTACCGAACCACACCAAGGAAGAACGTGCCAAGTTGCAGAAAGCCTTTGGCTATTCTTACGAGGACTTAAAGACTTCCATCCTGCCAATGGCACTCAATGGGGCAGAGGGCATCGGTGCCATGGGTATCGATACACCGCTGGCAGTACTGTCTAACCAGCATCAGCCGCTCTTTAACTATTTCAAGCAGTTGTTTGCACAGGTTACCAATCCGCCGATCGACTCCATCCGTGAGAAGGTCGTGACATCTACGACCATCTATCTGGGCGAGAGCGGCAATGTCTTAGAGGAAAAAGAAGAAAATTGTAAGATGCTTCGGATTAACAATCCGATCCTGACCAATACAGACCTGCTCAAGATCAAGAATATGGATGTGGAGGGATTTAAGGTTGAGACTATTCCGATCACATATTATAAGAATACATCTTTGGAAAAAGCCATCGATCACCTCTATGTAGAGGCAGATCGTGCGCACAGAGAGGGTGCTAATATCATCATCCTGTCTGACCGCGGCGTGGATGAGAACCATGTAGCCATCCCATCTCTGCTTGCAGTTTCTGCTTTACAGCAGTATCTGGTACAGACCAAAAAGAGGACAAGCCTTTCTGTGATCCTGGAGAGTGGAGAACCGCGAGAGGTACACCATTTTGCAACCCTTTTGGGCTATGGTGCATCTGCCATCAATCCATATCTGGCACAGGAGAGCATCCAGGAACTGATCGATCTCAACATGCTTGACAAAGATTATTATGCGGCAGTGGATTCTTATAATGAAGCCGTTATCAGCGGCATCATCAAGATCGCATCCAAGATGGGAATTTCTACCGTCCAGTCTTATCAGGGAGCCAAGATCTTTGAAGCCATCGGTATCAATGAGGATGTGGTAAACCGTTACTTTAAGGGAACGGTCAGCCGTATCGGCGGTATTGGTATCGAGGATATCCAAAAGGATGTAGAAATGCTGCATTCACAGGCATTCGATCCTTTGGATCTGCATACGGATAATACCTTGGACAGCAAGGGCGCACACAAGATGCGCAGTGGCAAGGAGGAACACCTGTATAACCCACAGACCATCCACTTGCTGCAGCTTTCTACCAGAACCGGCGACTATGATACCTTTAAGGAATATACCTCACTTGTCAATAAAGAGGATGATACCATTATGAACTTGCGTGGACTTTTGGATTTCAAATATCCGAAAAAGGGCATCAGCATTGATGAAGTAGAATCCGTAGATGAGATCGTTAAGCGATTTAAGACAGGTGCCATGTCCTATGGATCTATTTCCAAGGAAGCACATGAGACTATGGCGATCGCCATGAACATGCTGCACGGAAAATCCAATTCCGGTGAAGGTGGTGAGGAAGAAGAGCGCCTTACCATCGGCAAGGACGGAAAGAACCGTTGCTCTGCCATCAAGCAGGTAGCATCCGGTCGATTTGGTGTTACCAGCCGTTACTTGGTAAGCGCCAAGGAGATCCAGATCAAGATGGCACAGGGAGCAAAACCGGGTGAAGGCGGACATTTGCCGGGCAAGAAAGTTTATCCTTGGATCGCCAAGACAAGACTTTCCACACCGGGCGTATCCTTGATCTCGCCGCCACCACATCATGATATTTATTCGATCGAAGATCTGGCACAGTTGATCTACGATCTGAAAAATGCAAATAAAGACGCCAGAATTTCTGTAAAACTGGTTTCTGAGGCGGGGGTCGGAACGGTTGCTTCCGGTGTGGCAAAGGCAGGAGCACAGGTTATTTTGATTTCCGGTTATGACGGAGGAACCGGTGCCGCACCGAGAAGTTCCATTCACAATGCCGGACTTCCGTGGGAACTTGGACTTGCAGAAGCACACCAGACCTTGACTATGAATGGTCTGCGCAACAAGGTTGTCATTGAGACAGACGGTAAACTCATGAGTGGTCGTGATGTTGCAATCGCTGCCATGCTTGGTGCCGAGGAATACGGCTTTGCTACAGCGCCGCTGGTTACCATGGGATGCGTGATGATGCGTGTCTGCAATCTGGATACCTGTCCGGTGGGGATTGCAACCCAGAATCCGGAATTGCGCAAGCGCTTTACCGGAAAACCGGAATATGTTGTCAACTTTATGCGTTTTATCGCACAGGAACTGCGTGAGTACATGGCGAGACTTGGCGTGCGCAGCGTAGATGAACTGGTAGGTCGCACGGATCTTTTGGAAGTAAAGGAGAGTGCAAAACAGGGCAGATATGCAAAGATCGACCTTTCTGCGATCTTGGACAATCCATATGCCAAGGATGCAGGAAAGATCTGCTACAACAAGAAAACTGTATTTGATTTCCAGTTGGAAAAGACGGTAGATGAAAAGATCCTTTTGAAACAGTTTAAGGACGCTTTGGAAAACGGAAGCAAAAAGGGTCTACAGATTGATGTGACCAATACCGACCGTTCCGTAGGTACCCTCTTTGGCGCGGAGATCACCAGACGCTTTGGCGAATCTTTGCCGGAAGATACCTTTACGGTACAGTGTAACGGTGCCGGTGGACAGAGTTTTGGTGCCTTTATTCCAAAGGGGCTGACGCTTGAACTTGTCGGCGACAGCAACGATTACTTTGGTAAGGGACTTTCCGGTGGAAAGTTAGTCGTTTACCCGCCAACAGGTGTAACTTATAAAGAAGACGAAAATATCATTATCGGTAATGTGGCACTTTACGGTGCGACCAGCGGTAAAGCCTTTATCAACGGTGTGGCCGGAGAGCGTTTCTGTGTCAGAAATTCAGGTGCAACTGCGGTTGTAGAGGGCTGTGGCGATCACGGTTGTGAATATATGACCGGCGGACGTGTCGTAGTCTTAGGGCAGACCGGAAAGAACTTTGCTGCCGGTATGAGCGGCGGAATCGCTTATGTACTGGATGAAGATGCATCCCTTTACCGAAAACTCAATAAGACCATGGTATCTTTGGAACCGGTGACAGATAAGTATGATGTCTTAGAATTAAAGGAGATCATTACGGAACATGTTGCTTACACCAATTCCAAGAAGGGCAAGGAGATATTTGACAACTTTAGCCAGTATCTGCCGAAATTCAAAAAGATCGTGCCTCACGACTACAAGAAGATGATGATGACTATTGTCCAGATGGAAGAAAAAGGACTCAGCAGTGAGCAGGCACAGATCGAAGCGTTCAACGCTTTGACAAAGTAAGAGAAAGGAGATACCAATGGGAAAAGCAACAGGATTTTTAGAATATGAGCGTCGGGAGTCACAGGCGATCGACGCAAAGGAGAGAATCAAGAATTTTAACGAATTTCATATTCCACTTTCAACAGAAGAACAGCAGAGACAGGGATCACGTTGTATGGACTGCGGTGTTCCTTTCTGCCAGTCGGGTATGACGATCAAGGGGATGACCTCGGGGTGTCCTCTCAACAACCTGATACCGGAGTGGAACGATCTGGTCTATCATGGCAACTGGGAGCAGGCGTACCTGCGTTTGCACAAGACCAGCAATTTCCCGGAATTTACTTGCCGTGTATGCCCGGGACTTTGTGAAAAGGCATGTACCTGCGGGCTGAACGGAGATCCGGTCACGACCAGGGAAAATGAGCGTGCTATCATTGAATACGCCTATGCACACGGTCTGGCAGACGCAAAGCCGCCGGTCAATCGTTCCGGCAAAAAGATCGCGGTCATCGGTTCCGGTCCTTCCGGGCTTGCAGCAGCAGACCAACTCAATTCCAGAGGACATGCAGTGACGGTCTATGAGAGAAATGACCGTGTGGGTGGATTGCTCCGTTACGGTATTCCAAATATGAAACTGGAAAAGCAGATCATTGACCGCAAGATCGCTGTTATGGAAGAAGAGGGCATTACCTTTAAGACCAATGTAGATGTTGGTAAGGACATCAAGCCAAAGGAACTCCTGGCAGAATATGATGCTGTGATCTTAGCATGCGGGGCATCCAATCCAAGAGACATCCAGGCGCCGGGCAGAGAGGCAAAAGGTATCTACTTTGCGGTAGATTTTTTGACCTCCACGACCAAGAGCCTGTGGGACAATGGATTAAAAGAAGGAACTTTTATCTCTGCAAAGGATAAAGATGTGATCGTGATCGGTGGTGGTGATACCGGTAATGACTGTGTGGGTACCTGCATGCGTCATGGCTGCAAATCCATCACACAACTGGAAATGATGCCGAAGGCACCGGATGAGAGACGGGAGAGCAATCCTTGGCCACAGTGGCCGCTGGTCTGCAAGACAGATTACGGTCAGGAAGAAGCAATCGCAGTCTTTGGACATGATCCGCGTATTTATACAACGACGGTTAAAGAATTCAAGAAAGACCGCAGCGGCAACCTAAAGAGCGTTATCCTTGTCAGTCTGGAATCCAAGACGGACGAAAAGACCGGCAGACGCATGATGGTGCCGGTGGAAGGTACAGAAAAAGAAGTGCCATGCCAACTGGTGCTGATCGCCGCAGGTTTTTTGGGAAGCCAGTCTTATGTGACCGATGCCTTTAAGGTAAAGGTGGACGGCAGAACCAATGTCGCTACGGAGGCAGGAAAGTTTGCCGCTTCGGTAGACAAGATCTTTACCGCGGGCGATATGCATACCGGTCAGTCGTTGGTTGTGAAGGCAATTCGACAGGGACGTGATTGTGCAAGAGAAGTAGATGAATATCTGATGGGATATTCTAATTTATAATTTAGATTTACGGAAAAGACACCGACGGTGCAGAGTCAGAAGACGACTTTGTGCCTTCGGTGTCTTTTTGTGTCCGGATATGTACACCGTGTATGGTATAAAGCCCATCCGTGGCTTAATTTATAAAAATTTAAGAATTGAATCTTATGTCCTTCCTTGTAAAAGATAGTCGCTATGCCTTAAAATTAAAGTAAGAAAATGGCAGGTGATTTATTATGGAAAAAGGAAAAAAATTATTGAAAAATAAAAAGGTCTGGGTATTTTTACTTCTGATAATTTTGGCGGTGGCGATCGGCTTTATCGTGGTTCTCCGCAAGCAGAAGCAAAAGGAAGAACAGGTGGCGGAAAAGGTATATCAGGTCAAGGTCATGGAGGCGGGGGAGACCGGGAGTGATGTAAGTCTTTCCTATACGGGGATTGTCCAGCCGGAAGAAACCATCCAATGTACCTTTGAAACGGTTGGGACGATTGAGACCGTGAATGTCGAAAAAGGGCAGGAAGTCGCAGAGGGACAGATCCTTTGTACCATGGATGCCGGGGATGCAGAGGATCAGTTGGATAGTGCCAATCGGACTTTGGAATATGCGGACAAGACAAGAAAAAATGCGCAGGAATCTTATGAGAATGCCCAGGAGGACTATGCGACAGCCTGCGGTACCAAACGTGAATTGGAAAATCTAAATGATGCCATAGCAAGAAGGGATGAGCAGCAGAAAAAGGTGGATGCCATCAAGAGCAAGTTGGATGGCATGTCGCAGTACAAGCCGGGCAACGGCAGCCTTGGCAATATGCCGGAGACCAATACCGAGTATTATTCTACCAAGTTGGAACTGGATTCTGCACAAAGCACCTTGGAAGTCTATCAGCGAAATGTAGACAGTGCTCAGGAAGCCTATGATAAAAAGGCAAAAGAAGGGGCAGATTCCGATGAGGCAAAAGCCCAGAAAGAACGGCTGGACTCTGCGCGTGATGCCTTGGATAATGCCAACGAAGCCTATGATAATGCTGCGGACAATGTGGAAAAGGCACAGAGTGCAGTAGATAAATGTACGCTGAAAGCACCCAAGGCGGGATATGTGGTCAATGTTTCTGCGACAGAGGGCAGTGTTTCAACACCGATCATGCCGGCGGTTGTTCTGGCAACGCATGATGTTGTGATCAATTTCGGTGTGTCACAGACAGATATTACATCCCTTTCTGCCGGTATGGCCGCACAGATCCAGATTGGAGATAAGACTTTTGCCGGAAATATTAAGAGCATAGATGTGACGCCGGATGAGAATACCAGGACTTATGCGACGGATGTGACGGTAGATACCGCGGATCCGGAGGTATATCTGGGAGAACTGGCAACCGTTGAGATTAATATAGGAGAACGGACCGGCATCTGGCTGCCTTTGTCGGTGATCCTAAATGATGGCAATGATTATGTTTATGTGGTGGAAAATGACAGGGCAAAGCGTGAGTATATCAATGTCCTGGAAGTCAGTGATGATCAGGTGCTGGTCGAAGGAACAAAAGCAGGGGATAAGATCATCTGCGAAGGCATGAAGCTGGTCCGTACAGGTAGTGCTGTGTCCTATGACAAGGCAGAATAAGGGGGCAGGGCATGGATAAATTAACAAAAGGTTTATTACATAATCGCTATATTGTGGTATTCTTTCTGGCGATCATTGTTTTACTGGGCGGCATTTCTTATTATCTGGTGCCAAAGCAGGAAAATCCGGACACGTCCATAGCGGTTGCGCTCGTGACGACTATCTATCCGGGAGCTTCACCGGAAGAGGTAGAGGAATACGTGACAGATAAATTGGAAGATGCCATTGGGCAGTTGGCGAATGTGGACTATACAACCAGTATGAGTATGGAATCTGCAAGCGCCGTGATCGTGTATTATACCACAGATGTGACGATCGACCAGGTGGAATCCAAGTTGCGAGAATGTGTATCGGGATGTGCAGGGCGACCTGCCGGATATGTGCCAGACAAGTACAGTAAAAACGGATCTGGTCTCAAATAATCAATTTATCATTAGTTTGTCGGGAGAAGACTATTCTTCGGAGGAACTGGTAGCCTATGCAGATACGATCAAGGATCAACTGGAGGATATCGATCATGTGGCATCGGTATCCATTGAGGGCGCCAGCACGAAACAGGTTGTGGTGGAGGCTGACATCCAGAAATTGCAGTCTTACAATGTTTCCATTGAAAATATCTTATCCTTGATGCAGGCGCAGAACCTTAATATTCCGGCAGGAGTATTGCTTATGATTCCGGTACGGTCACGGTGACCAGTGACGGACTTTTTACCAGCCTGTCAGATATTGAGAATACAGTGATCGGCGGTGCGGATGACAGTCTTTCTTTTGTAAAATTAAAGGATGTGGCAAATGTCTATGTGGAAAACACCAGTGATAAGCATTATGAGCAGGACGGAAAAGGCTGTATTCTTCTGGTCGGCAAGTTTGATGATGGTGTCAATGCGGTAAATGTCGGCAAAGATGTCCGCAGTCAGATCAATACGATCAAGAAGCAGTTGCCGGAAAATCTGGATTTCCATGAAGTCATGTATGCGCCGGAGGCAATCAGCGAAAATATCAACGGCTTTATCTTGAATCTGATCGAAAGTGTCCTGCTGATCATGGTGGTTGTCCTGATCGGTGTCGGTATCCGCAATGCACTTGTCATCAGTACGGCACTGCCAATCAGTGTTCTGGTGACTTTTACGGTCATGTATCTTTTAAATATCGAGTTTCAGTTTATATCGATCGCAGCCTTGATCATCAGTCTGGGTATTTTGGTGGATAATGCGGTTGTGATCAGCGAAGCGATCCAACAGCGCATGAACGCCGGACAGGAAAAAGAAGAAGCCATTGCGGGCGGTGTCAAAGAAACCTGGCTGCCGGTACTGACCAGTACACTTACAACGATCGTGACCTTTAGTATTATCTATTTTATCCCGGGGACGATCGGTAAGGTGGCAGGAACGATCCCTACGGTTGTTATCACATCCCTGATCGCTTCCTATATCATGGCGATGTGCGGTATTCCGGTTTTGGCATATTTCTTCTTTAAACCGGAAAAGGAAAAAGAAAATAAAAAGCCGAATCCGGTGCATGGATTTTTTGACCGCCTGCTGGGGATCGGGCTTCGCTATCCGAAGCGGACGCTGGTGTTTTCCTTTGCAACGCTTGGCGTGGCAGCGCTTTTAGTCACACAACTTGGCATGCAGTTTTTCCCATATTCATCAAAGCCGGTGATCTATCTGGATGTCAGTGGAGAAACCATGAATCTGGATGCGACGGAAAAAGTCATAGATCAGGTGGAAGATGTCTTAAAAGAGGATGAACTGGTGGCACATTATACTACAGCCATCGGCGGCGGACTGCCGAGTTTCTTCATATCGGTACCTTCCATGAATGATGCAGACAATGCCGGACGCATCATGCTGGAGTTAGATGAGGATGCATTGAAAAAGGTTGGCAGTACGGAAAAGGCTGCCAAACAACTGCAAGAGGAAATCAATGAGCAGGTTACCGGCGCAAGCATTGAGGTCAAATGTCTGGAATACTCCCTGCCGGCAGATGATAAGATCGTTTATACGGTATCGGGGGATGATCTGGATGAAATCAATGCATTTGCGGCACAGATGGTAGAAGACCTGTCCCAGATAGAAGGAACGATGAATGTGCGTGACACTTCCGTAAATGCACAATATGAGTACAAGGTAAATCTGGACAGTGAGAGATTATCCAGTTATGGACTTTTGAAATATGATGTGGTCAAGCAACTCAATACCAGCCTTATGGGGGCAACGGCATCCACTTATACCGGCGCAGAGGATGAGATGGATATAGTCGTTAGGGCAAAGGTGGATAGTCTGGAACAACTGAAAAATCTGCCAATTTCCGGCTCCGTCAGTGATACCCATGTTTTGTTGGGGCAGGTGGCGGACATCACGCTGGAGCCGACTATTCCGCTGATCAACCATTATAACGGAAAGCGGTATGTCAAGGTCTTATCCGGTGTGCAATCCGGCTATGTATCCGGCACGATCGAATCAAACTTTGAAAAACAATATCTGGACAAAATGGATAGCGAGGGACTTACCATTGTGGAACAGGGCGAGATGAGCAATATGATGACTCTGGTCGGAAATCTGATCAAGGCGGCAGGTGTGGCGATTTTGATCATATACATTATCCTGCTTCTGCAGTTTAAGGATTTTGGAAAGCCGCTCAACATACTGACTTCCATACCGTTGTCGCTGATCGGCTGTTGCTTTGGACTCTGGATCTTAAACATGAACATTCAGGCGATGGCGCTTTTGGGCATTGTTGCCCTCTTTGGCATTGTGGTAAATAATGGTATTCTTCTGATCGAGGTCATCGACGAGAAACGAAGGAATGGCGAGAGCGTCCGGGAAGCCTGCCGCAGTGCGGTGGCAGCAAGATTCCGTCCGATCATGATCTCCAGTGTTACGACCTGTATCGGTTTGGTACCGCTGATCGTATCACAGGATCCCATGTCAGCGCCGATGGCGGTAACGCTATTATTCGGACTGCTCTTTTCTACCATACTTACCATGGTGGTCGTGCCGACGATTTATTATTTGCGGGAGAGCAAGAAAGAAACAGAATAAGGAAAAGAAAACGCTGTGGGTCAAACCTACAGCGTTTTATTATGATAGGAATATTTACTTCCAAGAAAAAGTCGCAATGCCATAAATATAAATGATGGCGATGATCACAGGTACCACGAAGGTAAAAATGGGCTTCTGCCAGTTCTTCATCTTAGGCCCGACACCGGTATTGGCTTCCTTAAAGAAATTATCCCATCCCCAGCCAAACTTATGACAGCAGAAGAGGGCGAGGACGAGAGAACCCAGCGGCAGTATGTTAGTAGAAACAACAAAGTCCCAAAAGTCCATCCAGGTCGTCCCTTCAGCAAATGGCTGGAAATGCAGGACATTAAATCCGAGTGCTGTTGTCAGTGCCAGTAAAAAGACGATGATGCCACAGACCAGACTTCCCTTTGGTCTGGACCAACCGGTCAGTTCGCGGACCATGGCAAGAATATTTTCGCAGACACCCAGCACCGTGGAGAGCGCAGCGAAGATCATAAACAAAAAGAATAAGGATCCCCAGACGCGCCCACCGGGCATATTATTAAAGACGGTTGCCATCGTATCAAATAAAAGGCTCGGTCCGGCACCGACTTCCAGATCATAGGTAAAACATGCAGGGAAGATGATGACACCTGCTAAAAAAGCGACTAAAGTATCAAGCGTGATGACATGCAGGGCTTCGCCCATGAGGGTGCGGTCTTTTCCGATATAAGAGCCAAAGATCGCCATGCTTCCCATACCGGTGGAAAGCGTGAAAAATGCCTGGTTCATGGCGGCAACCACGACAGATCCGTTGATCTTGGAAATATCCGGTTTCAGATAAAAAAGTACGCCTTGTCCGGCACCTTTTAACAAAAGACTGTGGACTGCCAGTACCAGCATGAGCACTAAAAGTGCGCTCATCATAAATTTTGTGATCCGCTCAAGCCCGCCCTGTAAATGGAAGGACAGGATGAAAAAGGCAAGGACAACCGTTATGAACAGGAAAGTCACATTGATCGTAGGACTTGCGATCATGGAGGCAAATCCTAAAGTCTGCTGCCTACCGGCAACAAATTTACAGAAATAATAGACGAGCCATCCGCATACCACGGTGTAAAATGCCATCAGTGCCAGATTACCGATCAGACAGATAATGCCGAAACCACCCCATTTTTGACCCGGCTTTTCCAATTTTTTATACATATTGAGAGGACTGGTCTGTGCGGCTCTGCCGATCGCAAATTCCAAGGTAAGAGCCGGAATGCCGAGGATAATCAGACAGATGATATAGACCAGCATAAAAGAGCCGCCACCATTTTGCCCGCACATCCATGGAAATTTCCACATATTTCCACAGCCGATAGCGCACCCCGCCGATAGCATGATGAAGCCCAGACGACTTCCTAATTGTTCACGTTTCATATAAATCTATAAATCCCCTCTTATTTATTCAACTCGGCGATCATATAAAGCAACTTCTCAGAATCCTCCCATCCAAGACATGGGTCGGTGATGGACTTGCCATAGACCTGATGATCGGAAATTTTCTGGGAGCCTTCTTCCAGATAACTTTCTACCATGACGCCCTTGACCAGGTTCTTGACATCGCTTGAGAACTGGCGGCTCATCATGATTTCACGGACGATACGGATCTGCTGCTTGAACTGCTTGTTGGAGTTGGAGTGGTTGGCATCCACGATCGTAGCCGGATTGACAAGATCCATAGAGGCATACATATCGGAAAGGCGAACCAGATCCTCGTAGTGGTAGTTCTGTACACAGTTGCCATGCTTGCTGACAGCCCCGCGCAGGATCGTATGCGCCAAAGGATTGCCGGTTGTGCGCACCTCGTAACCGGAAAAAGTAAAGTGGTGTGCATGTTGTGCTGCATATACGGAATTGAGCATAACGGAAAAGTCACCGCTGGTCGGATTTTTCATACCACTTGCTACATCAAAACCACTGACGGTCAGACGATGGTGCTGGTCTTCTACAGAACGTGCACCGATGGCAACGTAGGAGAGCAGGTCTTCAACATAAGGCCAGTTCTCCGGGTAGAGCATCTCGTCTGCACAGGTAAAACCGCTTTCGCGGATGGCACGCAGGTGCATTTTACGCATGGCGATCAGACCCTCGACCATATCCGGTGCCTTGGTAGGATCCGGCTGGGAAGCAATGCCCTTGTAACCGGAACCGGTGGTCCTAGGTTTATTGGTATAGATACGAGGAACGATGAGCACACGGTCTTTGATCTTTTCCTGTACGGAGGTCAGGCGGTTGACATACTCACAGACAGAATCTTCGTTGTCTGCGGAGCATGGTCCGATGATGGCGAGCACGCGGTCATCTTTTCCTGTAATGATATCTGCGATCTGCTGATCTCTGTCAGCCTTTAATGCCTTCATCTCCGGTGTTAAGGCAAATTCACTTTTGATGGTGTCCGGATCCGGCATCTTTTTTAAATATGAAAAACTCATGATAATCTCCATTCTGTCGCAGATTGCGACATAAAATTAACAATAACTATATTATAAGAAATTGTTGGCTCTGTCAAACATTGGCATGTTTCTTACATTGACTTTGGCTCGTGATTTTGATAGAATAAACAAGATTTGTATTAAGTAGGCGTAGCGTAGCTGGATAACGCATCGGACTCCGACTCCGAAGATCGCTGGTTCGAATCCAGTCGTCTACATTCAAAACACTATGTGTTGGGGAAACTTTTTTGGAGGTGATATTGTTGAAGGTGAAAGAATTCTTTCAGAAGATAAAAATAGATAAAATTACAGAATTCCTTAAAAAGAATGCGAGATATTTTGGCGCAGCGGCAGTCTTTGTGGCTATGGTACTCATCCTTGCCAGATGTACAGATGGTACGACATCGGACAAGGATCCGATGGCAGGCGCATATCAGCAGTATGCGGAAAGTGACAATCAGGAAGTCAATGACCTGATTACCAAATATTACGAATATTATGCAGCAGGAGATACCGATTCTCTCAAGCAAATCGCTACTCCGATTTCAGATGCAGAAGTCAGTTATATCCAGTTCTATAGTCAATATATTGAAAAGTACCAGAATTTAAAGGTTTACACAAAGCGTGGCTTGGACAAGGATTCCTATCTGTGTTCCGTATATTTGCAGATCAAGTTTGCAAATATAGATACACCGGTTGCAGGGCTTGATTTCTTCTATGTCCAGACCAAGGATGATGGAAGCCTTTACATCAACAATGTATATGGTTCATTCAACCAGTCCAACGGCGAATTTGACATGGATACGGATATCGCATCCTTGATCGCTACCTTTGAACAACAGAGTGATGTCCTTGCTTTGCAGGCAGAAGTACAGCAGGAATGCAACGAGGCAATGCTTGCAGACGAAAATCTGAACACCTTTGTCAATACGACCTTACAGGATGCTATCAAGCAGTGGGCGGCAGATTATAAGGCATCCGTAGCCCAGGCAGCGGAAGAGGCAGCAGCAGCCAAGGCAGCAGAGGAAGAAGCAGCAGCCAAGGCGGCAGAAGAAGCCAAGGCAGCAGAGGAAGCAGCGGCAGCCGAAGCAGCAGAGGCAGCAAACGCTAAGACAAAGGTCACAACCGACAAGATCAATGTGCGTGATGCCGCATCCGAGGATGGAACTTGTTAGGACAGTTGGCATCCGGTACGCAGGTTACCTGGTATGCAGATGAAAATGGCTGGGCAAAGATCGACTACAATGGCACCAAGGCATATGTAAAGGCAGATTATCTGGCAGATGTATCTGGTGACAGTACACAAGATACAAGCCAGTCAACAAATAGCAGTGCAAACCTGAGCCAGGGACAGGAGATCACACTTGCCAATACGGTCAATGTTCGCGAGAGCATGAGTGAGACTGCTTCCAAGGTAGCAGTTGCATACGCAGGCGAACAGGTCACTGTGATCGAGTCTTATGCGGATGGATGGACCAAGGTCAATTACAACGGCAAGCAGGGATACTGCAAGACAGAATACTTACAGTAAAAGCAGTTTTATAATGTATCTTTAGGGGCAGTCCATATGGTCTGTCCCTTTCGTAGCCTTATAGGAATCGGACAGAAAGGAGACCCATGGCAGAAGAAGAGATCCGCCTAAATAAATATTTGAGCGAAGCAGGTATTTGTTCCAGAAGAGAAGCGGACCGGTGTATCGAGGCAGGCAAAGTCTTAGTCAACGGCAAAGTGGCTGGCATGGGACAAAAGGTTAAAATGTCCGATTGTGTGGAATACTGTGGACGAGAGGTCATAGGAAAGCCCAAGGATGTCCTACTTTTATTCAACAAGCCTGTTGGGATTGTCTGTACGGCAGAAAAGCGGGAGAAACACAATGTGGTCGATTATATTGATTATTCGACCCGGCTTTATCCGGTAGGACGTCTGGATAAAAATTCCAGAGGACTCCTTTTGATGACCAATCAGGGAGATCTGGTCAATCAGATCATGCGCAGTCGTTACCATCATGAAAAAGAGTATATCGTACGCGTAGATCGTCCGATTGATGCAGCTTTTGTAGAGCGTATGGCAGCAGGAGTCTATCTGTCAGAACTGAAAGTTACGACCAGACCCTGTAAAGTAGAAAAGTTATCCAAATTTACTTTTCGCATTATTTTGACCCAGGGACTCAACCGCCAGATCCGCCGCATGTGTATGGAATGCGGTTATCATGTACGGGATCTGGAACGTGTGCGCATCATGAACCTGACGCTGGACGGTATCGCGGAAGGGCAGTATCGCCCGATCACTGCGGCAGAATTTGCTGAGTTACAGAAATTACTTAGAGGTTGATATGGATATTAAGGAAGAAGTAAAAACATTACGGGAACAAATCGAATATCACAGCAATCGTTACTATAATATGGATGCACCGGAGATTACAGACTATGAGTATGATATGCTCATGCAGCGTCTAAAGCAGATCGAAAAAGAGCATCCGGAACTGGTGGACGCGTCTTCTCCGACACAAAAAGTCGGTGGCAATGCCAAGAGAGAGGCAGGAGTACTGGTGCGTCACAATGTGCCAATGCTGAGTTTGCAGGATGTCTTCTCTAAGGAAGAGGTCATGAACTTTGTGGCAGAAATGCAGGAAAAACTGGAAGATCCTGAGTTTGTCGTTGAGTACAAGATCGATGGGCTTTCCATGTCCTTGCGCTACGAGCAGGGCAAACTTGCGCTGGCAGAGACCAGAGGTGATGGCATCAACTTTGGCGAGGATGTTACAGCAAATGCCAAGGTGATCGAAGATGTAAAGACGACCTTAAAGGACGCACCGGACTATCTGGAGATCCGTGGAGAAGTCTACATGACGGAAGCCGCTTTTTCCCATGTGAATGAGACGCAGGAACTGCTGGGCAAAAAGACTTTTGCCAACCCAAGAAACTGTGCGGCGGGCACGCTTCGGCAGTTGGACAGCAAGGTGGTAAAGGAACGCCATCTTTCCATGTTTATTTTTAATTTACAGCAATCGGTGGGACGGGAATTTTTGACCCACACCGAGGCATACGAATATATGAAATCCCAGCACATCCCGGTCATTGAGGATTACCGGGTCTGCCACAGTGGCGAGGAAGTCTGGGATGCCATCTGTGCCATAGGGGAGAACCGTGGCAATCTGGCGTATGATATTGACGGAGCGGTGGTCAAGATCAACCGTTTTTCCGACCGCGAACTTTTGGGAAATACATCTAAAGTGCCACGCTGGGCGATCGCCTACAAGTATCCGCCGGAGGAAAAAGAGACCAAATTACTGGATATCGAATTATCGGTAGGGCGTACGGGGCGTATCACACCGACTGCCATTTTGAACCGATCCGTCTGTGTGGGACTTCGGTCAGCCGGGCAACCCTGCACAATCAGGATTTTATCAATGATCTGGATATCGGGATCGGCGATACCATCCTTGTCTACAAATCGGGAGAGATCATTCCAAAGGTCAAAGAGGTATTGCATGACAAACGTCCGGCAGGGGTAAAGACCTTTGTGATCCCGGATAAGTGCCCGGTGTGTGGAGCGCCGACCTATCGGGAAGAAAACACGGCAGATATCAAGTGTTCTTCTGCGACCTGTCCGGCACAACTGGAACGCCATATCATCAATTTTGTGGGGCGCGATGCCATGGATATCAAGGGATTTGGCACAGCTATATTGAGGAACTCATCCATCAGGACTATCTGCACGACATTGCGGATATTTATGGACTCTATGAATACCGGGACGAATTGATCGAAAAGGGTATCCTGGGCAAAGAAAAAAATACAGATAAACTTCTCGGAGTGATCGAGGCATCCAAGGAGAATGATGCCTACCGCCTTCTGACAGGACTGGGCATACCGGGGATTGGCAAAGCAGCGGCAAAATCGCTTTTGGACTATTTTGGTTCGATCGATGCGGTAGCAAAGGCAGAGCCGGAAAAACTGGTCGAGGTCAATGATATTGGCGAGATCAGTGCAAAAGCCATCTATGCTTATTTTCGTGATCCGGTCAGTCTGGGGATCTTGGAGCGAATGCAAAAGCACGGTGTCAATATGGCACGCCTTCAGGCAGCAGATAGTGACGATGTGCTGGCAGATCTTACATTTGTGATCACAGGAACACTCCCCGGCATGGGAAGAAAGGAAGCAGCAGAATTGATCGAACGCCACGGCGGCAAGGTCAGCAGTTCTGTTTCCAAAAAGACAAACTACCTACTGGCGGGTGAAAATGCAGGAAGCAAATTGGATAAGGCGAACGCTTTAGGAGTCACCGTGCTTACAGAGGAAGAATTATTAGAAATGCTTCAGGCCAAAGCCTAGAGAATAGAGATAGAAAGAGGGGGCAATTATGCCGATCAAAACACAGAGCGATCTGCCTGCAAAGGCGATCTTAGAGCATGAAAATATATTTGTTATGGACGAGGAAAGGGCATTGCATCAGGATATCCGCCCGATCGAGATCGGGATCCTGAACCTTATGCCTTTAAAAGAGGATACGGAACTGCAGATGCTGCGTTCCCTGTCAAATTCCCCGCTTCAGGTAGACATTACTTTTATCGCAGTGGAGAGCCATATTTCAAAAAATACGTCCATGAGCCATTTGAACAAGTTTTACCAGACCTTTGGTGACATCAAAAACCGTAATCTGGACGGCCTGATCATCACGGGAGCACCGGTGGAACTGCATGATTTTGAAGAAGTGGATTACTGGGATGAACTGGTCGAGATCATGGAGTGGTCAAAGACCCATGTGACCTGTACTTTTTACCAGTGCTGGGGCGCACAGGCAGGGCTATATTATCACTACGGTATCAAAAAGGAGATCTTAGATCAAAAGATCTTTGGTGTCTACAAGCACAGGGTGCAAAACCGCAAGATCCCATTGGTACGCGGTTTTGATGATTATTTCATGGCACCACATTCCAGACACACCAGAATGGACGAGGATGCCATCCGAAACAACCCGGATCTGATCGTGCTGGCAGAGTCGGAAGAAGCAGGCATCTTTTTGATCCTGTCCAAGGATAACAGCCAGATCTTTTGCATGGGACATCCGGAATACGATCGTTTGACCCTGGATAAAGAGTACAAGCGGGATCTGGAAAAAGGCATGGATATCCAGATGCCGGTCAATTATTATCCTAATGATGATGTGAACGAAAGACCGTTTTTACAATGGCGTTCCCATGCAAATTGCTTATATACCAATTATCTGGATTATTATGTCTACCAGATGACACCGTACGATTTGCACTGGCTGCCAAAAGACAAAAGATAAAAAACTTCCCAATTTACGGGAGGTCTGATATAATAATGCTAAGAATATGTTTAGGAGGCTACCGATATGGCAGAAGATAGAAAGAGTTTTGTTATCAAAGAGAGCGAAAATGGTGGGGTCAATATCACAGATGAAGTAGTTGCAATCATCGCAGGACTTGCTGCTACAGAGGTGGAAGGTGTATCTTCTCTGGCTGGAAATCTGACCAATGAAGTGATCAGCAAGGCTGGGATGAACAAGTTATCCAAGGGTGTAAAGATCATCACAGAAGAAGAAAACAAAGTTGCAGTACGTCTGGGAGTGAATATCTCTTATGGCTATGAGATCCCAAAGATCTGCCAGCAGGTGCAGGACAAGGTCAAGAATGCGATCGAGAACATGGTTGGACTTGAGGTCATCAGCGTAGATATCAAGATTGCATCTGTAGCGGTTGCAGGGGAATAATTCTTTTGTTTTATCAAGGATTGCGCTATAATCAAGGGTGTCTGAAAAGACATCCTTTTTTACCATATTATCAATACATTGAGGGAGCGAAAAAGGTCTATGACAATGACAAGAAGACAAATACGAGAAGAGATATTTAAGATCATCTTTCAGGCGGATTTTCATGCGCAGGAAGATCTACCGGAACAGGTAGACCTATTCTTGCAGGATGAGAGCGAGCCGGAGAAAGAGACAGAAGAATTCCCGGTCAAGAGCGATAAGGAATTAGAACAGGAAAAATACATTGCTGACAAGAGCAGTGACATCTTTGCACACGTTGAGGAGATCGATGCGATCATCGATGAGGCAGTGGAGGGCTGGAAGACCAGCCGTATGGCAAAGGTCGACCTGTCTTTGATCCGTCTGGCAGTCTATGAGATTCGCTATGAGAAATTGCCAAAGGGCATTGCCATCAATGAAGCCGTAGAACTGGCAAAGACCTATGGCACAGATCAGTCAGCAGGATTTGTCAACGGAGTATTAGCAAGGATCCATGAATAAAAATATCTATGGTGTAGGGCAGGTCAATGCCTATATCCAACGTATGTTTGCAGAGGATTTCTTACTCCGTGATATCCGTATCAAGGGAGAGGTCTCCAACTGCAAATATCATTCCAGCGGTCATATCTACTTCACCTTAAAGGACGCAGGCGGAGCGATCTCTGCCATCCTCTTTCGCGGGAACCGTGTCAAGGGTCTGCGTTTTCCTATGAAGGATGGAGATAAGGTCGTGGTCACAGGTTCCGTTTCCGTCTATGAAAAGGGCGGTACCTATCAGATCTACGCAAAAGAGATCACGTTGGATGGGGCAGGAGATCTGTATGTACGTTTTGAACAGTTAAAAAAAGAACTGGAAGAAATGGGCATGTTTGCCGCAGAGTACAAAAAGCCTATTCCCCGTTTTGCACAACGGATCGGCATTGTGACGGCACCGACCGGCGCAGCCGTGCGGGATATCATCCAGATCTCCAAAAGACGCAATCCTCATGTATCCATTGCCTTATATCCGGCTTTGGTACAGGGCGAGGGCGCCGTGGAGAGTATCATTTCCGGTATCATGGCGCTGGATGCCATGGGTTTAGACGTTTTGATCGTCGGCAGAGGCGGTGGCTCGATCGAAGACCTATGGGCATTTAATGAGGAAGCCGTAGCCAGAGCCGTGTTCAACTGCAATACACCGGTCATTTCGGCGGTGGGGCATGAGACCGATACGACGATCTGTGATTTTGTGGCTGATCTACGCGCACCGACACCGTCGGCGGCAGCCGAACTGGCAGTCTTTTCCTATGAGGAGGTCGCTGGTGCTTTGACATCCGTCCAGGTCCGTATGCAGCAGTCCATGCAGATGCATCTGCAAAAGGACAGACAGACCTTGGAAGGGCTAAAAAGGCAGATGCTGCTTTTGAGTCCAATGGGGCGGCTCAATGAGAAAAGACAGTATGCCATGCATTTGGAAGACCGTTTGCAGCAGACGATGCGAAGGAGGCTGGACGGCTTTGATGGGCGGATGCGGCTTTTGGCAGAGCGTTTGGAGGGCATGTCGCCTTTGAAAAAACTGGCACAAGGCTATGCCTATGTAGCAGATGAGAGCGGACATTGCCTGTCTTCGATAAAAGGCGTAGCATAGGAGATCCTGTGCAGGTTTATGTGCGTGACGGCAGGATGCAGGCTGTCATAAAAGAAATCGATGAGGATGTAGCATGGAAGAAAAAGAATTGACCATAGAACAGAGTTTTGCAGAAATTGAAGAAATCTTGAACAAGTTAGAGTCCAATGAAGTGACTTTGGAGGATTCTTTTTTGTTATATCAATCAGGTATGCAGCAGATCAAGCACTGCAATGACCTGATGAATGCCGTAGAGCAAAAGGTACAGATGTTGAACAGTAATGGTGAGTTAGAAACATTTGAAGAGGTGTAGTTATGGATATCAATAAGGAAATCGCCTATAAGGCAAGCGACGCAGACCGTATGATCTACCGTGTGTTACCGGCGGAAAAAGGTTATCAGAAGACAGTATTTCAGGCAATGAACTATAGTGTTTTGGCAGGGGGCAAGCGGATCCGTCCTATCCTCATGCTGGAGACTTACAAATTATTCGGTGGTTCCAACAAGGCAATCGAATCTTTTGTGGCAGCGATCGAACTGATCCACACATATTCTTTGGTGCATGATGATCTGCCAGCCATGGATGATGATGAATTGCGCCGTGGCAAATTGACGACACATGCCAAATTCGGCGAGGCTATGGGCGTTTTAGCAGGTGATGGCTTGCTCAATTATGCCTTTGAGATTGCGCTGGATACTTTGGATGAGACCAAGGGGGCAGACAACAGGGCTGTCATCCGTTCACTCAAGGTTCTGGCAAAAAAAGCCGGTATTTATGGCATGATCGGCGGTCAGGTCGTAGATGTGGAAGCCGAGAAACAATACGGTATCTCCAAGAATCGTTTGGACTTTATCTATGAGTTGAAGACCGGAGCCCTGATCGAGGCAGCTATGATGATCGGTGCTATTTTAGGTGGCGCGACGGATGAAGAAGTCGAACAGATCGAAGATGTGGCAAAAAAGATCGGACTTGCTTTCCAGATTCAGGATGATGTCTTGGATGTGATCGGTGAGACAGAGACAATCGGTAAATCCGTTGGCAGTGATGAGAAGAACCAGAAGGCAACTTATGTTGTATTTGAAGGTTTAGAAAAAGCAAAGCAGGAAGTGGCAGATCTGACAGACGATGCGATCGCTATTTTACAAGAACTTCCATACGAAAATCCATTTTTGACAGAACTTTTACGATGGATGGTGCTTCGCGATAAGTAGAGGATGAGACTTATGGTGTTAGATAAGATACAAAAAGAAAATGATATTAAGAATTTGACACCGGCAGAGATAGATGTCTTACGACAGGAGATCCGTACTTTTTTGATCGAAAAGATCTCAGAACTCGGCGGACATTTGGCGTCCAACTTAGGAACCGTGGAACTGACGATGGCATTGCATCTTTTTTTGGATTTTCCAAAGGATAAGATCGTGTGGGACGTGGGACACCAGTCTTATACCCACAAGATCCTGACTGGCCGCAAGGACGACTTTGATCATCTGCGCCAGTATGGTGGTATGAGTGGCTTCCCAAAGCGGACAGAGAGTCCGTGTGATTCCTTTGATACCGGACACAGTTCTACTTCCATCTCCGCAGGACTTGGACTGGCATGGGCGAGAGAGTTACAGAATGAGGACTACAAGGTGGTTTCTGTGATCGGTGACGGAGCCCTGACAGGCGGTATGGCATATGAGGCGATGAATAATGCCGCCGCCCTCAAGAAGAATTTTATCATCGTATTAAATGATAACAATATGTCGATCTCAGAAAATGTCGGCGGGATGTCCAGACATTTGTCAAAACTGCGTACCAGCACGAACTATGTGGAATTAAAAGAGGGCGTGCAGTCTTCTTTGGAAAAGATCCCGGTTTATGGCGAGCGCATTGTATCCGGTATTCGCAAGACCAAGAGCAGTATCAAACAGATGGTGATCCCGGGGATGATCTTTGAAGATATGGGGATCATGTATCTAGGACCTGTGGATGGGCACGACATATCCGCTATGCTCAAAGTCTTTCAGGAGGCTTCGCAGGTACAGGGACCGGTCTTAGTGCACGTTCTTACCAAGAAGGATATGGCTACCGCCCGGCAGAAAGACATCCGTCCCGTTTCCACGGTACGGCACCTTTTGATATTGAGACAGGGATCCCGCTTTCCCATGGGAAAGCGACCTATACCGATGTATTTTCAACCGTTATGCGCAAGATGGGAGACCGGGATGACAAGTTAGTTGCCATCACCGCAGCCATGGCAGACGGTTGTGGACTCAAGCGTTTTCACAATATGTTCCCGGATCGTTTCTTTGATGTGGGGATTGCGGAAGAACACGCCGTGACCTTTGCCGCTGCACTTGCAGCAGGAGGCATGCATCCGGTCTTTGCGGTCTATTCCTCCTTTTTACAGAGAGGCTATGACCAGATGCTGCATGATGTCTGTATGCAAAATCTTCCGGTTGTATTTGCTATTGACCGGGCGGGACTTGTCGGCAGTGATGGAGAGACCCATCAGGCGTTTTTGATCTGTCCTATTTGACTGAAATGCCGAATATGACTGTCATGGCACCGAAAAATAAATGGGAACTTTCCGATATGTTAAAGTATGCGATCGCTTATGATGCACCGATCGCCCTTCGTTATCCGAGAGGAGAGGCATATGACGGCTTGCAGGAACACCGTCAGCCGATCGTCTACGGCAAGTGTGAGGAGATCACAGTGGGGCAGGATATACTCCTGTTTGCTTTGGGCAGTATGGTAAAGACCGCCGAGGCTGTCTGCGGGCAGTTAAAGGAAAAAGGCATAGAGGCAACGCTTGTCAATGCCAGATTTGCCAAGCCTTTTGATGTGGCATATTTAAAAGAAGCCATGACCAAGCACTCTATGATCGTTATTTTGGAGGAAAATGTAGCCTTGGGCGGCTTTGGTGAGCATGTGGCATGTTTCCTTCGTCGGGAGGGCTATGAAGGACAGATCCTTTCTATTGCGATCGGAGACCATTTTGTAGAGCATGGCAATGTGGCAGTCTTGCAAAAAGAATTAGGGATCGATGCCGATGGTATCACGCGGCAGATCTTAGAAAAATTATAGGATAGATAAGCATGAAAGAACGTTTGGATGTTTTATTGGTGCAAAAAGGACTTGCCCCTTCCAGAGAAAAGGCAAAGACCATGATCATGGAGGGTAATGTCTTTGTAGACAACCAGAGAGAAGATAAGGCGGGCACTTTTTTTGATCCGTCCGTGAATATTGAGATCCATGGCAATACCCTGCGTTATGTCAGCCGTGGCGGACTGAAACTGGAAAAGGCAATGGCACAGTTTGGCATTACCCTAGATGACAAGGTCTGCATGGATATCGGGGCATCGACCGGAGGCTTTACCGATTGTATGTTACAAAACGGAGCAAAGAAGGTCTATGCCGTGGATGTAGGATATGGACAGTTTGCCTGGAAACTGCGGCAGGATCCGCGGGTGGTCTGCATGGAAAAGACCAACATCCGCTATGTGACACCGGAGGACATCGGGGACGCTTTGAATTTTGCGTCCGTGGATGTATCTTTTATTTCCCTGACCAAGGTCTTGGGACCGGCAAAGGAACTTTTAAAAGACGGCGGACAGATGGTATGTCTCATCAAACCGCAGTTTGAAGCAGGTAAGGACAAGGTCGGAAAAAAAGGCGTGGTAAGGGATCCGGCAGTACATAAAGAGGTGATCGAGCGCGTGATCTTATTTGCAAAGTCCATCGGATTTGGCATCCTGCATCTGGATTATTCGCCGATCAAGGGACCGGAAGGAAATATCGAGTATCTGGTACATATCGTAAAGGATGCCGAGGCGGAGAGCCAAGAAGTGATTGATGTGGGGGCAGTTGTAGCGGCAGCCCATGGAGAACTGGATAAATAGGCATGAAACATTTTTTTGTTGTAGCAAGAGAAGATAAAAAAGAAATCTTAGAATTTGTGCAGAAACTGACGGATTATATCGAAAAAAAGGGCGGAACCTGCTCCTATGGGATCAATCCGGATGATGCATTAGAAGCAGAACTGGATTTGCCGGAGGACACACAGGGAATCTTAGTTGCCGGCGGTGACGGTACGGTGATCCGGGCTGCACAGAATATTTTTGGAAAAAATATCCCAATGATCGGGATCAACCGCGGGCATCTGGGCTATCTGTGTGATCTGGATGATGCATCGGTCTATGATGCCATCGATGCCATGATGGCAGGCGATTACAGTATTGAAGAACGGATGATGTTGTCCGGGCATATGGTAGATGCCCAGGGCAATGCGGGCAAAGAGATCCAGGCACTCAATGATATTGTGCTTTGTTCGAGTGCAGGCCTGCAGGTCATGCATGTTGTCGTTTATGTCAATGGGCAGTATCTTTATGCCTATAATTGTGATGGGGTAATCTTTGCGACACCGACCGGATCAACGGCATACAATCTTTCCGCCAATGGTCCGATCGTCAATCCTATGACCAATCTCATCCTTCTGACACCGATCAATCCGCATACCCTAAATGCCAGAAGCATTGTTCTGGATCCCTATGATGAATTGGTGATCGAGATCGAGTCGCGCAGGGAAGATGGGACAGAGGAAGCCGAGATCAGTTTTGACGGCAATCACAAGAGATTATTGCATCCGGGAGAAAAACTCGTTGTACATCGGGCAAAGGAGACCACAAAGATGATTCATTTGCGGGATGTGAGTTTTTTGGATCGCATCCGTACCAAGTTACAGGCGGATGACGATTGATGGAGTATAGATAGAGTTGTTTGATACAGTATAAGAGGTAAGGACATGAAAGCAGAACGTCAGGCAAAGATCTTGGATCTGATCGTAAAAAAGGAGATTGGCACGCAGGAAGAATTGACCATGGAATTGGAACGTGCCGGATTTGTGGCAACACAAGCCACGGTTTCCCGAGATATTCGAGAGATGAAACTGACAAAGGTAGCCATGAGCGATGGAAAACTACGCTATGTGGCATATCGTAAGACCGAAGAGAAGATGGCGGAAAAATATATCCGCATTTTCCGGGATGGATATGTGTCTATGGACAACGCACAGAACATTCTTGTCATCAAGACCGTTTCCGGGATGGCGATGGCAGTGGCAGCAGCACTCGATCATATGGAATTGCCGGAGATCGTGGGAAGTATCGCCGGGGATGATACGATCATGTGCGCGGTCCGCAGTATAGACGATACCATTGTGATCATGAGTAGATTAAGGAACTAGTTGAGAATAAAAATGCTTAAGAAGAGTGAAAGGAGCAAGTATGCTTGAAAATTTACACGTCAAAAACCTTGCACTCATCGAGGAGGAGGACATCACCTTCTTGGACGGACTGCATATCCTGTCCGGAGAGACCGGTGCCGGAAAGTCCATTATTTTAGGGGCGCTTGGTCTGGCACTTGGTGGAAAGGTGTCAAAAGACATGTTGCGGGATCCCGGAAAGGAAGCCTTGGTCGAGGCTGTCTTTCGCATCACCAGGGACTCGCAGAGAAAGCAGTTGGCAGAATTGGATATCGAGCCTTATGATGATGAGGTCATCCTCAGCCGTAAGATCACGGAGAGCCGCAGTGTTGCAAAGATCAATGGCGAGATGGTACCGGCGATCAAGATGAAACAGGTGGGGGATATCTTTTTGGATATCCATGGGCAGAATGACCATCAATCCCTGCTCCACAAAAAAAAGCATCTGGAAATGTTGGATGAGTATGCCAAAAATGAAGTAGGACCGCTCAAAGAGCGTATGCAGACAGCCTACAAGACCTATGCCGCAAAGCAGCAGGAATGGAAGGAAGCCAACCAGTTGGATGGCGACAGGGAGCGCGAGATCTCATTTTTAGAGTATGAGATCAAAGAGATCACAGAGGCAAATTTGGAGATCGGAGAAGATGCGCGCTTTGAAAATCAGTATCGCAGATTATCCAACAGCAAACGGATCATGGAGGCACTTTCCGAGGCATACCAGCAGACCAGCGGCAGTGATGGGGCATCGGAACAGGTAGGAAGGGCTGTGCAGCGTCTGCATCAGATCCTGTCTTATGATGAAGCCTTAGAGCCTATGTTTGAAAGTTTAAATGACATCGACAGCCTGCTTTCTGATTTCAACCGTGATCTGTCACAGTATATGGCTGAGACAGAGTTTGACGAGGAAATGTTTGCCCAGATCGACGGCAGACTCAATGAGATCAACCGCCTCAAGGACAAATATGGCGCGACCATTGAGGATATTCTGGCGGCAAAGCAGGAAAAGGAAGACCGCTTGGAAAAACTCATGCACCACGAGGCCTATCTTGCCAAGTTGACGCAGGCTTTAAATGACGCCAAAAAAGAAGCAGAGGATGCGGCATTTGCCCTGTCCGGTATGCGCAAACGCTATGCTAAGGAACTCTCCGGCAAGGTAGAAGAAGCCCTGATGGATTTGAATTTTCTGGATGTGCATTTTTCCATGGAATTTTTGCAGACAGATCATATCGGCGCAGACGGTTATGACGATGCACAGTTTATGATCCGTACCAATCCGGGAGAGCCGATCCGTCCGCTCAAGGATATAGCATCCGGTGGTGAGATGTCGCGTATCATGTTAGCAATTAAGACGGTACTGGCAGAGCATGATGATATTGATACTTTGATCTTTGATGAGATCGATGCCGGAATCAGTGGTCGTACAGCGCAGGCAGTATCGGAGAAACTCCATCTGGTCGCAAAGGAACATCAGGTCATTTGCATCACGCATCTGCCACAGATCGCAGCCATGGCAGATCATCATTATCTGATCCAGAAGGATGTGGTAGGCAATGAGACCATATCTTCGATCGAGGCACTTTCTTATCATGACAGCATCAAGGAACTGGCGCGTATGCTTGGCGGAACGACCATCACGCAGACGGTCTTAGACAATGCCAAGGAGATGAAAGATCTGGCACAAGGCAAGAAAGATGTTTAAAATAAGGCAAAACTAACATACTAAAGGAAGGACAAATGTCCTTCCTTTTCTTTTTCATGGAGGTTTTGCTTATGTTTGCATGGTATCAGAAAAATCGCAAAAAAACAGCCGTAGCCTACGGCATTGTATATGTCATAGCCTGCTATTTTATGCTTTTATCCTATATTCCCAAAGAGGTTGTTTTGCAAAAAGCCAGTGATAAGATCTCACTGGCGGCACCTATTCGTGTGCAGGAAGCCCATACAGAAGAGACCGTGCAGACGGAGCGTGGAAGCGATGCCAAGGGCATACAAAAGACCTATACCTGTAAACTGTTTGGTCTAATCCCGATCGCGACCATGAGCGGGACCGTTGTCGGAGATCAGTCCGTGGATGCGGTGGGAAGACCGGTCGGTATTTATCTGCAGACTCAGGGCATCTATGTTGCCGGTTTAAAAGAGATCCAGACTGTATCCGGAGAAAAAGTATCTCCCTGTGCTTATATTTTGCAGGAGGGAGACTACATTACGGGGCGGGATGGAAAAGAACTTTCAGACAAGGAGGACTTGCAGGAGGCGGTAGAAGCGTCAAAAGGGCAGGCCATGGTCCTGTCCGTCGTAAGACATGGGGAAGAAATGGAAGTCAAAGTCCGGCCGCAGGAAACGGAGGATGGCTCATATAAGTTAGGCATTTGGGTCAAAGATGATGTGGCAGGGGTAGGAACCCTGACCTATGTCAAGGAGGATGGCTCTTTTGGGGCGCTGGGACATGGTATCAGCGCGACATCGGGAAGTCAGGCGCTTAGTATGAAAGAGGGCTATCTGTATGAGACCAGCATTACCGGGATCACGCCTAGCAGCATCGGTTCGCCGGGGGAGATCTCAGGTCTGATCCATTATGGCAGTGCGGCGCGGCTGGGAGAGATCACGCGCAATTCCAATGTGGGCATTTATGGCAAGATGAATGGGACGGCAAAGACGGCATATGCGGGAAACTCCTATGCGGTTGCTTATAAACAGGAGATCAAGCGGGAGGGGGCGACCATCCTGTTTGGCGAAGGCGATGCGGTGGAGGCTTATCAGATCATGATCGACCAGATCGATTATGAACCAAAGGAAAAGAATAAATCTTTTGTCTTTCATGTGACGGATGAAAAACTCATCGACCAGATGGGCGGGATCGTTCAGGGCATGAGTGGATCGCCCATCATCAGGAAGGCAGGATCATTGGCGCAGTAACGCACGTTTTTATCAATGATCCTACAAAAGGATACGGCATTTTCATTGAGGAAATGCTATAGGATTTGTAAATATCATTTTTCGCGACTACTTTCGACAGCATACATACAAAATATGCTGAATAATGAGGAACGTAGATTTTGAAGAAAGTAGGAGGATGGTATGGACAAACTCAATGTGGCAATCGCAGACGATAATGATCTGATGCGTCAGTTGCTAGACACCATCGTACAGTCGGATGAAGAACTTTCAGTAGTTGGAACAGCAAAAGATGGGGAAGAAGCGTATCAGATGATCAAGGAGAAAGAGCCGGATGTGGTACTGCTTGATATCGTGATGCCAAAGATGGACGGACTGGGGGTTCTGGATAAAGTACAGCGGGATACGAGTATTAAAAAGACACCGAACTTTATCATGGTAAGTGCCGTCAACCAGCCACAGGTCACAGAGGATGCCTTTGCTCTTGGGGCAGATTATTTTATCATGAAGCCTTTTGATAAAGATACGATCATTCAGCGGATCAAAAAGACAAGAAGAACCCGTGCCTTTGTAGAGCCCGGTTTTTATCAGAAAAAGACGAAGGAGCATACCGAGGCTGCCTTAGAGGCAGATGTGACAAATATCATTCATGAGATCGGGGTACCGGCACATATCAAAGGTTACCAGTACTTAAGGGATGCGATCGTCATGTCCGTACAGGATATTGAGATGCTCAATTCCATTACGAAAGTCTTGTATCCGACGATCGCAAAGAAATATGATACGACCACGAGTCGTGTGGAACGTGCCATCCGGCATGCGATTGAAGTGGCATGGAGCAGGGGCAGGATGGATACTATTGATGCACTGTTTGGATACACTATCAATCATGGCAAGGGCAAGCCGACCAATTCGGAATTTATCGCCCTGATCACAGATAAGATCCGCTTGGACTACAAATTACGCTAGGCAGGAGGGACGTTCCTTTTGCCATGAGGGGCGTTCCTTTTGGACTTGGGGCTGGCACAGACCAGCAGGCGGACAGGGCACAGGATGCAGGGGGCAAAAACTTTGGAGCAGGTTAGGCGAGTCTCTTCGAGAAATCTTTTTCTTTTAATAAAGTGTCTCTTGCACAGCTTCGACTGCCGTCAGGATGTGTCCGCCTCTGGCAGATATTCAGGGCATCTCTAATGCGTTTGCATTCATATCTGACAGAGGCGAACATCATCCAAGACGGTTGTCGAACTTTGCAAAGACAGTTTTAATCAGAGAAAGAAAAAGTTTCTCGTCAGAGACTCCCTGTTCTGCGACAGTTTTTGCCCCCTGCATCCTGTGCCCTGTCCGCCTGCTAGTCTGTGCCAGCCCCAAGTCCAAAGGAACGCATCTTCGATTTGCAAAAAGATAAAAAAATCGTTGCCAAAACAGAAAACTTTCGATATAATAATTTCGTTGCTCCGATAGCTCAGTTGGTAGAGCACTTCACTCGTAATGAAGGGGTCGTCAGTTCGAGTCTGATTCGGAGCTTTTTCCATTTGCGCATGTCTGAATCGGAGGGTTTATGACATACGAAATATTTAAAAAGGAATTGATTTCCTTACTTGAGGAGCGGATTGACGCGGATCAGGAGATTGATGTGCGCCCTGTTCTCAAGAACAACGATCTATGGTTAGACGGACTGAGCATCCTTCAGTCATCTGTCAACATTTCCCCAACCATTTATTTACATACGTGTTATGAGATTTTTCAAGAGGGATCGTCCCTGACAGAAATCGCAGACCGCATACTTTCCAGTTTTTCTGAGTATCGCCTGAAAGAGGATGTGGATCTATCTTTTTTCACGGATTTTTCCAAAGTGCGGGAAAATATTATCTACAAACTGGTCAATATGGAAAAGAACAAAGAACTTTTGGCAGAAGTGCCGTTTGTTCCCTATTTGGATCTAGCAGTGGTATTTTGCTATTATATTTTGGCGGATGAGACCTTCCCTGAGCAAATGACAAGGAGTAATGCGTCTATCCTGATCCGAAATGATATGTTAGATATCTGGCACATCACGCCGAAAGAACTCTTATCTTATGCCCGCCGCAACACGCCAAAATTGCTTGCACCAAAGATGCATTCCTTTTCGGGACTGGTGGATTCTATGCTGGAAGCAGCAGGGCAGAGTCTGCCGGAAATTGAAGACATGGAAGATCTGGCAGATTTTCAGATGTATGTGCTGACCAATGCCAACCAGTATTTTGGGGCGGCAGTCATGTTGTATCCGCAGATCATGCAAAAATGTGCGAAAGTGACAGAAAGCGATTTTGTTATCTTGCCGAGCAGTGTGCATGAGTTGA
This sequence comes from Roseburia sp. AM51-8, assembly GCF_003478275.1. Classification (NCBI taxonomy): domain Bacteria; kingdom Bacillati; phylum Bacillota; class Clostridia; order Lachnospirales; family Lachnospiraceae; genus Roseburia; species Roseburia sp. AM51-8. The sequence continues at coordinate 67,230 of NZ_QUEY01000004.1, read as the reverse complement.
TCTTGCTGCCTTATCAAAATCGCTTTGATCTGGAGGAAATGTCTGCCCTGGTACGTCAGGTCAATGCTACCTGTGTGATGCCGGAAGAAGTCCTTTCCGACCATGTGTATTATTATGACCATGTCAACAATCGCATCAGTTATTCCTGATGAGAAAAGGTGGTAGTTGTTTCTTCTTTTAAAACTTGCTATAATGGGCTAAGTGAAAAGAACAGGAGAGGACACTTAAAATGACAAAAGCAATCAAAGTATTTAAAAATAAACCAATCATACCACTTGGAATTTTTCTGGCGGTGACCGTAGTATTGATCGTCGTGAGTTTTGCGGTATTAAATATTCCCATTGTGGCAATCTGTTCGATCGCCATTTTGGAAGTGCTGCTCAGCGCACTTTTAAACCGGATCCCGCTTTGGGTACATGGGCTCCTTGTGATCGCACAGATCGCGGCAGGATTTAGCTTTGGCAGAGCCGTTTTTATGGTACTCATGGCAATCGTATATGTACTGGCAGTGGCATTTTTATATCTTTGGACATCTGAGGAAGCATAGTACATGAAGCAGAATTATCAACGTCTTTTGGATCAAACGATTCTTCAGTTGCAGGAGCAGGGCAGGGTGCCGAGACTTCTTTTGCACGCCTGCTGTGCGCCCTGCAGTTCTTATGTCTTGGAGTATCTGTCCGTTTATTTTTTGATCACCGTATTCTATTACAATCCCAATATTTACCCGGATGAAGAATATAACAAACGTGTGGCAGAACAAAAGGCTTTTATCGAACGTTTTCCGGCAAAGCATCCGATCTCTTTTGTGGAGGGAGACTTTGACAAAGAGCGTTTTTATGAAGTGACCAAGGGACTGGAGAAGGAGCCGGAGGGTGGAAAGCGGTGCCAGCAGTGTTTTCGTCTTCGGTTGGAAGAGACGGCGAAACTGGCAAAAGCAATGCAGATGGACTATTTTACGACGACACTTTCCATCAGTCCCATGAAAAATGCCCAGATGCTCAATGAAATCGGCGGAGCGCTGGCAAAAGACTATGGCATTTCGTATTTGTATTCGGATTTTAAGAAACGCGAGGGCTATAAGCGCAGCGTAGAATTATCAAAAGAGTATGGCATGTATCGGCAGGATTACTGTGGGTGTGTGTTTTCATATCGTAGCAGACAGCAGGAAAAAGAGGAAAGGAATTAAGTATTATGGCACAGTTATGGGGTGGACGATTCACCAAGGCAACCGATCAGTTAGTATATGATTTCAACGCTTCCATCGGATTCGACCAGCGGTTTTTTGCGGAAGACATCATGGGCAGCAAGGCACACGTCAAGATGCTTGCAAAACAGGGCATCCTTACGGAAGAGGAAAGGGATGAGATCTTAGTCGGACTGGAAGGCATCGAAAAAGATGTGGCAGACGGCAAACTTGCCATCACATCCGAATACGAGGATATTCATAGTTTTGTGGAGGCAAATCTGATCGACCGTATCGGTGATCCGGGCAAGAAACTGCATACCGGACGCAGCAGAAACGATCAGGTGGCATTGGATATGCGCCTTTATACCAGAAGTCAGGTAGAACATACCAAGGATCTGCTCCATCATCTGCTTGAGACCATTCTTTCCATTATGGAAGATAACACAGAGACGATCATGCCGGGCTTTACCCATTTGCAAAAGGCACAGCCGATCACGCTTGCGCATCATATGGGGGCTTATTTTGAAATGTTTAAGCGTGATGTTTTGCGCTTGTCCGATATATACGAGCGCATGAATTATTGTCCTTTGGGCTCCGGCGCATTGGCAGGCACGACATATCCATTGGATCGTGATTATACTGCAGAACTGCTGGGATTTTACGGACCGACCGTCAACAGTATGGATGGTGTCAGCGACAGGGATTATCTGATCGAATACCTGAGTGCCATGTCTACCATCATGATGCATCTGAGCCGTTTTTCCGAAGAAGTCATCATCTGGAATTCCAATGAATACCGTTTTATTGAGATCGACGATGCCTATAGTACCGGAAGCAGTATCATGCCGCAGAAAAAGAACCCTGATATCGCGGAACTCGTGCGTGGTAAGACTGGGCGTGTCTATGGGGCGCTGATGGGACTGCTTACGACCATGAAGGGCATTCCGCTTGCCTATAATAAGGATATGCAGGAAGATAAAGAAATGGCATTTGATGCGATGGATACGGTCAATGGCTGCATCCAACTCTTTGATGGCATGTTAGAGACCATGACTTTCCGCAAAGACGTCATGGAAAAGAGCGCCAGACATGGCTTTACCAATGCGACCGATGCCGCAGATTATCTGGTAGGCAAGGGCGTACCGTTCCGGGATGCGCATGGCATTATCGGACGTGTGGTTCTCTATTGCATTGATAAGGGTATCGCGATCGATGATATGTCATTGGAGGAATTGAAAGAGTTCTCGGATGTCTTTGAAGAGGACATTTATGATGCCATTTCCATGTACACCTGTGTCAACAAGCGTCTGACGACGGGAGCACCGGGCAAGGAAGCAATGGAAACAGCCATTGCGTCTTACAAGGAATTTTTGAAAAAATAACCAAAAGAAATAAGGAAAAAGGCAGGCATTTGTGGAATTTGTGTAAAATTGGAAAAGTGCTTGCTTTTTTTTATGGAATAACGTAACATATTTTCCTAGAAAGACAGTTGTCTGCGTAGAGCGGACATGTGAGAAGGAGAGCATCATGAGCGAAAAATTAAAAGTTGGTATTTTAGGTGGAACAGGTATGGTTGGACAGAGATTTATCTCTCTGCTGGAAAATCATCCATGGTTTGAGGTAACTACGATCGCAGCCAGCCCAAGAAGTGCAGGCAAGCGGTATGAGGATGCTGTGGGTGGACGTTGGAAAATGGACACACCAATGCCGGAAGCCGTAAAAGATATAGTGGTAAAGAATGTCAATGAAGTAGAAGATGTGGCAGCGGAGGTGGATTTTGTATTCTCTGCGGTTGACATGACAAAGGATGAGATCAAGGCGATCGAGGAAGCATATGCTAAGACTGAGACACCGGTCGTTTCCAATAACAGTGCACACAGATGGACACCGGATGTACCTATGGTTGTACCGGAGATTAACCCGGAACATATGCATGTGATCGAATATCAGAAGAAGAGACTGGGAACCAAGAGAGGATTTGTGGCAGTAAAGCCAAACTGCTCGATCCAGTCTTACGCACCGGTACTTACCGCATGGAAAGAGTTTGAGCCGTATGAAGTGGTAGCGACAACTTATCAGGCAATTTCCGGTGCAGGAAAGACCTTTAAGGATTGGCCGGAGATGGAAGGAAATATCATTCCATACATCGGTGGTGAAGAAGAAAAGAGTGAAAAAGAGCCACTCCGTATCTGGGGCTATGTGGATGAAGAAAAGGGCGAGATCGTACCGGCAACCAGCCCGGTCATCACTTGCCAGTGTATCCGTGTTCCGGTATTAAATGGTCATACCGCAGCCGTATTTGTGAAGTTTAAGAAAAATCCTACCAAAGAGCAGTTGATCGAGGCGTTGGAGAAATTCTCCGGACTGCCACAGGAGTTAAACCTTCCGAGTGCGCCAAAGCAGTTTATCCGTTACATGGAAGAGGATAACCGCCCACAGGTCACATTGGATGTCAACTATGAAAATGGTATGGGTATCAATGTGGGACGTTTGCGTGAGGACACGGTATATGACTGGAAGTTCGTTGGACTTTCTCATAATACAGTCCGCGGTGCAGCAGGCGGCGCAGTTCTTTGTGCAGAACTTTTAAAGGCACAGGGATATATCACAAAGAAATAGATCATGTGGATCGGGACGAAGTTCTTAGGGCTTCGTCCTTTTTTTCTTGTCAATTTTCTCCTGCAAAGATATAATAGAAATTGCGACTTGTTAAATGCAGATTTATGTATTTGAGATAAAAAGAAATGGGGAAACATAGATGATCACACGAGCCACAGAGTATAAGAAATTAGAAGAATTATATAAAAAGAGCGGCAACCAGTTGTATATTTTGTATGGCAGGAGCGGTTGCGGTATGGAACTGCTCTTACAACTCTTTGCAAGGGATAAAAAGTGCTTTTATTATCATGCCAGAAATGCCTCTGCCGAGGAACAACTGCACCAGATGCAAAGGGAAATTGAAAAACAGTACGAGGTCAATCTGACCCGCGATTCCTATGATGAGTGCTTTAACCGCGTTAAGAGTGGGGATGCGTCCAAACTGGTTCTTATGATCGATGCTTTTGACCGCATTGTAAAAAAAGATCCGCATTTTATGGAAAGCATCTTAAAATTAAAGGCGCGCAGGCTTTATCCGGGACCGGTCATGATCCTGCTCTGTCATTCGTCCTTAGCGTGGGCGCATAAGGATATGGCAACTTGTCTGGGGGATGCCATGGCAAAGGTCGATGAGGTCATGAAGTTGGATGATATGAGTTTTCTGGATGTCGTCCGTGCCTTCCCGGAGTATTCGGTGGCACAGTGTGTTGAGACTTATGGTATCATCGGCGGCGTGCCGGATTATCTCAACCGCTGGAATGGGAAAAAGAGCATCAAGGAAAATATCTGCAATAATATCCTGCGGCCGCATGGCTATCTGTTTTCGGAGGCAGAGGATTTCATTGGAAGCGAACTGCGGGAGTTGTCTGTCTATGACACGATCTTGGCATCGATCGCATCCGGACATGAAAAATTAAATGATCTTTTTATGGATACCGGCTATTCGCGGGCAAAGATCAGTGTGTATATGAAAAATCTGGCGGCTTTTGATGTTGTTGAAAAAGTGGTTTCCTTCGAGACCGGCGGCTGGGATAACTCCAAGAAAGGGGTTTATCACATTCGCAATCATTTTGTGAATTTCTGGTTCACTTTTATCTATCCGCATTTGTCAGATCTTTATGTCATGAGTGCGGAAGCATTTTATGAAACTTATATTGAAAAGGAATTGGATACCTATCTGCAGCAGTATTTTGTCAGTGTCTGTACAGAATACCTGCAACTGTTAAACCATGTGGGACAGGTGCCGATCAAACTTGTAAAAATGGGAACCTGGGTAGGAAAAGAGGGATCCATTGATATTATCGGGCAAAATGCGCAGCGGGAAAATGTAGTTGGCATCTGCAGCTGGACAGAGGATGAATTTTCCTATGGAAGATACGAAAAACTTTTGGTGCAGATGAAAAAGGCAAAGATTTCTGCAAATGTGATCTATCTCTTCTCTGCCAAGAAATTTGATGCAGAGATCGAAAAACTGGCAGCAGAACATGCAGAGATCGTGCTGGTAGATATGACGGAGTTATAATTTTATGGGTAAATCCTTATTTATCGCAGAGAAACCGAGCGTTGCACAGCAGTTTGGTGCGGCTTTGGATGAAAATCTGAGCAGACGTGACGGTTATCTGGAGGGAGAGCATATGGTCATTACCTGGTGCGTCGGACACCTGGTGACTATGAGTTATCCCGATGTTTATGATGAAAAATACAAAAAATGGCGTTTGGAGACACTTCCTTTTTTACCGACGGAGTTCAAATACGAGGTCATATCTTCAAGTGCCAAGCAGTATGGTATTGTTACCAGCCTGATGAAGCGGGACGACGTGGATACCATCTATGTCTGTACGGACTCGGGACGTGAGGGAGAATACATATATCGTCTGGTGGAACAGATGTCTGGCGTGACCGGCAAGGTCAGAAAGCGTGTCTGGATTGATTCGCAGACAGAGGAGGAAATCCTGCGTGGGGTCAAGGAGGCAAAAGATCTTTCGGAATATGACAATTTGTCCGATGCAGCCTATCTGCGCGCCAAAGAAGATTATCTGATGGGGATCAATTTTTCACGCTTGCTTTCGATCCGCTATGGCAATTCCATGGCAAATTTTTTGAATGAAAAATATTGTGTGGTGTCGGTCGGACGTGTCATGACCTGTGTTCTTGGCATGATCGTGCGCCGGGAAAGAGAAATCCGCAATTTTGAAAAGACACCATTTTACCGCGTGCTGGCGGGGGTCGATGTGGCAGGTGCCAATCTTTCCATGGAGTGGAAAGCGGTCGTGGGATCGCGCTATGAGAATTCGCCTTTGCTTTACAAGGAAAATGGCTTTAAAGAGATGGCGAGTGCCGTCAAACTGATCGAGGAGACCTTGGAGATGGAGCCCGGCAGTGCGGTTTTAGATGAAGAACGGCGCATCATGGGACAGGCAAAGGGAAGCATCGAGAAGATCGAAAAGAAGAAAGAAAAGAAAAAGCCGCCGCTTTTATACAACTTAGCGGAATTGCAGAATGACTGTTCCAAGTTCTTTAAGATCAGCCCGGACGAGACACTTGCGGTCGTGCAGGAACTCTATGAAAAGAAATTGGTCACCTATCCGCGAACGGATGCCAGAGTCTTATCGACGGCTGTGGCAAAGGAGATCCACAAGAATATCCGTGGACTTTTAGGCATTCCGGGTGTCCGGGACTACGCGCAGACCATCCTGGATCAGGAGATGTATAAGGGGCTTGCCAAGACACGTTATGTCAATGACAAGCAGATCACCGACCACTATGCCATCATTCCGACCGGACAGGGCTTGTCTGCCTTAAAGGGATTAAATAGCAGGGCGGTTTATATTTATGAGACGATCGTGCGTCGTTTTCTGGCGATCTTTTATCCGCCGGCAGAATATGAAAAGTTAAATCTTACTATAAAAAGTGGAAGTGAATACTTCTTTGCATCCGAGAAATATTTAAAAGAGCCGGGCTATCTTAGCCTGATGGAATATTCTTTCCGCAAGAAAAAAACTGCCACGGCGGATGCCAAGGAGGCAGCAGCGGTGGATAATGGCTCGGAGGAAAACGAGGGCGAAGAGGACGAGAATTTAAACATCAATATGGCGGAAGTCCTTGCCCAGATCAAAAAGGGCGATGAGGTTGGGATCGGCAGCATGCAGATCAAGGAAGGCGAGACTTCACCGCCAAAGCGCTACAATTCCGGTGCTATGATCCTTGCCATGGAAAATGCCGGGCAACTAATAGAGGATGAGGAATTGCGTTCCCAGATCAAGGGAAGCGGTATCGGAACCTCTGCAACGCGTGCAGAGATCCTAAAGAAACTGGTAAATAACAAGTATATTGCTCTAAATAAAAAGACCCAGATCTACACCCCGACCTTACAGGGAGAATGATCTTTGACGTCGTGAATGCTTCGATCCCGTCACTTTTAAATCCGGAGTTGACGGCAAGTTGGGAAAAGGGGCTGACCTACGTGGCAGACGGTGAGATCACGGCGGATGAATATATGGTCAAATTGGAAAATTTTATCAAACAAAAGACAGCACGTGTGCTGGCGAATAACAATCAATATGCCATGCAGGGAATGTACCGTGCAGCAGCACAATATTATAAAAAATAGTAAAGGATGGAAAAGAAAATGGAACATTGCAAAGTAAAAAACATGTATGACCTGACACAGACATTGGCAGCACCATTGCTTGAAACCGTGGATTATCCATGGGAGGCATTGCCAAAAATCGGAGAGTTCATTAAAGAAATCGGACCAAAGCTTGATCCGGAAGTTTTTGAACGACGCGGAGAAAATATCTGGATTGCAAAATCGGTATCCATTGCAGCAACAGCTACATTAAATGGTCCGCTCATCATTGATGAAGACACCGAAGTACGTCCGGGCGCATTTATCCGTGGCAATGTTATTGTTGGTAAGAACTGTGTTGTAGGGAATTCAACAGAATTGAAAAATGTTATTCTGTTTAATGTTGTTCAGGTACCACATTATAATTATGTTGGAGATTCCGTACTTGGTTTCCATTCACATATGGGGGCTGGTTCCATTACCTCTAATGTTAAGAGTGATAAGACACTTGTGGTTGTAAAAGACCGCTATGAAAGCAAGGAAGAGATTGCGACAGGCCTTAAAAAATTCGGTGCAATGCTTGGCGATTATGTAGAAGTTGGATGTAACAGTGTATTAAATCCGGGTACGGTGGTATGCTCACATTCTAATATTTATCCAGTATCTTGTGTACGCGGAGTCATCCCGGCAAACTCCATTTTTAAAGATAAAGACCACGTGGTAAAAAAAGAAGCGTAGGAAAGCGCACGGAAAGAGAAAAAGGTCTAGACGAACCGCAGAAAATGTGAGAAAATAAGCAGAGTGTGTTAGTTATTTTTTTAACTAAGCAAGGCATAGCCATATGATGCATGCTTTATGTATTATGAAAGGAGTCTTATAATGATTTACACAAAGGAAGTTGAAAACATGTGTCCTGTTGCAAAGGGCGCAAAACATGAACCAGCTCCAATTCCTGAAGAAGGAAAATGGGTGCATTCTAAGAAGATTGAAGATATTTCAGGCTTTACACATGGTGTGGGCTGGTGTGCTCCTCAGCAGGGCGCATGTAAGTTGTCTTTGAATGTTAAGAACGGTGTTATTGAAGAAGCATTGGTAGAGACAATCGGATGTTCTGGTATGACACATTCCGCAGCAATGGCAGCAGAGATCTTGCAGGGCAAGACAATTCTTGAAGCATTAAACACAGACCTTGTTTGTGATGCTATCAATACAGCAATGAGAGAGTTATTCTTACAGATCGTTTACGGACGTACACAGTCTGCATTCTCTGATGATGGACTTGCTATCGGTGCTGGTCTGGAAGACTTAGGAAAGGGTCTTCGTTCCCAGGTTGGTACTATGTACGCAACCAAGGCAAAGGGTGTTCGTTATCTGGAAATGGCAGAAGGCTATGTTACAGGTATTGCTCTTGATGCTGACGACGAAGTTATCGGTTACCAGTTCGTTTCCCTTGGAAAGATGACAGACTTCATCAAAAAGGGTGATGACGCAAATACTGCTTGGGAAAAGGCTTCCGGTTCTTACGGACGTGTTACACCAGAGCAGGGCGCTGTTAAGATCATCGACCCAAGAGTAGAGTAGTAGAAAGGAGACGTAAGAAGATGGCTTTATTTGAATCATATGAAAGAAGAATTGACCAGATCAATGCTGTTTTAAATAGTTATGGTATCAGCTCTATCGAAGAAGCTGAGAAGATCACAAAGGATGCTGGACTTGATGTATATGAGCAGGTTAAGAAGATCCAGCCGATCTGTTTTGAAAATGCATGCTGGGCATACACAGTAGGTGCAGCGATCGCAATCAAGAAGGGATGCCGTAGAGCCGCTGATGCAGCAGCTGCAATCGGTGAAGGACTTCAGGCATTCTGTATCCCTGGTTCTGTAGCAGATCACCGTAAGGTAGGTCTTGGACATGGTAACCTTGGAAAGATGTTATTAGAGGAAGAGACAGAGTGCTTCTGCTTCTTAGCAGGACATGAGTCATTTGCAGCAGCAGAAGGTGCGATCGGTATCGCTGAAAAGGCAAACAAGGTTCGTCAGAAACCTCTGCGTGTTATCTTAAATGGTCTTGGAAAAGATGCTGCACAGATCATTTCCCGTATCAACGGATTTACTTACGTTGAGACAAAGTATGACTACAAGGAAGCAAAACTTAATGTAGTATATGAAAAGGCATACTCAGATGGACTTCGTGCATCTGTTAAGTGTTATGGTGCTGATGATGTTCAGGAAGGTGTTGCGATCATGCACTTTGAGAACGTTGGTGTATCTATCACAGGTAACTCAACCAACCCAACACGTTTCCAGCATCCGGTAGCAGGTACATACAAGAAAGAGTGTATCGAGCAGGGTAAAAAGTACTTCTCAGTAGCATCAGGCGGTGGTACAGGACGTACACTTCATCCGGACAACATGGCAGCAGGTCCTGCTTCTTATGGTATGACAGATACTTTAGGACGTATGCATTCTGATGCACAGTTCGCAGGTTCTTCTTCTGTTCCGGCTCACGTTGAGATGATGGGACTGATCGGTATGGGTAACAACCCAATGGTAGGTGCTACCGTTGCTGTTGCTGTATCCGTTCAAGAGGCTGCTGACGCTGGCAAGTTCTAAAAATAGACAATAATATCCCGGTCTGGGATCATGGGATCCCCGTGCTATTTGGCACGGGGATTTTATAGTACATATAAGTATTTAAGAGAAAGAAAAGGGAAGATCATGGGAGAATCAAAAGTATATTTCACATCTTTTAAAACGACAGAACATGAGAACCTGATCCAGAAACTGCATCGTCTTATGAAGCAGGCTGGATTTGAAAACATTGATTTTAATGAAAAATATGCTGCCATCAAGATCCATTTTGGAGAATATGGAAATCTTGCATTTCTTCGTCCAAATTATGCCAAGGTGGTTGCAGATTATGTCAAGGAACTCGGCGGAAAGGCATTTCTTACGGATTGCAATACCCTTTATGTCGGCAGCAGAAAGAATGCGCTGGATCATCTGGATACAGCCTATGTCAACGGATTTTCGCCCTTACAGACAGGCTGCCATGTGATCATTGGTGATGGCTTAAAGGGAACGGACGAGACGATTGTTCCAATCGATGGGGAATATGTAAAGGAAGCCAAGATCGGACATGCCATTATGGATGCAGATGTCTTTATTTCTCTGACACACTTTAAGGGACACGAGACGGCAGGTTTTGGCGGTGCGATCAAAAATATCGGTATGGGCTGCGGATCAAGAGCCGGTAAGATGGAACAGCACTGTGAGGGCAAGCCGAGTGCAGATAAGAATCTGTGTGTGGGATGTGGCGCATGCAGTCGCATTTGTGCACATGGAGCACCCGTTATTACAGATGGAAAAGCGACGATTGATCATGACAGATGTGTGGGATGTGGAAGATGTCTGGCTGTTTGTCCAAAGGATGCGATTACAGCGAATTTTGCAGATTCTGTTTTCATGTTGAATTGTAAAATGGCAGAATATGCATATGCAGTCTGCAAAGACAGACCATGTTTTCATATTTCATTGATCTGTGATGTGTCGCCAAACTGTGATTGCCATGCAGAAAATGATATTCCAATTATTCCGAATATCGGAATGCTTGCATCTTTTGACCCGGTAGCATTAGACCAGGCATGTGCTGACCTTTGCAATAAAATGCCTGCGATGTCAGGAAGTCTGTTAGATGAAAATGAAAAGAATTTACCAGAAGAAGTGCATGCACATTGTGGACACGATCATTTTAAGATGACGCACCCGGATACAGAATGGGAATCTTGTCTTGATCATGCACAAAAGATGGGGCTTGGAACGAGAACGTATAAATTAGTGCAGATATAGAAGGACGAAAAACATATGAGTTATTTGATTGCAGAAACAACAAAGGAAGAACGGGAGAAAATCGTTGCAGATGCACTTGGAAATATAGAAGCAAGTTGTGACGGCTGTATGCCGGGATTAGCAGAAATGTATCAGGATTATATTGACGGGAAAAAGGAACTTCGACAAATCAATATGGAATTCAATGCCCGTTATGTAAAAGGTGATGATATGCCGGGAAGATCTGGGTGTATGTACTTATAGGGAGCAAAGGAAGACAGGAAGCATGAATGAGATCATAAAAAGCCTTTATGACAGAAAGTCTGTACGTGTGTTTGAGGACAGACCGATCCCGGCAGACATGAAAGAGACGATCTTAGAGACGGCGGCGCAGGCACCTTCTGCCGGATGTCAGCAGTTATATACGATCATTGATGTGACGGATCAGGCGATCAAGGATACGCTGGCAGATTTTTGTGACCATCAGCCTTTTATCGCAAAGGCAGATATGGTGGAGGTATTTTGTGCAGATTGTAAGAAATGGTATGATGCCTATATAGAGGCAGGCTGCAGCCCAAGACATCCCGGTGTGGGAGATCTCATGCTTGCGGTCACGGATGCGACGATCGCAGCGCAAAATACGGTCGTGGCGGCAGAAAGTCTTGGCATTGGATCCTGCTATATCGGTGACATCATAGAAAATCAGGAAGACGTCGCAAAACTTTTGCATTTGCCGGACTATGTATTTCCAGCAGCCATGTTGGTTTACGGATGGCCGACCGACCAGCAAAAGATGCGCAAGAAACCAGAACGCTGCCCACAGGAATACATTGTGCATGAAAACACGTATCACAGTATGGATGGAGCAGAACTGCGTGGTATGTTGGCACACCATTGTAAGCAAAGATCTTTTGAAGATTGGTGCGCAGCATTCTGCGAGCGCAAATACAATTCAGACTTTTCTAAGGAAATGACAAGGTCAGTGGAAGTATATTTAAAGCAATATCATTAAAAGAAGAAAGTACAGTGAAAGGCAGGAAGAAATTCCTGCCTTTTTGTATGGGCACAGAAACTCCTTGACACATATATCGCACTGCGATACAATATGATATATCGAAGTGCGATATATATTCTGGAATATAAGAGGTTTTATCATGGATGCGCATATCAAAAAAGTATACGTGCCAATGACGGAGACAGGTTTTTACATTTTACTGTGTTTACAGGAACCCAACCATGGTTATGGCATTGTGCAAGAGGTAAAAACTATGACGGGTGGTGACATTGTATTGGCACCGGGAACCATGTATGGCAGTCTGTCAAAGATGGAAAAGGACGGACTGATCTCTTTTGTGCGAGAGGAGGACAAGCGGAAAATATACGAGATCACGGCACTCGGCAGGGAAGTGCTGGAAACCGAAAAGAAACGAATTGACCGATTGTACCGGAATATGAAGGAGATGTAGCTATGAAAGATAAGAAGATCACTTTTAAGTATTTTTCCATTGCAGAATATGAAAAAGAAGAAGCATATTTGCGCAAAATGCATCAGCAAGGCTGGAAACTGGTAAAGATATCACTCCGTTATCTCTATGTCCGTGCCTATATTTTTGAAAAGTGTCAGCCGGAGGATGTGATCTACCGCACCGACTATGATCAGACCGGTGGAGACGCCTATATACAGATGTTTGCGGACTGCGGCTGGGAATATTTGTTTGATTTTGATGAGAGTTCTTATTTTCGGAAGAAAAAAGAGGATATCGCAGAGGATGAAGATATTTTTTGTGACGATGTATCCCGGCTTGCATGGTACGGCGTGTTTTTAAGGCAAGATATATTCCTTATCTTACCCTTTGCGTATCAGATATTATTTTTTGGATCGGCTTGGATTCACTGATCTACATGGGATCCGGAAAAAGCGGACTCATCATCACCATGATACTTTGGATAACCATTCTGCTGGCGCTCTTATACTTAGGAGTATTGACAATGCAATTTTATAAATGTGAAAAGAAACTGGCAGAGGAAACAGAGGCGGCAGAAGGCGTTAAGTACAAATATATAGGATTGGCGGTACTTTGGGTAGCGCTGGCTCTGGTGACCGGTATTCTGATCCTATATGCCAATCGTTCCGATTATTCGGTCACAGACCGGGAGAATGGTTTTTCCATAGAGAGCAAACGGATGAATACGGAACTGGAACGCGAGTATGAGGCGCAAAAAGGGGATCAGATCGCGATCGGGCATGATATTGATGATGGTTATATTGAGATCACGATCGAGGATAGCGAGGGTCAAGTCCTTGCAAGTCAATCTTATGAAGATTGGAGTGAGGATATCCAGACCATAGTGGTTCCTAAGGATGGCAGGTATCGCATTATTTGTAAGGGAAGACATGCGAGAGGCAGCATTCAGGTAAACCTGGAGTAGCAATTTTGCATACAGATAGAAAAAGTGCTAGAGTAGAGGATAAGATTTTTGACAAAGGAGAATACAAATGACTTTAGAGGAAGCAGTAGCATATTTAAAAGAAGAGGACTTAGCCACTATGGCAGTCGGCACTTATGAAGTGGATGGAGATTTCTACTTTATGATCCAGGAGTATGAGACCAAGGAAGTGGCAGATTGTCGCCTGGAAACCCACAAGAACTATACGGATATTCAGTGGATCATTTCCGGCGAGGAAGCCATTGATACGGTAAATGTGGCAGGGCTTACTGTAGAGGAAGCCTATGACGCAGACCGTGACGTGGCATTTTGGCAGGAACCTGCAGAAATGTGCCATATGGTATTATCTTCCGGTTCCTACGCGATCCTGCCACCGAGCATCGCACATAAACCTGGCATGCGTGCAGGAAGTCAGGCATCCCCGGTCAAAAAATGTGTGGGAAAGGTGCGCGTTCACTAATTACCAGACTTCGCCCGGGTACTTTAGATTCCAGTCTTTACGGACCTTTGTCATGATATCCATGACATCTTTAGACTGGGCAAGGCGCATGATGCTGTCATCCCCGGAAAGGATGGCATCTTCCATATCCTTCATTTCATAATAGAGGGCATTTGCCGCTTGACCGGCGCAGATCTCGCGTCTGTCGCCCGCTGCGGCATCGACGATAAAGGCTTTATCGGCTCGTGGGTATTCCATGATCTCGATATAGCCTTTTTCTAAACTGATCATGGCGCGTTTTGGCTGCTTGGAATGCATGGATAAGGCTACGGTAGCCATCTGCCCCAGATCATTTTGTAAAAGCATGGTCGCCTGCTCGTCGGAGCCGGTTGGGGAAGGCAAGGGCTTTTTCCTGTGTGCGGTTGGCGACACCGTAGAGTTTTTTGTCCATTTTTTGCAGTGCCTGTGCCATTTCATTAGCGATCACGCCGGTACCGATCACTGCCCAGTTCAATTCTTTCTTCATTGGAAATCAACCTCCTTTTTGCATCTTCGCGCTTATTAAATCACAAAATAAAAGGGGATGCAAGGCAGAGGAAAAATGCGCTATAATAGACGGGCATAAAAAGAATAAAATACATGACAAGGAAAAGATGATGAGCAGATATAAAAAGCTAAAAAGAAATAAGATGACAGCAACCGCTATGGCGATCGTGGCACTTTTGATCGGCATGAATCTGGGACGCATGGGGCAGGATACCACGGACCAGAAACTCCCGAACGGCATTACGACAGAAGTAGGTGCGGAAGAACTAAGTGACATACCGGACTATAGTGGAGCCCCCTATGTAGTCTTAGGGGACAATGTGCCGGATTTTACAGAGGAGGAAAAGAAGACCACTGAGGCATTTACCTACTATGGAGATCTAGACGATCTGGGAAGATGTACACTGACCTTTGCCAATGTCTGTCCCCAGACCCAGCCGACAGAGAAGCGCGGGGAGATCGGACAGGTACGGCCGAGTGGCTGGCATACGGTCAAATATAACGATCTGATCGACGGCAATTATCTGTATAACCGCTGCCATCTGATCGGCTATCAACTGACCGGAGAAAATGCCAATGAAAAAAATCTCATTACAGGTACGCGTTATCTGAATGTGGAGGGCATGCTGCCTTTTGAGGATATGGTAGACGCGTATGTGGATGAGACCGGAAACCATGTTTTGTACCGGGTAAGGCCGATCTTTTCGGGAGACGATCTTGTGGCGCGGGGCGTGCACATGGAAGCATGGTCGGTAGAAGATGCAGGACAGGGCATCTGCTTTGATGTCTTTTGCTATAATGTGCAGCCGGGCATTGTCATTGATTATGTGACAGGCGACAGTCAAAGAGAGTAAGCATAGGTTGAGACAAGGGGCATTTTTTGGTACAATAAAGCATATTTTAGTTTTTATGAAGTCTTGTAAACGCCGTTTGAAATGAGAGGAGACTAGATGAAAAAAGACGTATTACAACCCAAAAACTTTGTTATGCTAACGATCGCAGGTTTGATCAACGCCTTTGGCGTGGCCTGTTTTTTGTACCCGGTCAATCTGTATGACTCTGGGATCTCAGGTACTTCCATGTTGCTGGCGCAGGTGACACCGGGCTATCTGTCCCTGTCGGTATTTCTTT
The DNA here is from genome assembly GCF_003478275.1 of Roseburia sp. AM51-8. NCBI lineage: Bacteria > Bacillati > Bacillota > Clostridia > Lachnospirales > Lachnospiraceae > Roseburia > Roseburia sp. AM51-8. The sequence continues at coordinate 51,487 of NZ_QUEY01000004.1, read as the reverse complement.
TGCTCTTAAACTTCCCTTTGTTTTTATATGGTTACAAAAAAATGGGCATATCCTTTACCCTCTATTCGGTCTATGCCGTTTTTGTCTATTCTATGGGAACCTGGATCATCACGGATATCCTGCCGGTGGATGTGACGATCGCCTCGCCTTTGGCAGAGCAGGATCTTTTGCTCTGTGCCATCTTTGGCGGACTGATCTCCGGTATCGGCAGTGGTCTGACCATACGCTACGGCGGTGCCATCGATGCGTGGAGATCTTAGCCATCCTTTTTTCAAAAAAACTTGGCATTACGGTAGGAACTTTTGTTATGGGCTACAATGTTATTTTGTATGTGTTTGCGGGCATTGTCATGGGCAGTTGGATCCTGCCGCTTTACTCGATCATCACATATGCGATCGCGCTCAAGGCAGTGGACTTTGTTGCGGAAGGTCTGGATAAGGCGAAATCCGTCATGATCATCACCAACCATCCCGACAATATCTGCGAGGCACTTTCTTCTGAATTTGGTAACGGGATCACGCTTCTGGGAGCCAAGGGCTACTATTCGGATAAGGATAAGACCATGATCTATTTTGTTGTCAACCGTTTCCAGATCAATAAAGTGAGACAGATCGTGCAGGAACAGGATCGGCATGCCTATGTGACGATCACGGAGGTATCGGACGTACTGACGCATGAGGAGGCGTAAGAGATGGCGGTAACGTTACATTTTCTGCCCAGAGACCATTGGATGAACGATCCCAATGGATTTATCTACTACCGGGGCAAATACCACATGTTTTATCAATATTTTCCCTACGAAAGCCGGTGGGGAACCATGCACTGGGGGCACAAGACCTCGACAGACCTTGTGCATTGGAAAGATGAGGGGATCGCCTTATATCCCAGCAGGGATTTTGACCGTAATGGCTGTTTTTCCGGGTCTGCCATAGAGATCGATGGGAAAATGTATCTGTACTACACTGCGATCGTCTATGCATCCATGGATCCGGCAAATATTCATGTGAGCGGCAGTGGGCTGATCGCATGTCAGGCAATGCTGGAAAGCCCGGATGGCATGCATTTTCCGGCGGAAGAAAAACGCATTATCATCCCGACGTTTTCGGAAAATGAGGTCGGTCATCCCGGAGATACCAGAGACCCAAAAGTCTGGCAGGAAAGGGAACAGTATTTTATGGTCCTGGGCAGCCGTAAGGGGGAGCAGGGAAATCTTTTGCTCTATAGCAGCAGGGATGGTCTGCACTGGCAATTTGCATCCGTGGTAAGCGACGAGCGCATCAAGAGCCATACCTGGGAATGCCCGGATATTTTTTCCATAGACGGAGAACATTATCTGATCATGTCGCCCATTGGCATAGAAAAGACCGGGACAAGTTATCCCAATCAGTCAGTCTGGACAAAATTGTCCTTTGATCCGGGAAAAAAACAGGCAAAGATCCTGTCACACCCCCGTTTCATAGATTATGGCATGGATCTTTATGCACCGCAAAGTACACTGGATGAAAAAGGCATACGCATTGTCATGGCATGGATGCGTATGCCGCGTCCGCTTGCAGACGGCAGGATCGGTATGCTGACCTTTCCGCGTCTGGTCAGGCAAAAAGAGGGTGACTTGCGTTTTGGACTGCATCCGGCGGTGGAGAGCCTTTTTACAAGAGTTTTGCAAAAGGAACAGGCAGAAGACGTCCTGCGGGATCAAAGACCATTAAAGATCAGTCTGGATCTTTTGGAGGGAGCACATATAGATATCGGGGGCTATGTCATCCGCTTTTATCAGGAAAAGGTCTATACGGACAGAAGCAAGGTCTTGGCCATAGAAAGAGCGGATCTTTTTGGCGAGGAAGCCCAAGTGGGCAAGGAGTTTTGCACGCCCATCTTGCAGGATGGCAGGCATCTTGATATTTATGTGGATGCAAATATTATAGAAATCTATGTCAATCAGGATGAGTATGTCCTTTCCAATATCGTTTATGATCTGGGAAGTCAGATCTTGGCACAGGATGTGGAAAAGATAGCGTATTTTGGGCTGGATACAGAAGAGCCGGTATACGAGGGAGAAAAGAAATGAAGCATTTTCGTGTACATCACATTATGTGTACCAATTTATATCAGGGCTATGGTTACAGCGGGGCATTTTGCCAGAATATGACTAAGATGGTCACCTGGCTCAAAGATCACGCAGACGAGCCGCTTTTACTGGTGAGTGATCCGGATGAGATCTGCAAAAAATGTCCGAATCTGGTGGAGGGTAAATATTGCATGGATGCGACCAATCATGTCAAGAGCAAGGATCAGCATCTGCTGGAACCTCTGCATCTTTTGGAGGGGCAGACCTACACATATGGTCAGCTCATGCAGCAGGCAGACAAGTATCTGACAAAAGAAGTATTTGAGTCGTCTTGCAGTAAGTGTGAATGGTACAAACAGGGGCTTTGTCATTATGAAGATTTCAGATTTTGCTGATCTTGGGCTGGAGCAGATCCCGCCTGCGGATACGGAAGAAGCGGATGCCAAGATCAAAGACTACTACGCATCGTTAAGTCCTGCCAGAAAAGAAAAGGCGGATGCCATAAAAAGCAGATCTTCCCGTAGGCAGAGCATTTGCGCCGGTCACCTTTTGGAAGATATGTTACGAGTCCGGGGGCTGTCTGCACCTTTTTCCTATGGCATGTCGGAGAGGGGCAAACCTTTTTTAGAGGACGTTCAATTTTCCCTGTCACATTGTAAAGGCTGGTGTGCCTGTATCGTGGCGGATCAGATGGTGGGAGTGGATGTTGAGATGCTGGGACGCTATCGGGACAGTCTGTGCAGACGCTTTTTTACTGAGGCGGAGCAGGTCTTTTTGCAAAAGACAACCGAGACCGATTTTTATTTTACCCTTCTTTGGACATGCAAGGAAGCACTAGCAAAATGTCTGGATATAGCATTGACAGAAGTGTGCCAAAATTGCAACATGAGTCCGCTTTTACAAACTTTAAAAACAAAGCCGTCACAAGGCATGCATGGACTTGGAAACCTGACCTACGGTGGATATGATATATATTTTGAGACCATATGTTTAAAAGATGCAGTTGCCACATATTGTCTATGCCGAGAAGAAAAGAGAGATAGAAAATGAAAAAGATTTGTATGATCGCTGTTGGCGGAACGATCGCTTCCGTTGAGACAAAAGAAGGATTGCGACCGGAGATCACCTCAGAGGAGATCCTGACCTATATACCGGAAGTGTCAAAACTCTGTCAGATCGACGCCATTCAGTTATTTAATATTGACAGCACCAATGTCTATGCCAAGCATTGGAAGGCACTGGTTTCCTGTATCGAGGAAAATTATGCGGCTTACGATGGCTTTGTCGTGACGCATGGAACGGATACGCTGGCTTATACAGCGGCAGCCCTGTCCTATTTTATCCAAAACAGCAGAAAGCCTATCGTTATTACGGGATCCCAGGTGACGATCGCGGCGGAGAATACGGATGCGAGAGACAACCTGCTCAATGCTTTTATCTATGCGGCGGATGACCGTGCATGCGGTGTGCATGTGATCTTTGATAACAAGGTCATCCTGGGAACGCGGGCAAGAAAATCCCGGACAAAAAGTTATAATGCTTTTTCCAGCATTGATTATCCACAAATCGCCATCTTTCGCAATCACCGACTGGTCTTTTATATCGAGGAGCCAAAGCCGGAGGGCAATCCTATTTTTTACCATGATTTTTCGGCGAGGGTATTTGTCTTGAAAATGATACCGGGGATCGATCCTGCCATCTTTGATTATCTGAAAGAGCACTATGACGCGGTCGTTCTGGAAAGTTTTGGTGTGGGCGGCGTGCCTTATTACGGTGACCATGCTTTTGAGGCGGAGATCAGCAAGTGGACGCAGGAGAAAAAAGTCCTGGTCGTCACCACCCAGGTGGCGCATGAGGGTAGTGATATGGAGGTCTATGCAGTGGGGCAGACCATCAAGCAAAAACTGTCCCTGATCGAGGCTTTTGACATGACAACAGAGGCGATCGTGACCAAATTGATGTGGATCCTGGGCATTACCAGAGATCCAAAAGAGATCGCGGAGATATTTTACACGCCTGTCGAAAAAGATATTTTATTGTGAGCCGGCATATATTTCATCATAGAATTTCGTTGACAAAACGAAGTGTTGTGCTAGAATAATTTTTAAGCGCGAGACGGACAAGTGTCTGTCTGCAAATGACAGAGGAGAGGTTTTTTCGTATGAGAAGTCAGGTAATGTCCATTTTGGTAGAAAATACACCGGGGCTTTTGAGCCATGTATCCGGGCTTTTTAGCCGTAGAGGCTACAATATCGACAGTTTTTCTGCCGGAGTGACAGCAGATCCGAGATTTACCAGAATTACCATCGTGGCAAGCGGTGACGAATTGATCTTAGAGCAGATCGAGAAGCAGCTTGCTAAATTAGAGGATGTGGTAGATGTCAAGATCTTAGAGCCGGGCTCATCCGTTACGAGAGAACTCATGATCGTCAAGATCTCCGCTAAGGCTGAGGATCGCCAGTCGGTACTCACCATTACGGACATTTTTCACGGCAAGGTAGTGGATGTGACCCATGATTCCATGGTCATTGAGGTTACCGGCCATCAGGACAAGTTACAATCATTCTTGGATATGTTAGCTGATTATGAGATTTTGGAATTGGCAAGGACAGGTCTTACCGGTCTGACCAGAGGTACTAAGGATGTTGTTATAATTGATTGATATTAAAGGAGGAAAAAAGATGTCACAGGAAGCAAGAATTTTTTATCAGGAAGACTGTAATTTATCATTGTTAGATGGTAAGACGATTGCAGTCATCGGCTATGGTAGCCAGGGCCATGCCCATGCATTGAATGCAAAGGAGTCAGGATGCAACGTGATCATCGGTTTGTACGAAGGCTCTAAGTCTTGGGCAAAGGCTGAAAAGCAGGGATTTGAAGTATATACAGCAGCAGAAGCTGCAAAGAGAGCAGATATCATTATGATCTTGATCAATGATGAGTTACAGGCGGATATGTATAAGAAAGACATTGAGCCAAACTTGGAAGAAGGCAACATGCTTATGTTTGCTCATGGTTTCAACATTCACTTCGGATGCATCAAGCCACCAAAGAATGTAGATGTTACCATGATCGCGCCTAAGGCTCCGGGTCATACCGTTCGTTCTGAGTATCAGGCAGGAAAGGGTACTCCTTGTCTGGTTGCTGTAGAGCAGGATTACACAGGAAAGGCTCTTGACATGGCACTTGCTTATGGTCTTGCCATCGGCGGCGCAAGAGCAGGTCTTTTGGAGACAACCTCAGAACAGAGACAGAGACAGACCTCTTTGGTGAGCAGGCAGTTCTTTGCGGTGGTGTTTGTGCACTTATGCAGGCTGGTTTTGAGACACTTTGCGAAGCAGGTTATGATCCAAGAAATGCATACTTCGAGTGTATTCATGAGATGAAGTTGATCGTAGATCTGATTTATCAGTCAGGTTTCGCAGGCATGAGATATTCTATCTCTAACACAGCAGAGTATGGTGATTACATCACAGGACCTAAGATCGTTACAGAAGACACCAAGAAGGCTATGAAGCAGATCCTTTCTGACATTCAGGATGGTTCTTTCGCTAAGGAGTTCTTACTGGATATGTCACCTGCAGGTCGTCAGGTTCACTTCAAGGCTATGAGAAAGTTGGCTTCTGAGCATCCTTCAGAGAAGGTTGGCGAGGAGATCCGTAAACTTTACAGCTGGAATAACGAAGAAGACAAGTTGGTCAACAACTAAGTCGACTGTACATAAAAGACAGTGCGCTCGTCGCACTGTCTTTTTTTCGTCTTGGGGATAGGGCGATGTGTTATCAGATATAGAGGAGCAGATGGCTGGCAGGGGCAGGGGATGGCTGGTGCAGTTTGCCGCCCGCATACTGCGCCAGCCCATCCCCTGCCCCCCTGCCAGCCATCTGCTCCCGCGAAGTTTGCTGTCGCATTGCCTAGCCACGGCAAAAATCAAGAAAGCAGGACAACGCATCGTTTTGCAGATGCGTCTTTTTGTAGGCAAAGCCGACATCGCGCTTATGGATGGGGATGTCAAGCGGAATCTGCTGCAACTGTCCGTCTGCCAGTTCCTCCTGCACAAAGTTTTTGATGACACAGGCAACACCGACACCGATCTTGGCAAACTCGATCAAAAGATCCATATTGGAGATCTCGATATAGTCCTTGGTCTGGATCTGGTTCTTGGCGAGGTAATCGTCAATGTACTGACGGGTCATATTATTTTTATCAAGGAGCATAAGGGTGGATGCTTCCAAGATCTCCCGCGTGGAAGTCATATCCTGCGGAAGATGCGACATATAGGTGGAAGTCGCCACAAAGATGTCCTCGATCTCCACTAAATTTTCATAGATGAAGCCAGTCTTATGCTCCGGCATGCCGACAAGCCCGATGTCAATGGCATCATCGGCTAACATCTTGAGGGTCTCATTGGAGGACTGACAGCGGATGCGGATATTGATCTGTGGGTGTTCCCGGATAAAGGCGGCCAGGTAGGGAAGCAGGAGATATTTGCAGAGGGTCGTGCTGACCCCGATATGCAGGGTGCCGCCATCGGTCCGGGTCAGTGTCTCCAACTTGGTCTCTGCACTTGTGATTGCCGAGAAGGCGGTATCTAAATGCTGAAAGAGGAGTTGCCCTTCCGGTGTCAGCCGAACACCCTTGGAATTGCGCAAAAAGAGGCGGGTATGGAGAGCGTCTTCCAACTTCTGGATGGATTTGCTGATGGCAGGCTGGCTGATATATAATTGGTTGGTTGCCTTGGAAAAACTTCCGGCTTTGGCAACTTCATAAAAAATGTGATAAGCAGACAGTGGATTGTTCATGGTATTTCCTTTCTGATGATATATAACCTATAGTTATAGTAAATATATTTAATATGTATTTCTATTATATATACTTTCATGGTAAAATCAATATTGAACAAAAGAAAACTGCCTGAGATATGGGGTATGGCTGCAAACGTATCCGGTGTCACAGGCAGGAAAATCAGACATAAGAAGCACATAAGTATAGATCAGGAGAAAAAGGAGGAACATGTCATGGGAATGACAATGACACAGAAAATTCTTGCGGCACATGCCGGATTGGATTCCGTAGTGGCAGGACAGTTGATCGAGGCAGATCTGGATCTGGTACTGGGCAATGATATCACTTCACCGGTAGCCATTCATGAGATTGAAAAAATGAAGGTAGACGGCGTTTTCCACAAGGACAAGATTGCACTTGTCATGGATCACTTTGTACCAAATAAGGACATCAAATCCGCAGAGCATTGCAAATGCGTCCGTGAGTTTGCGTGCAGAAATGAGATCACCAATTATTTTGATGTGGGAGAGATGGGAATCGAACATGCCCTTTTGCCGGAAAAAGGTTTGACCGTAGCCGGTGATGTCATCATCGGAGCAGACTCACACACCTGTACCTACGGTGCGCTCGGAGCATTTTCTACCGGCGTGGGAAGTACGGATATGGCAGCAGGCATGGCAACCGGTAAGGCATGGTTCAAAGTACCGTCCGCTATCAAGTTCAATCTGGTTGGCAAGCCGAATAAATACATCAGCGGTAAAGACGTGATCTTGCACATCATCGGTATGATCGGTGTGGATGGCGCACTTTACAAGTCCATGGAATTTGTCGGCGAAGGCATCCAATACTTATCCATGGATGATCGTTTTACCATTGCAAATATGGCCATCGAAGCCGGTGGAAAGAACGGTATCTTCCCGGTTGACGATCTGGCTAAGCAGTATATGGCAGAACATTCCAAGAGAGATTACAAGGTATATGAGGCAGATGCGGACGCTGTTTATGATGAAGAATATACGATCGATCTTTCAACCTTAAAGTCAACGATCGCATTTCCACATTTACCGGAAAATACAAAGACCATTGACGAGGTCGGCGATATCAAGATCGATCAGGTTGTGATCGGCTCTTGCACCAACGGCAGATTTGAGGACTTAAAGACAGCGGCAGAGATCTTAAAGGGCAAGAAAGTCAAGAAGGGCTTACGTGTTATCGTGATCCCGGCAACCCAGCAGATCTATCTGGATGCCATGGAAGCAGGTTTCATCCGTACCTTTATTGAGGCTGGTGCCATTGTTAGTACACCGACCTGTGGTCCGTGTCTGGGCGGTTATATGGGAATTTTGGCAGCAGGCGAACGATGCGTTTCGACAACTAACCGAAACTTTGTCGGACGTATGGGACATGTAGATTCCGAAGTATATCTGGCAAGCCCGGCAGTGGCAGCAGCAAGTGCTTTGACAGGTAAGATCAGCGGACCGGAAAACGTATAAGAGGTGAGAATATGAAAGCAGCAGAAGGAAAAGTATTTAAGTTTGGCGATAATGTAGATACCGATGTTATTATTCCGGCGAGATATCTGAATTCATCAGATCCAAAGGAACTGGCAACACACTGTATGGAAGATATCGATGCAGATTTTGTAAAAAAGGTAACGCCGGGAGACATCATTGTGGCAACCAAGAATTTTGGATGCGGATCATCCAGAGAACATGCACCGATCGCGATCAAGGCAGCCGGCGTATCTTGTGTGATCGCAGAGACCTTTGCGAGAATTTTTTACCGCAATGCCATCAATATCGGACTTCCGATCGTAGAGTGCCCGGAGGCGGCAAAAGATATTTCGGATGGAGACGAGGTATATGTTGATTTTGACAGTGGTCTGATCACCAATAAGACGACCAATAAGACCTATCAGGGGCAGGCGTTCCCGCCATTTATGCAAAAGATCATTGACTGCGAAGGACTTGTCAATTATATCAATCAGAAATAAAAGAATGTGAAAAGACCCGGTCTGTTTGACAGATCGGGTCAAGTTATAGGACAAAGGAATCGATATAATCCAGATAAGTCTGGGAGAGTTTTAGTGCCGAATAAATATCGGCATATTCCCGGGCAGACAGGTCTGCGATATAGTTCTGGATAAAATTTTTCTGGATGCCGTGATCTCTGGCGTAGTCGACCGCCTTGTTGTAGGCGATGGCAGCCTTGATCTCCGTTGTATATTTTCCAATGATGACATCACCATTGAGGTGGAGCCTGGCAACAAAGAGGCGTTTGCCCTTTTTCTCGGTCTGGGTGATGCCGTGATAGGCGTTGATGATGCGGATATTGGCATAGCGGTAATCGGTCGGATCCCCGTTGACAAAGACATAATCCCGTCCGGCTACACCGTAATTCTTGATGCCATAGCGTTGGGCGATATTGTATTGCATGCCATAGTCATTGACAAAGAGGTGATTGCCGCGCCGCATGATCTTATGGCTGGAATAGTAGAAAAGATCGTCATTGTCAAATTTGAGATCATAATCTGCCTCCAGATAATAGGAAAAAAATCCCTTTTGCAGGTAGATCGGTGTTTTGATATACATGCCGTGATCCCGGAAATTCAAAAGGCTGATGGCTTTTTCAAAAGACAGGTGGCGGATGCGGGAAGTGTAGTTTTCCGGCGTGATCGCAGGGCTGGATAAGATGTCCATGGCTTCCCGATAGATGGCGTGGGCGATGGCAGCATCAGAAGAAGAACCAAGGCTGATATGCTTGGCATGATAAGTCAGGCTGGCACGATAATAAAGAGAGCCATCTTTTTTTGAGGTTTGATATACGCCGGTTGACATAAATTCCTTCCTTTCATTATTTATATGGCATTTATTATAGCATAAGGGTCTGGATTTGAGAAATCCTACGTTGACACGGCTTTTGGGTATAACGTATAATGGAAATCAGCGTAGTGACGTGTCAAAGTTACAAACGAAGTGAGTGAAGAAAAAGGAAGAGGTAAGAAAATGGAATTACAGTATGTAAGCACAAGAGATGCATCTGAAGTGGTGAGCGCATCACAGGCGATCTTAAAAGGATTGGCAAATGGTGGCGGGTTGTTTGTCCCAACCTTTATTCCAAAATTGGATGTGAGTTTGGAAGACATGAGCAAGATGACTTATCAGCAGACAGCCTATGAAGTCATGAAACTCTTTTTGACAGATTTTACCAAGGAAGAGTTGGAAAACTGTATCAACCGCGCTTATGATGCCAAGTTTGACACCGAGGAGATCGCACCTTTGGTATATGCAGACGGCGCTTACTATCTGGAACTGTTCCATGGATCTACCATTGCCTTTAAAGATATGGCATTATCTATCCTGCCGCATTTGATGATCACATCAGCCAGAAAGAACCAGATCAAAAATGATATTGTCATTCTTACTGCGACCAGCGGAGATACCGGAAAGGCTGCCCTTGCCGGATTTGCAGGCGTAGAGGGCACCAAGATCATTGTCTTTTATCCAAAGGACGGTGTCAGCCCGATCCAAAAGCAGCAGATGGTGACCCAGACAGGGGACAACACACTGGTTGTTGGGATCGACGGCAATTTCGATCAGGCACAGACCGGTGTGAAAAAGATGTTTGCTGACGAAGATCTGAAAAAGGAACTGGACGCAGCAGGCTATCAGTTCTCATCTGCCAATTCCATCAATATCGGACGTCTGGTACCGCAGATCGTATATTATGTCTATGCATACAGCCGTCTGCTTGCCAACGACAAGATCAAGGCGGGAGAATCGATCAATGTGGTTGTGCCGACAGGAAATTTTGGAAATATCTTAGCCGCATTTTATGCAAAAAATATGGGGTTGCCGATCGCAAAACTGATCTGTGCATCCAATGAAAATAAAGTATTATTTGATTTCTTCCGTACCGGTGTCTATGACAAGAACCGAGAATTTATCCTTACCAACTCACCGTCTATGGATATTCTGATCTCCAGCAACTTGGAGCGCCTGATCTATCGCATTGCAGGTGAGGACGCAAAGGCAAATGCAGCATTGATGCAGAGCCTTACGACAGAAGGACGCTATGAGATCACGCCACAGATGCGTCAGGCTTTGCAGGATTTCTATGGCAATTACAGCAGCGAGGAAGAGACCGGACAGACCATTCATGATCTCTATGAAAAGACAGGCTATGTGATCGATACTCATACCGCGGTTGCTGCCGGTGTTTACGGCAAATATAAGGCAGAGACAGGGGATGAGACACCGACGGTCATCGCTTCTACCGCAAGTCCTTTCAAGTTTGCCAAGAGCGTCATGACTGCCATTGATGCTTCCTATGCAAAGGAAGATGATTTCGCATTGATCGATAAGTTGAGCGAGATCTCCCGTGTCGAGGTGCCAAGAGCCGTAGAAGAGATCCGCAGTGCTCCGGTACGTCACAAGACCATTTGTGCCGTGGATCAGATGCCACAGGTAGTAAGAGATTTCCTGAAATAAAAAATATACAAGATACAAAAAAGAGGGTTTCCCAAGCGGAAGCCCTCTTTTTAAAATATGGATTTTCATACTAAGCATATAAACTGATGATCAAATGAATAGCACCAAACGGATAGATGACCGGCAGAATGAAAGTCGTAGAAGAAAGCGACAGTGCTTCTGTGGTATCTACGGAAGGTGGATCCAAGGATAACTCGATGGAGTGTTCATTAGACATATTGACCATAAAGAGTCCGTTGTGCAGATTGATAAAGTCCTCAATAGATGCCTGCACATATTCGTCAAACTCGGTAAAAGTTGTCTTGGCATAGCGCGATGCGAAAGCAATAGCAACATCTTCTTCCATGTCCACACGGGAAATGCAGTTTACCTTGCCGTGGATACGCTGGGATACGCAGTAGTTGACCGGGAACTCATCACAAGGAATCGGTGTGAGAGGAGTGAAGTCATCCCCGATAAAACGCACCAGATTATTGAACATGAGTTCCATATACATGATGCTGTATTCCGTGATCGGAACCTCTGCCACCAAAAAGAAACGTTCGATCAACTGGGTGATCTTTTCTTTGCTTTCGATATTCAGATCGATGTCATACATCTCATTTTCGGCTTCATAGTCCAAGACCAGCGTTTGCAGTTCCTCATAGGAAATGGCACCATCATCGACCAGACATTGTCCAAAGAGGATAAAGTCCGGAATCTGTGTCTTTAAAAGTTCGCGTACCTGGTCTTCGGTAAGATAACCGCGCTCTATGGCAATCTCGCCAAATCTGCGGTCTTCTCTGGTCTGCAGAAAGCATACTTCGTCCACTTCGGAGGCAACCATATAGCCCTTGTGCATGGCAAGGGTACCTAACTTGATGTGCGCGGCAGACAACTGTGAGATCGCGTGTGTCAACTGTTCAGGCGTAATGGCATCGCGTCTGAGCAGATAAGAGCCAAAAAACTGTGAATACATACTTTATTTTCCCCCTAAGTGTACCTCAATCAATCGATCAACCTGTGGCTGACTGATCGGCTTCTGAATGAAATCTTTTGCTCCGGCTTCGATCGCCTTCTTTAACTGCATCTGTGTGCCGACAGAGGAGACAATGATGATCGTTGCGTCAGGATCTGCAGCGATGATCTCCTTGGTCGCAGCGATGCCGTCTTTGAGCGGCATGACAATGTCAAGAAATACCATGTCCGGATGATATTTTTTGAACTGCTCAACGGCCTGCTCGCCGTTGACAGCATCATAATAGGTAGCCCCGGATGCGTATTCGCTGATGGCATCCTTTAGGTTTTTCCTGGCTAATATTGAGTCGTCGCAGATCAGTATGCTTTTGTTCGATAAATCCATATCTATAACTCCTTGCAATTATTTCTTCCTAACTTATCTAAATATACTTATAATACTACATCAAATGACATAATTATTCAAACAAATTGTGTAAAACCTTAGACTTTTATTGAAAGAAAAAAATCTTACCGTTATAATGATTACAAATAAATGAGAGAGGTGTAAAATGACAAATGCAGATATGATGGTTATTTTTGATGTGATCATCACGATTATGGGATCTTATATTATCTTTTCTACGATAAAGATGAAAAAGGATGGCATGGTGCCGAATTTATTTGTGCCGGTAGAGGAGATGACCAAATGTAAAGATCAGCCGGGCTTTATTGCCTTTCTTTTCCCGCGGGCGATCATCTTTGGGCTTGTGTCTGCTATCTTTGGCATCGAGGGCGTGTGCAATGATATGTTCTTGAATCTGGGACAGATCGTCAATGTCATCATGATCGTGGTCTTTATCGTCGCATGGGTATGGTTTTCCATGCAACTTCGCAAGGGAAAGGAGAAATTCTTTTGAGTAGCAGAATTCTTGTAGTAGATGACGAGGAGAAGATCCGTCTGATCATCCGCAAGTATGGTGAATTTGAAGGTTATGAGATCGATGAGGCTGCCAATGGTATGGAAGTCGTAGAAAAGTGCCAGAAGCAGGACTACGACCTTTTGATCATGGATGTGATGAATGCCGGAACTGGACGGTTTTTCTACCTGTGCCGCCATCAAAAAGACAAAAGATATTCCGGTGATCATGCTTTCTGCCAGGGGCGAGGAATATGACCGGATCCATGGCTTTGAGTGTGGCGTGGATGACTATGTGGTAAAGCCTTTTTCTCCAAAAGAGTTGATGATGCGCCAAGGTGGTCATGAGCCGGCAGAAAACGACGGAATAAAAAATGGATATCTATACCTATGAGGGACTGGAAGTCAATTCTGGTAAGTGCGGAGGATAGTGACGATCTGTCGGAGGCTTTGGAGACACTGGCGCTGGATAATGGCGTATCACTTTTGGTCACAGATGCAGACGGTGCTACGCTTTACAGTGCACAGTACAATCCGCGGGGAACTATGAATACCCTGCCGCAGGATACCTTCAAAGAACTGTATGCCCAGGCACAGGCATCCGGCGGAGAAACACAGATCGAATATATGGGCAGTATGCAGTTTGATCTGACCGACCTGATGCGACAGGTCATGCTGCGTTATGGCAAATTAAAGGAGCAGGATGGTTATGTCATGGAATTTGTTGCAGATGGAGAAGTCTATATCATGGGAGATGCAGACAAGATCACCCAAGTACTTTGCAATCTGATAGGCAATGCCATCAATTATACCGGAGCCGATAAAAAGATCATCGTGCGGCAAAGCCTGCACGAACACCATGTACGCGTGGATGTGATCGACAGCGGCGAGGGGATTGCGGCGCAGGATATTCCCTATGTGTGGGATCGCTATTATAAGGGAGATAAGGCGAGAAAACGTCTGGTGTCAGGCACAGGTCTGGGACTTTCCATTGTGCAAAAGATCTTGGAATTGCACGGAGCAACCTATGGTGTAGAGTCAAAGCCCGGGATGGGGGCAGATTTCTGGTTTGCCTTTGAAATCGTGGAAAAATAGAAAAGACAGAAGGGATGTCCCTTCTGTCTTTTTTGCATCTATTCTCTTTCGTCCATAGGAGTTACTTCTTTGTGCGGACATACGGTCATGTAGGCAGGACGCATGATCTTGCCCTTGTGACATACTTCTTCCATACGATGTGCGCTCCATCCGGCGATACGCGCGATGGCGAAGATCGGTGTATAGAGTTCCAGTGGAAGACCAAGCATCTGATATACAAAACCACTGTAAAAATCGACGTTTGGGCTGACACCCTTGTAGATCTTGCGCTTCTCGGCAATGATCTCCGGTGCTAAGCGCTCTACCAAAGAGTAGAGGGCAAATTCTTTTTCATAGCCCTTTTCCTCAGACAGACGTTCTACGAAAGAATGGAAGGTAACGGCTCTCGGGTCAGACAGAGAATAAACGGCATGACCCATACCATAAATAAGACCTGCCTTGTCGAAGGCTTTTTTATCCAGAAGGTCACGCAGATAATTGCCGACTTCTTCTTCATTGGTCCAGTCTTTGACCTGTTCTTTCATATCTGCAAACATCTTGACAACCTTGATGTTGGCACCGCCGTGTTTTGGCCCCTTCAAAGAACCGATCGCAGCAGCGATGGCAGAGTAGGTATCCGTGCCGGAGGAGGAAACCAGATGTGTCGTAAAGGTGGAGTTGTTACCACCGCCGTGTTCCATATGCAGGATCAGGGCAACATCTAAAAGTTTTGCCTCGAGTGGTGTGAACTTACTGTCATCACGCAGACAATGCAGGATGTTTTCTGCGGTAGAATATTCTTTCTTTGGCGGATGGATAATCAGACTTTCGCCATTGTAGTAGTGGCGGTAGGTCTGGTAACTGTAAACGGACAGAAGCGGGAACATACTGATCAGTTGTAAGCACTGACGCAGGACATTGGCTTCGGATGTGTCGTCCGGTACTTCATCATAAGAATATAAGGTCAGAACTCCACGTGCTAATGCGTTCATCATGTCTTTGCTTGGCTTTTTCATGATGACATCACGGACAAAGTTCTGTGGCAGGGAACGATAATTGCTCAACAATTCACAGAATTCGCCCAGTTCCTGTTTGTTTGGTAATTTGCCAAAGAGGAGCAGATAGGTGCATTCCTCGAAACCAAAGAAGCAGTCATCCGGCAGTTCTGCGATCAGATCCTGCACATTGTATCCGCGGTAATATAACTCACCGTCGCAAGGAACGGATTTGCCATCCACGATCTTGGTGGAATTGACCTCGGAAATCTCGGTGATCCCGACCAAGACACCTTTACCATTTAAATCACGAAGACCTCTTTTTACATCGTATTTGGTGTATAATTCCGGGTCGATGTAAGAAGATTTCTTGGATAATTCTGATAAATGCACTAACTGAGGAGTAATTTCGCTAAATGATTGATTTGTCACAATGGTTACCTCCTTTTGCGTATATACTATTTATATTATCATGAGTTACCGTGTAAAAGCAAGATATGAAAAAAACCATAATTTACTATGGTAATTTATTTGAAGATATCATATAATAGCAATAGATTTTTTTAACCTGAAATGTGCGATTCAACCTGTTGTTTTGAACCTACATTTACTTTAAAAGGGATTCTTATATTGTCTGATGGATGTCAGGCCTCCGTTTGCAGTGGAAGGCAGAAGTCAGATTGCGGTTACCCACCTAGCATTGCTAGGAGTCAAAATATCAGGCCCGGCATTTTGGGGATACTTAAAAAGATAAAACACATAAGACAAGGAAGTTGCCGTCCGGTGACTTCCTTTCTTGTGTAATAAAAATTCCTGGGAGGGAGGAAAGAATTGAAAAAACGGACGCGTTATACATTACGAAAGCCAAAAGACTATCGCATGGTTATTTTTCTGACCCTTTTGTGTGTCTTTTTGATCTTATTGATTCTTTATACCCAAGGAAAAATGCGTATTTTACAGGATTTTATAGCGAGACAGACAACCAAGGAAGAGGATAAGATACAAGAGGAGGTCCCGGATACGCCGGAGGCAATGCCTTATTCTTCGGATCTTCGCATTGTACTTATGGATCGGGACAAAGATATATACCGGGGCTCTATCAGCCTTTACGGAGACAGCAATCTGACCATCAACCGGGCAGGGCAGACCAGCGATCTGGCGGCAGGGACGACCTATAGCATGAGCGCAGACCAGATCAGCGCCGGGGAGACGATCACGGTCACAGGCGCAGAGGGCAGCCAGTGGTATCTGGTCAATGAGGACGGCGTGACCTCCAATGGATATGAGGGGACGCTGGAGATCTGGGGACAGGCGAATGGACTTGTGCTGGTCAACCAGATTCCCATGGAATATTATTTAAAGCGCGTCGTGCCAAGCGAGATGCCAAGGACCTATGGGGCAGAGGCATTAAAGGCACAGGTGGTGTGTGCAAGAACCTATGCTTATGGGCACAGCAATTCTTATGCCTATCCCGATGTCAAAGGAAATATGGATGACACCGTCTCTTTTCAGGTGTATAATCAGGGAACGGAATCTGCGGAGACCAATGAGGCGATCCGTTCTACCGCAGGGCAGATCCTTATGAAGGATGGAACTGTGGTCGATGCCCTGTATTATTCGACATCCTGTGGCTATATGCAGGACGGCACGCTTTTTGGTAATATGGATAGCAGCATCTTTCATACCGGCTATATCGGCTTACAGGAAAGCGGACAGGATTTTGATACTTATCTGCGCAGTGGGGACGAGCATGCCTATGAGGCAAACGAGCGTTATTTCCGCTGGCAGGCAAGTCTTACAGGGGATGATCTTTCCGGACTGCGGGCACATTTGCAGAATTACCTTGCCACGGACGATAGTATTTCCTGCGACAGGAAGATGAAAAAGAAGATCACAGACACTTCTTTGACAGATGATAAGGCATTGGGGCAGATCAAGAATATCACGGTAGAAAAACGCAATCCCGGCGGGGCAGCCATGTACATCAGCATTTCTTTTTCTGAGGGAAAGGTAGAGATAGAGGACCAGTTACATATCCGGCAGATCTTAGGTGATCTATGTGGCTATGTCATCTTGCAGGATCAGGAAAGGTTAGACAGCGTCAGCACACTTCCGAGTGCGGCGATCTCCATCGAAAAGCAGGGGGACGGGAAGTTTCTGGTCTATGGCGGTGGTTTCGGACATGGTGTTGGCATGAGCCAGAATGCAGCCAAAGCCTTGGCGGCAGCCGGTTATGCTTATACGGATATCCTGGGATATTTTTATCAGGGAACCGCCTTGCAGCAGGTATATTAAAGATAGAGGACAGATTATGATATGGATGGTCATCGGATATGTAAAGACATATCTGGATAAATGTAAAAGAGATAATATCGGTGCTTTCGCGGCACAGGCGGCATTTTTTATCATTATGTCGGCAATTCCTTTTTTGATGGTGTTTACTTCCTTGTTACAGTACACCAATATTTCACAGGAATATGTCACGGACCTGCTCTGTAAAGCCATGCCAAAATATATCGAACCGCTCTTGCAGCCGATCTTAAATGAAGTATATTCCCGGCCGGTCGGAATCATATCCCTCACGGCGATCGTTGCCCTGTGGGCGGCAGGAAAGGCCCTGCAATATATGACAGCAGGCATGAATGTCTTAAATGGCATTGATGAGACCAGAAATTGGTTTGTCGTTCGTTTCTGGGCGATTGTCTATACGATCGTATTTATTTTTGCCATTATCATCGTGCTGATCCTCATGGTATTTACGGAATATATCCAGAGCCTTTAAGATCAGGCGTTTGGTGTCTGGGGCATACTGGTAGCCATTGTCAGTGTCCGCCCGCTGATCCGAGGGCTGGTAGTCTTTGCCATACTGACCGGACTTTTTGTATGGCTCTTTACGACCCTGCCAAATAAGAAGATCAAGGCTTATACGCAGATCCCGGGCGCACTTCTTTGTGCAGCAATCTGGTATGTATTTTCGATTTTTCTATCTTTATATGTGAATTTTTACGATCGTTTTTCTATTTATGGCAGTATGTCGACGATCGTGCTCATGATGTTCTGGCTGTATTCGTGTATGTATATCATGTTTATGTGCGCGGAGGCAAATGTCTTCTTCGCCGAGGTGCTGGGGAGATTTATGCGCAAGCAGATGGGAAAAATACAGGATAAATGGAAAGCCTTTCGCTTGAGAAATAAATCTTGATGTTTTTTTCAGGCTATGCTAGAATGTCAGATGTTAAAGGCTTTGAATGCGCACAGTAGCATGTCATACTTTTTTCAGAGAGGATGGGTCATCGGCTGAAAGCCCGTCTAAGGTAAGGTGGCAGGTGAATTTCCCGCAGGAGCTGCGTGACTGAAAGAAGTAAGTCGCGACGGATAGTGCACGTTAAGCATATGAGTGTCAGAGAAATCTGGAATCAGGGTGGTAACGCGGAGTGATTTCGTCCCTATCGGGATGAAGCCTCCGCTTTTTTGTGTCATAGAAATCTGATACATTCCCTATCACAAAAGGCACTTCGTGCTAAAAGGACTTTTTGAAGAGAAAATAAAGAAAAGGAGATAGAAATGAAAGATAAGTTACAGGAAATCACAAAAAGAGCCATGGAACAGATTGATGCAGCAGAAGAAATGTCTGCACTTAACGATGTGCGTGTGGCAGTGCTTGGAAAAAAGGGTGAACTGACCGCTGTATTAAAGTCCATGAAAGATGTGAAGCCGGAAGACAGACCGGCAGTAGGACAATTGGTAAATGAGACCAGAAGTGCCATCGAGGAGAAACTCGCTGAGGCAAAAGAGCGCATGGAAGAGGCAGAGTTAGATCACCGTCTCAAATCCGAAGTCATCGATGTGACCCTTCCGGCAAAGAAGGCAAAGATCGGACATTTACATCCAAACACCAATGTATTGCAGGAAGTAGAAGATATTTTCGTTGGTATGGGCTATGAAGTCGTAGAAGGACCGGAAGTAGAATATGATTACTACAACTTTGAAGCCTTGAATATCCCGGCAAATCACCCTGCCAAGGATGAACAGGATACCTTCTATATCAATAAGGACATTTTGCTTCGTACCCAGACCTCACCGGTACAGGTGCGCGTCATGGAAAAGGGCAAACTGCCGATCCGTATGATCGCACCGGGAAGAGTTTTTCGTTCCGATGAAGTAGATGCGACCCATTCTCCATCCTTCCATCAGATCGAGGGGATGGTTATCGATAAAAACATTACTTTTGCAGACTTAAAGGGAACTTTGCAGGAGTTCGTTAAGCAGTTGTTTGGCGCGGACACCAAGGTTAAGTTCCGTCCGCATCATTTCCCATTTACCGAGCCGAGTGCAGAGATGGACGTTTCCTGCTTTAAGTGCGGCGGCAAGGGCTGTCGTTTCTGTAAGGGCGAGGGCTGGATCGAGATCTTAGGCTGTGGCATGGTACATCCAAAGGTACTCAAGATGAGCGGTATCGATCCGAATGAATATCAGGGATTTGCTTTCGGACTTGGCTTGGAGCGAATCACACTTTTGAAGTACGAAATTGACGACATGAGACTCTTGTATGAGAACGACGATCGTTTCTTGAAGCAGTTCTAGGAGTAGGAGGAAGAAATAGCATGAGAACATCATTAAATTGGATTAAAGATTTAGTACCAGGGCTGGAAGCAACGCCTCAGGAATTTATGGATGCTATGACTTTGTCAGGCTCCAAAGTAGAATTTTATGAATGTATGGACAAGGATCTGGAAAAGATCGTAGTCGGACAGATCGAAAAGATCGAAAAGCACCCGGATGCAGACAAACTAGTCATCTGTCAGGTCAATGTAGGAAGCGAGACCATCCAGATCGTGACCGGTGCACCAAATGTATATGAAGGTGCAAAGGTGCCGGTTGTCTTAGATGGCGGACGTGTTGCCGGCGGTCATGACGGTGAAAAGACCGAGGGCGGCATCAAGATCAAGAAGGGCAAATTGCGTGGCGTAGAATCAAACGGTATGATGTGTTCGATCGAAGAACTGGGTTCAGACCGCAATATGTTCCCGGATGCACCGGAATACGGCATTTATATTTTCCCGGAGGATACCCAGGTGGGAGCCGATGCTGTCAAGGTATTGGGACTGGATGATGCCGTTGTAGAATATGAGATCACATCCAACCGTGTAGACTGCTTTGCTGTTCTTGGCATTGCAAGAGAAGCAGCAGCAACCTTTAAAAAAGAATTTGTACCACAGGTTGTTACAAAGACAGGAAATGACGAGGATGTCAACGATTATATCAAGGTGTCTGTAGAGGCGACAGATCTCTGCCCACGTTATACGGCAAGAGTGGTAAAGAATATCAAGATCGCTCCTTCACCGGAATGGATGCAGAAACGCCTGCGCGCACAGGGCATCCGTCCGATCAACAATATTGTCGATATCACCAACTATGTGATGGAAGAGTACGGTCAGCCAATGCATGCCTATGATATGGATACGATCGAAGGGCATGAGATCCGGGTTCGCCGTGCCAATGCAGGTGAGACTTTCGTGACTTTGGACGGACAGGAAAGAAATGTAGATGAAAATGTACTGATGATCTGTGACGGCAAGAAAGCCATTGGCATTGCCGGTATCATGGGTGGTGAAAATTCCATGATTACAGACAATGTTTCGACCATGTTATTTGAGGCAGCATGCTTTGACGGAACCAATATCCGTCTTTCTTCCAAGCGTGTGGGACTGCGTACCGACGCATCCGGCAAGTTTGAAAAGGGACTGGATCCAAACAATGCCATGGATGCTATGGATCGTGCCTGCCAGTTGGTAGAAGAATTGGGCGCAGGTCAGGTCGTTGGCGGTGCCATCGATATTTATACCAAGAAGATGGAAGGCAGACGTTTGCCGTTTGAACCGGATAAATACAACCATATGCTGGGAACCGATATTTCACCGGAAGACATGCTGGAATACTTCAAACGTCTGGACTTAGGTTATGACGAAAAGACCAATGAGGTATTGGTGCCGTCATGGAGACAGGATCTGGAAAGTTATGCTGACCTTGCAGAAGAAGTTGCCCGTTTCTATGGCTATGACAGGATCCCGACTTCACTGCCAAGCGGAGAGGCAACCACCGGTCGTCTTTCTGAAAAGTTAAAGGTAGAAAAGATCGTGCGCAATGTTGCACAGTTCTGTGGTTTCTCACAGGGCATGACCTACTCCTTTGAAAGTCCAAAGGTATTTGACAAACTCCTTCTGGACAAGGATGATGTACTGCGTCAGGCGATCGTGATCTCCAATCCTTTGGGAGAGGACTTCAGCATCATGCGTACCCTTCCTTTGAATGGTATGATGACATCTTTGGCAATCAATGCAAACCGTCGTAATAAGGACGTGCGCTTGTTTGAAATGGGAAATATCTATCTGCCAAAGCAGTTGCCACTTACTGAACTGCCGGAAGAAAGAATGCAGTTGACACTTGGTATGTATGGAGAGGGTGATTTCTTTACCATGAAGGGGGTCATTGAGGAGATCACTTCACAACTTGGCATGGATGCAAAACTGACCTATGATCCGGCATCCGGTAAGAACTTCTTACATCCGGGTCGTCAGGCAAATGTCCTTTATCAGGATAAGGTCATTGGATATTTAGGTGAGGTACACCCGAAGGTATGTGCAAACTACGGTATGAAAGAGCGCACCTATATCGCTGTTGTCGATATGCCGGCAGTGATGGAATTTGTATCCTTTGACAAGAAGTACGAAGGCATTGCCAAGTTCCCGGCTGCAACAAGAGACATCAGTATGGTGGTTCCGAAGGAGATCCTGGTCGGACAGATCGAGGAAGTCTTTGAGACCAAGGGCGGCAATTACCTGGAGTCTTACGAACTCTTTGATATCTACGAGGGCAACCAGATCTTAAAGGGGCATAAGTCTGTTGCATATTCTTTGATCTTCAGAGCAAAAGATAAGAACCTGGAGGAAGAAGATATCACGGCTGCCATGAACCGCATTTTAAAGGCACTGGAAGCCATGGGTATTCAGTTGAGAAAGTAATTAAGGAAAAAGAAAATGGATGTAAAAGACTTTTATTATGATCTTCCGGAGGAACTGATCGCACAGGATCCTCTGGAAAAAAGATCAAATTCGAGACTTATGATCCTTGATAAAAAAAGTGGCGATGTGACGCATCGCCATTTCTATGATATCAAGGAATATTTAAGACCGGGCGATTGTCTGGTCATCAACAACACCAGGGTCATACCGGCGCGTTTGTATGGCGAGCGCGAAGAGACCGGAGGCAAGGTTGAGATCCTGCTTTTGAAGCGGAAAAGCGATGATGTCTGGGAGACACTGGTAAAACCGGGCAAAAAGGCAAGGATCGGCACACGCCTGACCTTTGGCGGTGGACTTTTAAAGGGCCAGGTCATCGATATTGTGGATGAGGCAACCGCCTGATCCGTTTCTCCTATGAAGGAATCTTTGAGGAGATCCTGGACCAGTTGGGACAGATGCCCCTGCCGCCTTATATCACACACGAACTCAAGGATAAGAACCGCTATCAGACGGTCTATGCCAAATATGACGGATCTGCGGCAGCACCGACCGCAGGTCTGCATTTTACAAAAGAACTCTTACAGGAGATCCGTGACATGGGTGTATCCATTGCGGAGGTCACTCTGCATGTGGGACTTGGCACCTTCCGCCCGGTCAAGGTGGATGATGTCTTAGACCACCATATGCATTCCGAATTTTTCCAGATCTCGGAAGAAGCGGCAGACCTGATCAATACGACCAGAAAAAACGGCGGACGTATCATTTCTGTTGGGACGACCAGCACGAGAACACTGGAGGCGGCGGCAGAAGCGGACGGCACCTTACATGCCAAGAGCGGCTGGACGGATATCTTCATCTATCCGGGATATCAGTTCAAGGTCATCGATGGACTGATCACGAATTTCCATCTGCCGGAATCCACGCTTGTCATGCTGGTTTCTGCCCTTGCCGGCAGGAAACATGTCATGGCAGCCTATGAGGAGGCAGTAAAGGAACGATATCGCTTCTTTAGTTTTGGCGATGCCATGCTCATCATTTAAAATTGCGCTTTTTAAAATACAATCTTCCTGGTCGCATAGGAGAAATTTAAGAGGACATAATATTATAGTAGCTTGCATAAGGCAGGCTGCTATTTTGCATTCGCCCTATGGCGAGAAAGGAGTTTTTGTATGACACAATTAGATTGTAGAGCGACAGAGTGCCGTTACAATGCGGACAAGATGTGTGCCAGAGCAGGTATCACTGTGGAAGGTACAAGCGCAAAGAAGAGTGATGAGACATATTGCGGTAACTATGAAGTGGGCAAAGACGGATGCGCCTGCAACAGAGCCGGAGAGCCGGACGGTGTGACAGAGATCACCTGCGATGCCAAGAACTGCCATTACAATGCCTCTGGCAAGTGTGAGGCGGGAAGTGTGGATATTGCTGACAGTACAGGTGTCGGACAGACCATGTGTGCAAGTTTTGCCATGAAATAAGAAAAAAGATGAAAAAGATCCGCAAGTTTTTTTGCGGGTCTTTTTCTATGGCATAAAATGTGCTAGAGTATGGAAATAGGAAAAGGAAAGGCGGATTTTTAAAATGAATATGGATATCAATTTTCCAAACCTACATATCTATCTGGAACATGTAGGAAAGAACATAAACGTCTTTGGCATCACGATCGCTTACTATGGCATGATCATTGCACTTGGCATGCTGCTGGGCGTATCACTGATCTTGCATCGGGCAAAAAAAGACGGACTGGACCCGGATCAATGTCTGGATATCTGCATTTTTACCATTATTTTTGCCGTGATCGGGGCGAGGATCTACTATGTGGTGTTTGCCTGGGATTATTATAAGGATAATCTGCTGTCGGTCTTTAATATCAGACAGGGCGGCCTTGCCATTTACGGCGGTGTGCTTGCCGGGGTCCTGACAGCCTATATCATGTGCCGGATCAAAAAGATCCCATTCCTACAGTTCGCAGATCTGGCGGCACCGGGACTTCTGGTCGGACAGATCTTGGGACGCTGGGGCAACTTCTTCAACCGGGAAGCCTTCGGACAATACACGGATGGACTCTTTGCCATGGAACTGCCATTAAATGCTGTACGGTCCATGGATGACATCACGCAGGAGATGCTGGCACACGCGAGAGTGGCAGACGGCGTGACCTATGTACAGGTACATCCGACCTTCCTGTATGAATCCCTCTGGAATCTGGCACTTTTGATCTTTATACTGGCAATGACAAAACACAAGAAGTTTCACGGAGAGTTTTTCTACTTTTATCTCTTCTTTTACGGCTTGGGACGCTTCTGGATCGAAGGACTGCGTACCGACCAGTTGAAGATGTGGGTCACCGGATTTCCGGTATCACAGGCACTGGCACTGGTTCTGATGGCGATTGCCCTGATCCTTTTTGCCCTCGGTCTGCACAAGTCCAAACAAAATAATGCACAAAAATTATAATTAAATATTGTAAAAATTTTTATACACTGGAAGAAAAACGTATAAAAAGGGACAAAACCACAAGAACTTGTGCTTAAAAATAAAAGGACACAAGAAATAGTAGTGGGATTTGCCACCACCATCTACCACAAGCCCGAAAGCCTTGATTTTACAAGGTTTTCGGGCTTGCTTTTTGCCCTTTAATACCATAAAATAATCATAAAAGTGGTGCGAAGTGGTATATAGTGTCATGAAGTGGTGGATAAGTGGATAATTTCGTGGATAAGATGCTAGGGGAAAGGAGGTACAGCAGTTATGTTCATGGGAGAATATAGTCATAACGTAGATGCCAAGGGCAGACTTATTGTTCCGGCAAAGTTTCGTGAACAGTTGGGCGATCAGTTCGTTGTGACAAAAGGCGTGGACGGCTGTCTGTACGTATATTCCCAGGAAGAATGGAAACGCATCGAGGAGAAGTTCCGCGAAGTCAATCTGACAACAAAAGACGCACGTAAATTTATGCGTTTCTTCTTTGCGGGTGCTGCCATGTGTGAGGTGGACAAGCAGGGACGTATTCTGATTCCGTCGGTACTTCGTGAATTTGCAGGACTGGAAAAGGATGTTGTCTTAGTAGGTGTTCTGACCAAGATCGAGATCTGGGACAAGGATCGTTATGCGGATGCAAGTTCTTATGATGACATGGACGAGATCGTAGAGCATATGGCTGAGTTGGGACTGAGTATTTAGGAGTGGAACATAGATGGACTTTAAGCATTATTCGGTACTCTTACCGGAGACAATCGAACAATTACATATCAAAGAAGACGGCATCTATGTAGACGGGACACTCGGCGGTGGCGGACATTCTTATGAGATCGCCAAACGGCTGACGACAGGACGCCTGATCGGTATCGATCAGGACTATGATGCGCTGGAAGCCGCAGGCGAGAGACTAAGACCATTTGCAGACCGTGTGACTTTGGTACACAGCAATTATGAAGCCATGGTTGAGAGAGTCCACGAACTTGGCATTGATAAGGTAGACGGTATTCTTTTAGATCTTGGCGTATCTTCTTTTCAGTTAGACACACCGGAGAGAGGATTTTCCTACATGGTCGAGGATGCACCTTTGGATATGCGCATGGATCAGGACAATCCGATGACAGCAGCGGATATCGTCAATGACTATTCCGAGGAAGACCTTTATCGCATCATCAGAGACTATGGAGAAGATCGATTTGCAAAGAACATTGCCAAGAATATCGTAAAAGAACGTCAAAAAGAGCGGATCACAAGAGCAGGACAGTTAAATCAGATCATTGAACGGTCGATCCCGAAAAAATTACAGGTTACCGGCGGACATCCGGCAAAGCGCACGTATCAAGCGATCCGTATTGAACTCAATCGGGAATTGGATGTGCTGGAGCAGAATCTGGATGCATTTATCGATCTTTTAGCAGAGGATGGCAGGATCTGTATCATCACCTTTCATTCTTTGGAAGACCGCATCGTAAAGAATACGTTTAAGAAAAATCAGGATCCATGTACCTGCCCGAAAGATTTTCCGGTATGTGTATGTGGAAAGAAGTCCAAAGGACGTGTGATCACAAGAAAACCGATCCTTCCATCCGAAAAGGAACTGGAAGAAAATACCAGATCACGAAGCGCAAAATTACGTGTATTTGAAAGAGGGACAAGCAGCAGATAGTTGGGAGTTTGAAAAAGGAGAGGACTATGACTGAGGTAAAGACTTATTATTATACAGACGGCAATACCGTACGACAGGTAGAACAGCCGCTTCCGGATCGCCATACCAGAGAGCGTGAGATCCGTGAAGAAAGAGAAAGAAAGAGAAGACAGGCAAGACGCAAGGCACAGGCAGCTATGCGCCGCAAACGTGTCTATTCTATGTATATCGTATCCGTGGCAGTTGCATTGGTGGGCCTTTTTGTAGGCTATATCAATCTGACCAACAGCATCACGACACATATGGATAATATTTCGGCTTTGGAGCAGAATATTTCTGATCTCAAGGCATCCAACAGTGCGACCGAGAGCCGCATCGCCAGTGCGACCAATTTAGGCGACATCAAGACGGTTGCCATCAATGAGATGGGCATGGTCTATGCAAATGCTGACCAGATCGTGTATTATGATATGGATAGCAGTGATTATATGAACCAGTATCACAATATTCCATAGGATAGGAGTTTTTTGATTGGCTAGACAGATACGAAGAAGCAGAAGGAAAAAACCGAAAAAGTTACTTAGGAGAATGCATAATAAGCTTTACATTGTTTTTGGAGTATTATGCATTCTTTTTGTGGCTTTGATCTTCCGGCTCATGTATATCGAATACACGAGTGGGGAGAAATACGAAAAGATCGTGCTCTCACAGCAGGAATATGACAGTACGATCATTCCGTATAAGCGCGGTGACATCGTGGATAGCAAGGGGACGGTTCTTGCGACAAGCGTAGATGTTTATAATGTCATCCTGGACAGCAAGGTCTTGCATGCAAACGAGGAAAAGATTTCATCTACCATCGCCTATCTGACCCAGTGCTTCCCGGAGATCACGGCGGACCAGGTCAATCAGGAGATCACAGACAACCCGGATCGGGAATATACAGTGCTGGCAAAGCATGTTTCCTATGAGGAAAAGGCGGCTTTTGAAGCCTTAATGAACGGCGAAGATACCAAGGATCAGATCGCGGGGATCTGGTTTGAAAAAGAATATACAAGGACTTATCCTTACAATTCGCTGGCAAGTGCCATGATCGGCTTTGCTAATGCAACGACCGGTGTGATCGGCTTGGAAAATCAGTATAACGATACTTTAAACGGTACCAATGGCAGATCTTATGGGTATCTGAATGCTGACAGCAATCTGGAGCAGACGGTCATTGAACCGGAAAACGGCTATTCTCTGGTGGCAACAATAGACACCAATATCCAGTCCATCGTGGAGAGTGCCATCTTACAGGCAAACGAAGAGATGAAGCAGGAGACGGAAGGACAGGCGACCGGCAGTAATAATACGGCAGTCCTTGTTATGGATCCACAAAACGGGGATGTGCTTGCCATGGCATCCTATCCGAACTTTGATTTGAATAATCCAAAGGATCTGAGTGCATACTTTACAGAGGAAGAACTGGCGGGAATGTCGGATGAAGACAAGATGAACCAACTCAATAAACTCTGGCAGAATTATACGATTTCAAATACCTTTGAACCGGGTTCTACCTTTAAGCCGTTTACCGAGGCTATGGGACTGGACTCCGGCAGCCTGCGTGGGGATGAGACCTATATCTGCGATGGTAGCGAGTGGGTCAGCGGACATGAGATCCACTGTGTCAACCGTAGTGGTCATGGTACCGAAGACCTGCGTGGGGCTCTGAGGGATTCCTGCAACGATGCCCTGATGCAGATGGTGCGCGCCATCGGACCTGCCAACTTTGCCAAATACAGCAGGGAATACGGGTTCGGACAAAAGACAGGCATCGACCTGCCGGGTGAGGCATCTACGGCATCTTTGATCTTTAGTGAGGAACAGTTGGCGCGGACGGAGTCAAACCTTGCCGTTTCTTCTTTCGGACAGGGCTTCAATGTGACTATGATCCAGTTGGCATCCTCCTTTTGCTCCCTGATCAATGGTGGCAATATCTATCAGCCGCATGTGGTAAAAAAGATCGTGGATGGCTCCGGCAATACCGTGCAGGAGATCAGTCCGGTCGTGACCAAGGAGACGGTTTCCCAGGAAGTCAGTGACACCCTGCGCGACTATATGTACACAGTCGTCAGTGAGGGAACCGGTGCCAAGGCAGCAGTTGAGGGCTATGCTATCGGTGGTAAGACCGGTACGGCGGAAAAAGTGCCGCGTGGATCCGGTAACTATGTGGTATCCTTTATCGGATTTGCTCCGGTAGACGATCCTCAGGTCGTGGTCTATGTGGTCGTGGATGAGCCGCATGTGGCAGACCAGTCACATTGCTCACAATCCTCCTACATTGCAAAGAATATCTTTTCACAAATCTTACCTTATATGAATATTGAACGTATGGATTCTGTGGCAGCAGAATAAAATGTGATAAAGCGTTTTATGGAGGCTTGGCATGGAACGATTGCGTGTGTACTCCCACCGAAAGGCAAAACTGATCGGTGGGACCTTTATCGTCGTTTTGCTGGCTTTAGGGCTGCGCGTAGGCTATCTGATGATCTTTCGGGCAAGCCATTACGCGGAACTGGCGGTAGAGGTGGAGCAGCGGGAGCGCAAGGTGAAGGCGGCAAGAGGACGCATTATTGATAGAAATGGCGCAATTCTTGCGTCAAATAAGACGGTATGCACAATTTCCGTCATACATAACCAGATCGAGGATCCGGAGGCGGTCATTTCCTGTCTGACTAAGGAACTGGGGCTGACGGAGGAAGAAATACGAAAGAAAGTAGAAAAGGTGTCCTCCATCGAAAGATCAAGACCAATGTGGAAAAAGACATTGGGGATGCCATCCGTGCCTATGATCTTGCAGGGGTCAAGGTGGATGATGACTACAAGCGCTATTATCCCTATGATCGCATCTTATCTAAGGTCTTAGGCTTTACCGGTGGCGACAATCAGGGCATCATCGGGCTGGAGGCTTATTATGATGAGGCTTTGCAGGGAGAGGATGGAAAGATTCTGACCTATACGGATGCCAGAGGCGTGGAGGTCGCCGAACTGGGGGAGGTTCGGCTGGAACCGGAGGCAGGGGATGATCTTTATGTCTCGCTGGACTACAATATTTCACGTTTCGCCACCCAGTTGGCAGAACAGACCATGCAGCGCCATCAGGCATCCGGTGTGGAGATTATTGTCATGAATCCGAAAAATGGGGAGATCTATACCATGGTCAACGTACCGGAGTTTTCCCTGCAGGAACCTTTTACCTTAACGGAATACATGGCGGGGCAGACTGGGGAGAAGACCGATCTTTTAAATGAGATGTGGCGCAATATCTGTATCAGTGATACCTATGAACCGGGATCGACTTTCAAGATTATCACAACGGCTGCGGCACTGGAAGAAGGGGTAGTCACGCCGGAGGAATCCTTTTACTGTAATGGCAGTATCACGGTGGAGGATACGCGGATCCGTTGTCACAAGACAACGGGACATGGGAGCGAGGATTTTACCCATGCCATCATGAATTCCTGCAATCCGGTCTTTATCCAGTTGGGACTGCGTCTGGGAGCGCCGCGTTTCTTTCATTATTTTGAACAGTTCCAGATGCTTTCGACGACCGGGATCGACCTGCCCGGCGAAGGAGCGACCATCATGCACCAGTTAAAAAATGTAGGCCCAGTGGAACTGGCGACCATTTCCTTTGGTCAGTCTTTTCAATTAACGCCCATACAGATGGCATCTACAGTGTCCTCTCTGATCAATGGGGGAGAGCGCGTTACCCCGCATATCGCACTGACCTGCCGGGATCGCGATGGCAAGGTGACAAGAACTTACAAGACCAAGGACAAAGGCAGTGTCGTATCAAAGGAGACCTCTGAGATCCTGCGAGGTCTTTTGCATCAGGTGGTAGCGGAGGGGACCGGTAAGAACGGTCAGGTTGCAGGCTTTGCCGTAGGAGGCAAGACGGCGACATCGCAGATGCTTCCTCGCGGGAGCGGAAAGTATATCGCTTCCTTTATCGGGTTTGCCCCGGCAGAGGATCCCGAGGTCTTAGCCATCGTTATTATCCATGAGCCCCAAGGCATTTATTATGGCGGCACGATCGCGGCACCGGTGTGCAGCCAGTTGTTTGAAAACATCCTGCCTTATCTGGGCGTGGAAGAGACCGAAAAAAATACGGATAGTGCAGTTGCGCAATAGTGCCAAAACACTTATACTATTTAGTTGAAAAAAATGAAATTTGCAAAAGAATGCATAATAAACAAGGAGTCGTTATGGTTGAAAAAATTTTATTTCCGGTACTTATTTCATTTGGGATAGCAACGATTCTAGGACCTATTGTTATTCCTTTTTTACGAAGACTCAAGGTTGGACAGACGGAGCGTGAGGAGTTGGAGTCGCATCAGATCAAGACAGGAACGCCGACCATGGGCGGCCTGATCATTTTGGCAGCGATCGTGATCACATCTCTTTTTTATGTGTCACGTTATCCCAAGATCATACCGATCGTATTTCTTACGGTAGGTTTTGGCGTTATCGGATTTCTGGATGATTATTTAAAGGTTGTTCTGCGCCGTTCGGATGGACTTTTGGCATGGCAGAAGATGCTTTTACAGATCGTGGTGACAACGATCTTTGCCGTATATCTGGTGCGTTACACGGATGTTTCTTTGACCATGCTGGTGCCGTTTTCCGGCGGACATTACATTGATCTGGGCTGGCTTGCCATTCCGCTCATGTATTTTGCCGTGATCGGTACGGTCAACGGCGTCAACTTTACAGACGGACTGGATGGTCTGGCATCTTCGGTAACGGTATTGGTTGCAGTATTCTTTACGGTGGTAGCCGTAGGGATGAACAGTGGAATCGAGCCGGTGACCTGTGCGGTCGTGGGAGCACTCTTAGGATTTTTGCTCTTTAATGTCTACCCGGCAAGTGTCTTTATGGGAGATACCGGATCTTTGGCACTGGGCGGTTTTGTGGCAGCAACGGCTTATATGTTACAGATGCCACTCTTTATCCTGATCGTGGGTCTGATCTATCTGGTAGAGGTTTTATCCGTGATCATCCAGGTGACATTCTTTAAACTGACACACGGAAAACGTATCTTTAAGATGGCACCGATCCATCATCATTTTGAACTTTCCGGCTGGTCAGAGACCAGAGTTGTAGCCGTATTTTCCATCATCACGGCACTGCTTTGCCTGATCGGATATGCAGCACTTTAAACGAGAAAAGTCAGGAGGCAGATTGTGGATATTTCAAATAAGACAGTACTTGTCGTAGGAACAGGAAAAAGTGGCGTGGCAGCAGCAAAACTCTTGCTGCATCATGCAAAAAAGGTATATATACAGGATGGTAATGAGGCTTTGGATGTGGCAGCATTCCGCAGCAAGAACCCGGAACTGACACCGGTGGAACTGATCCTGGGGGATGTATCGGAGGATATGTTAAAGTCCTTTGATATTGCCGTTTTGAGCCCGGGCGTGCCGCTGGATATTCCTTTGGTAGAAAAGATGAAAGCTTTGGGCATGACCATCTGGGGCGAGATCGAACTGGCATATGTCCTTGGCAAGGGGCACGTGGTAGCCATTACCGGAACCAATGGTAAGACGACGACAACAACCTTGGTCGGTCAGATCATGGCAAGACATTTTGCACATGTGGCAGTCGTTGGAAATATCGGTATTCCTTATACGAGCGTGGCAGAGGAGACGACAGACGATACGGTTGTTGTGGCAGAGATCAGCAGTTTCCAGTTGGAGACCATTGATACGTTTGCACCGAAAGCGGCTGCGATCTTAAATATCACGCCGGATCATCTGAACCGCCATCATACCATGGCAAATTATATTGCTGCCAAGGAGAGCATCGTAAAGAACCAGACCAGGGATGATCTGTGTGTGCTCAATTATAATGATGAAGTCCTGCGTGCCTTTGGAAAGACCTTAGAGCAAAAAGTCGTCTTGTTTTCCAGCACCGAGACTTTGGATGCTGGGCTCTATCTACAGGAAAATGAGATCCTGTGGGCAAGAAATGGAAAGACCGAGCATATTATTTCGGTGGAAGAACTCAATATCTTAGGTGCACACAATTATGAAAATGTTATGGCAGCGGTTGCACTTTGCGATGGCATGGGCGTGCCGATGGAGACGATCCGGGAGGGACTGAGAGACTTTCATGCAGTAGAACACCGTATCGAGTTTGTCTGCAAAAAGAATGACATTGCCTTTTACAACGATTCCAAGGGAACCAACCCGGATGCCGCGATCAAGGGCATCTGTGCCATGAACCGCAGGACAGTCCTGATCGGTGGTGGTTATGACAAGGAGTCCGTTTATGATGAGTGGATCGATAGTTTTGATGGCAAGGTCAAGCAACTGGTCCTGATCGGACAGACGGCGAAGAAGATCGCGGTCTGCGCCGATGCACATGATTTTCATGATTATGTCTTTGCGGATTCTTTAGAGGAAGCCATAGACATTGCCTATGAGACAGCAGAACCGGGCGAGGCTGTTCTTTTATCACCGGCATGTGCAAGTTGGGGCATGTTTGACAATTATGAACAGCGTGGAGATATCTTTAAAGCATATGTAAGAAATCTAAAGGAGTAATGCATGGAGAGAGCCGTGACTGCGCAAAAAAAGAAAAGAAAGCGCACCGGAACAACCAAATATATCGACTATACTTTACTGCTGATGATCATATGTATCTTAGGTTTTGGTCTTGTCATGTTGTATAGTACCAGTGCCTATAATGCAACCTTGAAGTTCGGCAGTTCCATTTATTATCTGAAAAGACAGGCGATGTCAGCAGGACTTGGTTTTGTTCTGCTTTATATCTGTGTCAAACTGGATTACCATTTTTTGCCAAATTTGCGGGTGTGGCGTATCTTTTGGCGACGGTTCTGTGTTTGGCGGTAAACTTTGTGGGAACCAGTAGTCATGGATCCTCCCGCTGGCTCAACATTGCAGGATTTTCCTTCCAGCCGTCCGAACTGGCCAAGGTTGCCGTGATCTTATATCTGGCAACGGTAATCAGTAAACGACCGATGGCTATGCGCACCTTCAAGGGCAATATAAAACTGCTGGCAACGATCTTGCCTATCTTTGTGGTGGTTGCCTATAACAACCTGAGTACCGCCATCATTATTGTGGGGATCGCCTTTATCATGGTCTTTATTTCCAGTCCCAAGACGGCACCGTTTATCCTTGCTTTTGTGGGCGTTGCTTTACTGGCGGTTGTCTTTATTTTTGGAACATACCGGCAGGAGCGTGTGCAGATCTGGCTACACCCGGAAAATTACGACACCGGCTATCAGACCCTGCAGGGCTTGTATGCGATCGGATCCGGCGGACTTTTTGGCAAGGGGCTGGGCGAGAGTATCCAGAAACTGGGCTTTGTCCCGGAGGCGCAGAATGATATGATCTTTTCCATCATCTGTGAGGAACTGGGACTTTTCGGAGCCATCTGTGTGATACTTATGTATATTCTTTTATTGTGGCGTCTGCTTTTGATCGCGACCAATGCCAAAGACATGTTTGGATCCTATCTGGTGATCGGCATTATGGTGCATATCGCCTTACAGGTTATCTTAAACATTGCCGTTGTGACCAATTCCATGCCAAACACCGGTGTTACGCTTCCTTTTGTCAGTTATGGAGGAACCTCCATCATGTTTCTGATCGCGGAGATGGGCGTAGCCCTCAGCGTGTCAAAGAGTGCGCATGTGGAGACTTAGGATAGAAAGAGGATGGAGACTGTGATTGATGAAACGAAAAGGAAGAAACAACCAAGAGATCCCAAAGAAAAAAAAGAAGAAATTTTCCAAGTTCCGCTTTTACTTTTTTAATATAGTCCTGGGTGTGATCATCTGCCTGCTTGTCGCAGCTATGGCGATCTATGCTTTTTGTACGGTGCATACGGTGACGGTCAAAGGCAATACCGTCTATACGGAGGAGGAGATCAAGCAGTTGGTACTGGACGACTCCTATTCCAAGAATACGGTCTATGCCTGGGGCAAGAACCTCATCAAGCCAAAGACCGATATTCCTTTTGTGTCCGCGATCAAGGTAAAGATCAAGGGCTATGACAAGTTGGAGATCGACGTGACGGAAAAGAAACTTTTCGGATGCGTTTTGCTTTCGGACAACCGTATGGCTTACTTTGATGAAGATGGAAAAGTGGTGGAGGTGTCGGACCGCGTCATTGAAAATGTGATGCAGGTGTCCGGGATCACCCTGGATAAGGCAAAGGTCGGCAGTAAGGTCGGGCTGGAAAAAGACCAGTTATCCTTCATGTTAAATCTTTTAAAGATCTTAAAGAAGTACGACATTGCGATCAGCAGCCTTTCTTTTGATGAAAGAGGCCACATTACGGTCGTTTACGGAAGTATTCTGATCTGTGTGGGAAATGATACTAACGTGGAAGAAAAGATCATGCGTCTGCCACATATCCTGCCAAATCTGGAAGGACAAAGCGGAACACTACATTTAGAAAACTGGACACCGGATAACACAGATATTGTGTTTGAAAGACCAAAAGAATAGCCTGTATAAATTTCAATTTTTTTGAAAAATAGGTTGATAAATGAATAAAATTTATATATTATAATCTATATGGGTTTGTAGAATAGGATTTATGGGTTCACTCATAGATTTTGAGATAGGAAGAAGGAGGATTAAGACCTTGCTTGAAATAATGACGAATGAAGCGGATACCAGTGCCAAGATTATCGTGATCGGAGTAGGTGGCGCAGGAAATAACGCTGTGAATAGAATGATTGATGAGAATATCGCAGGTGTTGAGTTTATCGGGATCAATACAGATAAGCAGGCACTTTCCCTTTGCAAGGCACCGACATTGATCCAGATCGGTGAGAAACTGACCAAGGGTCTTGGTGCAGGCGCACAGCCGGAGATCGGTCAGAAGGCAGCAGAGGAGACCGCAGAGGAGATCGCAGCCAATGTCAAGGGCGCAGATATGGTATTCGTTACCTGTGGTATGGGTGGCGGAACCGGAACAGGTGCAGCACCGGTTGTTGCCAAGATCGCCAAGGAGCAGGGCATCCTTACCGTTGGTGTTGTGACCAAGCCATTCAAGTTTGAAGCAAAGACACGTATGGTCAACGCAGAGTCCGGTATTGAGAGACTCAAGGAAAATGTTGATACTTTGATCGTGATCCCGAATGATAAATTATTAGAGATTGTAGACCGCAGAACGACTATGCCGGAAGCACTCAAGAAGGCAGATGAAGTATTACAGCAGGCAGTACAGGGTATTACAGACCTGATCAATCTGCCGGCTCTGATCAATCTGGATTTCGCAGATGTCCAGACTGTTATGAAGGACAAGGGTCTTGCTCATATCGGTATCGGTACAGCCAAGGGTGACGAAAAGGCAACAGAGGCTGTTCGTATGGCAGTAGAGAGTCCACTTTTGGATACGACCATCAATGGCGCAACACATGTCATTATCAATATTTCCGGAGATATTTCTCTTATGGATGCCAATGCAGCATCTACTTATGTCAAGGATCTTGCAGGAGATTCTGTCAATATCATCTTCGGTGCCAAGTATGATGAGTCCAAGCCGGATGAAGCAACGATCACAGTCATTGCTACAGGCTTAGAGGACGCACCGGCAGCAGCACCAAAGCCATCTATGGGCAGTTCTCTCTTAAATAATATGCAGTATGCCAGCGGGCTTGGCACACCAAAGCCATCCGTAAGCGGATTTGGCGCAGGCGTACATACACAGCCTACGACACAGGCACCGAGACCATCGGCAGCATCACAGGCTGGTGGAGCATCTGTAGGAGGCGGTATGGGCAACTTCCCACCACTGACCAAGCCACAGCAGCCGACCAGCACAGTCAAGCAGGAAGACATCAAGATTCCTGAATTTTTAAAGAACACAAGAAAATAATCTAGCAGGCTCGTTTCGACAGAATTTATAAAGCCACTTCCTTATAATTGATCTTATCAAAAGGAGGTGGCTTTTTATTTATGTCGTTTATTTGGATGTTCTTGTTCTACAAAATCTTATGCTGGATCTGGCAAGTCTTCTAGCCCTTGCGATCTGGCAGGAAAAATCTATGTCGGTGCCAAGGCTGGTCTTAGCGAGCCTGCTTGCTACGGGGCTTGGCTGTCTGGCATATCTGTTTTTACATTCCTTTTGGGGCTATGTCATTTTTGTCGTTTTTCTTGTCAATCCACTCATGCTGTTACTGGCATTTGAAAGGACAGCCCCTAAGGCATTGGCAGTCCTTTATTTTCGCCTGCTGATCGTTTATGCAGGATTGGGCGGGCTGGTGTCCCTGTTGGATCTGTATCTGCCGGCGGAGATCCGGGACTTCTTATTGCCTCTGGCATGTGCTTTGTTTTTTTTGCTTACGGTCATTGCATCGATCTTACAGGCAAGAAAAAGAGAGCAGCGGGAAGTGGCGATCCTAGTGTGTGGGCATGTGGAAAAATGCAGGCACTCGCCGATACCGGAAATCTCTTGCGTGACCCCATCAGTGGCAGACCGGTTTGCGTGGTGTCGGAAGACTATAAGGAGAAATGGAAGATCCCGGCAGAGCGGATGCGTCTGATCGCCTATGAGACGGTGGCAGGGCAGGATTTTATGGAGATCGTGGCAGCAGATAAATTCCTGATGAAAGAGGCGGGAAAAATGGTCAGCCAGAAAGAGATCCTGCTGGGATTTGGCAAGGCATCCTTGTTTCAGGGGAAAAATTACCAGATGATATTACATAAAGATTTTTGTTGGGAGTGAGCATATGCGTTTATTGTTTCGATGGCTTACGAGAGAGAAACTGGAATTGCTTTACATCGGTGGATGTGAGGTGCTTCCGGAACCTTTGAATGCAAGAGAGGAACAGGCATGTATCGAGGCTATGCAGGATCATCAGGATAAGGAGGCAAAGGAAAAACTGATCGCCCATAACCTGCGTCTGGTCGTCTATATCGCCAAGAAATTTGATAATACCAAGGTGGGAACCGAAGACCTGATCTCCATCGGCACGATCGGTCTGATGAAGGCAATCAATACCTTTGATGCCTCCAAGAGCATCAAACTGGCGACCTATGCGTCGCGCTGTATTGAAAATGAGATCCTTATGTATCTGCGTAAAAATAACAAGCAGAAACTGGAGGTTTCGATTGATGAACCTCTCAATGTGGACTGGGATGGAAATGAACTTCTTTTGTCGGATATTTTAGGCACGGACGAGGATGTGATCTACCGGGATTTGGAGACGCAGGCAGATCTCAAACTATTACATCAGGCCTTAAAGACCTTAAACGGCAGGGAGAAGATGATCATTGAACTGCGTTTCGGGCTACATAGCAAAGATGGGGAAGAACTGACGCAAAAGCAGGTGGCAGACCTTTTGGGAATTTCCCAATCCTATATTTCCCGTCTGGAAAAAAAGATCATGAAGCGGCTGCATCGGGAGATGGCACGGCAGGAAAATGGTATGAAAGTAGTGTGATTTTTTGGAAAAATGTTATATAATATGGATATGGAACAGGAAATTTTCTGACGAAACGGAGGAGAAGGTATGATCATTGAATTTCTGGGGGCAGCCCATGAGGTGACAGGTTCCTGTCATTATGTGGAAGTGGGCGATAAGAAGTTTTTGGTGGACTGCGGCATGGAGCAGGGGCCGGATATCTATGAAAACCAAGAGATCCCGGTACAGGCGAGCAGTATTGATTATGTCTTTGTGACCCATGCACATATCGACCATTCGGGGCTTTTGCCACTTTTGTATGCGCATGGTTTCCGGGGGCAGATCTATGCGACAGAGGCGACGTGTGAACTCTGCAACATCATGTTAAAGGACAGCGCACATATCCAGACTTTTGAGGCAGAGTGGAAGAACCGTAAGGCAAAACGTGCCGGAAGGCCGGAGGTCACACCTTTATATACGGTTGAGGATGCCGCAGGTGTCTTGGAGCAATTTGTGCCGGTGCATTACCATGAGACGATCAAGGTCTGCGATGAGATCACGGTCCGCTTTGTAGATGCCGGACATCTTTTGGGATCATCGTCCATTGAAGTCTGGCTGACAGAAGGAAATGAAAAGCGAAAGATGGTTTTTTCCGGGGATATCGGACAGGGAAACCGACCGCTCATTAAGGAGCCGGAATACTTAAAAGAGGCAGACTATGTGTTAATTGAATCCACCTATGGAGACCGCTTGCATGAGGCGCCGATCGATTTTGCCAAGGCTTTGGCACAGATCATGCGATCTACGTTTCAGGCGGGAGGCAATCTGGTCATACCGGCATTTTCCGTCGGCAGGACACAGGAAATGCTCTACTTTATCCGCAGGATCAAAGAGGAGGGCATGCTGTCTGATTTAGAGGATTTTGAGGTCTATATGGATAGTCCCTTGGCGGTGGAGGCAACTGCGGTCTTTCATGATAATGTATCGGAATGTTTTAGTCAGGAAGCAAAGAGGTTGATCGCCGAGGGCAAGAATCCGATCCGTTTTCCGGGTTTAAAGATGGCAGTGACCAGTGATGAGTCCAAGATGATCAACTTTGACATGAAGCCAAAGGTCATTATTTCGGCATCCGGTATGTGTGAGGCAGGCCGTATCCGCCACCATCTCAAGCACAACCTCTGGCGACCGGAATCTACCATTCTTTTTGTGGGATATCAGGTGCCGGGGACTCTAGGCTTTAACCTTTTAAATGGGGCTAAGGAGGTCAAACTCTTTGGTGAGACTGTCCATGTGGAGGCACGGATTGAAAATCTGCCGGGGATCAGTGGTCATGCCGATAAGAATAAATTGCTGGATTGGATGGGCGGCTTTGAAAAGGCGCCAAAGAAGGTCTTTGTCGTACATGGGGAGGATGCTGTCTGTGATTCTTTTGCAGATGCCATCCATGAAAAATACGGCTATGAGGCGTATGCACCTTATTCCGGCGACCGCTTTGATCTTCTGACCGGAGCCTGCTTGGAGCAGGGCAGCCGACAGGTAAAACAAAAGAAGACGCCATCCTCCAAGGCATCTTCCAATGTATTCGCCAGACTGCTTGCCGCAGGAGAGCGGCTTATGCGCGTGATCCGGGACTGCGAGGGCATGGCGAATAAGGATCTGGCAAAATTTGCCGATCAGATCAATGCTTTGAGCGACAAGTGGAGCCGGT
Source organism: Roseburia sp. AM51-8 (assembly GCF_003478275.1). Classification (NCBI taxonomy): domain Bacteria; kingdom Bacillati; phylum Bacillota; class Clostridia; order Lachnospirales; family Lachnospiraceae; genus Roseburia; species Roseburia sp. AM51-8. Next base: position 11,936 of record NZ_QUEY01000004.1, on the reverse strand, counting down.
AAGATAGTGCTCCATGGATTTTAAGGCGTTTTTTTCGAGGCGGGAAACCTGGGCTTGGGAGATCTGGATCTCAGAGGCAACTTCCATTTGGGTTTTCCCTTCAAAAAAACGCAATTTTATGATATGGGATTCTCTTGGACTTAAGGTTCCAAGGGCATCATTTAAGGAGAGACTTTCGACCCAGTTCTCTTCTTTATTTTTTTGTCACTGATCTGATCCATGACATATAAGGTATCGCCGCCATCATTGTAGATAGGATCATAGAGGGACAGGGGGCTTTGCATGGCATCTAAGGCATAGATCATATCTTCCACCGGGATGCCTGCGGCAGCGGCGATCTCGTCCATGGTAGGTTCTGTTACGCTGGTGCGCAGGAGATTTTCTTTGGCAACGATTGCTTTGTAAGCGGTATCGCGCAGGGAACGGGAAATGCGGATACTGCTGGAAGTGTCACGCAGATAGCGGCGGAGTTCGCCTATGATCATGGGAACAGCATAGGTAGAAAACTTGACATTCATAGTCGGGTCAAAATTGTCAATGGATTTGATGAGCCCGATGCAGCCAATCTGAAAGAGGTCGTCCAGATTTTCCCCATGACCGGAAAACGTTTTAAGACACTGAGCACCAGGCGCAGATTTCCCTTGATATAGGTCTCGCGTGCCTGCGCGTCCCCTGCTTTTATCTTATCCCAAAGTTCATTCTTTTCTTCATCGGATAGTAAGGGCAGTTTGGCAGTGTTGACACCGCAGATCTCAACCTTGTATGTGCTCATAAAAAAGACCTCCAACTTCAACTACTTTTAGTGTTGCCAAGTTGTAGATCTTTTATGCGCCACAGGGACGTTCCTTTTGCCATAAGGAGTGTCCCTGTGGTATCTCTGTGGTATCTAGGTGCAATAGCGGAAGGTTTTGTCGGTGAGGATGCGGGCAAAGATCAGCCCAAGAGGCAGGGCTAAGATAACAAGGAGTGCGGATGCCAGCCAGGAAGCCGCAGCCGTCAGGTTCATAATGCCAAGATTATAAAAGCCCTTGTAAAGGAAAAGCCCCGGAACCATGATGACAATGGATGGCACGGTCAGGGAGATACGCGGATAGCCTGCCAATCCCTTTAAGGTGGAGGCTAAGAGACCGGCGATAAAAGCCCCGATAAAGGCTGCAGCGGCAGGTGGCAGGGCAAGCAGGTCGATTAGTTCCAGCCTTACGGTATTGGAAATGGCACCGATCAGACCGGCGGCAAGTGCCAGTCGCACGGGACTGTTAAACATAATGGAAAAGCCAAAGACCCCGCAGCAACTGGCGAGCAGGCGGAGCAGGATCCATTGCCAGAGGACTAAGTTCAAAGGCAAAAAGTCCATAGGCTGTAAGCCCAAAGACATAGCCAGGATCCATGCGGTCATGGTAGCGACCGTAATGATGATCAGCGAGTAGACCAGACGCTCGGTGCCGGATCGCATATCCAGTTTGGCGAGATCGATACCGCTTGTAATGAAAGGAAAGCCGGGAATGATAAATAACATGGAGCAGATATAGCCGGCTTCGTGCTCCAGCCGTACCGCAAAGATGACCTCTAAGAGTTTTAATAAAAGCGTGTAGGACAAGCATGCGGCGGAAACGGAGGCAATGATGCACAAAAATAAGGTAAAGTGGTGCTTGGACAGTTTACAGCGGATGTAATTGCCGATGCCCGCGCCGACAAAGGCGCAGAGCATTTCCACAATGCCGCCGCCCAGCAGAAAAGTGAAGGCTCCGCAGGCTAGAGCGGCAGAGGCGGCTAGTGTGAGTGGTGAGTATAAGCCATGTATTTTTTCGATATCATCCAGAGCAGAATGAATCTGCTCACAGGTCTGCTGTCGTTCGTTTTTGGAAAAATTGGAAACAAACTTTTCCAGACGGTTCAACTGCGAAGTGTTGACTCCGGTATTGGTCAGGCAGAGAGACTGGCTGAAACTGTCGTTTCCGTCAATACAGGTATAGTTGATCGACATGAGTCCAATGTCCACTGTGCAGGTGATGTCCATGAGTTCGGATAGGGTATTCATGGAACTGCGGACACGCCAGGCTCCGGTTCCGCATGCTAACATCATGATGCCGACACGCCCGATGACAGATGCCTTGGCAGGCAGTGTGGCAGAGATGATCGGCATGGTATCGTTGGGGTCGCTGTAGTCATGCCATAAAATATCCATATGGTTTTTTTTGATGCCGGGTTGGGCTTGTAATGTATTCATCATGCTGCCTCTTTTCCTAGAGATCCAGACTGTCACTGCCGGCAGTCTTTATCATTTCTTCACGGCAGGAAAGTACCAGTCCGTCGATCACACTTAGGTGCTGCAGCATCTTATTTTCAAACTGATGGATGGGAAGCAGGACGCCGAGTTCATCAAACGATTTGCCGGAGCGGATGCCGGTTTCCTGTCCGTAATATACAATAGCGGAATAGGCTTCTTCCTGAATATCATGGAAAGTCGACCAGATTACATCATAAGCCTGGGCTTCGGTCAGACCTAATTTTTTGGTATCCGGCAGGGCATAGAGGATGAGGATGCCGCGCTCCCTGTTTTCCGCTTTCTCGCAGATATCCATACCGGAGGTGTAGTAGCGAACCAGATCATAGGCGTCGGCGAGATAGAGTTTGGAACGTGGGGCGGCATGATGCGCCTGATAGATCTCATGGAATTTCTTATATTCATGTCTGGAGACAAGGTCTGCCTTGTCATTGAGCAGGTTTCCGTCCACATCGGTCAAAAGGACAGGATTTTCTCCATTCTTCCCATGAAAACGCTTCGGGATAAGGTAAGTTTCCTTTAAAAGGTCAAACATGCTGCGGTTAAACAGTTCCAGCAGTAAGGCACTGACATCACCGTTTTTGTAAGCGCCCAGCAGGACTTCTGCAAAATGATGGGGATCCGGGTCCGTTGTGCGCTTGTCATCACACAGATGATCGTAAAAAGCATCCATCAATCGTTCACAATACTGGTCAGAAGACAGGATTCTGGAAAACATATTTTCCACTTCTTCTTCTCTTGGTAATACCAATGACATAAAAATCATCTCCTATTTTAGTTGTTTTCTCTTTCTAATGTGATTATAATTTTATGGTAGCAATAAATAAAAGATATTATTGATATGATAATGATCATGATTTGATATGATAGAGGAAGGCCTATGAATGTCAATTTTGAGTATTATAAGATCTTTTACTATGTGGCAAAATACAAGAACTTTACCAAGGCGGCACATGCCTTAAATAACAGCCAGCCCAATGTGACCCGGGCTATGAATTGTCTGGAACATGAGTTGCGTTGCACCCTTTTTGTCCGCACCAACCGTGGGGTTTATCTGACTCCGGAGGGCGAAAAACTCTATGTCAGAGTGTCTGCCGCCATGCAGCAATTTCAACTGGCAGAGGAAGAATTGTCGGATTGTGTAGGTTTGGAACACGGAACGATCTCCGTAGGCGCCAGTGAGATCGCCTTAAATATCTTTCTTCTGGACCATCTGCGGGTTTTTCACAGGGAGTATCCGGGGGTACGCCTAAAGATCAGCAACCATTCGACCCCGCAGGCGATCCGTGCGGTGCGCAGTGGAGAAAGCGATTTTGCCGTGGTGACGACGCCCATACAGGTAGAAGCGCCGCTCAAAGAAGTTCCTCTGGAGGATTTTCAGGATATTCTGATCGGTGGTCCCATGTTTTCAGATCTTTTGGGACAAAATAAGAAGTTGAAGGATCTGCAGGGCTATCCTTTGATCTGTCTGGGGCAGGAGACAACGACCTACCGCTTTTACCATGAGTGGTTCCGGGCGCAGGGAGAGGAATTTTTGCCGGAAACCCAGGTGGCGACGAGCGACCAGGTACTGCCTCTGGTAAAAAGTGATCTGGGACTGGCTTTTCTGCCACAAAAGATGGCGGAACCTGCCCTTATGGCGCAGGAGGTGATCGGGATCCGACTGGAGGAAGAAATCCCGGCGCGCAGGATCTGTCTGGTCTACGATGCCAAACGCCCGATGAACGCTGCAGCACAGAAACTCAAAAAGATACTGATCGATAAAGATGTGATGGAGGAGAAGAAAGCATGACACTGCAACAATTAAAATATGTCATCACCGTAGCGGAGGTGGGCACGATCACAGAGGAGGAACAGTGGGCAAAATTAAAACTGGTCAAGGAAGTGGCAGAAGAAGTATGGCAGGATGCATGATGATAGGATGCCAATACATCTTTTGCAGGAAAAAGCACAAGATCCAGTATATTTTTTGACGACAAAATACACTTATTAGTTGGAGAAACGAATAAAGGATGGTATAATATACATATTGCGATAGATAATTCCAAAGCAAAATGCAAGGATTTGGAGACAATACAATATGGGGAAAGGATATGAACTGGAAAAAAGGGTTCTGGCAATGATATCTGAACAATATGAGGGCATATATCAGTTGAACCTGGCGGACAAGAAGGTCATCTGCATCTATGACGGACGGGATGCATGGGGAACAGATGACGTTTTGGATCGTGACATCTGGAGAGATCGTCTGGTCGGACTTTGCCATCCGGAAGACAAAGAGAATCTACAATCTGTTTTGGCAGAGGATTCTCTTTTTCTGCTAGGGAAAAAAGAGGCAAAGACAGACAAGATCAGCAGGGATTTCCGTTTTATGATCGAGCAGGGCTACCGGTGGATCAACCTGATGCTGGTGCCGGATCCTGCGCATGGGCAGATCACGGTGACCTTTCGCGATGTGACCCATCGCTATGAGTATGATGAGATCATACGACGAAAGAATATGGAATTAAGGCGGATGTTACAGACTGCGGAACAGTATCGGGATGCTCTCTTGACTGAATCGGTTGTCTTATATCAGGTCAATTTTTCAAAAAACCTGATCGAGAATGAGATCTTCCAAAGAGATAAAAAGACCAATGGCATGGTAAGGGTATTGAATACCGTAGGCATCCATACACCATGTGCTTATGATGAATATTGCGCCAGATGGCAGGGCAGAGTGTCAAAGGATACGCTGGCGGAATACCGCAAGTTTTCCTCTGCGTCTTATATGGTGGAGGCTTATCAGGATGGGAAGACACTCTTGCGACAGGATTACCGCACCCTGGATTCCACGGGAGAAGAGATGTGGATCAATAAGACGATCTATCTGACCAAGGACAATATCCAGGGAGATATTATCGGTATTGTCAGCCTGCGCAATGTTACAGACCGCTATCGGCAGGATTACCTGCGGGAGTCTTTGGAAAAGCAGGCATCACTGGATCTATTGACCGGACTTTACAATCATGTGACTGGCGAACTTCTGATCAAGAGCAAGATCGATAACGAAAAGTACGTGGACGCTGCATTTATCATTTTTGACATAGATTCTTTCAAAAAGATCAATGATACCCATGGACATTATTTCGGAGACTGTGTCTTGCAAAAGGTATCCGATTGCCTCAAGGGCTGCATCCGTGAGGAACAGGACATTGCCGCACGATACGGCGGGGATGAGTTTGTCGTATTCATGACTTACAAGCAGGAGGATGACATCAAGGATATCGTTGAGCGCATCTTTGATAGTGTTTCCTGCCAGTATGAGGGGCTTGTCATCAGCGTCAGTATGGGCATCTGTCTTTCCAGCGCCTGTGATGGCGGCTATTATGACCTCTACAAGAAAGCGGACAAATCCTTATACGCTGCCAAGGCGGGAGGTAAGGGACAATATGTGTATTATGAGGCTTAGATACAGATAAAGGAGACTCTTTTTATGCAGACTATGACACTTTTAAATCAAACAAAGATACCTGTTTTAGGATTTGGTACTTATAAGATCACGGATCCGACACTTGCAAAAGAATCTGTAACAGAGGCAATTTGTCGTGGATACCGGCACGTGGATACAGCGGCTTTTTATGAAAATGAAGTTGCGGTTGGTCAGGCTATCCGGGACACGATAGCAGAAGGGGGTCTGGCAAGAAAAGATCTGTTTGTGACCAGTAAAGTTTGGAAAACAGAAAATACTTATGATAAGGTGATGGCATCTTTTGAAAAGACCATGGAGAATTTGGGATTAGACTATCTGGATCTCTATTTGGTACATTGGCCGGCATCGGACGCTTTTGACCCAGATTGGAAGGAGACAAATCGGCAGGTTTGGCGAGCCATGATCGATATTTATCGGAGCGGACAAGTGAAAGCCATCGGCGTGTCAAATTTTTTGGTGCGGCATTTAGAGACGATTTTGGAGATGGAAGTGCTTCCTATGGTGGATCAAATAGAAATCAATCCTGGATTTTTACAGAGAGAAACTGTGGATTTTTGCCAGAAACAGGGGATTATTGTTGAAGCGTGGAGTCCTTTGGGCAGAGGACGCATTTTTGATGACCCGACCTTGCTGTCCTTGGCAAATAAATACGACAAAACAGTAGCACAGATTGCACTTCGCTGGGAACACCAACACGATATTGTTGTACTACCAAAGACGGTCACACCGAGTCGGATGACGGAGAATATGCAGATTTTTGATTTTGAATTGTCTTATGATGATATGGAAACGCTGGATGGCATGGATCCCGTGGGGGCATCGGGGCATAGTCCGGATCAGGCATAGGGCATTAAGATATAAAGGATGTATGGAGGAATGAAAGATGAAAGAAAGTAAAGCAAAAAAGAGAGGAACGATCGCGGTAAAAATTGATGCACTTGTGCTGATCATGGTTATTCTATCTAACATTATCTGTCTGAGTGTACTGGTGTCCAGCAGTAGAAAATACATCAGATCGGCGGTGCAAAATAGCATGCTGGATATGGTAGATTCTTATGCGAAGTTGATTGAAACGGATATTGAACAAAGTGGCAAAGATGATTTGGATTATGATGGCTATGCCGCTATCTTAGACGATGTCGGTGTAAAAGGGATGGAGAGTTCCTATGTCTATGTGGTCGATGAAAATGGCACCATGTTATATCATCCGACGGAGGATAAGGTAGGCAATCCGGTAGAGAATACAGTCGTCAAAGGTTTGGTACAGCAATTGGCAGAGGGAGAGCATCCAAAAGATGCGGTTGTGACCTATGATTTTAATGGAGTAGAAAAATATGCCGGATATTCCATTATTGGTAATAACAATATTGTTGTTGTCAGTGCGGATGAAGATGATGCACTTACCGGAATCAATACCACAACAAGGACAGCCATTGGTATTTTGATCGTACTCATTATTCTGGCCAGCATTGCGGCACTTATTTTTGGCAGAAGGCTGGTAAAGCCACTTGTGACCTTAAGCGGTATTATTGAGGAGGTTGCCAATGGTAATATGAATGCCGATTTTTCCGGTATTAAAATTACCAATGATGAGATCGGCATGATGGCAACCAGTGTAAAAGATATGACGGGTACACTGGGCGGTATCGTAGAAAAGATTCGTGCTACCAGCGATGCTATGGCACAACACAGCAGCAAATTAAATGATACCAGCGAACAGACTCTGGCTGCCAATGGAGAGATCAGTAAGGCAGTAGAGGATGTTGCGATCGGTTCTACCAATATGGCGACTTCTATTTCCGATATCAATGTGGATCTGGGAAGTATGCATGATGAGACACAGACGATCGATGCTTCTGTTCTGGATATCGAAACCCAGACACATTCTGTATTGGAGAGCAGTGCTATCATGAACCAAAAGATGCATCATATGCAAAGTAGCAGTGAAAAGATGGAAGAAGGCATTGGCGTTATTGCAGAGCGTGTGGAAAAGGTCAATGCGGTTGTGGAAAAAGTCAGTGATATCATCGGCGTAATTGAAGATATTTCCGGACAGACCAATCTTTTGTCACTCAATGCATCCATTGAGGCTGCCCGTGCAGGAGATGCCGGTCGAGGATTTGCAGTGGTGGCAGAAGAGATTCGTGTGCTATCTGATAATACAAGCGGTGAATTAAATAATATCAAAGAGATTATTTCAGATTAGTAGAGGAGTGTCAGGCATGTATGCGGGCATCTCAGGAAGTTGTTTCCGATAATGCTGTGCAAAAAGAGGAGATCAGCAGCGTCTTGCAGGAGTTTGCTAGTTTAGATGATCAGATTGGTCGGACAGCGGACAAGGCGGAAGAAATCAAGGGCTTGGTAGATCAGATGGTTTGCTTGAATCAGAATATCACGGACAATAGTAATGGACTTACGGATGTAAGTTCTTCCAATGCTGCCGCAACCGAGGAAATGACAGCCAATATTGAGGAACTCAATGCCATGATGAATGGTGTGGCGGAAATGGCGGGACAGATGAATGAGCAGGCAGGATTCTTAAATGAGGCTTTATCTTATTTTAAATAGCATCTGTTCACAGAAATAACATGACTTTTACACAAAAGGTGGTATCTTTTTTACAGAGAACGTGGATAATGGTATATGTAAGGTAAAAAGAGAAAAGATGAGCGCGGGACTGGGCGCAGTGTGAAAGGGATGCAAAGCGTAAATGAAAACATTGAGTCACAAATATCTGGCAGAACATATCGCAGGGCAGTATCTGCGAGGTTTTTCCATGCTGGAAAAAAATGCATACATATATGGGGCAATTGCACCGGATGTCAACAAGGTCACCTATCTGCATGGATGGAAAGGTAATAAAAAGTTTTTCGGACACAATTATGAGAACAGCAGTCAGACCATGGATCATCTGATCAAAAAACTGGAACGGTCGACGCCGGGTGGAGGGATCTATTTTTACCGTCTGGGCAAGTTGACCCATTACATCGCAGACAGTTTTACCCATGTGCACAATGGCTATTTTACAGGCAGTCTTGCCGAGCATGTGCAGTATGAAAGTGCTTTGCACAAATGCCTGTTAGAACAGATCCCATTTCAAAAGATGGTCTTACCTACCTTTGATGTCAAGGCCCTGCATGAGCATCATGATACTTACGCAGACCTGTACCCATCCCTAGAGATCGATCTTTTATATATTTCATCCATGGTCTTGGCAGCGACCCTCTGTTATGCTGACAGACCCCAATACGTTGGCAGGATCTTATGGGATTTCCCAACATGGAGCGTACAGCAATTTCCGCGATTTTACAGACAGTTTACAACCTTTTAACAAAACGCAGATAGAAGCACCCTAAGGGGTGCTTTTATAATGTTATTTGTTATGGGAGATGAGTGCGCTGGCATGAAGCTTTTATCTCCTGTGACAGATACATTATTTTGCAGGTAAAAGGAGTATAAAATGAGTAAACTGAAACTGACAAAACTGGAAAAATCCTGGGTTTTGTATGATGTGGGTCATTCTGCATTTCTTCTGCTATATTGATGGCGTATATACCATTATCGATATGGCTACAGCGTATGGAACAGCACTGGGGCTGGATTCGACCGGACTTCTTTTAGCACTTCTGGTAACCCAGATCGTGGCATTTCCATCTGCATTGATCTTTGGAAGGCTTTCCCAGAAGTATGAGTCCAAGCATCTGATTCCGATCTGTATTGTGGCTTATACAGTGATCGCTGTTTTTGCCTTTTTCCTGGATTCCCAGACTAAAAGGCGCAGAGATCGGAGGAGAATTTCTTTGGCAAAAAAGAATATGTAAAATATCTGAAAATTGCGACCTCTCGCACAAGTTGTGGTATAATTATGACAACTTAGAGTGCGGGAGGTTTTTTCTATGGATCGTTTTTATGTGGAGGCTGCATCGATTGCAGAAAATAAGACCTATGTGAGCGGACAGATACGTCTGAGTATTATTACAGACCATATTTTGCGTCTGGAGCGTGTGGAAGGAGATACCTTTGCGGATCTGGCAACGCAGAAGATCATGCATCGTGATTTTGGCAGCCCGTCTTTTTCGGTAAAGGATAATATGCTGGATATCGAAGTGACGACGGCAGACCGGGTCTTTCATGTGGATAAGGAGACCCTGCTTGTGTCCGTGAAATTGGAGAACTACTGGGTAGACAGCCATCAGGTACATCCGCTGGGTGGGACATTCCGAACCCTGGATAATGGCTTGGGCGACCGTATTTTATTTGGAGAAAATAAGGGACCGGTCAAATTATCGGACAGTATCTTTTCTCTGGAGGGGGTAGCGGAGATCGATGATTCCGCATCCTATCTTCTGGAAGAAAACGGCACCTTATCTGCCAGAAGATCAGGCGATATCGACCGCTATATTCTGGCATTTGGCAAGGATTATCTGGGCGGTCTGCGCGAGTTTTACGGTTTGACAGGATTTACACCGCTTTTGCCCAAATACGCACTGGGAAACTGGTGGTCACGCTACTATGCATATAGGCAGCAGGAATATATTGATCTGATGGATAAGTTTAAAGACAAGGGAATCCCGCTTACCGTTGCCACCATCGACATGGACTGGCATCTGGTAAAAAATGTGCCAAAGGATGCGACGACCCACAGCAAATTCTGGGGCAGGGGCTGGACGGGCTATACCTTTGATACAGACTTATTCCCGGACTACAAGCAGTTCTTTCGCGACTTAAAAGAGCGGGGGCTTGCTATTACCATGAACCTGCATCCCCATGACGGCATCCGCTATTTTGAAAAGCAATATCCTGCCATGGCAAAGGCGAATGGCATTGATCCGGCAAGCAAGGAGCCGGTAGAATTTGACTTTACCGACCGGACATTTGTAGATTCCTATTTTGATCTGGTCTTACATCCTTACGAAGAAGATGGTGTAGATTTCTGGTGGATCGACTGGCAGCAGGGTCGCAAGTCCAATCGTCAGGGGCTGGATCCTCTGTGGCTGCTCAACCATTATCATACCTTAGATGCCGGGCGGGATGGCAGAACGCCACTTATCCTTTCGCGCTATGCCGGATGCGGCTCCCACCGTTATCCGCTGGGATTTTCGGGCGATACCATCGTGCGTTGGAAGAGTCTTGCCTACCAGCCGTACTTTACCCTTGCAGCATCAAATACGGGTTACAGTTGGTGGTCACATGATATTGGCGGGCATATGGGAAGCAAGGGCAATCCGGAACTCTATACCGCTGGGTACAACTGGGCGTCTTTTCTCCGATCAACCGTTTACACTCTACCCGGGATAAATGGAGCAAGGAACCATGGCTTTATGGGACAGAGGCAGAAAAGATCGTGACCAAGTTCCTGCAGTTGCGTCACCGCCTCTTGCCATATCTTTATACGGCAAATGTCAGGACGGCGCGGGAAGGACTTCCTATTGTCATGCCTATGTATTATCTGCATGACTGCAAGGAAGCCTATGAGGCAAAGACCCAGTATTACTTTGGCACGGAAATGATCGTGGCTCCGGTTGTGACCAGGCAAAATAAAGAGGGATTGGCACCGGTCAGTGTCTGGCTGCCGGGGGGCAAGTGGACAGACTTCTTTACCGGTCAGGTCTTTGAGGGCAATCATACCTATGAACTCTTTGTGCCGCTGGACCGCATACCGGTCTTTGTAAAGGAGGGCGGTATCGTGCCGCTTCTTGCCGATTACAGGAATAATGATCAGGAATTTAGATCTCTGGAAGTGTGTTTATATGCAGGTAATGGAAAGTATCGCCTGGAAGATGAAGCAGGCGGTATCGACTTCTCCATGCAAAAGACAGAGGATGGCATCGAGATCTTTGTCACAAAAGAGGAGACCTGTCCTACCGAAAAATTGGCAATCCGGGTCATTGGGGCAAGCGATACGGTTTATCATGTGCATGGAAATATGGAATACAGCATACAGATATAAGTTTAATTTCATACTATTTTAGTAGGCGATAGGGAGTACATCCTAAATGCATATAGGAATACGGGAAATGTACAAAATACAGGACATGAGCGTAAAAAAAGGCATAAAAAGGGTGTATTTCCTATCTTTATGTGGTAATATATCTTCGTGTGCCGCAGGGACGTTCCATTTGCCACAAGGAGTGTCCCATTTGGCGCAAATAGCCAATAGGGACACTCCTTGTGGCAAAT